>JBARCK010000072.1:0-121556 GCA_049794015.1 Sulfitobacter sp. | reverse complement strand
GCTTCCGAACCATCCTACCGCGTCTCCGCCGCCATCCAGTCCGTCTTGCGACCCTCAGAGCGTCGCTGCTCGTCCGGTAAGGGGGGTTCTAGTGTTATCACCAAACACCCGCAACCTCTTTTTTCATATTCTCGGTCAAAAAACACGTTATCCGCAATATCTGCTGTTTTATTGAGGTTTTGAGTATTTTTCCGCCAGCATAAAAACTGAACAAGACCTGTATCTACTGCCAATTGATGCTCTCGAGAGAGAATCCTGCGTCGAATCGAGCGATAAGGCTCAATAATCGAGCGCGTTACGGGCGAGTCGCATGGCTTTGCCCTCTCGTAGAATCGAAAACCCACGCCCTTAGCCGCCTCAAAGGTATGAAATAACAGAAGATGCGTGTGCTTTAGGTCTTTGGTATGCACCAAGAGCAATCGGAAGATCGGACTTACCGCGCCAATCCGCCCGCTTAGCTATATTGAAACCAATCTGGCAGCATAGTGCGGCATGGAAAGTTGACTGACTTTGCGCGCAACAGGCTTTGATCCGTATCACGTACTGGCGTCTTGATGATCTCAGTATAGGCCGTTGTCATCGCACGATCCCATTCCCAGACCGGTAGCTTGGCAAACATATTGAGGAATTTCTGACTATCTTTATCTGCGTCTGACCATGCTTTGCCCGGCAGGCCCTTTTCGGAACCGCTGGCGACCTTTGCACGGTCAGTGTTTGCGTCAACCAATGCCATCAAGTTGGCATATTTCAGGTGCGCCATATAAACGCCCTGCGGCATGTTGAATTCTGCCGTCGTCACGCGCTTGGCAGGGACACCTATACCGTGACGCACCAGATGCACGCCGCGCCTTACTGCCCATGCTTTACTATAGTGTCCCGTAAAAGCGGCATTGCGCCTTTTACCCAAAGCCGCATCACTGCGCCGTAATGGCGTTTCGCCTTCAACCTCGGCTACGTTGAAGCCAAGTGCGAACAATGCCGTTGCAGATGGTTGTTGGTCAAACAGATCGACAAAGGACCCATGGTGGGCTGGATCCAGACAAATCAACTCATCCGCATCAGTGCGTATGACCCAATCATAAACCACCCCTAGCCCGTCCTGGATATTATTAAGCATGCGTGCACGCGCGCGGTCAAAACCAGCAAGGTCATCCCGTGGGATGGTGATCACACTGGCCCTTGGGCAAAGTTCAGCAATTTTTGGATCTGCCCCATGTGCAATTATATAGAGGTTTTCCGAACCAAGGTGGCGCGCATAATGTGCGTACCATTGCGATAACGCCCAGTAATCCCGGTAAACCATTGTGACAGCACAAATCTTCATATGCTGTTTTTAGTCCCATTGGATCGGATCGAACAAGCAAATACAGGGTAAGCTTGGCTGGATCTCAATGTTATATGTCGGCGCTAAGTTGAAATGCCCTATCCAGTGGATGGCTTTACACAAGAACCATACTACAGTGGCGATCCCTCGAGGACTCGAACCCCGAACCTGCAGATTAGAAATCAGCTGCTCTATCCAGTTGAGCTAAGGGACCGCTTCGCCGGGTTGTCTAACATCGTCTTGAATTTGGCAAGCCAAGAAAACAATGGCTCATCCAATTGGATGTCACCAAGTCTTATCTGTCCGACGCCCTTAGTTTGCGGTGCGATAGGTAGGACAACGGCAAGGACGCGAGGTACATCAGATTACCCACAATTAATGTTGGCCATGGATAGACCATCAAGCACACCACCAACACAACAGCCACGATAATGGCGACGGCAAGTTGGTTTTGTTTGATCGACGCATGTTTGATCGAGAACGTCGGGATCGTGCTCACGGCCAATAGTCCAACACCAATTATGTATATCGTGCGCAAAAAGACATAATCCGCTTCGTGCCAGCCTGACAGATGCATGAATACCGGCATCAGGGCGAGGCAGGCCAATGCAGGTGCGGGCACACCAACAAAGAAGTCATCCTTTTTCAAGGCGACCTTGGTATCGCCAATCGACAGGTTAAAACGCGCCAATCGCAATGCGCAACAGACGGCCAGAACCAATGTCGCAAGCCAGCCTAGATTTGCATAGTTCGTGTCAAAATACAGAGTTTGATAAAGCAGCAGGCCCGGCACGATCCCAAAGTTGAAGAAATCTGCCAACGTGTCCAATTCTGCGCCAAAGGGGCTGGCGGTGTCCAAAAACCTTGCCAGCTTGCCGTCAGCGGCATCTAGGAAAACCGCCAGAAGGATGAAATACAACGCCATCTCAACGCGGCCCTCTAAGGTCATCCGAACAGAGGTCAGCCCGGCGCATATCGCAAAAACCGTCACCATGCTTGGCACGATATGGCGCAGCTTTATGCGATCGGGCTTTGTCATACGGGCAGCGCCGTGCGCGCCACGTCGGGTGCGTTCAGGTCCGCCAAAATGGTTTCAGCGGCAACAGCGGTTTGTCCAACGCAAACCAAGGGCTTCACGCCTTGAGGCAGATAGATATCAAGCCGACTGCCAAAGCGGATCAGACCAAAGCGGTGGCCCACCTTGATGTCATCATTCACCTTCACAAAACAAACGATGCGGCGTGCCACGAGACCCGCAATTTGGACAACACCAATGCGCACGCCGTTGGCATTTTCGATGGTCAGACCGTTGCGTTCGTTATGTTCGCTGGCCTTATCAAGTGACGCGTTCACAAACTTGCCCTTGTGATAAGCGATCTGCGTCACCTTGCCCGCAATTGGCGCGCGGTTCACGTGGCAGTTAAAGACGTTCATAAACACAGACACACGGGTTAGTGGTGCGGTGCCCAGTTCCAACTCAACAGGCGGGACAACATCCGAAATGAGCGACACGATGCCATCGGCGGGCGATATTACCAACCCGTCTTGCTGTGGCACCATGCGCACCGGGTCGCGGAAGAAATAATAGCACCAAACGGTAAGGCCCGCGCCGATCCAAAACAGCGGCTGCCATAGAAACCCCAGAACGATTGCGATGGCGGCAAAGATTGCAACGAACTTGCGGCCTTCTTTGTGCATCGGCACAGCAACGATTTTCAACATGTTCATGGCGGTTCTTTCAAAAGGTGCAGCTGATCAAGACGTTCTCGAAAAGCTGAAGTGTAGTAGTGAAGGATCGCCTTCGGGCATCACGATTATGGTATCGTGCGAAATTAAGGGCGCGGCCTGCCTGTCGTTTTCTGTCGTTTAATGCGTCCAAACGCCACGACGGCCCGTCGCAAAGTTTTCGCCATAGCCACCTGCACGGATGTTCGGCTTGCGTTTGTGTGGTTCTTGGACCTGCGCATCAATGCCATTTTCACGGGCATAAACCACGGCTTCTTCTTTTGTCGCAAACTGTAGGCGCACTTGCGATTGCGTATCTGATGAGGATGTCCAGCCCATCAAGGGGTCAACTTCACGCGTTTCAGACGGCGCAAACTCGAGCACCCAAGATTTGGTTTTTGCCGTGCCAGATGACATTGCTGTTCTGGCCGGTTGAAAGATACGTGCGCGCATGACTGCCTCATTGATCAGGTCGGTGTGGACTTATCCGATATTCCAGCAACAGGGGCAAGAGAATGTGGGCAAATGCGATTACCTCTATCAATGCTGCGATGCAGCATATACAGATGATGACGTAATGATTGGAAATTAAGATGACACCGTTAGCGATGATGAAACTACAGAATCAGATGACGTCCCTGATGCTGGATACACAAACTGTGATGACCCTGCGCCTGATGGGGGTGAGCGGTGCAATCCCTGCGCGACGTGGTGAAAACGATATGGTCGCAGAAAAAGCGCCCGCAATGGTCGATGCTTTTACAGCCGGTGCCAAAGCGGCAATGGCAGGCAACACACCCGATCAGATCATGAGTGCCGCGATCAAACCTCTTAGTCAAAAAGTGCGCGCGAACCGCAAGCGTTTGACCAAATAGTCAGAGGCACTGGGCCGTATTGCCATTCTGCCCGTGTTTCTTGCTGACAAAAACTGGCAACAATCACGGGAACTCCCCTTGATACCAGCCTAAAACATGACACCTATGGGGTTCGCCACCCAAGGATGCTGCCATGCCATACGCACAAACTGATTCCTCTGACGGGATGCCGATCATGGCAAACGCCGCGCCCGATGTGCGCAGCCGTCCCAAGCTGGAGGGCGGCAAAGCTTTTGTGCTGCATACAGAATTTGAACCCGCAGGCGACCAACCCACAGCAATCAAGGAACTGACCGAAGGCGTGAACAACGGCGAGCGTGATCAGGTGTTGTTGGGTGCAACCGGCACAGGCAAGACATTCACCATGGCCAAGGTGATCCAAGAAACCCAACGCCCGGCAATCATCCTTGCCCCGAACAAAACATTGGCCGCACAGCTATATGGCGAATTCAAAGGGTTCTTTCCGGACAATGCTGTCGAATATTTTGTCAGCTTCTATGATTACTACCAGCCCGAAGCCTATGTCGCACGGTCTGACACCTACATTGAGAAAGAATCACAGATCAACGAACAGATCGACCGCATGCGCCACTCGGCCACGCGGGCACTGTTGGAACGCGATGATGTGATTATCGTGGCGTCCGTTTCGTGCATCTATGGTATCGGGTCGGTCGAAACCTATGGCGCGATGACACAGGATTTGAAAACCGGATCCACCTATGACCAACGCCAAGTTATCGCAGACCTCGTCGCACAGCAGTACAAACGCAACGATGCGGCGTTTCAACGTGGGTCATTCCGCGTGCGTGGCGATTCACTTGAGATTTTTCCGGCTCACTTGGATGATCGCGCATGGCGATTGTCGTTCTTTGGCGAGGAATTGGAAAGCATCACGGAATTTGATCCGCTGACGGGTGAGAAAACCGATACGTTTGAGCAGATCCGTGTTTACGCGAACAGCCATTACGTGACGCCGAAACCAACGATGTCTCAGGCGATCATCGGCATTAAGAAAGAGTTGCGCATCCGGCTCGATCAACTGGTGGCCGATGGCAAACTGCTTGAAGCGCAGCGGTTGGAACAACGCACCAACTTTGACCTTGAGATGCTAGAGGCCACAGGCGTGTGCAACGGTATCGAAAACTATTCTCGTTATCTGACGGGCCGCGCACCGGGCGAGCCGCCCCCCACCCTTTTTGAATTCATCCCTGACAATGCAATTGTGTTTGCCGATGAATCCCATGTGTCCGTGCCCCAGATTGGCGGCATGTACAAAGGTGACTTTAGGCGCAAGATGACGCTGGCCGAACACGGGTTCCGCCTGCCCTCTTGCATGGATAACCGCCCTCTGAAGTTTGAGGAATGGGATGCGATGCGCCCGCAATCGGTGTTTGTATCGGCAACCCCCGCCAAATGGGAAATCGAACAAACAGGCGGTGTCTTTACCGAACAGGTCATTCGCCCCACCGGATTGATTGAACCAAAGATTGAAATCCGCCCTGTCGAAATGCAGGTCGATGATCTGTTGGATGAGGTCCGCAAAGTCGCAGCTGACGGGATGCGCACGCTATGTACCACGCTGACCAAACGCATGGCCGAAGATCTGACCGAATACATGCATGAACAGGGTATTCGCGTGCGCTATATGCACAGCGATATCGACACCATTGAGCGCATTGAAATCCTGCGTGATCTCCGGCTGGGCGCTTTTGACGTGCTGATTGGGATCAACCTGCTGCGCGAGGGTTTGGACATTCCCGAATGTGGCTTGGTCGCGATTCTAGATGCAGACAAGGAAGGTTTCCTGCGCTCTGAAACATCCCTGATCCAAACCATTGGCCGCGCCGCACGTAACGCAGATGGCCGCGTGATCATGTACGCCGACCGTATCACCGGGTCGATGGAACGCGCGATGGGCGAAACCGAACGCCGCCGTGTCAAACAATTGGCCTACAACGAAGAGCATGGGATCACCCCCATGACCGTCAAAAAGAATGTCGAGGATATTCTGGCGGGACTTTACAAAGGCGACACAGATCAGTCTCGCATCACGGCCAAAATCGACAATCCGCTGGCAGGGGGCAACTTGCAAACCGTGCTCGAAGGATTGCGCACAGATATGCGCAAAGCTGCTGAAAACCTTGAGTTTGAAGAAGCCGCTCGCCTGCGTGATGAGGTCAAACGGCTGGAGGCCGTGGACTTGGTCGTCGCTGACGACCCAATGGCGCGGCAATACGCCGTTGATAAAGCGGTTGATGCTGCAAAAAAATCATCCGGCCGCAGTACGGGCGGTCGCGGCGGCATGCGGGGCGGCAAAAGCAGATACGGCGGCAAACGTTAAGACCGCAGCGCGCCGTTGGCGGCCTGCTATGTCTTATCTTAATTGCCACGTCTGTTTTAGCGACCATTGACCTGTTCTTAGCGCATTTGAGGTTGGGGAGCATTTCCTTGGCAGGTTAGGGTCAATGCCAATCGAAATAACAAACTAAGGCAAAGTAACCAATGGAATATGGCATTATTGGTCTGATCATTTTGATCGCAGACATCTACGCAATCTATCAAGTACTGACATCCAACACTTCAACTTTGGGCAAAATCGTGTTGACGCTTGCGATCCTCATTCTACCTGTCGTCGGGTTGATCGTGTGGTTCATCGCGGGTCCACGCGGCAAGGCCATTCGCTAGCGCCCAAACCCAAAAGACCCTGCAAAAGCCTGTGGCACATGCCATGGGCTTTTGCATTTCGGCTTAACGCTTCTAAAATCGTAACCTTTTCTTAACAGCCATTAACCATGATCGCCTGCGGGAGTATGCAATGCGGTCTTGTTTCTTAATTGGTTTCTTGGTGTGGGCTTTATTCGCCACCACAGCCCATGCAGGCGCGTGGATGCGTGAAAAGGGCACCAGCTTTACCTCACTTTCCTTTACCACAAACTATTTCCTGGAAACCACAAACGCGTCTTATCTGGAATTCGGATGGCGCGAAAACCTGACCATTGGCGCGGACATCGGATATGCCACCAACAGCCAAGGCATCCAAACTGGCTATGGGACGTTGTTCATCCGTCGCCCGCTTGGTCCAAACAAAGGTCAAAACAAATGGGCCTATGAATTAGGCGTCGGCGCGGCATGGATCGGGGACATCGTATTGCCACACCTCAAGACCGGTGTATCTTGGGGGCGCGGTTTACAGATCAAAGACATGAATGGATGGATGGCCATCGATGCTTCAATGACCTGGGATGTGTCCTATGGCCAGCACATTGCCAAAGTCGACAGCACAGTTGGCGTCAACTTTACCGAAATCACAACCGGAATGGTCGAGCTTTATTTGGCAAACCTGAACAGCAAAACCTATGCGACCATTGCCCCTTCACTTGTGTTCAAACCACGAAAAGGGAAATACCGCTTCCAAATTGGTGCGGAAAGTCCCTTGGGTGAGGTTGAAAACACCGCGCTCAAACTTGGATTGTGGCGCGAATTCTAACACCCCAAAGGTAAACGGCCCCGCATGAACAAACACACGGGGCCGCAAAGCGCATTCAATCAAAATTCAACGATTATCCATCCGCACAACGACCAAAACCTTACCTTTGACCGCCGTTGGCCAGACAACGCGGATACGGTTACGGTCAGGCCCTTGGATTTGCTGCACGTAAGGCATGTCATACTGCGTCACATTCGATGCGTTGCGAATGGCACCTTGCGCCACAACTGAATCGACGTTCAGCGCTTGCCCGCCAAATGGTAAATATTCAGACGCATCAATGTCCCAACTGTTGGAGGGCGTGTTCTGCGTAAACTCAATTTCCGCCGCATTCTGTACCTGTGCAGTCACCGCATGGAACGAGTTGCCATTCATCACGACGTTCTTGCAGCGCGAAATGTCCAGATCAGCATAGGTCGTATCAACGCGTTCCGCCCGATCAATACCCCCAATGATACTGCGGAATCTGTTGCCTGTGATGCTGACCCCACTCAGGAAATGCCCCGCACCATGCGGCTTTACGACGATATAGCTAAACCAAGGGGCCACATCCCCAGATAGGAAAATATTATCCGTGATGCTCAACGCGCTGAATGAAAATTCAGTGTTAAATTCCGGTGCCGGGTCTTGTTCGTTCGTCCACTCGATAAAGCAGTTATCAACATAGTTGCCCGAAACAATCGAACTCGAATGCGGTGCTGCCAGAATAAGCCCTGCTGAGCGAATACCATTGGAAACAGAGTCACCTTGGAAAAAGTGATTGCCGCTGATGAACGAATTTTGCCCCGCCACCAGTGCAAAGTGCCTAAACTGTGTCGCGCGGTTATCACGCAACTTGATGTCGTTGGCATTTGTATTGAGCGCGATGGTCTTGCGGTTCGGGACCAATTCGCTTTCTTCAGGCGACAAGAACTGACAACGGTCGATGAACATCCCCTGACAGCCGCTTCCGATTGAGGTCAGCCCCCTATCCATTGGACGGCTGATAAAACAATCACGCAGATGAAATGTTGAACCAGAGGGGGCCAACATAATGCCACTACACCGATTGTTGCACTGGAATTCGATGTCCGCCATGACGAATTTGCTGAGCTGGCTAAAGCCACTGAAATCAATCAAATACTGGAACTTGCGGAACGTAAAATTCTGCGTACCGGCCGCATCAAACAACGGCGCACTTAGCGTGATTTGCTGTGTCGAAATATTCTTTGACAGTACATAGACTTCGCGCCCAACACCTGTGCCCTCCACCAAAGCGCCAACAGGCACATTTGCAATGTTGCTCACGTTGGTCAATCGGCTGCTGTTAGATGGTGAATAGGTCGCCTGCGACGTGACAACAACAGTATCCCAAGCGCTGCTTGGCCCCGCTTCTAGCTGCCCATTTCGAATGACCCGGCGGGTGGCATAGGCCGTGCGATCCGGCACCGCACCCTGCATGTCCAAAGGCTCATTAACATAAACCTTACGTCCACCCATATCCAAGGATTCATGATCCGAATTGTTAATCAACGCCTGAAACGCTTTGAGAAAAGCAACCTCTTCGTCTTCAAACGCCTCAATATAGGTGGGCAAATCAAAGTTGCGGCGCAGCAATAATTGCGCTGTCGCAGGCATCGTGACTTTGCCCTCAAATTTCACAGGGGTGTCAAAAGTGATATTATCGTTTAGCAGAAACGTTCCTGCGGGGACAAACACAGTGCGCCCATTCGCAGCAGAATTCGCCATCTCAAACGCTGCGGTGTTGTCGGTCGTTCCGTCCCCAACTGCACCATAATCCGTCACATCAACCAGCGATACCAGATCACGTAGGAAAACCGATGTGATATCTTCAATTTGGATATCGTCCACACGAACAATACCGCCGTTTTGCCCAATCAGGTCCAGACCCAAATGCCCGTAAACGGCATCCGTCCCCCAGACCATATCAACACCGCCGCGCGCACCCGCACCGATGATTGCGCTGACCTCAACCACTTCACCATATGATGTCAGCGGCGTGGCGGGGCCGAATTCCGGCACACCCGTCACCTTGCTGCCGTTCCCACGTGCGGGATATCCGGCAATGCGCACCGAAGGTAAATTGCCACTGATCGCCTTTACCTTGACGCTGACCCGCAGGTAACACCCCGGCAACAGCGGCGTTTGCCCCATGTAACGGACCTTTTGCGTGGCATCCGTTTTCAACAGTTCCAACGCCCCGGCAAAGTCCTGATCCGCAGCCACAAACACACCATTGGCAGAGTTTTCATAAGTGTCTGACCCGGGCGTGCCATCGCCGCTTGAATACACATCCAACCCTTGCGCAAACGCAGGTGGCATCAACAACACGCCGTCGGTAATTGCCTTGTTCATCGAAAAATCCCTTTTCCCCGGAACCTGCACAAATCAGCGCAACACTCCGTTTGATTGCTATCAAAGCCCGACGACTGCCGGTGCGAGGTCAGGGAAATATCAATGCGGGGTTAAGAGGGGATGGGGAGTGCGTGCGGTGGGGGTGCGACAGTGAAAACATGGGTGAGGTCTGTTTTACGAACAAAGTTGCCATCCATCAGAACATAAAGTATTCATTTATACTGCGATCCGGTTCGTCAGGGGTTTTTGGGCAAGAATTGCCTCTATCTAACATACTCGGATACTGGAGTACCAAATGGCACGGCGAACCGAAATTAAAGGAATTTGCAACAGTCTGGTTGATAGCTTTACGAGCAGATACAATGATTTGGACGGATATTGGGCACTCGGGAAATTTCAATCTTTCCTGCAATCTAACTCGGGCAATGAATTGTGTTTCGAGCTAATCAAAAGATCAGATGACGCAAAAACCTATCCGTTTTCCCAAACTTCAAGCTACTATAGCGGTGCTTTACACCGACATTTAGGGGAAAGATCCATGCCAATCGGCGGGGCCGCAAAAGGCACGATCATATTGCGCGCAGCCTCTCCGACAGCAATAGAATGCTGCGTCGAAATTGTAACAGACCTCGGCAGAACCTTTCGTTCAAAGAGAACCGTCATTGCCCGCCCACATGACCCAATGCGGGAACTTCGCTCTGCTGGCGAACATGGACCCAGAAACCAAAAAGGCACTCAATCTGGAGAGTAACCAATCTGTATCTCAGGTCTGAAACCTTAGATTCAGGCTGGAAATCCGCGATGCCCTGACTGCTAAGCCGTTGCCCCCGGAGCATCCAATATTTGCACCCCACCAATACGCCAGCCCATATCCGTCTGTTCCATCTTATATTCCAACAGATGCGTGAACCCTTTGGCGTCTGTAATTTGAACCTTTTGAAATATCGCGCCACCACGTTCGCGCAGGTCCAAATACCGCACCTCCGCAGGTCGCCAAACCATTGGATATCCTGTTGTTACCATTTGTCTAAAATTCTGAGGTGATCCAAACAACCTCTGCAACAGCGGCGTCGCATAGGTGAACGCACTGTCAAAATCATCGGCCTTAAACGCCTCAAATTGACTGTTGATCGTACCTTCAATTTCGGTTTGCTGGGCCGCCGCGCCAAAGGTCATGAGCACGCTCAAAACCAGCCCCAAAACCGCTGAAATCAATCCCGTCCGCATCATATCTCTCCCTATGGCTTGGTTGACTTATGGTAAGTCACGCAGGCCATAGGGCAAGAGTTTCACGTAGTAACCAGCTTCCCGGCCAGCGCATCCTCAATCAATGCCACGGTCTCATCCACACCATAAAGCGCGATGAACCCGCCAAAACGCGGCCCCTGTGACGCACCCAACAGCACCTCATACAGCGCCGTGAACCAGTCGCGCAGCAGCTCAAACCGCTCCTTGCCAACGGCAAATACCATGGTCTGCAACGCCTCGGCGTCCAGTCCACCATCCCATGCCTTCAACTGCACCAGCAAATCCTCCAGCGCCTCGCGCTCCAATTCACTTGGCGCACGGAACACCTTGGATGGTTTCACAAAATCATTGTAATACCGCACCGCATGTTCGGCTGCTGCATCCATGCCTGGGTTATTCTCAGGCGTCGCATCCGGCGCATAACGCTGAATGAACCCCCACAGTTGCGATTTTTCCTCAGCCGACGATACAGACGCCAAATTCAGCAACATCGAATAGGGCACCACCATATCCGACTTTGGCACCTCACCCCCGTGGATATGCCACACCGGATTGTTCAATTGTGCCTTCAGGTCCTGCCCCTCATATGCACGCAACTGCTGATGATATTCATCCACTGCCTTGGGGATGACGTCAAAATACATCCGCTTGGCGGTCTTGGGCTTGAGGTACATGAAATACGACAAGGATTCCGCCGACGCATAGGTCAGCCATTCATCAATCGTCAGGCCATTACCCGATGATTTAGAGATTTTGTGACCATCCTGATCTAGGAACAATTCATAGGTGAAATGCTCTGGCGCTTTGCCCCCCAAAATCCGGCAAATGCTGTCATAAATCGGCGTGTTGGTGGAATGGTCCTTGCCGTACATCTCAAAATCTACGCCCAGCGCCGCCCAGCGCGCGCCAAAGTCCGGCTTCCACTGCAACTTCACATTGCCGCCTGTCAGCGGCAGCGTCATCTCTGAACCGTCCTCATCGTCAAAGGTGATCGTACCCTCTTTGGCATTCACTTCCTTCATCGGCACATACATCACACGCCCGGTTTCGGGGTGGATCGGCAGAAAGATCGAATAGGTCTGACGACGCTCTTCACGCAATGACTTCAACATCACCGCCATGATCTCGTCGTACTTTTCCGCCGCGCGCAGCAAAACCTCGTCAAACTGCCCAGACCCATAAAACTCAGTCGCAGAGTAAAACTCATACTCAAACCCAAAGGTATCAAGAAACCGGCACAACATCGCGTTGTTATGCGCGCCAAAACTGTCATGCGTGCCATAAGGGTCCGGCACCGACGTCAAAGGCCGCTGCAAATGCTCTGCTAGCGCTTCAGGGTCTGGCACATTGCCCGGCACCTTACGCATCCCGTCCAGATCATCGGAAAACGAAATCAGTCGGGTCGGAATATCGCTCAACGCTTCAAACGCCCGTCGCACCATCGTCGTCCGCGCAACCTCACCAAAGGTCCCGATATGTGGTGCACCACTGGGTCCATAACCCGTTTCAAACAACACATAACCCTTTTCAGGCGGCTTTGATGCATAGCGTTTCAAAACCTTGCGCGCTTCCTCAAAAGGCCACGCTTTGCTCTGCATCGCTGCTTCCCGCATCTCAGACATATCATTCTTCCCGAAAGGACCAATTGCGCCCATTGCGCACGGTTGGCCCCGTTCCTATTGCGTCCCCCGCGCAGGGTCAATATTCTGCACCGCAACACACCCCAAAGGATATATCCATGAACGACGACATGCCCCACCCGCTCAGCGCCCAAGACAGCCTTGTTGCCCTGATGGTCGCCGTTTCCGCGTCAGACGAGGACATCCGTACGGCAGAATTGATCAAAATCCAGTCAGCAGTGAACATGTTGCCTGTCTTCGCAGGCTACGACATTGATCGTTTGACCGTGATTAGCAAAACCGTGCTGGACCTGTTTGAACAAGAAGACGGATTAGACGCCCTGTTTGGCCTGATCCGCGAATCCCTGCCCGAACGGTTGAATGAAACCGCCTATGCGCTGGCGTGTGACGTGGCTGCGGCAGATGGCACGCTGGAAGAAGCCGAACTGCGCCTGCTGGAAGAAATCCGTTATGAGTTGAACATTGATCGGCTTCACGCCGCCGCGATTGAGCGTGGGGCCCGGGCGCGGCATGTTGTTTGAGCGATAGCGCTTTATCCATTCATCTGTCCCAAAATACAAAAAGGCCCGCCGCGTGATCGGAGGGCCTTTTTATTATCTCATGATCTGTCGCTGCTTATAAAATGAAATCTTCTGCCGTAATCCCAACGGTGTTCACCAGATAGAACCGCATATCTGCCGTGCCATCCGCATTTACATCGACAAAAACCCGCGTGTCGCCGTTGGGGTCTGCAAAGATGCGCACTTCGGCGATGTTGCCATTGCCTGCATAGGCCGCCGTGCCGATGAACCGCGCGTTAAAGGCGGACAGATCAATCAAATCCTGACCAATGTCAAAATCCATGATCCGGTCCCATGCGGCACCGGCATTGGTGCTTTCAGATGCTGAATTGAACACAAACGTGTCCGCCCCCGCGTTGCCAAACATCGTGTCCTGACCAAGCCCGCCGATCAGCACGTCATCACCCGCACCGCCGCGCATGAAGTCGTTGCCCGTGCCGCCGTCAAGGATGTCGTCGCCCTGACCTGTGCGCAGGGTGTCGTTGCCCGCACCGCCATAAACCACATCGTCGCCCGCACGGCCCCGGATGATGTCAGCCTCTGTGCCGCCATCGATCAGGTCAGCTTGGGTGCCGCCCAGAATGGAATCCTCGCCTGCGCCACCAAGGATGGCACCGGACACTGTGCCCGCGCCGACCGCAAGGTAGGTGTCAGCATCGTTGCCCAAGTCCACATCGCCATAGATTTGACCGCCGTTTTCAACCGCATCCGTGCCGTTGCCAAGGGTCAGGTCGCCGTCAACCAGACCGGAGTTGGTTATCACATCCGCAAAGATCGAAAGGGTGATGCCCCCAAGAATATCGCCGCTGTTGAAAATGTCAGCCACTGAAAAACTGAGGATGGCGGTGGACCCATTGGTGCTGATCGTGCCGGAATTGGTGAGGTCCAATGCACCACCGCTGGACTGATTCACAACCTCGTCGCCGCCCATGTTGGTCATCATGCCCGTGTTCAGAAGACTACCTTCGTTGAAATTAGAAATAAGGACTGTTTCGTTCTCCCCCGACGACATTGTGCCATGGTTTGCGATGTCGAAAGCACCGACTGCGGATGAACTGTTCAGAAAGAGAGCACGGTTGTGTCCAAATATCTCACCATAGTTGATGATTGGGCTTGCTGTGGTCCCGTCCTCCATAAGGATTGCAATATTGCCGGCAATAATCTGTCCGGTTGATCCAATGTAGAACGTGCTGCCGTTAACGGCATCGGAGGGATTTAAACTGCTGTCTAGGTCAATGCCGTAGTTCCCCGCCACCAATGCCCCTAAAATGGTGACGTGGCCGTTATTGTAGGTGCCTGACGTTATATCCAGCGCATCGCCAGCGCTCGAGACGGTCACGCCAGCAAGAACGGTAAGGTCCGTCCCGCTTGTGAGGCCAATACCATCGGTGTCATCTGTGGATACGATTGTGAGGGGCATATTGTGTCCTTTCAAGACAGGCATTTGAAAATTGGTTTAGATTGAAAGTTCCAAAAGGTTGCGGATCAGCCGTTACAGGGTTTTCAACGTTGTGGTGGGTCTTGGGCTTCGGTCTGCGTGGGACATCTTCTTTAGGCGGTCACGACGGATTTGCCCGAGTGTCCAGAAATAAGAACATCTTTTCCAACACGATGGCGCAGTTCTGGAGTTGGATCAAGCCGCTTGATCGCATTGGCTTGTGATAGCCATTTTGGCAAAAACACCATTAACAGGTGGCTTCAATTGGGCGCGTAATCTGTGACTGAAGGGCTGTATGGTTAGACCAAAACCCAATCGCCCGTGAACACGCTACCTGCCTTCACTGGCGAAGATATCCGTTACCAGTTAAACATTGACCGCCTGCCCGCAGCCGCGACTAAGCGGGGGGCACGCGGCACGTGATTTAAAAGCTTGGCCCAATTGGCCAAGCACAGCCGTTACTTTGTCTCGCCTAAATTTATGCCGTTAGACGTGGCTCAGGTCCTATTTCCGCGTCTATAATCCCAAGACGCTTCTTGATTTCGGTCGGAAGCAACCGCTGACTGGAAATTCTGAGGCTATTCATCTCAGCGATAACCCGTTCACAGCCATAGAGGTCGAGATATTCCTGATGGTTGTCAAAATGACTGCGTGTAGACACGCTCACGAATGTTTCTGCCGCTGCTCCATTGGCGAGGATCACATCATGGGCCTCAGTCTCAACGTGATAAACGACAAAGCTGTCGTCAAGCTCAGCCAGAGGAATCCAGTCAATCGTATCACCGTTTACGAGGGCCGAGGCATTGATGACAAATCCATCAATCTCCATTCCGTGATCACCTGTGACGGTCAAATCGCTGTTGGGCACACCATTACCAAGCGCACCTTTCTGAATACGGACGGGCTGCACACGTGGGCCGGCAAAGATTTTGTACAATGTTTGGCGACCAATCCATTTCACCGGTACTGTCGCACCTGTATTGGTCACGACCATATCCCCGATTGCTAGGTTTTCGACTGCGCAACTGCCGGACGGCGTGGATATCAAAGTGCCCTCACCAAAACAAAACGCAAATGGCGCGTTTGTTATGGCTGGAACTGCAACTGGAGGCGTAACATAATTAGGCCCTGGATTGAACACATGATGGCTCCCATCACTGCGCAGGAATACCGGCATCACGATACCTTCAACAGTCATTGTTCCGGCGTAGCTATGAACGCCAAAAAGAAGATCGCCACTTTCAAATTGATTGTCATCATCGCCATCAGCGATAGTTCCACCAAAGATTGAATTGTTAATCACAGAACCGCCTGAATCGTAAACAAAGTCCTGAGTATATGTGTAGTCCGACATAAAACTTCCCCAAAATTAATGGGCTTAATAATCCTCAAAACAGCAATTGGATCAACCGTGTTTTGGCGTTTACTTAATAATATGTGGTTTTCTGCGGCATTTGGCCCGCGCCATCAGAATGCGAATTGAGATTACTCAACCCATAGCGCAGAGGGTCGATTTTTTTTCTCCAGATAAGTGCGTCAATTGGATTTTTCAGTGCCTTTGATCTGAAAGCCAAAACTCATCTATGACACGCGCGCACCGTACTCACCCCTCGTACAACACACCCCAACGCTCAATCAGCGCCTGTTGTACCCGTTTCGCGCGTTTGTTCCACGTCCGCCCACCCGGCGGACCCTCGCGCAGCGCTCGTGTGATTTTGGCACGTTCCGCAGCGTCCGCAGCAAAGATCGCAAACACCAATTCGGTGCCATCCTTTGCTGTAGCGTACCCAGCCAATGCAGACACAAAATTCAGCGTCCCCGTCTTAGCATACACCTGAATAGGATGGTCCTTGATCGGTCTGCCCTTTTCATCGCGCATCCCAAACTGTTTTAAAATGGGTCGCAACCCACTGTCTTTCATCTTGATCAGTGCCCTCGCCATGTCCAACGCGGTCACACTGCTATCATCGCCCAGCCCTGAATGATCCACCAGTTTCGGCGCGACCATCCCAAGTGACGCAATCGCCCAACGGTTCATTTCTGCCGCCGATGCGCGCAGATCACCAACTGCGCCGATACGCTTTTGCGTTGCCGCCAGCCCAACCATCTCAGCGGTCAGGTTGGTGGAATATTTTAACATATCTTTGAGAATACCGCGCAAATCACCACTCGTCCGCGTGACGACCACCTCACCAGCAGGCAAATCTGCAACCACCTCTGGCCGCCCCAACCGTATCCCCTGTGCCCCTGACATTGTGGCAAAGACATCACCTGCATACAGCCCCGGTTTGCGCACCGGCAACCAACGCGATCCGCCACCGCCCAGCGCACCTTTGGCCACAGTCCAATTATCCCGCCCAGCACGGTCTTCATAGGTATAAATCGGCGTACTGCGGTCGCGCACCTGCATCGCGGCCATGACAACATTGGGGCGATATTTCTCTGAGCGTCCGTCCATCGTAACGGTGTAAGCACCGTTTGCGCGTTTCCATTCGAAATGCACCCGGTTGTAGTTCAACGCAATGCCAGAGACACCAGGATTATACCCAACATGGTCAGGCTGTTTAGGATCGATCTGGCGCAGCACGGGCAAAGACGCTTCATAAACCTTGAGCCCCCCTTTGACGCTGCGCACGCCCGCAGCTTTTAAATTAGCCGCCATATCGGCAAGGCCATCCGTGTCGAGCGTAGGATCACCCCCACCGATCAAGATCAGATCACCTTGCACCTCTCCGTCGACAATCCCGCCCGTTGCACAAAGTCGCGTTTCAAACCGATGATCCACGCCCAAGGCATCAAGCGCATAGAGCGCGGTGATCGCTTTGGTGACACTGGCCGGGGGGGTGCCTGTCTTTTCGTTTGCACATTCCAGCCACTTTCCACTGTCTGCCCGTGCGACGGCAAAGGCGACCTGCCCTGATAATTTTTCAGACCTGATAATCTCGTCAACGCTGCGCACCGCACGTTTATAGAAATCCTCACCACGCAAAACGGGCCGCAGAGATGCGGTTGGCGGGGCCGCAATCGCTTTGGCCCCAACAAATGCGCTGGCTGCAACAGAACCCAGAAAAACCCGGCGCGAAATATGTCGTGATTTACACTTACTCATGGGCAGTGGTTAAACCCTACCCAGCGACGGTCTACAAGCGCTGGTAATTCACATTTTCAAGGGGTAGCGCCCGTGCTAAGGCGCGGATATGCAACGCGCCGTCCTCATCATGTTTGTCGCAATGTCCCTGATCCCTTCCGGGGATGCGGCGGGCAAGCTCATGACATCAACAATGGGCGTGGCACCCATATTCGTTGCATGGTCGCGATTTGCATTGGGCGCGCTGCTGGTTCTACCGTTTTTGCCACCCCAAACCATGATGTTGCTCAAAAACTGGCGCATCTGGATAAGAGCAAGCTTGCTGGCATGTGGTATCTCATCGATCCAGATGGCCCTCGTATCAACAGACATCGCCACCGTATTCGCTGCGTTCTTTATCGGACCAATGTTCAGCTACGTCTTGGCGACTATTTTTCTACGCGAACCTGTCACAATACTGCGTAGCCTCCTTGTCTTGCTGGGCTTTGCAGGCGTCTTGCTGGTTGTCAGACCCGGCGTAGGTGGTGATTTGGGCGTACTATGGGCCGTTCTTGCCGGCCTTTTTTATGGTGCGTTCCTCACCATGTCTCGTTGGCTTGGTGGTATTGCGCCGCCGATGGCCTTGATCTTTACACAGCTATTGATCGCAGGGATTTTGACACTGCCCTTTGGCGTGCTGCATTTGCCAAGCCTGACAGCCCCGATCGCCGCGCTTACGCTTGTCAGTGCCTCCTGCTCAATGCTGGGAAACCTATTGCTGCTATACGCCTACCGCCTTGCCCCAGCGACGAAACTGGCCCCGCTGGTCTATTTTCAACTGATCGCAGCTACAATTCTGGGGTGGAGCATCTTTGGCAACTTGCCCGACGCATACACTTGGTCGGGGCTGATATTGATCATTGGGGCAGGCCTAGCCTCTGCCAGATTGCGCTGACCAATCGCCAGCTGCGCGTATTGCACTAGACGACAGATCAACCATCGGTACATTCACGAAACACCATGCTGGTGCCTGTGCATGGGCCAAAAGCTGCGAATGTCGCCCCGCAATCCGGTAAGGCGCATACAGCGCCGCGGCCCTACTCATTCGCGCTGAAATACGTTGTCCGGGCCGGGCAAGCACACCCACGGGCACCGTTTCCATGATCTGTCGCCAATCTTGCCAGCGGTGAAACTGCGCCAAATTATCCGCCCCCATTAGCCACACAAAGCGCACCTGCGGATACATCGCGCGCAAACGCGTCAATGTCTGCGCTGTATATCTTGTGCCCAAATGCGCTTCGACATCCGTTACTTCAACTCGTGGGTGCTGCATCACCTCACGTGCCCGCGCGACCCGCTTTTCCAATGGCGCGGGTCCATGTTTCTTTAACGGGTTACCCGGCGACACCAACCACCACACCCGGTCCAATCCAAAACGCTTTAGCGCCTCGCGTGTGATATGCGCATGCCCCGCATGTGCAGGGTCAAACGACCCGCCCAACAGGCCAATGACCTGTCCCGGTGCTGCGTATGGAAAGTGATGGCGAAACAAAAAACGGCCCCCAAGGTTACCTTAGGGGCCGTTCAAACGGGCATCTCGGCCCTTTGTCAATCTTGATCAAAGCACTTCTCGAAATACCCGGCAGATAGAATACCCCTTAACGCATTGAAATCCTTGATTTCAGGCAGCGTTAAGGGATGCAGGTTTTCGAAAGTGCGGCCGATCAGACGTGCTTCTTGATCTCACCTGTTTTCAGGCGACCAAAGTAGTTGTTCATCTCGCGCTTGACGATTGGCATCAAGACATAGAGCGCAGAAATGTTCACAACAGCCATCGCAAAGATCGCAGCATCAGAGAAGTCGATGACTGGACCAAGGCTCGCAGCCGCACCGATGACGATGAAGATACAGAAGATGACCTTGAAGACCAATTCAGCCGTCTTGCCTTCACCAAAGAGATACGTCCACGCTTTCAGACCGTAGTATGACCAACTGATCATGGTTGAGAAAGCGAACAGGATAACTGCAATCGCCAGCACAAATGGGAACCAGCTAAAGCCAGTCGCAAAAGCCGCTGATGTCAAAGACACACCAGAATTACCGTCTACGGTCGCAATCGCTGTACCCGCTTCATTCAGCATGTAATTTCCAGTCGCCGGATCAATGATCAACTGACCAGAGATCGTGATAACCAATGCTGTCATGGTACAGATCACAACGGTATCGATGAATGGCTCTAGCAAGGAAACCACACCTTCAGTCACTGGTTCTTTGGTTTTCACCGCAGAGTGTGCAATCGCCGCAGACCCAACACCAGCTTCGTTCGAGAACGCCGCCCGCTTGAAACCTTGGATCAACGCACCGACAAAGCCACCTGCAACCCCAAGACCCGTAAAGGCACCCGCAAATATCTGACCAAAGGCCCAACCAATTTGATCTGCATTCACTATCAAAACAACCAGCGCCGCCGCAACGTAAAGGATACCCATGAATGGCACGACCTTTTCAGTCACTTGAGCAATGGATTTGATACCACCAACGATCACAGCAAAAACCACGCCAGCAAAGATGACGCCCGTGATCCAACCTGGATAGTCGCCTACGATACCAGAGATTTGCGCATGCGCTTGGTTGGCTTGGAACATGTTACCGCCACCAAGAGCACCCAAGATACAAAAGATCGAGAACAACACCGCAAGGAATTTACCACCCGGCATACCGCGTTCAGCAAACCCTTTTGAGATGTAATACATCGGCCCACCTGAAACGGATCCATCTGGATATTCGTTCCGGTATTTCACACCCAACGTACATTCTGTGAATTTGGACGCCATGCCCAGAAGACCCGCAAGGATCATCCAGAACGTTGCACCCGGCCCACCGATGCCAACCGCAACCGCAACGCCCGCGATGTTACCAAGTCCGACAGTGCCCGAAAGCGCCGTTGCCAACGCCTGAAAGTGGCTCACTTCGCCTGCATCGTTCGGATCAGAATAATCCCCTTTGACAAGGCTGATCGCATGGCCAAAAGCCTTGAACTGGACGAAGCCAAAATAGATCGTAAAGATCGACGCACCAACCACAAGCCACAGCACGATCCACGGAAACGCGGTGCCGGGCAATGGCGCAAAGATCAGGTTAACAAACCATCCCGTTGACCCTGCAAAAAGGTCGTTGATTTTTTGGTCCATGCTTCCCGCCTCTTGGGCAGCAGCAATGGTTGGGATGCTCAGCGCCGCAGCGGCCAACCCCGTTTTAATAAATTGATTCATGTTGCTCACCTTAAGGTTCAAGGAATGATCGTGACGGGGACGCTGGATGCGGCAACGAGCCGCCCAGTCACACCGCCAAACAAACGTTCTTTCAGACCACGTGCACCAACCCGGCCCACAACGATCTGTGACGCGTTGTGCTTTTTCGCGAGATCATCAAGGATGTCCGCAACATCACCGTGTTTGATGATCCCCTCAACAGTATGACCTGCTGCTTCGGTCTCTTTTACCGCGGGGTCCAGCACGCGGTCACGCGCCATCGCCAATTCTTCTTCGCGGCGTTTATGACGCTGTTCGTTTTCTTCCGGTGTTTGGAACGAAAACGGCGACCATTCGATCACATAACAAATGGCGATTGTGCAATCGCCGATCTGTTTGGCCTGGGCCTTGGCAAAATTCAGCGCGCGTGCACCTGCATCTGACCCGTCCAGACCCACAATAATTGTGGTTTTTGACATGTTATTTCCCTGTTTTTATACCGCTCAACACTCACACATGAAATGTATGAAAGCAAAACGGCCTCTGTCCCTGTGGGGTGTCACATTGATGCGATCCATCACAAGTTGAGTAAAGACTAACAAGAAGGTGAACAATAAATCGACTAAATTTTTCACATTTAGGAGTGAATTTCGCCTATTTTTTCCGATTTCAAGGTGCATTTCGTCTTTTATTTAACGCAATCCGAATCTGACAGCGCAGAAAGGGGCGATACATGATCACCAACCCAGACATGTCCCGTCTGTAAAACGGTCGCACACCAACCGCCGTGCCCGCGCATCGCAGAATAACCGCCATTGCCCAAGGCAGCCTCCATGCGGCTGCACGGCGCGCATATTCCAGTAATCTCCAAAATCGCCGCACCAATTTGAACGCGACGTCCCTTGAGGGCGTTCAGGTTGAGACCAGAAATCACAAAATTGCGGCGCAGGACACTCGGATCTATCGGACCCCGTCCCAACATCGCACCAATCACGGCCAAATGTTCAGCTTGGATCAAAGTTACAGCACGTTTACCGGGACGCCCGTGATCGTTTTCCAATCCGCTTTCGTCAATGGTCGCGTTTTGGACAGAAATCGGTGGTGCCAATCGTTCCGCGCGCAGCCCGATCCACGTCACCACGCCAGGTTGCGCATAGCCTGCAATCAATTTGGCAAGGTTGTACATTAGCGGTCTTCACCTTTCAGAACGCCTGAAAGGTCCGGCAAACGCTCTAACGGGTAATTTGGATGCAGCCGCCAGATCGCATCTGCGTCTTCTTCCAACGGCCGCAAGGTGCCGCCCGGAAAGGCACGGGTGCGCAACGCCAAAACTATGTCTGAAAGCACCGCTGGATTGCCACGGAAATACGAATGACTGTCCCCGCTGGCGGTTTCTTCCACACGAATGATGTGAATCAGTTCCTGCTTACGTAACCGCTGCACTTCACCCGGTTTGAAATCTTCGGTTTTTGCCGCCCCAATACGCGGGTACTTTGTCAAAAACGATGACAGTCGCAATGCGACATCATCGGGGTTCACATAGATATTCACTTGCTCAAAAGCCTCAGAAAACCGTTCTGATACCAACCGTTGACGCACAACGCCCACATCCAAATCAGGTGCCGCAAGGATCAACGTGCCCGTTTTCATAGCCAATTTAGGGGCGACACCGCGCCCCCGATTAAAGATCACCATCTCACGCAGCGCCTGTGTCATCACCGATGTGCCACGTGAATGGGCGACAATATCAATGTCCTCAACCTCTGGGATCGCGGCAACCATGCGCAAGAATTCTTTTGCGTGATAAACACTGAACTCCCCCGCTTCACGGTCCCTGAAATACCCAAAAACGCCGTTATTCCCAGCAGGCCAACTGAACGCGATTGGGGTCGAACGCCGTCCGGAAAAATGCCAAAGATTGGCAAGCGTTTGCAGTGAATCCTCAAATCCATTGCTGACCCCGTGTACATAAACCAACACACGCCCGTTGCCCGTGCGGCGCACCTCATCGCGGATTGCCGCCTGAAATGCCGCAGTACGCTCTGCATATGCCGCCTCAGCATCTGTCAGAACCCGCAACTGGCCTTCGCGCCGTTCGGTTCCCAACGGAATATCGCTAAAGCGCACCAATTCGCGCAGACTTTTGACATCCAACCGCGAGATTTTGCCGCCACGATCCACATGGGTGCGGGCAACCAGATCATCCCAACCCGTCGCGCCAAATTGAACCTCAGCTGCACCAAACGCCATAGCATCTGATCGTTCAGACCCATATCCACGAACCGTCCCATCGCTCAGCACAGGCTTTCGATCGGTCACGTAAAAGATCGGTGGTGACAAAACCTGCAATACTTCGGGCACCTGCGCAGATGGATAATTTTTGCCATCCAGATACAGGTTCGGGGGTTCTGACAATTGCACAGCAGTACTGCACGCTGCCAATCCCAGCGCCAGCATGCCGCCCATCAAATTGCGCCAAAACGCCATGCGTTGATCTTGTCTCATCGGCGCGATATTGCAGGGCAAAACCCCATTTGACCAGAACGGAATAAACCCATGGCCGCCTATCAATTCGTTTACCACATGTCCGGTGTCTCAAAAACCTATCCCGGTGGCAAAAAGACGTTTGAAAACATCCACCTGAACTTCTTGCCCGGCGTAAAAATCGGTGTGGTTGGCGTCAACGGCGCGGGTAAATCCACGCTTTTAAAGATCATGGCGGGTCTTGATAAAGACTTCCAAGGCGAAGCATGGGCCGCAGAAGGCGCCAAAGTTGGCTATCTGCCGCAGGAACCAAAACTGGATGAAACCCTGACCGTTCGCGAAAACGTGATGCTGGGTGTGGCCGACAAAAAGGCAATCCTAGACCGCTACAACGAACTCGCGATGAACTACTCAGACGAGACCGCCGATGAGATGGCAAAGCTCCAAGACGACATCGACGCCCAAAACCTCTGGGACCTCGACAGTCAGATTGATGTCAGCATGGAGGCGCTGCGCTGCCCCGCTGACGACGCCAACATCAAAGACCTGTCCGGTGGTGAGGCCCGCCGCGTCGCGCTGTGCAAACTGCTGCTCGAAGCGCCGGATATGCTGCTGCTCGATGAACCGACCAACCACCTTGACGCCGAAACAATCGCGTGGCTGCAACTGCACCTCATTGATTACAAAGGCACAATCCTGATCGTCACCCACGACCGCTATTTCCTTGATGACATCACCAGCTGGATTCTGGAACTGGATCGCGGCAAGGGCATCCCGAACGAGGGCAACTATTCCGACTGGCTCGAAGCCAAGGCCAAACGCCTGTCCCAAGAGGCCCGCGAGGACAAATCCAAACAACAAACGCTGGAACGCGAACTCGCGTGGATGCGTCAAGGTGCCAAGGCCCGTCAGGCAAAATCCAAGGCCCGGATCAACGCCTATAACGAGATGGCCGATGCATCAGAGCGCGAAAAACTGACCCGCGCCCAGATCGTCATTCCCAATGGCCCACGCCTTGGCAACAAGGTGATTGAGGTCGCTGGGCTGACCAAAGCCATGGGGGACAAACTGCTGGTTGAGAACCTCAGCTTTGATCTGCCCCCCGGCGGTATTGTCGGCGTGATCGGCCCCAACGGCGCGGGTAAATCGACCTTGTTTAAGATGCTGACAGGTCAGGAAAAGCCCGACGGCGGTACTATTGAGTACGGCGATACGGTTGACCTGTCCTACGTCGACCAATCCCGCGATGATCTAGGCGATGATGAAACCGTCTGGCAAGCGATCACAGGTGGCGCGGAAATCATCCAACTCGGCGACGCCGAAGTAAACTCCCGCGCCTATTGCTCGTCCTTCAACTTCAAAGGCGGCGATCAGCAGAAAAAGGTCGGCCTTCTGTCCGGTGGTGAACGCAACCGCGTCCACATGGCACGTCTGTTAAAAGACGGCGGCAACGTGCTGCTGCTCGATGAACCGACCAACGATCTCGACGTCGAAACACTGCGCGCATTGGAAGACGCCCTCGTCGACTTCGCAGGCTGCGCCGTCGTCATCTCCCACGACCGTTTCTTCCTCGACCGTATCTGTACGCACATCCTTGCGTTCGAAGGCGAAGCGCACGTCGAATGGTTCGAGGGGAACTTTGAGGATTACGAGGAAGATAAGAAGCGACGGTTGGGTGCGGATGCGCTTGAGCCGAAGCGGTTGAAGCATAAGAAGTTCGTACGTTGAGCTTTGCGAAGTAAATTCAACGAGTGCGAGGCAGCGCCCGCCCTTGCGGGCGCGTTCGCACACGGTTGTGTTTGGGTGTTGGTATGAAATGGAATGGCTCGAGGCCTAAAAACGTTTTCAAGCTAACTTAATTCAGTTTTGCGGCACATTTGAGCGTCAAATCTAAAAGCAGTTCCTGCGTAACAGAAGCACAGCTATTTGCCGTGAGCGTACCCTTCCACCATCGCCGCCCCTGACCTACGCCAGCACCATTGCATCCGTAAGAAAGCCGTATTTCGTCTTTGTTTTTACTGTAAACAAAATTGCCCTGATATCCGCCATTATCGCTAACATCTTTCAAAGCAGGCCGAGTCCAGTCACAGAAAAGACGACCGGAACCCGCACGAAGTACGATCTCACCTGCTCGATTATGTTTCCGACGCTTAGGGGGAAATCCGACCACATCGCCGGCTGGACACGTAGTATCTCCACGTGCAGACACAGATTTCTCCGATCTTTTCTGGAAATCCAAAACTTCCTGTTGAACACATTGCCTGATCAAATCCTTTTTGCCCTGAGCTTGCGCTCCGTTACAAAAGGTTAGCATGGTACCGACTACAACAATATATTTAATCACTTTCTTGATCCTCCAATAAAGATGTACATTCCAATATGGCGTCAATATTCTTGTTTTCATGGCTTTCCGAGATGCAATCACCGTACGCATTTCCAAGCCTAACTTCTGTGGGCCTAGTCACGATCGTAGGTCCGTCGTCCAATGTCGTTGCCTCTACTATTGGTTCTCTTGTTAGTTCCGGAGGCGCAACCTCTTGCAGTCCGAAAAACAGAATAGAAACGCGACTAATGATCCCACCATTTTTACTGGCGGATGGTAGAGATAAGTGAAGTAAAGATATTATAGCAGTTACCGTGACCGTAACTACAATCACCGCGAAACAAATACTGAGAACGTTGCGGAAGGTTTTGCCTTGAGAAACAAATGGTATCACTCGAAATAAAAATGAAAAAAGTGCTGGTAGCCCGATAATTATTAGGACCGTCCAAATTACAGGACCTAGACTATCATCTTCTGGCAAAAATTTAGAGAGTATGGGTAACAGTATTAGTACCAAAAGCACAATTGCAGATTCGGGGTACTTGACAAAAAAGTGGCGCAAATTGCCCCATATCCGAACGTCGTCAGTATCGCTCATCACTTTAGCCCTAAAAGATTCTATTATGGGCGGAATTTGTGAAAAAATCAAATGTAATGGGTGAATTGCAATAACTGCTTACCAGTTGAAGATGCAGTCTGTTAATGTCGGAGCGTGAAGCGTTCCAACTTTTGACCACTCTGCCCCAAAATCGCCCCATTCATCCGTAAAACTCCCTTCAACCAAGACGGGAGAACCCAAAAATGGCGATCATCGCAACACTCTTCGGCGGCATCATCGGATTTATCAGCTTCTTAACCGCCCTGCTCGCCTTTGACACGACCTTCCTCGCGGCCTGCGGCATCTACATTGCATCCGGCCTCATCGCGACAACCTGCATGATCGCCTTCGCCATGATCCCCATGCGCGAAGAAGATCCAGAACAGCAAACCGCCCTTTCTGCGTAAATCCGCCGAAAACAACGCCTCCACCCACGCCTCTTGATCGAATCCCCCAGAGGTGCCATATAGCCATCTGCAAACGTTATTCTATTTCGACCCACTGTCTCCCTTATACGGCGTCACGACCTCGAACTACGACCGACTACGCCGAGCTATCGCACTTATGCGGATGGCACCAAACTAGGAGACTACGGATATGGCTACTGGCACCGTAAAATGGTTCAACACAACAAAAGGCTTCGGCTTTATCGCACCCGATGGCGGCAGCAAAGACGTGTTTGTACACATCTCAGCTGTTGAGCGCGCTGGCCTTACAGGTCTGGCCGACAACCAGAAAGTGACTTTCGACATCGAAGCTGGCCGTGATGGTCGCGAATCTGCGACAAACATCTCACTGGCGTAAATCGCCTTTGATTTGACGCCTCGCGTCCGATCTACACGATAAATTGACCGACTACTGTGCAACAGTGGTCGGTTTTTTGTTGCGCACGGGTTGATCTGGAACTGACACGCGTGAAAATACCTCATCTGCAATTTCAAATTATGGAGCATTCCATGCGCCGCCGTACCTTTTTGGCCAGCACTCTGGCCGCCACTGCCCTGCCCCAGTTGGTTTCTGCCCAAACCGCTGCCTTTGATCCGACCCCACGCGAAGTGTCGATCAAACGTCAATATAAACCAGGTCAACTGCTGATTCTGCCGCGCAGCCATTACCTGTATTTCGTGACCGCGCCCGGCAAAGCCATCCGTTATGGTGTTGGCGTTGGCAAAGCCGGTCTAGAATTCCAAGGGACCGCAACAATTCAGGTCAAGAAAGAATGGCCAACGTGGCGCCCTACGAACGAGATGATCGAACGTGATCCAAAGGCTTATGCCCGTTTCATTGGCAACACCGATGCACAGCCCGGCGGCCCACGTAATCCGCTTGGTGCACGCGCGTTGTACCTGTTTCAAGGTGGCAAAGACACGTATTTCCGCATTCACGGCACGACACAGCCCAACACCATTGGCCGTTCCGTTTCCAACGGCTGCATCCGGATGCTGAACGAGCATGTGAAGGATCTGTACAACCGCGTGCCAATCGGGACCGTTGTTACCGTTCTCTAAGGCATTCTACAGACATACAAAAAGGGCCGGTGTTTCCACCGGCCCTTTTTAATTGCTCAATCGTTGATTTAGTTCAACGCTTTGTCCGTGATGTCATGTGTCCATGCGCCAGTTGGTGCCGCCGTGATCATGCCACCTTCCATTGTAATCGCAGCACTGCGGTCAAATGCGGCTTCGTCCAGTGTGCCGTTGCTGCCAGCCGTAAGTTTGGCAATCTCGCCCATCATCCGACGCTGATGCTTTTCAGTTTGCGCGCCAGTTTGGTCGTTTTCCAAAACGATATCAGCCGCTTCATCAGGGTTCGCTTCGGCGTATTTCCAGCCCTTCATCGACGCGCGCACAAATCGAACCAATTTATCTTCCATCTCAGGATCAGCTAGGTTTTCTTCGGTCGTATAAAGCCCATCTTCCAAGGTCGAAATACCTTCATCCTCATACTTAAACACCACCAAATCATCAGGTGTCAGACCCGCATCAATGACCTGCCAATACTCATTATAGGTCATGGTCGTGGCGCATTCGACTTGCTTTTGCAGCAATGGATCAACGTTAAAGTTGATCTTTTGTATGGTCACACCGCCCTCGGACCCGTCGGTCGCATAGCCGAGTTTACCCATCCAGCTCATCAATGGAATCTCATTGCCAAAGAACCATGTGCCCAGTGTATGACCGGGGAAATCAGCGGGTGAATTGATGTTGTGCTCTTTCAGACAGGTCAACATCAGACCAGATGTGGCAAACGGCTGCGCGATGTTCACAATTGGCGCACCCTTTTCACGGGCAGCCAATGCAGAGGGCAGCCAATCCACCATGACGTCCGCACCGCCGCCCAACAGCACCTGAACCGGCGCAATATCTGGCCCGCCGGGTTTGATCGTGACGTTCAGGCCTTCTTCCTCGTAAAACCCTTTGTCGAGCGCAACGTAGTATCCGCCAAATTGTGCCTGTGTGACCCATTTGAGCTGTAGCGATAGATCATCAGCAGCATGCGCCATAGATCCCCACAGGCCCAACGCGGCCCCGGCAGTAATTTTGGTGATGTTTTTCATTTTCTTATCTCCCTCAGGTTGGTCGTTTCAGTATAGTTAATTTCGCTGGCTCGGGTGCCAGAATGTGACTGATTTTTCGATCAAGGTCATTGCACCATAAAACGCAGACCCTGCGATTGCAGCGACGACAATCTCGGCCCAGACCAGATCAAGCGCAAGTTGCCCAACTGAAGTTGAGATGCGAAAGCCCATCCCTTTGATCGGAGAGCCAAAAAATTCAGCAACAATCGCGCCGATTAACGCAAGGGTTGTGCCTATCTTGAGCCCATTAAAGATGAACGGCATTGCCGCGGGCAGGCGCAGTTTAAGCAACGTGCGCCAATACCCAGCGGCATAGGTCCGCATCAAATCGCGCTGCATTGCATCTGACGCTTGCAACCCCTGCACGGTATTCACCAACATCGGAAAGAACACCATGACCACGACAACCGCTGCCTTGGATTGCCAATCAAATCCGAACCACATGACCAAAATCGGTGCCATTCCGATCACCGGTAAAGCGGCCACAAAATTCCCAACCGGTAAAAGGCCGCGCTGTAAGAATGGGAACCGATCAATCATCACTGCGATCAAAAATGCACCACCGCAGCCTATCGCATAGCCTGAAAGCGCCCCCTTTATGACTGTCTGGACAAAGTCGACCCACAAGATATCGAGCGAATTAGCAAACCGCACTGCAATAACAGTGGGCGCAGGCAACAAAACTTGGTTTATGTCAAAGCCCCGAACGATGCCCTCCCAAACGGCCAGCAGCGTAAAGCCAAAAACAACAGGTGACGCCACAGCAGCCCAACGGCTTGGATTTTGATGTGCGAGCCAAATGTTCACGGCAATACCGCCGATCCACGCAAAAACTGCAAACAACAGCCAGCCCATCACGCCATCCCCATCCGTTTAAGGGTGACACGTTGAATAATCCCGATGATCCCAACCAACGTCGCTGCCAATGCAGCGGCCATGATCAAGGCACTCCAAATCTGGATGGTCTGACCGTAATAACTACCTGCAAGCAGTCGCGCGCCAAGGCCCGCAACCGCACCCGTTGGTAATTCACCTACAATCGCACCAACCAAAGATGCGGCCATGCCAATCTTGAGCGAGGTAAAGAAATACGGCATCGATGCAGGCAACCGCAGTTTCCAAAACGTCTGTGCTTTACTAGCATGCCACGTACGCATCTGATCCAACTGCATTGCATCAGGCGACCGCAATCCCTTAACCATACCCACAACCACGGGGAAAAACGACAAATACATGCTGATCATCGCTTTGGGCAGCAGGCCAGATATGCCAACTGCGTTCAGCACCACAATGATCATCGGCGCAATCGCAAGGATCGGAATGGTCTGACTGGCGATCACCCAAGGCATCACACTCATGTCCATGGTGCGGTTAAAAACGATCCCAACCGCCAGCAGAATACCCAAACCTGTCCCCAGCGCAAAACCCAGCAAAGTTGCGCTTAACGTCACCCAAGAATGGTAAATCAGTGACCGCTTCGATGTGATCTTTTTCTCAACCGTGGTTTTCCAAATCTCTGCGCCCACTTGATGCGGTGCGGGTAATTTCGGTTTCTCTTGCGCCCAGGTGTCGGCAATCAGCGTCTGCGTGGTCAACACATCACCCGACCGGGTTGCCTTGTCATAAGCCCATGGCGCGTTCAGCCAGATGGCTGCCGCATACCAAAATGCCAGCAAAAATCCCACGACCGTCAATACAGGGACGACACTACGACTCATATGCCGCCCCCGATTTGGACTGCTTTACGCATCATCGCCATGCCCCGCGCGCAACCCTTCACGCACCCGATGCGCAACCTGAAGGAATTCAGGCGTGTCGCGGATGTCCAATGGTCGTTCACGCGGCAATGGGCTGTCGATGATGTCTGTGATCCGCCCGGGACGCGGGGACATCACAACAATCTTGGTGCTCAGATACACAGCCTCGGGGATTGAATGCGTAACAAAGGCGATCGTCTTGCCCGTCCGGTCCCACAGCTTGAGCAATTGTTCGTTCAAGTGATCGCGCACAATTTCATCAAGGGCACCGAACGGTTCATCCATCAGCAGAATATCTGCATCAAAGCTGAGCGCCCGCGCAATGCTGGCACGCTGCTGCATGCCCCCCGACAATTGCCACGGAAACTTCTTCTCGAACCCCGCCAGCTCAACCAATTCCAAGACGCGGGCAACCCGTTTGTCCTGCTCCGGTTTACTGATCCCCATAATCTCCAACGGCAACCGGATATTTCCGCCAATCGTGCGCCACGGATACAGCCCCGCCGCTTGGAAAACATAGCCATAGGCCCGCGCGCGGCGTGCCTCGGCGGCACTGATGCCATTCACCGTGACAGAGCCCCCCGTGGGCTGCTCCAGATCCGCCATCACCCGCAAAAACGTCGTCTTCCCGCAGCCTGATGGTCCGATAAAGCTCACAAAATCGCCGGCGTTGATGTCGAGATTCACATCCTTGAGCGCATGCACAGGCCCATCGTTGGTCTGGAACGTGAGGTCGAGGTTTTTGGCGGAAATGACTGTCCCACCATCAAATTTGGCCGCTGTCTCTTCTGCTAACAAACGCTCAAACTCCCCGAGTTCGTCAATAATTGTCCGGATTGGATGTTCAAATTCATTCTGCAAGAAACGGCTAGCGTCATTATGCCGCCCCTCTCGAAGCAAACTGAAAATCTTGTTTTCTACATCTGGCGAATAGCCTGTCCTCGTTTCCAGCACATTTGATCTTTCGATTTCCAACCATCAAATCCCCGCCGGAATATTCAAAGGATCGCGCTTGATCATCTTGGGATTATTCAACTCTTTCCACTTGCTCAGCGCCACATTAGGTGCCGCAAAAGCAGGCCGCGGAATAAACTTGCCGCGTCCGGGTTGCGGTTGCGAATTCTGCCCCCATGCCCAGATCACCTCGCCACGGTTCAACGTATACCGCGACTGCGCCTTAACCTCGAACCCTTCGAACACATTGTAATCCAACACTGAATGGTGGTTGGCGGGGCTAATGGTCTTGCTGATCTTCGGGTCCCACACCACAATATCCGCATCCGCACCTTCGACAATCGCCCCTTTGCGCGGATAGATATTCAATATCTTCGCCACATTGGTCGAAGTTGCCGCGACAAATTCGTTCGGCGTCAGGCGGCCTGTCTCCACCCCTTCGGTCCAAAGCACGGCAAGGCGTTCTTCCAATCCGTTCGACCCATTCGGAATGATACGGAAATCATCACGACCTGCGCGTTTTTGCTCAGTGTTAAAGGCCGCATGGTCCGTGGCCACAACCTGCAATGACCCGGCTTGCAGCCCCGCCCACAAGCTGTCCTGATGATCTTTCGACCGGAACGGCGGCGACATCACACGACGCGCGGCGTGGTCCCAATCTTTGTTGAAATATTCCGATTCATCCAGCGTGAGAAACTGGATCAACGGCTCACCGTAAACCCGCATCCCCTTTTGTCGCGCCCGGCGGATCGCCTCGTGGGTTTGCTCACAAGACACATGCACAATGTAGAGCGGCACACCCGCCGTATCCGCAATCGTTATCGCGCGGTTGGCGGCCTCACCCTCCAACTCAGGGGGCCGGGAATAGGCGTGACCCTCTGGCCCCGTGATCCCTTGGTCAAAGTACTTCTGCTGCAACTCAGCGACCAGATCACCGTTTTCCGCGTGCACCATCGGCAGCGCGCCCAATTCCGCGCAGCGCTTGAAGGACGCGAACATCTCATCGTCCTCGATCATCAACGCGCCTTTGTAGGCCATGAAGTGCTTGAACGAATTGACGCCCATCTCAACCGCGTCTTTCATCTCGTCAAAGACGTTTTCATTCCATCCGGTGATCGCCATGTGATAGCCGACGTCCGAACAAATCTGCGGCGCAGATTTACGATGCCATTCGTTGATCGCGTTCTTGATCGATCCATCAGCGCCCGGCAGACAGAAATCCACCACCCTCGTCGTGCCGCCACAGGCCGCTGCCCATGTGCCGCTCTCGAAAGTCTCGGCCGCCGTGGTGCCCATGAACGGCATTTCAAGATGCGTATGTGGATCGATCCCGCCGGGGATGACATAGGCACCTTCAGCGTCGATGTATTCGTCGCCAATTAGGTCAGTGCCGATCTGTTTGATCACCTCGCCTTCGATCGATACGTCAGCTTTCCATGTGCGGTCTGCGGTGCAGACGGTGCCGCCTTTTATGACTTTAGTCATTCTTCAAACCTCCTGTTCAAGTGGTCTTCGGCAGACCGAAGAAGTTGATCATAATTGTTTGCGAACACGACGTCGTTCTTCGGCTCGCATGCCGCGCACAACTCGTCAAATGCATATTCTTGGGCCTTCGTCATCGCTGGTACGTTTTGGTATCCTTGCTTAGCCATCTCTTCAATCATATCGTGCAATACGACGACCGCAGCACTTGAAATGATCAGGGTTTTGTCAGCACTCCAATCCACTGCATCACTCACCCCACAACCTCCGCTGTCTCAACAACAGCATGCATCAACACATCCGTGCCTGCCATCGCCCAATCTTTGGAAATCTCTTCGGCCTCATTATGGCTCAACCCGTCCACACACGGACACATCACCATCGCTGTAGGCGCAACCCGGTTGATCCAGCACGCATCATGCCCGGCACCAGAAATCAGGTTCATGTGTGAATAACCCAACCGCTCTGCCGCTGCGCGCACCGCCGAAACACAACCCTCATCAAATGCCACCGGATCAAACCCACCGACTTTTTCGAACTCCACACCCAGCCCCATGTCATTCGCAATCTTTTGCGCATCGACCCGCAGACGCGCCTCCATATCCTTGATCACACTCAAATCAGGCGACCGAAAATCAACCGTGAACACCACCTTACCCGGAATCACGTTGCGCGAATTCGGAAACACATCAATATGCCCCGCAGCGCCAACCGCATGGGGCGCATGGCTGAGCGCGATCTCATTCACCTTATCCAATATCCGCGCCATCCCTAGCCCCGCGTCATGGCGCATCGGCATCGGTGTTGACCCGGTATGACTGTCCTTGCCCGTAACGGTCACTTGGGTCCAAGACAATCCTTGGCCATGTGTCACCACGCCAATCGCCTTGCCCTCGGCCTCTAAAATTGGCCCCTGTTCGATGTGCAATTCAAAGAACGCATGCATCTTGCGCGCGCCGACTTCTTCGTCACCACGCCAGCCAATGCGGGACAGCTCATCACCGAACTTTTTGCCCTCTGCATCGGTACGCTCATACGCCCAGTCCTGCGTGTGAATACCAGCGAACACGCCGGATGACAGCATCGCAGGCGCATAGCGTGTACCTTCTTCATTTGTGAAATTCGTGACAACAATCGGATGCTTGGTCTTAATCCCCAGATCATTCAACGTGCGGATGATCTCAAGCCCACCAAGAACCCCCAACACACCATCATACTTGCCACCCGTCGGTTGCGTATCCAGATGCGATCCGACGTAAACTGGCAATGCATCGGCATCCGTCCCCTCACGGCGCGCAAACATGTTGCCCATCTGGTCCAAGCCCATGGTGCATCCCGCGTCCTCGCACCATTTCTGAAACAAGGCTCGACCCTCGCCGTCTTCATCTGTCAGCGTCTGACGGTTGTTACCGCCCGCAACGCCGGGTCCAATCTTGGCCATCTCCATCAGGCTGTCCCACAAACGATCTGGATTGATTTTCAGGTTCTCTCCGGGCGCGGGCATGGCTGACTCCTTGGGCTGGCGGCGTGCAGAATTTTTACCATTTGGTAAATCCACGATTGCGGTTAGGCTGGTAACTGTCAAGAACTGCTTTTATGTATGGGCTCAGACCCGGTGCAATTGCCCAAATTCAATGCATCTCGAGCGGAGAGTGTCCTTGCCAGACAGCGACCAAAAGAAGCCCAGCCGCATCCAAATGCGCAACCGTCGCGTGATTTTGGACGCCGCCCTAGAGGTATTTTCGCGCCATGGTTATCGCGGTGCAACGCTGGACCTGATCGCGGCCGAGGCTGGGATTAGCAAACCCAACATCCTGTATTATTTCGACGGCAAAGAAGACATCCACGTGACGTTGCTGAGCCAACTCATGGAAACATGGCTCGACCCGTTGGTCGAACTTGACCCAAAGGGTGATCCGGTTGAAGAAATACTCGCCTATGTGCAACGCAAGTTGGATATGGCACGTGATTTGCCGCGTGAAAGCCGGCTGTTTGCGGGCGAGATCCTGCAAGGGGCACCGCGCATCACGCCGGAACTGCATAGCAGTCTAAAGCCCCTGTTTGACGAAAAATGCGCCTTAATTTCGCACTGGGTCGAAAAGGGTGTCTTGCCGCCGCTAGATCCACAGCATTTGATCTTTTCAATCTGGGCAACCACCCAGCATTACGCCGACTTTCAGGCTCAGGTGCAAATACTGCTGGCCCCAAAAAGTGATGCTTATGATGGAGCAGCAATTCACCTATCCGCGCTGTTTCGCAGTATGCTGACACATTCATGAAGCGTTAACTTAGCTTCTAATTTTGCCCCCTTGTTAAGGGTTTGTTCAAGATTAAGACGCAAATTTATTATGGGTGGCGGGCCCTCTTGGAATAGGATTGGAGCTTAACATGAGTTCTATTTTACTAAGCAATCCGTTTGTGACCCCTGCACCACCGCCAAGTGCACCGCAGGATGCAACGCCCGCGCTTGCCGTGGCACCGGCGCAAGGCACATCCGCAGGAAGCGGGGCGGGAAATTCAACATCATTTTCGGGGTCCGGTTCAGGATACAGTAGCAGCAGCGATCAACAATCCGCCGCGGCTTTGATCCGTGATCGCGCGAAATCAACAATGGCACGGCCTGCTGATGCAACGGGCAAGTCAGTGGTCAATGCGCAAACACAATCTGAAGCCGACGTGGCACCGTTTGGGTCGAACCTGCCAAAGGTTGAGATGCCGGACCCGTTGCCGACTTCGCCCTTTTTATTAAGCATGTCGGTCAAGGATTAACGACACTACTCCGCAGCAGTTGCGCTTGGGTTGTTTGGATGGGTTGTCCAGTTGGCATAGTCAGGCTGGACAACTTTGCCTGTGCGCGGATCAGTTTCGCCCGGTGTCATTGCTTCCATCGTGATACAATCCTCAACCGGGCATACGTTGACGCAGAGGTTACAAGCGACGCATTCTTCATCAATGACAGTGAATGTGCGGTCGTCCGACATCGCAATCGCTTGGTGCGATGTGTCCTCACAAGCGGCAAAGCACCGCCCACAGGAAATGCACAGGTCTTGGTCAATCTTGGCCTTAGCAATGTAATTGAGGTTCAATTGGTTCCAGTCGGTTACATTGGGCACCGCCGCACCACAGAAATCATCGATGCTGGTGTGGCCCTTGCTGTCCATCCATTCCGACAATCCACTGATCATCTCTTGGACGATTTTGAACCCATAGGTCATCGCAGCCGTACAGACCTGTACATTGCCACATCCCAACGTGATAAACTCAGCCGCATCGCGCCATGTAGTGATCCCGCCGATCCCAGAAATAGCAATGCCGCGGGTGTCGTCGCCGCGCGCAATTTCAGACACCATCGACATCGCGATGGGTTTCACCGCTGGTCCGCAATAGCCCCCATGCGACCCGCGCCCGTCGATAGATGGCTCTGGTGACATGCTGTCGAGATTTACAGAAGTGATGGAGTTGATGGTGTTGATCAGGCTGACCGCATCCGCGCCGCCTCGTTTGGCCGCCGCTGCCGGTTTGCGGATATCGGTAATGTTAGGGGTCAACTTCACAATGACCGGTTTGGAATAATACTGCTTACACCAGCGCGTCACCATTTCGATATATTCTGGCACCTGCCCCACGGCGGCACCCATGCCACGCTCAGACATTCCGTGCGGGCAGCCAAAGTTCAGCTCAATCCCATCCGCGCCCGTATCCTCAACCAATGGCAAGATCGCCTTCCACGCTTCTTCCTCGCAAGGCACCATAATCGACACGATCACAGCCCGGTCGGGATAGTCTGCCTTGACGCGCTTGATCTCTTCTAGGTTTGTGAACAGGTCACGATCTGTGATCAATTCAATGTTGTTTAGCCCCAACAACCGTCGATCCGCACCATAGATCGCACCGTATCGCGGGCCATTGACGTTGACAACGGGCGGCCCTTCGGACCCCAGCGTTTTCCACACCACACCACCCCATCCAGCCTCAAAGGCACGGCGGACATTGTATTCCTTGTCCGTGGGTGGGGCAGAGGCCAGCCAAAAAGGATTGGGGCTTGTGATGCCAATGAAATTGCTTGTCAGATCAGCCATGTGCTGCCTCCTCGTGGGGTCGTGTTCAACCCACCAAAACCTTGTGAATATCCATCGCGGCATCTCGCCCTTCTGCCACGGCTGTGACAGTCAGGTCATCACCGCCAGACGCACAATCGCCACCTGCCCAGATGCCTTTGACCGACGTGCGGCCCACTGCATCAACCTTGATCTTGCGACCTTCAAGGACAGGCAATCCATCACCCTCTAACGTCTGACCAATCGCCTTGAACACCTGATCAGCGGCCAGCATGATGGTCTGTCCTGTACCTTTCATCGCATCATCGACATATTGAAATTCAATTTCACGCACTGCACCATTGCCATGCACAGCGACAGGCACGGCATGGGTCACAATCCGCACACCTTTTGAAGCAGCCAAATCCTGTTCAAACGCGCTGGCGTTCATCCGATCACGGCCCCGGCGATAGACCAGAGTAACATTCAAAGCACCCAGCAACTTGGCTTGCACAGCTGCGTCCACCGCCGTCATGCCCCCACCAATCACCACCACATCACGCCCAATTGGCACGCTGCCCAAGTCACCCGCCTGGCGCAGATCAGCAATGAAATCAACGGCATCCGTCACGCCATTCTTATCCTCACCTTCAGCCCCCAAGGCGTTCACACCGCCAAGGCCGATGCCCAGGAAAACCGCGTCAAATTCGCTTTGCAAACCTTCCATCGTGATGCCATTTCCCAAAGCGACCTCGTGCTTAAACGTGATGCCGCCGATCTTCATCAGCCAATCCACCTCGCCTTGGGCAAATTCATCTGGGGTTTTGTAGGCCGCAATCCCGTATTCATTCAGCCCACCGGGTTTGGGCCGTGCATCATAGATCACCACATCATGGCCCAGCATCGCCAAACGGTGTGCACAAGAAAGCCCGGCAGGTCCCGCCCCCACCACGGCCACTGTCTTACCAGTGACCGCAGCACGGGAGAACGGATGGACGCCTTTGCCTTGCAAGCTATCGGTGGCGTAACGCTGCAATTGCCCGATAAGCACGGGCTTGCCTTCTGCCAATTCACGCACGCAAGCCTCTTCGCACAATGTTTCAGTCGGGCAGACCCGCGCGCACATGCCGCCCAGAATATTCTGACTTAGAATGGTTTTGGCGGCCGCGTCTGGCGTACCGGTAGCAATCTGACGAATGAACAGCGGAATATCGATATCCGTGGGACAGGCCGTGATACACGGCGCGTCGTGACAGAAATAACACCGATCGGCAGCCACCAATGCTTCGTGCGCATCTAGTGGCGGGTGCAGATCAGAGAATTGCGCCTCAAGGATGTCGGGTGCGAGCCGTCCTGCTTTGATGCCCGGCTCAAACACATCTGATGTCATCTGGCTGTTCCTTATCTACGCTGGATGCAAACAAAGGCTCACACGGTTTCATTTTTTTATCAACTGGTAAAATAATGGCCGCTGCATGAATTTTCAGCAAACAATCGCCAGTTGTACCAAAGTGTGCAAAATTGCTTGATTTTTAACACGTGGTTTTCATTATCACTCCTGCAACGCGAAGACCTGTCGACCAATGCTGCTAGGGCTTGAGGGCGAAGTTCAGACCGAGCCACGCTGCCACATCCCGTGGGCAGGCAAACGATAGGAGATATGGGGTCATGGCTACTGGCACCGTAAAATGGTTCAACACCACCAAAGGATACGGATTTATCGCGCCTGATGGCGGCGGCAATGATATTTTTGTTCACATTTCAGCAGTTGAGCGTGCCGGGCTGACCGGACTTGAGGACAATCAAAAGGTGACTTTTGATCTTGAGGCAGGCCGTGATGGCCGCGAAAGCGCTGGAAATATCGCGCTTGCCTAACGCATAGGATCTACATCTTATTTGGGAAACGGTTGGGCGGATTGCGCCCACCTGATATCCTCTGCGGTTACTGTGTAATCCGTTCGACCAGCGTTAAAACTTCTGGCCCCACGCGCGCAACGATCTTTGCGACACCTTCTGCGTTCGGGTGTATGCCGTCAGCCTGAAAATACCCGCGCAAAGCAACCGGGTCCAGCGCCGTATCCCCTTCGACCAAACCTGCAAAGAAACGATCCAGAAACAGCGCGCCGTATTCTTTGGCCAATTCCGGGTACAAAATATCGAACTGCGTTTTATAATCTGGTCCAAAATTACCCGGTGCTTCCATCCCAACCAACAAAACATCGACATTTGCGCTCTCTGCGGCTTGCAAAATGCCTTCAATGTTGTCGCGTGCCTGATCCGGGCCCAGCCCACGCAACAGGTCATTTCCGCCCAGCGTCACGATCATGCCGTCAACATCCGGCGTCAGCGTCCAATCAACGCGCGCCAACCCGCCTGCGGTTGTGTCACCGGACACACCTGCATTGATCAGTCGGACATCGGCCCCTTCATCACGCAACCATTGTTGAAGCTGCGGCACAAAGCCTTCCTCGACAGGCAGCCCGTAACCTTGGGTCAGACTGTCGCCCAAAGCGGCAATCACCACCTCATCAGCCTGTGCCATCCCTGCAAAACTCAGAACAATTCCAATAATTACCTTGCGCATTGTTCTTTACACTCCATATCCAACTGGACCCCAGATAAAGGCCATCAATGTGTCCGACAGCATGACAGACCCCGTGTTCCAGTTACAAGATGTGATGCTTTCGTTAAACGGCAATGCCGGCATGGTTGAAATTCTACGTGGTGTATCACTTGATGTCGCGCGCGGCGAAACTGTTGCCCTGACCGGGCCTTCGGGGTCGGGCAAGTCGTCGCTGTTGATGGTAATGGGCGGCCTGGAACAAGCAACAGGCGGCAGCGTGCGGGCCTTGGGCCAAAACCTGAGCACTATGAACGAAGATGACCTGGCAAAGTTTCGACAGGGCCGGATGGGGATTGTGTTTCAATCATTTCACCTGATTCCGACCATGACCGCGTTGGAAAACGTCGCGACACCGCTTGAATTAGCGGGCATCGCAGATGCGTTTGATCAGGCCGAAGAGGCGCTAAAATCAGTTGGCCTTGGTCACCGCATCAATCATTATCCCGCCCAAATGTCGGGGGGTGAACAGCAACGCGTGGCATTGGCCCGCGCTTGTGCACCACGTCCTGCGATCTTGTTGGCGGATGAACCCACTGGCAACCTCGACAGCGTAAATGGCGCGGCGATCATTGACCTTTTGTTTGACCTGCCTGCGCAATATGGCGCGACATTGGTTTTGGTTACCCATGATCCGGCTTTGGCGGCGCGTTGTGACCGTGCGGTGTCTATCGCGGATGGGCGCATTACATGAGCCTGCGCCTTGCTGCCCGATTTGCGCGCCGCGAAATGCGGGGGGGCCTGCGTGGCTTTCGGTTGTTTCTGGCGTGTTTGGCATTGGGTGTTGCTGCCATTGCGGCCGTGGGAACGGTGCGCGCTGCCATCGAAGGCGGGTTAAAACGCGAAGGGTCTGCCCTCCTTGGTGGCGCTGCTGAATTGGACTTCACCTATCGTTTTGCGAGCGCTGAAGAACAGGCATGGATGAATGAACGTGCCATCCAAGTATCAGAAATTGTGGAATTTAGATCAATGGCTGTCGTCACCCGCGACGGTAAGGACGAACGTGCGCTGACCCAGATCAAAGGTGTCGATGACTTCTATCCGCTGGTTGGCACAATGGTTTTGAACCCCGAAATCCCACTGGATCAAGCCCTCGCGACCCAAGACGGCATCGCAGGTGCGGTCATGGAACGCGCGCTTTCCGACAGACTTGGCCTCACTGCTGGTGATGAGTTCCGCCTCGGCACCGCAACTTACCGCCTCAGCGCGCTGATTGTGCGTGAACCGGATAGCGCGGGCAGCGGCTTTGCCCTTGGTCCGCGCACATTGCTTCGCCGCGATGCCCTACAAGGGTCTGGCCTGTTAGGGCCGGGCACGCTGTATAACAGCAAGTACCGACTGGATTTACCCGCTGAAACCGATCTGGAAACACTTAAGACTGCCGCGCAATCGCAATTTGACGGCAGTGGTATGCGCTGGACTGATGCGCGCAATGGTGCCCCCGGAGTGGCACGGTTTGTTGAGCGGCTAAGCGCATTTTTGGTTCTGGTTGGCCTGTCAGGGCTGGCTGTTGGTGGTGTTGGGGTATCTGCGGCTGTGCGCGCCTATCTGAATGGCAAAACCGAGGTCATCGCGACCTTGCGCGCATTGGGTGCAGACCGTGCAACAATCTTTCAAACATACTTTCTACAGATTGGCCTTTTGTCGCTCTTGGGTGTTGCGATTGGCGTAACCTTGGGCGCAATTGCACCCCTTCTGCTGGCCCCGCTGATCGAAGCCCGCCTGCCGATTCCAGCAGCCTTTGCACTTTACCCTGCCCCCCTCATTGAGGCGGCTATCTATGGTTTGCTCACCGCACTTGCGTTTACGCTGTGGCCTTTGGCGCGCAGCGAAGACGTGCGTGCGGCAACCCTGTTTCGCGATGCATGGGAAGGGGGGCGCAAATTCCCGGCACCTAAATACCTGATCGTGATTGCGCTGCTTGTACTTGCCCTTGTTGGCTTGGCGGGCTGGTTCAACGGTTCATGGTGGCTCACGCTTTGGACATTGGGCGGGATCGCTATTGCTTTGTTGTTGCTGGCTTTGGCCGCTGGTCTGATCCGCTGGATCGCCCGTCGCGCCGCAACTTTGGCACGTGGTCGTCCACGCCTGCGGTGGGCCTTGGCAGCGATCAGTGGACCCGGCGAAGGTGCTGGTGCGGTTGTATTATCTCTGGGTCTTGGCCTGTCTGTCTTGGCCGCCGTTGGTCAAATCGACGGCAACCTGCGCAACGCTATTTCCGGCAACCTGCCTGACGTAGCGCCGTCCTATTTCTTTGTTGATATCCAAAAAGACCAGATGGCCGGATACACAGAGCGGCTGGAAAATGACCCCGCCGTCAGTCGCATCGACAGCGCCCCAATGCTGCGCGGCGTCATCACCCAGATCAACGACAAACCAGCACGCGAAGAGGCGGGCAATCATTGGGTTGTACGCGGGGATCGCGGTATCACCTACGCAGCCGCACCCGACCCTGACGCGACCATAACGGCAGGAACATGGTGGAACGCTGATTATGATGGCCCACCCCTGATCAGCATGGCCACCGAGGAAGCCGAAGAAATCGGCCTTGAATTGGGTGATACGCTGACGATCAACATCCTTGGGCGTGACATCCTGGGAACCATTACGAGTTTTCAAGAAGTTGATTTTTCAACCGCCGGAATCGGATTTGTTCTAACGATGAACCCAAGTGCGCTGAGCAGCGCACCTCATACTTTCATTTCAACCGTATACGCAGAGGAACAGGCCGAAGCCGCGATCCTGCGTGACCTTGCAGCGGCCTACCCCAACATCACGGCCATCCGAGTACGTGATGCCATTGACCGTGTGTCGTCCGTTCTGGCGGGTTTGGCAGCGGCGGTGTCTTACGGGGCACTTGCAACGCTGCTGACCGGGTTCTTGGTATTGATCGGAGCCGCGGCAGCAGGCGCAGACGCGCGCACCTATGAGGCCGCAATGTTGAAAACCCTCGGCGCTTCACGCCGCAAAATCGCAGGTAGCTTTGTCTTGCGGGCGGTGCTCTTGGGGTTATTTGCGGGCGTCGTCGCGCTTGGCGCGGGCATCCTGGGCGGTTGGGCCGTGAGCCGTTTCATCATGGAAACAGATTTCGCCGTGATCTGGCCCAGCGCATTGCTGATCATCGCAGGCGGTGTTGCCGCAACTGTATTGGCGGGTTTGGGTTTTGCGATCCGGTCCTTGAATGCGCGCCCCGCACAGGTGTTGCGCGCGCGGGAATAACCCCCGCGCGACGCATGTTATTCAGCTTATTCAGCAGCGTCTGCGTAGTCCGTTAATGGCGGGCATGAACAGATCAAATTGCGATCCCCATGCACGTTGTCCACGCGGTTGACAGGTGGCCAGTATTTGTCGACGCGGAACGCACCCGGAGGAAAGCAGCCCTGCTCACGTGTGTACGGCCGTTCGCCCCATTCCAGCACCAGATCTTCAACAGTATGCGGCGCGTTTTTCAGCGGGTTATTTTCACGCGGCATGTCACCATCTTCGATTGCTTTGATCTCGGCGCGGATCGCGAGCATCGCATCGCAAAAACGATCCAACTCGGCTTTGGTTTCAGACTCGGTGGGTTCAACCATCAGCGTGCCTGCCACAGGCCAAGACATGGTCGGCGCATGAAAGCCCGCATCAATCAAACGCTTTGCGATATCATCGACAGTCACATCCGCACTGTCCTCAAACGGACGCACATCTAAGATACATTCGTGTGCAACCCGACCTGTTGGCCCCTTATAAAGCACGTCAAACGCCCCTTCCAACCGCTTGGCGATGTAGTTGGCGTTCAAGATCGCAACACGCGTCGCTTGCGTTAATCCCTCGCCCCCCATCATCAGGCAATAGGCCCAAGAGATTGGCAGCAAAGAAGGCGACCCAAACGGGGCTGCTGACACCGCCGCACCACCTTCATTCGGGTGGCCGGGAAGGTGTTTGATCAGATGCGATTTCACCCCAATTGGTCCCATGCCGGGACCACCGCCACCGTGCGGAATGCAAAAGGTCTTGTGCAGGTTCAAGTGGCTGACGTCACCACCCAGATCACCGGGCCGTGACAATCCAACCATCGCGTTCATATTGGCCCCATCAATATAGACTTGGCCGCCATGATGATGCGTAATCTTGGTAACTTCAGTCACGGTTTCCTCAAACACACCATGCGTTGACGGATAAGTGATCATACAGCCTGCAAGGTTATCGGCATGTTGTTCCGCCTTGGCACGGAAATCATCCAGATCAATATCGCCATTGGGGGCAGATTTGACCACGACAACTTTCCAACCCACCATCTGCGCACTAGCCGGGTTTGTCCCATGTGCGGACACTGGGATAAGGCAGACATTGCGATGCCCCTGATCGTTAGCGCGGTGATAGGCGGCGATTGTCAAAAGGCCCGCATATTCGCCCTGCGCACCCGAATTAGGCTGCATTGAGATCGCGTCGTAACCGGTAATATCACAGAGTTTCAAAGACAGATCATCGATCAGTTCTTTGTATCCAAGCGCCTGATCCGCTGGGCAAAATGGGTGCATCTGTGAAAACTCACGCCAGCTGACGGGCATCATTTCAGCGGCTGAGTTCAGTTTCATCGTGCACGACCCCAATGGGATCATCGCACGGTCCAAGGCCAGATCGCGATCGGCCAGACGACGCATATAACGCATCATTTCGGTTTCCGCGCGGTTCATGTGGAAAATCGGGTGCGTCATGAAGTTGGACGTACGGATCATCTTTTCTGGCATGTGGTAGTGCGGCGTATAATCCTTGTCAGCACGTTCAATGCCAAAGGCACGCCAAACCGCCTCAATCGTGGCAGGTTTAGAACGCTCATCCAACGTAATGCCGACCTTGGTGTCGCCCACTTTGCGCAGGTTTATACCCTCATCCACTGCCGACTTCATCACAGCACCTTGCAGCGGACCAACATCAACGGTGATCGTGTCAAAATACGCAGCAGGGCGCACATCAAAGCCAGCCATCTTGAGGCCCTCGACAAGACGCGCGGTCTTGCGGTGGATACGCTGTGCAATCGCCTTGAGGCCCTCCGGCCCATGAAACACACCGTACATCGATGCCATGACCGCCAGCAACGCTTGCGCGGTACAGACGTTCGATGTCGCCTTTTCGCGGCGGATGTGCTGTTCGCGGGTTTGTAACGACAAACGGTAGGCGCGGTTTCCATGCGCATCAATCGACACGCCCACAATCCGCCCCGGCATCGCGCGCTTCATCGCATCTTTGCACGACATATAGGCCGCGTGGGGACCACCGTATCCTTCTGGCACCCCAAAGCGTTGGGTTGATCCAACTGCAATATCTGCGCCCATCTCGCCCGGCTCTTTCAACAAAGTCAGCGCCAAGGGATCAGCGGAAATAATGCCAATCGCATTCGCCCCATGCAGTGCCGCGATGTGTTTTGTGAAATCACGCACATGACCATAGGTGCCGGGATACTGGAATATCGCGCCAAATACGTCTTCTGCGTCCATTTCATCGGGGTTGCCGACAATCACTTCAATCCCCAAAGGTGCCGCGCGGGTTTGCATGACGGCGATGTTCTGTGGATGACAATCCTCGTCAACAAAGAATGCCTTGGCTTTCGATTTTGCCACCCGCATCGCCATGGTCATGGCTTCAGCACAGGCTGTCGCCTCATCCAGCAAAGACGCATTCGCAACCTCAAGACCTGTCAGATCAATGATCATCGTCTGAAAGTTCAACAACGCCTCAAGACGCCCTTGGGAAATCTCTGGCTGGTATGGCGTATAAGCCGTGTACCATGCTGGATTCTCAAGAATATTCCGCTGGATCGCAGGCGGTGTGACCGTCCCGTGATAACCTTGGCCAATCAAACTGGTCAGCACCTTGTTCTTGCTGGCCGTGATGCGCATGTGTTCAAGCACTTCGCGCTCTGACATGGCCCTGCCAAAGTCCAACGGCTCTTTCATGCGAATGGCTGCTGGCACCGTATCATCAATCAACGCTGCCAGCGATTTCGCACCAACCGTTTTGAGCATATCCGACATTTCGGCAGGTGACGGGCCGATATGACGGCGGTTCGCAAAATCATACGGCAAATAATCTGTAGGCTTGAAGGTCATCACAGACACCCCTGCTTCATTGTTCCAAAAATATGCAACCCCGGCCTTGGCCGAGTGCGTTTAGCCGATAAACTTTTGATATCCAGCTTCATCCATGAATTCATCCATCTGGCTTGGGTCACTTGGTTTCATTTTGAAAAACCATGCTTCACCCTGCGCATCTTCGTTTACAGCAGAAGGATTGTCCGTCAGCGCGCCGTTCACTTCGGTGATTTCGCCATCAATCGGGGCCAGAATGTCAGAGGCTGCCTTAACCGATTCGATCACGACAACTTCGTCATCTTTACTGACAGTAATGCCCTCATCTGGCAGTTCCACAAACACCACGTCACCCAGTTGCTCGGCCGCATGGATTGTAATGCCCACAACAACTTCGTCACCTTCAACGCGCAGCCATTCATGTTCTTCGGTAAATTTCATCTTGGTCTTCCCTGTGTTTATGTATCGGGTTGGTTATCGTTTAAAGTTTGCCGCAACGAAGGGCAGCTTGGCAACGCTTAAGGCCATACGTTTGCCCCGAACTTCACCCCAAAGCGGTGTGCCAATCTTGCTGTGATCCAATGAAACATATCCCATGGCAACAGGGCCACCTGTGGTCGGGCCAAACCCGCCAGATGTCACTGTGCCGATATGCTGTCCGCCTTCTGCTGCGTCAAAAATCTCAACGCCTTCGCGCATTGGCGCACGCCCGTCAGGTTGCAACCCCACACGTTTGCGCGTCACGCCATTTTCGAATGCGGCCAGTACAACATCTGCGCCGGGAAATCCGCCCGCGCGTTCACCACCATTACGGCGTACCTTTTGGATCGCCCAATTCAACGCGCCCTCAACAGGATTGGTCTCTGCATCAATATCATGCCCATACAGACAAAGCCCCGCCTCAAGGCGCAGCGAATCGCGTGCGCCAAGGCCAATTGCTTCAACGCCGTCCAAGGCAAGCAAAGCTTTTGTCAGGGCTTCAGCCTGATCATTTGGCACTGAAATCTCATAGCCATCTTCGCCCGTGTACCCAGAGCGCGACGCCCAAACGTCAATGCCGTTCAATGACAGATCGCGGACATCCATAAATGTCATATCTGCCGCTGCACCATCCATGCCTGCAACTGCGGCCTCTGCACCCGGCCCTTGCACCGCGATTAACGCGCGGTCTGTGATCGGTGTGACCATGATCTCGGGCTCTAACGCCGCTTTCATGCGCGCGATATCGGCATCCTTGCAGGCGGCATTCACCACAACAAACAGTGTTTCACCACGTCGCGCGAACATCAGATCATCTTCAATCCCGCCAGCCGTGTTGGTAAACAATCCATAGCGTTGACGCCCATCTTCAAGTCCCAGCACATCCATTGGCACCAGTGACTCAAAACTGCGCGCAACATGATCCCAGCTTTCGCCTGACAAAATCACTTGGCCCATGTGGCTGACGTCAAACAGCCCTGCGGCCTCGCGGGTGTGTTGGTGTTCTTTCATGACCCCCAATGGATACTGAACAGGCATCTCATAGCCCGCAAACGGCACCATTTTGGCACCCAGTTCAATGTGAAGATCATAAAGCGGTGTGCGTTTCAGCTCGGTCATTGTGCGCCCTCGTTCCTATCTGAACCGGAAGCCAAATTTGACCAAGCCGGCACCACGGCGCCGCAAAATGCAACGCCTGATGCCCCCTCTGTCCTTTCGCCTGAGATCGTTATCCCTTCGGCGGGTGCCTACGCACCACTCTCCAGAGTATCGTAATCCATCACGGTCCTTGTAGCCTGAGAGTTTCCGGGGCGGTTGCTCCTTCGGCATCAGCGGTTTGCTGATTCTCCCATAATGGATGGCTATAGGTATGCCGCCGCATGCCATTGCGTCAAGCATACTTGTAGAGTGATTTAATCAATGTTCTTTTGGGCTGATAATCGAACGTTTGGATACACAACATGACACCCTATTTCTTTGGCTACGGCAGTTTGGTTAACCGACAGACCCACAATTACCCTGACGCACAGCCTGCACATCTGAATGGATGGCGTCGTGCATGGGTACGTACTGCGGGCCGCGACATTGTATATCTCACGGTGATTACCGACGCTTCGAGCCGCATTGATGGTTTGATTGCGGCAGTTCCCAATGCAGATTGGGTGGCGCTGGATGCGCGTGAATATGGCTATGAACGGCACAGTTCAGCGGCAGCAGTTACGCATAGTTTATCCCCTGCCCCTGACATTGCCCATTATGCAATCCCGCCAGCGCATACGGGCGTTGCGGGGGAACACGTTATCTTGCTGAGCTATCTGGATGTGGTTGTTCAGGGCTTTTTGCGGGAATTTGGCGAGGATGGCGTCGCGCGTTTTTTTGACACCACAAACGGATGGGATACGCCCGTTTTGAATGATCGCGCCGACCCAATGTATCCGCGCCATCAAACCCTGTCAGGTGCAGAAACCGCACTTGTTGATCATCATCTGACCCGCCTATCGACGCCCGTGAAACAACGCCATGAGGCGGCCTTCACGGCCAAAAATTTCTAATCCCGTCCGATCACCAACACCCCCTTGTGCGATGCAGCGTAGCGCCAACACCCATGCGACAATGCCAAACAATACGCCTGCCAAAGCCTGCCCAATCAATACGCCCTGCGCGTCAAACAGAAGCGACCCTAGCCAGACAAGTGGAATGAGCGCAAGCGCGTTCCGGCCCCAGTTGGTAAGGGTCGACAAGAACGGTTGCCCCATATTGTTGAACATGGCGTTTGCAACAAACAAAACGCCAGGGAAAAAGAACATCAGCGACAGCGGGCCACAGAACAAATAAATCAAATCTCGTGTGACCCCGGTCGCTTCAAAGAGGTCCGCAATGGGTGCGCGGAACGCGAATAGAAGTGTTGATACGCTTACGATAACCAAAGCGACAAACAGTATTGAGGCATTAAACGCACGGCGCACGCGGTCCATATTTCCGGCACCATAATTCTGGCCAATAATCGGACCAACAGCGCCGGATAATGCAAACACAACACCAAAGGCCACAGGTGTCATTCGCCCGACAATCGCCATGCCTGCGACAGCTTCTTCGCCATACTCAGCCATCACACGGGTCACATATGCCTGACCAACAGGCGTTGCGACCTGTGCCAGAATAGCGGGAAAGGCGATGGCCATCACAGGGGACAGATCGCGCAACATCCCCGCCCTGTGTGGCCGCGCAATACCGCCGTAAATGCGGATCAATGGCAACATCGCCATCACTGCGATAGCGACCCGTGCCACAAACGATGCGATAGCGGCCCCTGTCAGTTCCAGATCAAGGCCAAAGATCAGAATCGGGTCCAAGATGGCGTTGACCAATCCACCCACAATGGTCGCCATCATCGCGCGGCGCGCATCGCCATGCGCACGCAATATCGCAGCCCCCATCATACCCAAAATCAAGAACGGCACCGAAGGCACGACAATTTTCAAGAAATGCACGCTTAGCTGTGCTGTTTCTCCCTTGGCCCCTAGCACATCAACCAAAGGGGTCAGGTTTAACCAAACCAAACCAGAAAAAATCAAACTGAAAACAATCCCATAGGTCAAGGCATGTGTGGTGCGTTCCCGCGCCAATGCCGCATCACCTGCGCCCAAAGCACGCGCCACCAAGGCACCCGCGGCAATGCTTAACCCAATCCCAAAAGATGTGGTGAAAAACAGAATTGCGCCGGCATATCCAACCGCCGCCGCCAATTCCGCCTTGCCCAACATGGATATGAAAATCAGATCGACAAAGTCGACGATAAACACAGCCATCAAGCCAACTGAGGCCGTCAATGACATCACCGCCACATGTCTAAACAGGTTGCCCGTCAGAAACTTGGCGCTGGCTTCAGTCATGATTGCGGGGCTTGCACTTGATTGTTTTTAACATATGCAGCCGCCTTCAGATTATCCTCGGGCTTTGATCACCTGCAACAACGGCATGACGCCAGCCATTTCGGGCCCGTGTTCCTGACCTGTCAATGCCAGACGCAACGGGCGGAACAATCCGCGACCTTTGCGGCCAGTCGCTTCTTTTACTGCCGACGTCCATGTGCTCCAGGTGCTTTCATCAAACGGCATATCCGGCAGCATCGCCATGGCCTGAGCGATAAAGGCCTCATCACCATCCTCAATCACCGGATCAGCACCGCTTCGGAACATTGCCCACCAGACCTTGAGGTCGTTCAGTGTCTCGATGTTCTCGCGCGTGACAGCCCAGAACGCCGCGGCTTTGTCAGCTGGGACACCCAGATCAGCAATCTTGTCAGCGACGGCATCCAACGACAGTGTTTGCAAGTAACGGCCTGTCATCGGGAACAGATCTTGCAAGTCAAACTTGGTTGGTGCTGCACCAAAGTGGTTGATGTCAAAGCCATCAATCAACTCGGCCATATCGGTGCGCAATTCAACCGGATCGCTGGACCCAAGGCGCGCCATAAGGCTGAGCAAGGCAAAGGGTTGGATGCCCTGTTCGCGCAGATCGCGCAGCGCCAGTGTGCCTAGACGTTTTGACAACGCCTCGCCTTGCGGGCCGGTCAACAGCGAATGGTGCGCAAAATCTGGCACATTGCCTTTGCCCAGCGCCTGCATGATCTGAATTTGCGTGGCAGTGTTGGTCACGTGGTCCGATCCACGCACAACATGGGTCACGCCCATTTCTGTGTCGTCTACAACCGATGCCAATGTGTATAAAATCTGACCATCGCCCCGGATCAGTACCGGATCAGACACAGATGCCGCATCAATTGAGATATCGCCCAGAATACCATCAGCCCATTCGATGCGTTGCTGATCCAATTTGAACCGCCACACCCCCGCACCGCGTTCTTGACGCAACTTGTCTTTCTCAGCATCAGACAAGGCCAGCGCCGCACGGTCATAGACCGGGGGTTTGCCCATGTTCAGCTGTTTCTTGCGCTTGAGATCCAATTCAACAGGTGTTTCAAATGCCTCATAAAAGCGGCCTTTTTCACGCAGCTCATCAGCGGCGGCATGATATTGATCCAACCGCTCTGACTGGCGCTCAACACGGTCCCAATGCAGGCCCAACCATGTCAGGTCCTCTTTGATCCCATCAACGTATTCTTCTTTGGACCGTATCGGGTCGGTGTCGTCGATACGCAGAATAAACGTCCCACCTGCCTTGCGCGCGATCATATAGTTCATCAACGCAGTGCGCAGATTGCCAACGTGGATAAAACCAGTTGGGGATGGGGCAAATCGGGTAATTGTTGGGCTGGACATATGGTGTTCTCCTGTTGCGCGTTGGCTTGTCACAGGGATGCAGAATTGTCTAGGTCGCGTGAACAGGCCAGTGCGTTGCCAGATCGTCCAATCCTGCACGTACCAGGTCGCCCAGCACATCTATATCCACATCTTCCAGTTTGTTTAGATACAAACACGATTTGCCTTTGGTGTGTTTGCCCAAACGCGCCAGAATTGGGTCAAAGTCTGTATATCCGGGCATGATGTAAATCGATAGTTTGGCTTTGCGGGGTGCAAACCCAGTGGCAAGCCATGATCCAGTGCGGCCAGATTTATAGGTATAATTATAGCTGCCGTAGCCCAGCATGCCACCATCATATAAAACAGGTCGCCATCCCGTCACTTTGCGAAAAAACGCGTCAAGCTTTGCCGCTTCACCATGCCTGCGTTGCGGCTGCACCTGTGCCAAAAAGCCCTGTATATCTGGCATCGTTTTTCCCCTGACAAAAATATGATCGTAAGGATTGGAACACAGCCCTAGGCAGCACACCGCAATGCGCTATCATAGATGAATTATACATAAATCAAAGGAACACTTCATGCAAAACGCTCCGAAATTGTCCCGCCGCAGTGCTCTTGTCGGGGCTGCTGCCCTGCCATTTGCTGCGAGTTTGGCCGCGCCAGCCCGCGCCGCCGCCCCAATCGTTGGTGCCGCATCCGCCCCGTTTCAGCGCGTGTCGCTGGGTGGTTTTGACGTCACCACCATCCTCGCAGGCAGCCGTGCAGTCGAAGGGCCACATAATATCTTTGGCATGAATGTGGACGACGAAACCTTTAATTCAGTTTCAGCCGATGCAGGTTTGCCCACAGACGCCGCGCAGTTCTTTTTCACGCCCACGGTTGTGAACACAGGCGCGGAACTGGTGCTGTTTGACACTGGCCTTAGTGCGGATGGCACGCTTGCTGCCCTTCAGGCCGCTGGATACAGCGCCGATCAGGTAGATATCGTCGTGCTGACCCACATGCACGGCGATCACATCGGCGGTTTGATGCAAGGCGATGCACCCACGTTCCCGAATGCGCGTTATGTGACGGGCCAAGTCGAATATGATGCATGGGCCAAGGCCGAGAACGAAGGATTTGATACCAAGGTCAAGCCACTGGCCGATCAAATGACCTTCCTTGATGATGGCGGGTCCGTCGCATCCGGCATCACCGCGATGGCCGCGTTTGGGCATACGCCGGGCCATATGGCGTATATGATCGAAAGCAATGACAAACAGTTGGTTTTGGGTGCAGATTTTGCCAACCACTATGTCTGGTCACTGGCGCATCCTGATTGGGAAGTGAAATTTGACATGGACAAGGGCGCGGCGGCTGCAACGCGCCGCACGCTGTTGGATATGCTGGCGGCGGATAAGATACCGTTTGTTGGCTATCACATGCCATGGCCTGCCTATGGCTATGTTGAAAAATCTGGTGATGGCTTTGGCTATGTGCCGCACAGCTATCAGTTGTTGCTCTGATAAAATATGAGGCCGGGTGTCATGCCCGGCCTCTCTTTTTCTGCGTCACTGAAACGAAGGGCTAAGTATCAACCACCTTCGTTCAACGCACCATTTTCCCATGTACCTGACGCTTCTTCGCCTGTGGCATAGCGCATTGTACCGTCCCCTTGGCGCTTGCCTGCTTTGAACGTGCCTTCATAGACATCGCCGTTCGCATAGGTCGCCTTGCCTTGGCCCTCGATCTCACCGCGGGTCCAATCGCCTTCGTACACAAACCCGCTGGCCATGGTCAGTTTACCTTGACCGTCACGTTGGCCGCTTTCAAACGTGCCTTCATAGATTGTGCCATCAGGATAGGTCACTTTGCCAACCCCATGACGCTGGCCGTCTTTCCAACCACCTTCGTAACGATAGCCATCGGCATAGGTCATCACACCTTGGCCGTCATTGCGGGCGTTTTTGAATTCACCATCATAGATAACGCCGTTGGCATATGTTGCGATGCCTTTGCCATCGATCACGCCAGCAGCCCATGCCCCTTCATAGGTTGAGCCATCCACATAGGTGATTTTGCCCATGCCATCCGCCAGATCATCGCGGAAGGATCCGACATAGATGGAACCATCTGGATAGGTCACGGTACCCGTACCTTCAATCTGGCCCGCAACCCATGAGCCCACGTAGACATAGCCGTCGGCCCCGGTGAAGGTGCCCTGTCCGTCGCGGCGGTCATCTTTGAAATCACCTTCATAGACATCACCGTTGGCATAGGTCACCTTGCCTTTGCCTGCACGGCGCCCACCAACCAGATCACCTTCGTAAACATCGCCATTTGGTTGGGTCAGCGTCCCGGTCCCGTCAATCTGGCCGTCTTTCCATAAACCAACATAGACCAGCCCATCGGGCATTTTAAGCGTCCCGGTCCCGCTGCGTTTACCCGCTGCAATTTGGCCGTCGTAGACGGCACCATCCGGATAGGTAATCGACCCGACGCCTTGCTTTACGCCGTCCAGCCAATCGCCTTTGTATTCATAGCCACCCGGGCTTTGCATGACACCTTTGCCATGGTGCTTGGCGTTGCGAAACGATCCCTCATAGCGCACGCCATTGGCATAAAGCGCGACACCCTCGCCCATGATTGCACCGCTGACCCAATCCCCCTCATAGGTGCCACCATCGGCAAAGGTGATCTTGCCAAATCCATCTGGCTTGCCCTTGGCAAAGTTTCCCTCATAAACCGACCCATTGGGAAAGCGCGCAACGCCCTCACCTTTGATTTCGCCGTCTTCCCAGTTGCCGGAATATTCATAGCCATTGGGCAATTTATAGGTGCCTTGCCCATGCTGAAGCCCACCGCGAAAGGTGCCTTCGTAGACACCACCGTCGTCATATTCTTTGGACAAAACTTGTCCGTCTTGCGCCCAAGCAGGCCAAGCCAGCAATGAAAGACATAGGATCAGGTAGCGAATTGACATGAATGGCCCTGCTTTGGTTGCGCGGTAAACGCGGCACTATAGAACTGCCGCACCCCCGCGACCTTTCGTCAGCAGCCTAAAGCAAGGCGGGTAAGGGGGGCAATCGTTTTTGCCACAACCTGTGGGCGCATGGGCTTTCCCTTGCCGCTTGATCTGCTACATCGGAGGCAACACATCTTACGAGGTCGCACCATGTCAGAGCGTTTTCGCATCACTTTAGGTCAATTGAACCCCACAGTGGGTGATTTGGCAGGCAACGCCGCTTTGGCGCGCGATGCATGGGAAAAGGGCAAGGCGGCGGGTGCCGATATGGTCGCTCTTCCAGAGATGTTCATCACCGGGTACAACGCCCAAGATTTGGTGATGAAACATGCATTCCAACTGGATGTCATGACACATATCGAAGCATTAGCGCTCGAATGTGCCGATGGTCCTGCACTGGCAATTGGTGCGCCTTGGGTCGAAGGCACCAAGCTCTATAATGCATATCTGATCCTGAAAAATGGCAAGATCGCCAGTCGCTCCCTTAAACACAATTTGCCCAATGAAACCGTGTTTGATGAGGTGCGTATCTTTGATTCGGGCCCTTTGGGTGGCCCATATTCCGTGGGGAATACGCGCATCGGTTCCCCAATATGCGAGGACGCATGGCACCCGGATGTTGCAGAAACGCTCGAAGAAACGGGCGCTGAATTTCTGTTGGTTCCAAACGGGTCACCCTATTACCGCAATAAAATGGAAACGCGTCAAAATATGATGGTTGCGCGGGTTGTCGAAACGGGACTGCCCTTGATCTACCTAAATATGATCGGTGGACAGGATGACCAAATTTTTGATGGCGCGTCGTTTGCGTTAAACCCCGGTGGCGGTTTGGCGGTGCAGCTGCCTGCATTTGACGAATGTATCACCCATGTCGACCTAGAACGCGGCCCAGAGGGCTGGCGTGTCTTACCACAAGACCTTGCACCACAACCCGACGCATGGGAGCAAGATTACCGCGTGATGGTCATGGGCCTGCGCGATTACATGCGTAAAACTGGGTTCAAAAAAGTCTTGTTGGGTCTGTCTGGTGGTATCGATTCTGCAATTGTCGCGACCATCGCTGTCGATGCTTTGGGCGCGGACAATGTGCGCTGTGTGATGCTGCCCTCTGAATACACCTCACAAGCCTCATTGGATGATGCCGAAGCCGTCGCGAAAGCGTTGGGCTGCCGCTACGATTATGTCCCGATCAAGGAAGGGCGCAGCGCGATTACCAATACGCTTGCCCCATTGTTTGAGGGCACCGATCCCGGCCTGACCGAAGAAAACATCCAGTCCCGCCTGCGCGGTCTGCTGTTGATGGCGCTCTCCAACAAATTTGGTGAAATGCTGCTGACCACAGGCAACAAATCCGAGGTCGCGGTGGGCTATGCCACGATCTATGGCGACATGTCTGGCGGCTATAACCCTATCAAAGACATGTATAAAACCCGGGTGTTTGAAACCTGCCGCTGGCGCAATGCTAACCATCGTGACTGGATGATGGGCCCCGCAGGCGAGATGATCCCCGAGGCAATCATTACCAAGCCCCCCACAGCAGAACTGCGCGATGATCAAAAGGACAGCGACAGCTTGCCGGATTATCCTGTCCTGGACGCGCTTCTAGATATTCTGGTCGATCAGGACGGATCAATTGCGGATTGTGTAGAGGCTGGTTTTGATCATGACATCGCCAAAAAAGTCGAACACCTGATCTACATCTCTGAATACAAACGCTTTCAATCCGCCCCCGGTCCCCGCCTGACCAAAGGTGCATTTTGGCTGGACCGTCGCTATCCGATTGTGAACCGCTGGCGCGATCCGTCTTGAGCGACAACACTGTTATCAAGGTCGAAATTCTCCCAACAAAGTTTTTCCTTCTTGGTGGGGTTTTCGTAATTTTTACACTTTGCGCGCTTACTTTTTCAGGTTTAACCTTATGGGCAGGTAAGGAACTAGGCTCGGGGTTTTGGACCGCTATACTCTGCTTGATGATATTCGGCGCTCTAGCGGTTTGGGTGTTTGGCATCGCGATCAAGCGTCCCGTTGCCTTGCGCATGGATCGACATGGTCTTTCTGGATTTTATGCCGACCCCGCAACCTGGGACGAAATTGAACAAATCAATGTCGTCGCTGATAACAAGGGCAATCTTTGTTTGGGGTTTACCCTGTGCGATCCGGTCGGATTTCGAGACAAGCAAACACCTTGGCGTCGCTTTTCATACTGGTCAAACAATCGTGCCTATGGCCATCATGTTATGGTGCCACCCGTGGCGTTGGGCAAAGGTCAGGCGGCAAAGCTGGTCACACAGGCGCGCCAATTGAAGGCCGCGTTGCACGTTAATCTAACAACGACTTGATTTGCATTTACCGCCAAACAAGACACTTTGCTGATCGACCCGATAATTCGAGAGACACCAAATGCATCTGATCCGCCTAATTGCCGCCATTTTACTCTTTCAATTCCCCGTTTCAGCCGCCCACGCCTGTGGCTCAGATGAAAACTGCACAGTGGGTGACCGTTTTTACCGCATTTCCATGCCCGAGGGTCATGATGGCACGACACCAGTCGGTGCGCTGGTATGGTCACATGGGTATCGCGGGTCTGCGAATGGCGTCATGCGCAACGGTAGTTTGCGCCGGATGGTGTCTGACGCGGGCCTTGCCCTGATCGCCGCCCAAGGTGTGAACGGCACGTGGGATTTGCCTTATGGGCCGCGCACATTCAACAGCACCGGGGCCTCAGAGTTTGCCTATTTTGATGCTGTGCTTGACGATGCAACAACCCGCTTTCCCATTGATCAATCACGCATCATCACCAGCGGTTTTAGCGCAGGTGGCATGATGGTTTGGAACCTTGCCTGCACCCATCCTGACCGATTTGCAGGGTTCATTCCGATGTCCGGCACGTTCTGGCTAAAACCGCCCGCAAGCTGCGCCGCACCTGTTTCCAGCATTGTGCACATTCATGGAGATGCAGACAGCACCGTGCCGCTCACGGGCCGTGCAATTGGTGAAACCAAACAGGGCGAGGTTGCAGATGCGTTGAACATGTACGCCAAGTTTGGCGCTTTCGGGCACGCCAAAGCCTCAACGTCAGGCAACCTAAGATGCGAAGATCGCAGCAATGCCAAAGGTGAGATTTTAGAATTTTGCCTATTTCCCGGCGGTCATTCATTTCGCACAGAATATCTGCGCTATGGCATCAACCGCCTAAAGGGTGCTGGACAAATTTAGCCCCCAAACACCTCTTGAAAGGCCGCCTGGCCTTTTGGTGTGAACGAAACGATCCTTGTGCCTTCGATGCGGTTGGCCCAGCCAAGATCTTGCATCTGTGTCAACAACGCACGTCCAACACTGCCTGCCAGATGCGTGCGCCGGGCGCTCCAATCCAGACAGGGGCGACACAGCGGCGTTTTGTTCTTTTTCAACGTCTTTAGATCGATACCAAAGCTGGTTAGAAATTCAGCCCCCTTATCGCTAAGCACGACATCTTCCTCAGTCTCAATCACCAACCCGCGCGATAGCATCCCCTGAAACAAAGCAATGCCTTTTTCGCCTGCCAGATGGTTGTAACACACCCGCGCCTCACGCAGAGCCTCATCTTTCGGCCCGGTGCGCGTGCGCAGATGCCCCGCCCCTGCGGCCAATCCCATCAACGCCTCAAGCGCGTGGCCCACATCATCCCCACCCAGCGTGAAATATTTGTGCCGCCCGGATTTGCGGCAGTGGATCATTTCTGCGCTTTCCAGCTTGCTCAAATGCGCGCTTGCGGTTTGCAGCGTCACGCCTGCCTCACCGGCCAATTCGGTGGCGGTTAATGCCTTGCCACTCATCAACGCAGTCAGGATATTCGCGCGTGCGGGATCACCGATCAGCGCGGCAATACGGGATATGTCAGGACCTTCTTTCATACTTCGACCCTAGCCGAAGCATTTAAGCCAATCAATCCGCTAAAACAGGTGCAGCAACAAAAGGAAATCCCATGCTGACCTGTATCATCCGCTATCAAATTGATCCGACCAAACACGCCGAATTTGGCCAATATGCCCGCAACTGGGGCCAAGCCATCCCGCGCTGTGGTGCTGATCTGGTTGGGTATTACACCCCACACGAAGGATCATCGACGCTGGCTTATGGAATCTACAACATCCCAAATCTGGCGGAATACGAAGCGTATCGCGAACGCCTGCGCAACGATCCTTTAGGGCGCGAAAACTATGAATTTGCCCAATCAGAAAAGTTTATCCTGCTTGAGGACCGCACGTTCCTCAAGCTCGCCTCAACGCCACATGGCAAAGCAACATGATTGCGGTCATTTTTGAGGTCCTGCCAGACCCCGCGCACAAACAGGAATATCTGGATATTGCAGCGCAGATGCGGCCCATGCTGGATAAAGTTGATGGTTTCATCTCAATTGAGCGATTTCAAAGCCTGACCAATCCAGACAAGCTATTGTCGCTGTCGTTTTTCCGGGATGAAACCGCAGTCAAAGCATGGCGTACCCTGAGCGCGCATCGCAGTGCGCAAAACAAGGGCCGCGCAGGTGTGTTTGAGGATTACCATCTGCGCATTGCCCATGTGATCCGGGACTATGGGATGTTTGACCGCGAACAAGCGCCAGAGGACAGTCGCAAATCCCATGACAAATGGTCACCACGGCACCGATTTTCCAGCCCAATCAAAGAACGCGCCGGTGTCTTTTGGCGTTAGGTCGTCGATCACGGACAACAGATTATGTGCTGCATCATCGGGTTCGACCGCAGGGTGACGACCCAGATATTTCTGCGTAAACGGTGTCGCAACAGTGCCGGGGTGCAAGGCCACACAAATACTCTGTGGATGGCTGCGGCTCAGTTCAATCGCGCTGGTATGAACGATTTGGTTCACCGCTGCCTTGGCGCTGCGATAGCTGATCCAACCACCCAAACGATTGTCACCAATCGACCCAACACGCGCGGAAAGCACCGCAAACACCGCGCGCGCGTCTTTCCGCAACAGGTCCGCCGCATGGGCCAATACCAATGCGGGACCAACGGCGTTCAACGCAAACTGATCCATCATCGCTTTTTGAGTGATCGACTTGATCGACTTTTCGGGTTGAGCGCCGGAAATCTCTAACGCACCTGTTGCCACAATGATCGTGTCAAAAGGCCCCTCAAGCGCACCAAGATGCGCCTTTACCGATGCTTCATCCGTTAGATCAAAGCCGTCTTTGGACCGCGAAAGGGTGACGACGTTTTGGCCTTGCGCCTGTGCTGACTGCGTCAACGCGGCACCAATGCCGCCAGATGCGCCGATGATCAATATCTGTTTCATGGGCCTAACCTAGCGGCGCTTTCCAACACATCAACGTTTCACTGCATGGTTTTTGCCAAGATAAGAAAACCTAAATCACCCTCTTTTCATTTACAAAACCCCGGCTATAACTGTCGCCATGACACACAACGTCCATATTTCGACCCTGCCGCGCACCAGCGCGCTTGGCCTGTGTGCAAACCTACTGCTGCTAATCCGCCTCTGAGCGTGCCATCCGGTGCGTCCGCTCAGAGGGCTCATTCTTCGGAATTCAAGCGCATCACGGATTACACAGCAGATAAGAGAGAATTCAAATGAACACGAATACCAAACAAGACCGCGTCTTGATCTTTGACACAACCTTGCGAGATGGCGAACAATCCCCCGGTGCCACAATGACCCACGCTGAAAAGCTGGAGATTGCCGGGCTTTTGGACGAAATGGGCGTTGATATCATCGAGGCTGGGTTTCCAATTGCCTCTGAGGGCGATTTTAAGGCCGTCAGCGAGATCGCCCGCCAAAGCAAGAACAGCGTGATCTGTGGGTTGGCCCGCGCCCAATTGGGCGATATCGATCGGTGCTGGGAGGCGGTAAAGCACGCTGCCAAACCACGCATTCATACCTTCATTGGCACCTCGCCCCTGCACCGCGCTATTCCAAACCTCACTATGGATGAGATGGCCGACCGCATTCATGAAACGGTCACGCATGCGCGCAACCTGTGTGACAACGTACAATGGTCGCCAATGGATGCCACGCGAACAGAAGAAGATTACCTCTGCCGCACGGTTGAAATCGCGATCAAAGCGGGTGCCACCACAATCAACATTCCTGATACGGTTGGCTACACTGCACCACGCGAATCTGCGGCCTTGATCAAGATGTTGCTAGAGAAAGTACCCGGCGCGGATGAGATCGTCTTTGCCACGCATTGCCACAACGATTTGGGCATGGCGACTGCCAATTCTTTGGCTGCGGTTGAGGCAGGTGCGCGTCAGATCGAATGTACAATCAATGGCTTGGGCGAACGTGCGGGCAATACAGCCCTCGAAGAAGTCGTGATGGCCATGAAAGTCCGCAATGACATCATGCCGTACCAAACGGGCGTGGATTCGACCAAGATCATGAACATCTCGCGTCGTGTTGCGACGGTTTCAGGCTTTGAAGTGCAATTCAACAAGGCGATTGTTGGCAAGAATGCCTTTGCCCACGAAAGCGGTATTCACCAAGACGGCATGTTGAAGAATGCAGAAACGTTTGAGATCATGCGCCCCGAGGATGTTGGCCTGACTGAGACCAATATCGTTATGGGCAAACATTCTGGCCGTGCGGCGTTGCGCTCCAAATTGGAAGATTTGGGATTTGAGTTGGGGGATAACCAACTCAAGGATGTGTTTGTGCGGTTCAAGGAATTGGCGGACCGTAAAAAGGAAATCTATGAAGACGACCTGATCGCCTTGATGCGCACCAGCACCGACCCCGAAGAAGACCGGATCAAACTGAAGTCAATGCGCGTTGTTTGCGGCACCGAAGGACCACAGCAGGCAGACATGGTGTTGAATGTGGATGGTGCAGAATTGAGCACCACACAAACCGGCGACGGCCCGGTTGATGCCTCCTTTAAGTGCATCAAAGAACTGGTGTCGCACAACGCGCGTTTGCAGCTGTATCAAGTGCACGCGGTCACCGAAGGCACCGATGCGCAGGCAACCGTTTCGGTTCGCATGGAGGAGGACGGGCGCATTGTGACGGGCCAGTCTGCGGATACGGACACAGTTGTCGCATCTGTGCGCGCCTATATTCACGCGTTGAACCGTTTGTTGGTGCGCCGTGAAAAAGGCGGGACTGATAAGCGTGAAGTGAGCTACAAGGACGTTGGCTAAAAAGTAAGGTGGGGTTTGACCCCACCTTACGCCACAGAGAGGTTTGAGCATGTTGCGGAAATTGATCATCGTGTTCACGGCCCTGACCTGCCTGTCGGCGTTTCCTGCATACGCTGAAAACACTCTCGAAAAGCCTGACTACATAAGATGCATGAAAACCGTCGAACAGCTCGATGATTATAGCCGCGAGATTCTCCAAGGTGCCTGCATCACAACTTTGGAGCGATATTGTAACGCCCCCGTACGTATGACGACATCCTGCCTAGATGATGCGATTCAATCCATTCGCGTGTTTATCGCCGACGCTGCGCCTTTGTTACCGCCACCTCCCAAAGACCTGACAGGCTTTCGACGTAATAGTTACGCGCGTGGATTGGATAGAATTGCAGCCGGTCCCAAAGATCCAGATTTGGCAGCTTGCAAGACATATCCAAAGATCTGCATCCTTGTGAATGAAATTGCCTTGGTCACTGACATTTTTTGGCTCGCACGCACGTCAAAGACAACGCTTCCCTGAACTTTGATGTGTTGTATTTGAGCACAGATCAAAACCCGCGCGCCCAGCGGCAAGATCGTGCCACCGCTGCGGCAATCCCCCCTTTCGCCTATCCCGCACTCGGCCTATAAGGCCGTGCAGCCCGCCTCAATCTAGAGTCGTCGGGCCAATACGAATTTTTGTAAGGTGCTGCCCGTGATGTCATTTTTTGGAAACCTACGCGGTATGTTCTCGTCGGACATGGCGATTGACCTCGGGACGGCGAACACGCTGGTCTATGTCAAAGGTAAAGGCATCATTCTGTCGGAACCTTCAGTGGTCGCGTATCACGTCAAAGACGGCGTCAAAAAGGTGCTCGCTGTTGGTGAAGACGCCAAGTTGATGTTGGGTCGCACACCCGGTTCAATCGAGGCAATCCGCCCGATGCGCGAAGGGGTGATTGCGGATTTTGATACCGCCGAAGAGATGATCAAGCATTTCATCCGCAAGGTGCACAAACGCTCGACGTTTTCCAAGCCCAAGATCATCGTCTGTGTGCCGCACGGCGCGACACCTGTCGAAAAACGTGCAATCCGCCAGTCTGTTTTGTCTGCGGGTGCACGCCGCGCTGGTCTGATCGCAGAACCCATTGCCGCCGCCATTGGCGCAGGGATGCCAATCACCGACCCAACGGGCAACATGGTTGTTGATATTGGCGGTGGTACAACCGAGGTTGCTGTTCTGTCGCTGGGCGACATTGTTTATGCGCGTTCGGTCCGCGTTGGTGGTGACCGTATGGACGAGGCAATCATCAGCTATTTGCGTCGCCAACAAAATCTGTTGGTCGGTGAAACCACAGCGGAACGGATCAAGACATCCATCGGCACAGCGCGCATGCCGGACGATGGGCGTGGTACGTCAATGCAAATTCGCGGACGTGACCTGTTGAACGGCGTGCCCAAAGAAATCGAAGTAACCCAAGCACAGATTGCCGAAGCCTTGGCCGAACCTGTGCAGCAAATTTGCGAAGCCGTGATGACCGCCCTTGAAACCACGCCGCCAGATTTGGCCGCAGACATCGTTGATCGTGGCGTTATGCTCACAGGTGGTGGTGCATTGTTGGGCGATCTGGATCTGGCCTTGCGTGAACAAACTGGCCTTGCGATTTCGGTTGCGGACGAGCCGCTCAACTGTGTGGCCCTCGGTACTGGCAAGGCGCTGGAATACGAAAAACAACTGCGCCATGCCATCGACTATGACAGCTAATCGCGGCTAAACTAGCCAATACCCGGTCGGCGGCTTTGACCGTCACATGCCGGGTTAGGAGCGCGTGACCCATGGCCAAAGACCGTTCAAGCAGCAGTGATTATACTGGCCCGTTGCGGCGGTTGTTGCTTGCTGTGCTTGTGGTCGTCCTTGGCGCTATATTTCTGTTGTGGCGCATCGATAGCCCCCGTGTTGAGCGGTTTCGCGCGCAGATCACAGATCGGTTGGTGCCCAACCTTGATTGGGCCATGGCCCCGGTCACGGGCACGATAAATCTGGTGCGCGATTTTCAAAGCTATCAACGGCTTGCGGATCAAAATCAGGAACTACGCAGCGAATTGCGCCAAATGCAGGCGTGGAAAGAAGCCGCTTTGCAATTGGAGCAGGAAAACGCGCGTCTGTTGGATTTAAACAAGGTGCGCCTTGATCCACGCCTCACGTTTATTACGGGTGTTGTACTGGCTGATTCCGGGTCGCCGTTTCGCCAATCGGTATTACTCAACGTCGGGGCGCGCGATGGGTTACTTGATGGTTGGGCCACAATGGACGGCATTGGTCTGGTCGGTCGTATCTCTGGCGTTGCCAAAAACACGGCCCGCGTCATTCTGTTGACGGATGCCAGCAGCCGTATTCCCGCAATTATCCAACCCTCTGGGCAGCGTGCGATTGTGGCTGGCGACAACTCTGCCGCGCCGCCAATCGATTTTCTGGAAAACCCTGATCTGGTGCGCCCCGGTGATCGCGTGATCAGTTCCGGCGATGGCGGTGTGTTTCCGGCAGGCCTGTTGATCGGCCAAGTTGCGGCTGATCCCGGTGGGCGGTTGCGGGTACGATTGGCTGCCGATTATGAGCGCCTGAAATTTCTGCGCGTGCTGCGCAACCATGGCACTGAAAGGGTGACAGACACCGCGCAGGTGATTGGCCCGGTACGCCCGGTGGCTGAGGAAGCACAGCCATGAACGATCAATCACCAGCCCTGCTGTTCGCCATGCGGGCAGCTTTTGTGCTGTTGGCTTTTGCCATTCTATTCTTTCATTTACTGCCCCTAGACACGCAGCCCATCGGCCTTTTCACGGCTGATCTTTTGCCCTTGGAACGTGTGGCACCCGCAGAAGCCCGGTTAGAGGAATTATTGCGCGAAACAGAACCCCGACGCTGGGTCGCGCCTGATTTGATCTTGTGTTTTGCTTGCGCGTGGTCGTTGCGGCGACCCGAGTATGTACCGGCATTGTCGCTGGTTATTGTATTCTTGTTTGCTGATCTGCTCCTGCAACGCCCGCCCGGCCTTTGGGCTTTGCTCGCGCTGATTGGCTGTGAAAACCTAAAATCGCGGGCGCGTTCATTGAGGGATGCAAACTTTGTCGCGGAATGGTTGACCGTCGGCGTGATCATGATCGCGATCATGCTGCTGAACCGCATCGTGCTAAGCTTGGTTTTGGTGGAAACGCCAAATCTGGCGCTAAGTCTTTCAGAATTGGCTATGACCCTGCTATTCTATCCCCTGACCGTTTTGATCACACATGCATTCATGAGGGTGCGCAAAACGGCCCCCGGTGATTTGGATGCTTTGGGTCAACGGGTCTGATAAGGTGCTAGTAAGATGAGACGCAACCGCGCTGAAAACGACGCCAGCCACGCCAAGCTGACCCGCCGTGCTGCCCTCTTGGGTGGTGCGCAACTGTTGTTTATGGGCGGTTTGGCCGCGCGCATGCGATATTTGCAAGTTGATCAGGCAGATCAGTTTCGCCTGCTGGCCGAAGAAAACCGCATCAACATCCGTCTGATCCCACCTGCGCGCGGCGAAATCTTTGACCGCAATGGGCTGCGCTTGGCCCAGAATGTTCCGTCTTATCGCATCGTGATGGTGCGCGAAGATGCAGGCGATGTTGATATGGTCATGCAACGCCTTGCACAGGTGATCGATTTAGCCCCCGAAACCCTCGCTATCGCTTTGGCCGAAGTCAAACGTTCCGCACCCTTCTTGCCTGTCACAATTGTCGAAGATGTCAGTTGGGATACGGTCAGCAAAGTGAGCGTCAATGCCCCTGCGCTGCCCGGCGTCACGCCCGAAGTGGGCCTGACAAGGGTCTATCCGCGCGGGTCAGATTTTGCCCATGTGGTGGGCCGCGTAGGTCGCGTTAGCCAAAAAGATCTGGATGCCTTGGAAGACCCGGATCAGGTACTACGCATTCCGCGTTTTCAGATCGGCAAGATCAACGTTGAGGCGCGTGAAGAAACCAAGCTGCGTGGCACTGCCGGGACCAAACAGGTTGAGGTTAACGCCACAGGGCGTGTCATGCGCGAACTTGATCGCCGCGAAGGGCAATCAGGCGCTGACCTTCAGCTGACGATTGACGCCAAACTGCAAGGCTATGTGCAGGCGCGCCTTTCAGGAGAAAGCGCTGCTGTGGTGATCATTGATTGCGAAAACGGCGATCTTGCTGCAATCGCCTCTGCGCCCAGCTATGATCCCAATCTTTTCATCGGCGGCATTTCATCCGCTGATTATGATCCATTGCTTAACTCTGAATATCGCCCGCTGGTGAACAAGACCGTCCAAGGGACCTATCCGCCCGGTTCAACCTTCAAAATGATGACCGCTATGGCCGCCCTCGAAGAAGGACTGATTGGACCGGATGACACCGTCTATTGCCCGGGCCATTTGGAAGTAGCGGACCGCAAGTTTCACTGTTGGAAACGGGCGGGCCACGGTTGGGTCGATCTGGAAAACTCTCTCAAACAATCCTGCGACGTTTATTATTACGATCTTGCCCTCAAGGTCGGGATTGAAAAAATCTCTGCTATGGCAAAACGCTTTGGCCTTGGGATCAAACATGAACTGGCCCTATCTTCTGTTGCTGCTGGGCTGACCCCCACCAAAGCGTGGAAAAAAGCCGCACGAGATGCGGATTGGGTCATCGGTGATACGGTCAACGCCTCAATCGGGCAGGGTTTCATGCTGGCCTCCCCGCTGCAATTGGCGGTGATGAGCGCGCGTATCGCCACCGGGCGCGCCGTCGCACCGCGATTGATCAAATCCATCGACGGGATTGAGCAACCCATCGACGCCGCAACACCGCTTGGCATGAACGAAAACAACCTGCGCAAAATGCGCCGCGCCATGTACGAGGTTGTAAACGATCGCCGCGGCACGGCGTATCGTTCACGCATCATAGCAGATGACATGCGCATGGCCGGCAAAACCGGCACCAGCCAAGTGCGCAATATCACCGCTGCCGAACGGGCGCGCGGTGTGACACGAAATGCGGATCTGCCGTGGGAACGCCGTGACCACGCCCTATTCGTCAGCTTTGCCCCTTATGACAACCCACGCTATGCCGTATCGGTTCTGGTCGAACACGGCGGCGGTGGTTCTGTTGCGGCGGCACCAATTGCGCGTGATGTTATGTTGCAGGCGATGGCCGGTGGTGATCCCCCCCTCGAAGCCTATCCCACGGGGGATCGCGCGCGCATCAAAACCCAACAACGCAAACTGCGCGAAATACAACCGCAGGCCGCGATTGACGGGAATGATCAAGCATGAGCTATCTTGAATATACCGTCAAATCTGTCCCCTCTGGATTTCGCAAAATCCTATTTATAAACTGGCCCTTGGCGCTGCTCTTGGCATCGGTCTGTGGCATTGGCTTTTTGATGCTCTATTCGGTTGCGGGTGGGTCATTCTCGCCTTGGGCAGAACCACAGATGAAGCGCTTTGCCTTGGGCCTCGCGCTGATGATCACGGTTGCCCTGATCCCAATATGGCTTTGGCGTAACCTGTCTGGTGTTGCCTATGGCGTGTCACTTTTGCTGCTGATTGCGGTGGCTTTTGTCGGTGAAGAACGCAAAGGATCGCAGCGCTGGATCGATTTAGGTTTTATCGATTTACAGCCCTCTGAGCTGATGAAAATCACCCTCGTGATGTTTTTAGCCGCCTATTACGATTGGCTGCCCGCCAAAAAAGTATCGCGCCCGTTTTGGGTTTTGTTGCCTGTTCTGATCATTTTTATTCCCACGGCATTTGTCCTCAAGCAACCTGACCTTGGAACTTCAATCTTGTTGCTGACAGCTGGCGGTGGGGTGATGTTTCTGGCAGGCGTGCATTGGGCCTATTTCGCCGCCGTCCTCACATCGGCCATCGGTTTGATCACCGCCGTTTTCCAAACACGCGGAACCGAATGGCAGTTGCTGAACAACTATCAATATCGGCGAATTGATACATTTCTGGACCCTGCCGCTGACCCTCTGGGGGCAGGATATCACATCACCCAATCCAAAATTGCGCTGGGGTCTGGGGGATGGACAGGGCGGGGTTTTATGCAAGGTACGCAATCACGGTTGAACTTTTTGCCGGAAAAACACACTGACTTTATCTTTACCACTTTGGCCGAAGAATTTGGGTTTATCGGCGGAATATCCTTGTTGGGTCTCTATGCGCTGATCATCGTGTTTTGCGTGGCAACGGCAGTGCGTAACAAAGATCGGTTTTCGTCGCTGTTGACGCTTGGCATTGCCCTGAATTTCTTTTTGTTCTTTGCGGTCAATATGTCGATGGTGATGGGTATGGCCCCGGTTGTTGGGGTTCCCCTGCCACTGGTCAGCTATGGCGGTTCTGCGATGTTGGTGTTGCTGCTGGCCTTTGGATTGGTACAATCCGCACATGTTCATAGACCGAGGTAACAGATGCCAATCAACGTTCTTTTCGCCGCAAAACAAGAGCGTTGGGATGCTTACGAACAGCCCCTCAAGACAGCGATGGCCAACGCCGGATTAGACGTGCATCTTGCCATGGATATTCCAGCGGCAGACGTCGATTATATTGTCTATGCACCGAACAGCGACGTGCAGGACTTTACCCCCTATACCCGCGCAAAAGCCGTATTGAACCTTTGGGCCGGTGTTGAAAATGTCGTCAACAACAAAACCCTGACTATTCCGCTGGCACGTATGGTTGATCCGGGCCTTACCAAAGGCATGGTTGAATGGGTCACCGGGCATGTGCTGCGCTATCACCTTGGCTTAGACATCGACATCTTGCGCACAGATACCGCATGGGTGCCACGCACGCCGCCGCTGGCGCAGGAACGATCCGTTGTTGTTCTGGGCCTTGGTGCGCTGGGGCAATCGGTTGCACAGACACTTGTCAGTCTTGGATTTGATGTCACAGGATGGTCACGAAGCAAGAAAGATGTTTCCGGCGTGAAAAGCTTGAATGGTGCTGATGGGCTAAAGCAAGCGCTTAGCCGTGCTGAAATCGCGGTGCTATTGCTGCCAGACACGCCAGCCACCGAAAACACGCTGAACGCTGAAACGCTTGCGTTGATGCCCAAAGGCGCGCGCATCATTAACCCCGGCCGTGGACCGTTGATTGACGATAAGGCGTTGCTGGGCGCATTGGACAGCGGTCATATTGGCCACGCAACCCTTGATGTGTTTCGCATTGAACCCTTGCCAACGGATCACCCCTATTGGGCGCACCCACGCGTTACCGTCACACCACATATTGCCGCTGAAACCCGCGCAATCACAGCCGCGCAGGTGATCGCAGAAAACATCCGTCGCGGTGAAGCAGGCAAAGATTTCCTACATTTGGTTGACCGCCACCTCGGCTATTAAGGCGCGTAATACAGTCAGGCCGCCAATCCGCGGCCTTTCAAAAGCGCCTCAACCCCAGGCAGACGCCCACGGAACGCCACATAGAGTTCCGCCGCATCACGACTGCCACCCGTCGACAGGATATGCTGTTCCAGTGCATTCGCGCGTTCAACATCAAACGCCCCGCTGGCTTCCTCAAATGCTTCGAAAGCGTCGGCATCCATGACCTCTGACCACATGTAACTGTAATAGCCGCTGGAATATCCGTCGCCTGCAAATACATGGGCAAACTGCGGGGTTGCATGGCGCATGCGGATCGCATCCGGCATCCCCAATTCTGCGAGCACCTCAGCTTGTTTTGCCATTGGATCGCTAGGCGCATCACCTTCATGAAACGCTAAATCGACAAGTGCCGAGGCGACGTATTCAACAGTCTGAAACCCCATGTCAAAGTTCGCAGCGCCCAATACCTTTTTCAGCATTTCGGGTGGCATCGCGGCCCCTGTCCCCGCATGGGTGGCAAATTCATTCAACACCTCGGGCACTTCTAGCCAATGCTCAAAAAGCTGGCTGGGGAGTTCTACAAAGTCACGGGCAACTGATGTACCGCTGACGCTTTCATAGGTCACATTCGACAGCATCTGATGCAGTGCGTGGCCAAATTCGTGGAACAGGGTGCGTGCATCATCATAGGACAACAAAGCTGGGTCAGATTTGGCAAAGTTACAGACATTGATCACAACTGGCGTTTGAACCTGCGGAAATTTGGCTTGCGCGCGCATTGCAGAACACCATGCCCCGGACCGCTTTGATCCACGCGCGAAATAATCACCGATAAAGACTGCGACGTGTTTGCCATCGCGGGTCACGTCCCAAGCTCGGCAATCCCTGTGATAAAGCGGAATATCAAGGGGTGTAAATTTCAACCCAAACAGACGGGTCGCGCAGGCAAATGCTGCATCAATCATCCGGTCCAATTGGAAATACGGTTTTAACGCGGCCTCGTCCAAATCATGCTCAACTGCGCGCCGTTTCTCGGCGTAATAGCGCCAATCCCATGGCGCAAGGTCACCATTCACACCATCTGCATGCATCATTTTTGTCAACACATCCGCATCGGCATTTGCTTGTGTTTTGGCAGGTTCCCAGACCGCCATCAACAGGTCGCGCACAGCCTCGGGCGCTTTGGCCATTTCTGTTTCCAGTTTATAGGCTGCAAAATTTGCATAGCCCAACAGCTTTGCCCGCTCTTGACGTAACTTCAGAATTTCAGCGGCGATATCGCGGTTATCCGTTTCACCGCCATTTGCGCCTCGTGCTTCCCATGCAAGAAACGCTTTTTCGCGCAGGTCCCGGCGCGGCGAAAATTGCAGGAATGGCACAATCAAAGAGCGCGATAGCGTAACAACCGGGCCTTCCGCACCCTTCTCTTCACCAGCATTTCGGGCTGAAGCGATCACAAAATCTGGCAACCCCGCTAGGTCGTCTTCTGTCAGCGCCATGAACCAAGACCGTTCATCCGCCAATAGGTTTTGGGTAAACTCAGTTCCCAGAACCGCCAAGCGCCCTTTGATCTCTTTCATACGCGTTTCACCGGTGCCTGTCAGCGCTGCACCGGAACGCACAAATCCGCGATGGGTCAGCATCAAAACGCGCTGCTGTTCGTCGCTCAAATCAAGGTCCTCGCGTGCGCCCCACACCACTGCGACCCGATCAAATAGCGCTTTATTTCCCGAAATTTCAGCAAAATGCGAAGCCAGTTTGGGTGAAAATGCCCGCTGCAAATCCTCGCGCGCGGGATTGCTGTCCGCCCCTGCAACCGTAAAGAAAACGCCAAGCACCTTATCAAGGCCAGAGCCAGCGGCCTCTAGCGCCTCAATGGTATTGGCAAAGTTCGGCGCATCCGAGTTCTCTGCAATCGCTGCAATTTCAGCATTATGTGCAGACAACGCCGCCTCTAGTGCCGGGGCAAAATCATCATCGGAAATATCAGCGAACGGGGCCACGCCAAACGGTGTGTCCCAATCTTGCAGCAACGTATTTGTCATGCAGGTCTCCTTTGACCTCAAGCTAGGGTGCGGGTCAAAGGGTTGCAATCGTGCAGGCGTAAATTTGCTTTAGGTAATCGTTTCAAATCCTCCAAAAATCAGGCGCTTCCCGTCAAAGGGCATTTCACCAGCCTGCTCCATTTCCGGATCCCCCATCGCCGCCTGCATACCCGCGTCTGCGGTCGCTTTGTCAGGCCAAGTGATCCACGCAAACGCCACGGTTTCGTCCGGCTTGCACTGAACCGCCATAGGAAAGGACGTAACTTCGCCGTCCGGCACATCCGCACCCCAACAATCAATGGCCTCAAGGGCACCGTGACGTTTGAAAATCGGCCCCATGACTTCGCACATTTTGACGTAAGCCTCTTTGTTTGCAGTCGGTACTGCCGCAACCATGCCATTTACATAGGCCATAGAATTAATCCCCTTTTTATTTGATACGATCAGCCTAACACAGCTTTCGTCGCGCTTCCTATGCTAAGCCTTGCGCAAGGGTATCTGGCGCAACACCAAGTTGCGCGCCTAAAGCATCATGTGCTTGACGGGCTGCATCTACGCGCAACAAATACTGCGTCCGGTACTCAATACCGTCAGGCGGATCCGTATCAAACAACACCAGCGCTTGTTTCAGGTGCGCACCAGATAGGGTGATGTAATGCGGGTCAGCGCTTTGCGCCCAATTGTACAGCTTTCCACCAAACCACCCTGCCCGCCCTTGAGCCTGATAGGTCTCATGCAATTTACGGTGTAAATGTCGCAGCAGATCCTCTGCAACCAAAGGCGACAGCACAGAGGCATCCGCAGCAGCAGACAACCCCGTTGACAGCGCCAGTGTAAGCGCATTGCCACCGACGAACTGCAAAGAAGAACCGCCGCTTTTTAGTAAGATCAGCGGCAATGTTTTGATGTCTTGTCCGCTCATGTATTGAGATGAGCGCACACAGGGCAATCTGTGCGGGGTGACACAGCAATACTTCGGCTTTCGCCATAAAGTCCGTCATAGATCAACATTTGACCGCGCAATGGTGTTCCCGCGCCTGTGATCAGCTTCACCGCTTCCATCGCCATCATCGCGCCTATGACGCCGGGCAACGGACCAATGACTCCTGCTTCGGCACAACTGGGTGCCAGATGCGGGGCGGGGGCGTTTGGAAAGATACACTCATAACAGGGCGCGTTGTGGCGCGGATCAAATATCGATAGCTGCCCTTCCCACTGCGAAAGCGCACCAGAAATCAATGGTATGCCAGCGGCGACGCAGGCTTTGTTCACCAAATATCGGGTGTCAAAATTGTCAGTGCCATCCAGCAACAAATCGAAGTCGGCCAGCAATTCATCTGCGATATCATCGGTCAGACGACGGTTGTAGGGGCGTACTGTGACAAAAGGGTTTTGCGCTTCCATCTCGGCTTGGGCTGAAAACACCTTGGCGGTGCCAATTGCGCGATCCTTATGAATGACCTGCCGTTGAAGGTTGGCATTTTCGACCACATCATCATCAATCACACCGATTGTACCAACCCCAGCCGCCGCAAGGTATTGCAAAGCGGGTGCGCCCAATCCACCAGCACCAACAACAAGAACACGCGCATTTTTCAGCGCCTTTTGCCCAGCGCCGCCAACTTCTCGCAGCACGATATGGCGGGCATAACGGTTCAGCTCTGCATCAGAAAACGCACCCTTTTTTTGCGTGGCCGGCAGCTGCGGTTCAGCCTTGCGGCGCAGCAATGTAAGTATCTGACCATACCCCAACACCACCACGACACATCCCGCCACGATCAACCAAAGGGCGGCACTGCCCCCTGTCGCAATGCGCAGGGGATGATCGACGGGAAAGGCAAATTGTACGCCCAATATCGCTAGGAATAATACCACAAGAAAGCCTGCGCGCATGCTCTTGGGTGCGCCCATGAAATGGCCCCCAATCCAAATCGCGCCAGCAAGGAGAAGGACAAGCATCATGTGCCGGTTGATCCAAATCCGCCCGCCCCGCGCGGGGTTTCATCCAGCGTGTCGACCACTGCAAACTGCGCGTGGATCACTGGGGCCACAACCATTTGTGCGATGCGCATACCGTGGGTAACTGTAAACGGCTCTAATCCTGTGTTCAGCAAAATAACGCCTAGTACACCGCGATAATCACTGTCGATGGTCCCCGGCGCGTTGGGCAGCGTTATACCATGTTTCAACGCCAGCCCCGAGCGCGGCCGCACCTGAACTTCAAATCCATCAGGGATCGCCATATGCAGCCCTGTTGACACCAATGCCCGCCCGCCGGGTGCAATCGTGATTGACCCCGGCGGTATATTTGCACGCAGATCGGCCCCCGCAGAGCCGACTGTTTCATACGCAGGCAACCCAACTGTGGGATCGGCATCTTTGGCCCAAGTTAGTTTTATGGTTGTCACACCAAAACCTCAGCGATCCGCGCTGCCAGTTTTGCGGCAACCATGTCTTTCCCCATACGCGGCCATTCTTCGGCACCTGCATCGGAAATCAAGGTCACAGCGTTTTCGCTGCCACCCATGATACCCGTTTCGGGTGATACATCATTGGCCACAATCCAATCGCACCCCTTGCGCTTACGTTTGGCGGTTGCGTGGTCAATCACGTCATTGGTTTCAGCAGCAAAGCCGACAACCAATGACGGGCGCCCAGTTTTCATCTGACTGACGGTTTTTAGGATGTCAGGATTTTCGGCAAAGCTGAGCACGGGCAAGCCGTCTTTTGACTTTTTCAGCTTGCGATCGCTTGCGCTGCTGACCCGCCAATCAGCGACAGCCGCAGCAAACACGCCAGCATCAACGGGCAGTGCAGATTGTACAGCCTCTAACATCTGTTGTGCGGTTTGTACTTTTATGACGTTCACACCATCAGGTGGGGCGACATCCGCCGGGCCCGTGATGAATACAACCTCTGCCCCCAATGCCGCCAGCGCCCTGCCAATCGCAGCACCCTGCGCACCAGAAGAACGGTTCGCAATGTAGCGTACCGGGTCAATCGGCTCGTGTGTCGGGCCAGACGTAATCAGCACGCGCTTACCCCTTAAAGGTCCATCCACCAACCGCGCCTCAATTGCCGCAACAATTTCCAATGGCTCTGCCATACGACCAGGGCCAAATTCGCCGCAGGCCATGTCGCCCTCGTTTGGTCCAACAATGGAAATACCGTCACCGCGTAATGTCACCAAATTACGTTGTGTTGCTGCGTGTTCCCACATGCGCACATTCATGGCTGGCGCAATCAAAACGGGCGTGTCAGTGGCCAACAACAGCGTCGATGCCAGATCATTTGCCGATCCTTGCGCCATCTTTGCCATCAAATCTGCCGTCGCCGGGGCAACGACAACCAGATCCGCAACGCGGCTAAGTTGGATATGGCCCATTTCGGCCTCATCTCCCAGATCAAACAGATCACGGAAAACCTTACTCCCGGCAAGCGCTGACACAGAAAGTGGGGTCACAAATTCCTCGCCAGCGCGTGTTAGTACTGGGGTCACAACCGCGCCCCGTTCGCGCAAACGTCTGATCAGATCAAGCGATTTGAACGCTGCGATACCGCCACCGATGATCAGCAGAATGTGTTTACCTGCCAGCATAATACGCCCTTTCATGTCCTGCCTTTGGCCGAACCATAAGGGGGGGCGGGCAAATCTGCCAGCCCCTCAACGTCGTACGGTGATCGATATCGAACGTAGACAATATCTAGTTCAAGAAATGGAACACTTCTTTCGATTGACCTTCCAATGACTTGCGCATTTTGCCAAAGGCTGCCGCCTCTAACTGGCGCACACGTTCTTTTGAGAGGCCCAATTCATTGCCAAGGCATTCAAGCGTCCGTGGTTTGTCCAATAATTTACGCTCACGCACAATGAACTGTTCACGCTCATTCAACGCCTGCATCGCGCTTAGCAACCATTCTCGCAATTGCGCGGTATCATGGCTGGCCTCAACCTTTTCGGCTGCTTGATCACTATCATCGACCAGCGCGTCGATCCATTCGCGTCCCTCATCCTCGGCTGATTGTGTCGCATTCAAGGAAAAGTCAGACCCAGACAGACGCCCTTCCATCATCTCGACATCGTGCAACGGCACGCCAATTTCGGTTGATATCATCTGGCGCAACTGATGACGGTCCAAGGTTTCCCCGCTTGCCGTTGCCTCACGTTCAAGGCGCGCCTGCACCCGGCGCATGTTGAAAAACAGCGATTTTTGTGACGATGTCGACCCGGTGCGCACCATTGACCAGTTGCGCATCACATGATCCTGAATGCTGGCTTTGATCCACCAAACCGCATAGGTCGAAAACCGCACGCCCCGATCAGGATCAAATTTATCTGCCGCTTTCATCAACCCTAATCCGGCCTCTTGGATCAGATCATTCATCGGAGCCCCGTAGCGTTTGAATTTTGACGCCATAGATATCGCCAGACGCATATAGGCATTGATCAAGCGATGCAGGGATGCTTCGTCACGTTCATCACGCCATGCATAGGCCAGCTTGAGTTCTGTTTCCGCATCCAGCATCTCTGCTTTCATCGCGGTCCGGGTGATCGAAAAATCCTGTGCTGTTTGCATCGTCATTGAATATTCCCCCTGATTTTTGGCGCGTCTTGCGATGTGCCTTTGAGAAGGTTACGCATCAAACAGACAATTGGATTTATTTTAAAATGTATCGAGGGTTGCAAAAACGAACTTTCGTTCTAGGCGGGGCGGCGTCAGGCAAATCTGCTTGGGCAGAAGGTTTGCTTGAATCTACAGGCCTGCCAATGGTTTACGTGGCAACGGGCCGCGTGTTTGATGATGAAGTCCGCCAACGCGTAAAAATTCACCGCGCGCGCCGTGATCAACGCTGGACAACCGTAGAAGCGCCACTTGATCTGGGCCCCGCGTTGGCAGCCCTGTCGCGCGATCAGGTGGTCCTTATCGATTGCGCGACCATGTGGCTAAGCAATCATTTGCTCGATGGCTCTGATTTAAAGCAGGCACAGTCCGACCTCATTAGCGCATTGCGATCATGCGCCGCCCCTTGGGTCATCGTGTCAAACGAAGTCGGTCACGGCATTGTCCCTGACAACAAACTGGCCCGCCAATTTCGAGAGGCCCAAGGCCGTCTAAACATCGCGCTTGCCGCCGAAGCAGATTTGGCCGTGCAGGTCATTGCCGGATTGCCCCAAGTCCTGAAGGGGCAATTGCAATGACAACCTGGCATTGGGTGCGGCACGGGCCAACACATGAAAAAGCCTTTGTCGGGTGGCGTGACGTCCCTGCGGACTTGTCAGATGTTGCGCAAATTGCCCGTTTGAATACGCATTTGCCCAGCGCCGCCTTACTGTTGTCCTCCGATCTTATCCGCGCCAGCGCCACAGCGGATGCCATCGCCCATCCAGAACGCAAGCGCCTTGCGCACAATTCTGATCTGCGGGAATTTAATTTTGGCGAATGGGATGGTCAGCATTTCACTGAAGTTGCGTCACAATACCCCGACCTGTCCCGCGCCTATTGGGAGGCCCCCGGCGATGTCGCCCCCCCCGGCGGCGAAAGTTGGAACCAAGCCGCAGCACGTATAAACGCGGTTGTAGATATCATGAACGCTGCACACCCAGAGGCGCATATTATCGCCGTCGCGCACATCGGTGTGATCCTAACGCAAGTGCAACGCGCCCTTGGCGTGACGGCGTACAAAGCCTTGTCGCACACAATCGACAATCTCTCTGTGACGCGACTGACCCACCAGTCAGGCGTTTGGAGCGCACCACAGATCAATCACTGTCCGTGATGGGCACCCACACATATTTGAATTTGCAGATCAACCCGTTACGCCGTTAATCATGTCCCCCATGACATATGACCTTTATATCGGCGATCGCACCTTCTCTAGCTGGTCCTTACGGGGCTGGCTGATGTTGGAAAAATTCAACCTTGCGCACAACGACCATCTTGTTGGACTTTACAGTGGCACAATGGCGGATGATTTGGCCGCGCTTGCACCTGCCACGCTTGTTCCCGCGCTACGCACGCCGGAAGGAACGGTTGTGGGGGAAACCCTTGCCATGGCAGAAACCCTTGCTGAACGTCACCCTGACGCTGGGATGTGGCCACAAGACCCTGCCGCGCGGGCCGCAGCACGTTGGTTGTGTGCTGCAATGACCGCTGGATTCGGTGCATTGCGCGGTGCATGTCCGATGCAATTACAGCACGTGAATATTGGGTTTAAAGCAAGCGAGGCTGTACAAACTGATCTTGCGCGCATCGAAACCCTTTGGGCCCATGCCAAAGCGCAAGCAACCGAAGAAGGACCGTGGCTTTTGGGGAAATACAGCTTGGCTGACGCGTTTTACGCGCCTGTCGCAGCACGGATTGTAGGCTATGATCTGCCCGTTTCAGAAACCACGCGCGCGTATTGTGAAACCACAATCAACGACCCTGCGTTCAAAACATGGCGTGCAGAGGGGCTGAAAACGATCTATGACCCCTTCCCCTATGACATGGGTGTTCAAACGCGCGCTTGGCCTGTGGCATAAACACCCTTTGCCCTTCATCTAGCCAAATAAACTCAAAAAACCGACCCTTACGCCGCGCGTTAACCTTTCTTAAATACCCCCTGCCTATCCCTTAACTTTCAGCCGTTAACCATAATCGCTAAAGCATAATCGTTGAAGGGTCAGGCATGGTATCTCGCGCCTATACAGTTGCGTTTCAGGGCGTTGAGGCGCGCATGGTCGAAGTGCAATGCGCGGTGACACCGGGCTTGCCTGCGTTCTCAATCGTGGGCCTGCCCGACAAAGCTGTGTCTGAGGCGCGGGATCGGGTCCGCACCGCGTTGACATCAATGGCCATTGCGCTGCCCTCCAAACGCATCACCATCAACCTAAGTCCCGCTGACCTGCCAAAAGAAGGCAGTCACTTTGATCTGCCAATTGCTTTGGCGTTGCTGGCGGCCCTCGACATCCTTCCTGACGACGTGACCCAAAATGTTGTGGCCTTGGGCGAATTATCCTTGGATGGTTCGCTGGTTCCGGTGGTTGGCGCGCTGCCCGCCGCAATGGCCGCCGCAGAACAAAACCGCACTCTGCTTTGCCCTGCCGCTTCTGGCGCCGAGGCGGCGTGGGTTGGCAATGCCCAAGTAATCGCGGCAGCAACGCTAGGCGATGTGGTGCGTCATTACACAGGTCAGGCCCCCCTAAATCCTGCGGAACCCGGCCAGGTCACAAACCCACCTTTTGATCGTGATCTGCGTGACGTCAAAGGCCAGGAACGCGCCAAACGTGCCTTGGAAATCGCCGCTGCGGGGCGTCATCATCTGATGTTTGTTGGCACGCCGGGATCAGGCAAAAGCATGTTGGCCGCACGATTGCCAACAATCTTGCCACCCCTGACAGCATCCGAAGCATTAAGCACATCAATGATCCATTCATTGGCGGGTCTGTTGGACGAAGGCGGAATTTCCCGCGCGCGCCCGTTTCGCGAACCGCATCACACGGCTTCAATGGCCGCCATTATTGGGGGCGGGCGACAAGCCAGACCGGGCGAGGTTTCACTCGCGCACAACGGCGTCCTCTTTATGGACGAGTTCCCGGAATTTCCGCGGACTGTTCTAGAGACCCTGCGCCAACCCATCGAAAACGGCGAAGTCATGATCGCGCGGGCCAATGCCCACGTGAAATACCCTTGCAAGTTCATGTTGGTGGCAGCAGCAAATCCTTGCAAATGTGGATACCTGTCTGACCCTGATCGTGCCTGCGCCCGTGTGCCACAATGCGGCGAAGATTATATGGGCCGCATTTCTGGTCCGCTGATGGACCGCTTTGATTTACGCGTGGATGTCCCCCCGGTCGCCTATACCGACCTTGATTTACCACCCAGCGGTGACACATCGGCACAGATGGCAACGCGGGTGGCAGCCGCCCGTGATATTCAGCTGGCGCGCTTTGAGGGGCACTCAAACATGACTGTAAATGCCGATGCCGAAGGGGATATGTTAGAAGAAATCGCATCCCCTGACAGCGAGGCACGTGCACTGCTAACCAAAGTTGCTGACCGATTTCATCTATCTGCGCGAGGCTATCATCGTGTGATCCGGGTCGCGCGCACCATTGCAGACCTTGAAGGGGCCGAAACCGTGCGCAAACCGCATATTGCAGAAGCGGTCAGCTTTCGCCTTGCCAGCCCTGCTGTTGCTTGATCCAAAGTGCCAGCTCATCCAACGTTTCGCGCGCCTCTGGGAGGATGTTATGAAAGAACGGCCAAACATGGGGCAAATCATGTCGCTCAACCAAAGTCACATCCACGTAATCACGTTCGCAAACCTGTGCAAATTTGCGGGAATCATCTAGCAATATCTCGGTATCCCCAACGGTGATCCAAACGGGTGGTGCACCGTTGAATTTACCAAAAATCGGGCTGACCCTTGGGTCTTTTGGCGTGTGCCCTGCCAAGAACATCTGTGCCATTTCACCGGCTTTCTCAGCTGGCAGCACGGCCTCATGCTCTGCGTTATCCCGCAAGCTTTGATTGCTGAACGTCAGATCGGTGAGTGGTGAAAACCCAAACACAGCACCCGGCAGAGGCGCACCTTTGGCAATTAGATCCGCCAGTAAACTAAAGGCCAATGCGCTACCCGCACTATCCCCACCAATGACAATATCTTGAGGTGCACAACCTTGATCAATCAACGCCTGCCAAGCCGTCAATGCATCATCCGCAGCAGCGGGGAACGTTGCCTCTGGTGCAAGCCGATATTGCGGCAGAATCGCGCGCGCACCCACGCGATGTGCAAGTTGAGCAATCATTGCGGAATGGGTGCGTGGGCTGCCGAAGGTAAAGGCACCGCCGTGAAAATAAAGTAAGGTGCGTGGCTTTGTGGCCCCTTGGGGCGGTGTGATTTCCAATGCTGGCACATTGCCCAGTTTGATCCAGCGCTGCGATGTGCCGCGCGGCGCATGGAAGAACAATCGCGACTGAAGTTCTAACGCTTTGCGCATTGGTTCAGGCGTTTTTGCCCGACGAAACCGTGGTTTTTCAACTGCTTTCAACCACGCATTTATGAACCTACGCCTGATGCTCACCCGATTTTGCTTTCGATTGCTTCCCAGATTTTTTCAGCAATATTCACGCCATCAAATCTTTCAAGTTCTTGGATGCCAGTGGGCGATGTCACGTTGATCTCGGTCAGATAATCACCAATCACATCAATCCCAACAAACACCTGGCCTTTTTCCTTAAGCAAAGGGCCAATCGCAGCGCAGATTTCCTTGTCACGCTCTGTAAGGCCAACTTTTTCAGGGCGCCCGCCCACATGCATATTTGAGCGCGTTTCGCCCTTGGCCGGAATGCGATTGATTGCGCCAACAGCGACGCCATCGACCAGAATGACGCGTTTATCCCCCTTTGATACAGCTGGAAGAAACTTTTGCACAATAAGGGGTTCGCGCGAAAAGCCTGTGAACAATTCATGCAGCGATGACAGGTTGCGGTCGTTCACATCCAGACGGAATACCCCCGCGCCACCATTGCCGTAAAGCGGTTTCAAAATGACATCACCATGTTTTTCTTTGAAAGACTTTATCGTTTTTAGATCACGGGCGATTGTGGTGGGCGGCGTAAGGTCTGGGAAATCCAAGACCATCAATTTTTCGGGATAATTACGCACCCAAAACGGATCGTTCACCACCAGCGTTGTCTCTTTGAGGCGGTCCAACAGGTGCGTTGACGTTATGTAATGCATATCGAACGGCGGGTCTTGGCGCAGCCAAACCACATCAAACTCTGCTAAATTTACTTCGCGTTCATCACCTAGATGCGCATGGTCGCCTTGAACACGCTGAACAGTGAAATCATGGCCGCGCGCCGTGATCACGCCCTCTTGATAGGCCAAATGATCCGGTGTGTAGAAAAACAACTCATGGCCGCGTGCTTGCGCTTCTTCGGCCAGACGAAAGCTGCTGTCGGCGTTGATATCTACGTCCCCAATGGGGTCCATTTGAAAGGCGATCTTCATGGGGCTCTCCTGCGCTGCTTGCCCATTAGATGGCGTAGCAAGGACAAGGACGCAATGGGTCAGCCGTGCCCAAACGCGTTTTCGATGATTTGCATGGCCCCCGCGCCATCGACCAACGCCACATCAAAACGTACATTAATAAGACTGCCGTTTGGTTCTTGCCCCAAGTATTCTTCGGCAGAGCGATAGATACGCTGCATCTGACGAGCGCTTAGGCTGGCAGCCGCGCGGGCAAAATCCCGGCTTTGTTTCACCTCAACAAAGATGAGCCCGGCCCCATCGCGGATCACCAAATCAATCTCACCGCCCTTGCCACGCCAACGGCGGCACGCGATGGCAAAGCCACGGCGTTCATAATCCTGCGCGATGCAGTTTTCTGCTGCGATCCCGGCATGAAACGCGGCCTTGCCCCGATGGTGTCGCGTCGCACCTGCTGTCATATAGTATCCTTACCTATGGCCAAGGCCGCCTGATATACCTGCCTGCGCGGCAAATTATGCGCCTGTGCAACCAGATCAACCGCGTCACGCATGGACATATCAGTAAGTGCGCGCGTTAGGTCCGATATTAAGTCATCTTCCTTAATAGTTTCCGAATGACCTCGCTCAATCAGAACGACAACTTCGCCCTTGGGCGCTTTTTGCGCAAACGTTGCGGCAAGGTTTTCCAATGTATCGCGCTGGACCTCTTCGAATTTCTTGGTCAATTCACGGCACATGACCCCATTTCGCCCTGCGTCCAGAACCGTGGCGGCATCTCGCAACATCGCACCCAACCGCTTGGGCGATTCGTAAAATACCAAAGTCCCGGGAACATCGCGCAGCTTTTCCAACGCGGTGCAGCGGGCCGCCTTGGAATTTGGCAAAAAACCCGCAAAGAAAAACGCATCTGTCGGCAGGCCACCTAATGCGAGGGCCGTCAAAACCGCAGATGGCCCCGGCGCGCAGGTCATCATGAGGCCCGCCTGTGCAACCGCGCGCGACAGCTCAAACCCTGGATCAGCAATCAACGGCATGCCTGCCTCGGACGCGTAAGCAACTGATTTTCCGTCCCGTATGGCTGCAATCAAGTGCTCTTGCGTGGCCTCGCTGCTATGATCATGCAGTGCGACGATCCGACGATCCGCCAAGGGGACGCCGTGAATATCCATCAAGCGCCGCAGGCTGCGCGTGTCCTCAGCCGCCAGCACATCAGCCGACGCCAATACATCTAACGCGCGCAGGGTAATATCACGCGCCGTGCCAATAGGTACGCCGACAAAGTACAATCCCGGCGCGAGTACGCTCTTTTGATAATTCACGCTGGACCCGCCTTTCGCACTCTCTATGATCACGGCAATGTTAAATGGCGTAAAACGCCGACCTACCACCGGGGGAGTGAGTTCACGATGATTGCCTTTTTCCAAGCCAGCCGCAAGAAGCTGCGGCTGTTGATGTTACCTCTTTTTGCACTTGTTTTGGCAGCGTGTGATCCAATTGCCCTAGGTGGGCTATCAAATACAGGCGGTCCCAAGATTGACGCAAACGCGCCAGTCCCTGTGGCCTTGTTGATTCCACGTGGCGGATCGGCCAGCGATAACCTGTTGGCACAAAACCTTGAAAACGCAGCCCGGTTGGCGATGCGTGATCTAGACGGCGTGAAAATTGATCTGCGTGTCTATGGGACTGCGGGTCAGGCAGGTACAGCGGCAAGTGCGGCGGCACAGGCTGTCAGCGAAGGGGCCAAAATCATCATCGGGCCACTTTACGGCGAAGCGGCAAACGCTGCTGGTGTTGCTGTGGCAGCGCAGGGCGTGAACGTCTTGTCCTTCTCGAACAACCCCACAATCGCAGGCGGCAACGTCTTTGTCCTTGGGCCAACATTTGAAAACACAGCAAACCGTTTGGTTGGCTACGCAAAGCGCAACGGCAAAGATAAAATTGTCATACTCCACGCGCAAGATGTCGCCGGACAATTGGGGCGCAATGCGATCCAACAAGCGATCTCAGCCAATGGTGCGACATTGGCGGGCACAGTTGATTACGCGCTTAGCCAAGAATCAGTGATTGCAGCTGTGCCTCGCGTCAAAGCTGCTGTTGATAGCTCAGGTGCAAACGCGTTGTTTTTGACCACCTCATCTGCCAGTGCTTTGCCCCTGTTCGCGCAATTGCTTCCAGAAGCGGGCCTGCCGGTTGCAACAACGCAGTACATCGGCCTGACACGTTGGGACATTCCACCGCAAACACTGGCGTTGCCCGGTGTTCAGGGGGGCTGGTTTGCGCTGCCTGATCCAGGTGCATCAGGTGCATTCTCACAGAAATATTCCGCCGCTTACGGCAATGCGCCGCATCCTCTTGCAGGTCTTGCCTTTGATGGGATCGCAGCTGTCGGTGCTTTGGTGAAATCCGGGAAATCAAACGCTTTGACGGGTGCCTCCCTGACCCAAGGGGCTGGGTTCCGTGGGGCCAGCGGTATCTTCCGCCTGCGCAACAATGGGACAAATGAACGTGGGCTTGCCATCGCGACGATCCGCAACAAAGGCGTTGTTGTGATTGAAAACGCACCGCAAGGCTTTGGCGGCGCTGGATTCTAAATTGAGCACAGATACCACGACGATATCCACCTCAGGCGCAGCGACACCGCTGCGCCTGATTTGCGCACCCGATCTGATCTTTGACGATGCCGCGATACGGGCGGCGCTAAAAGATGCGTGCACCGACGCTGATGCGGCCACTTTGCGCAGTTCTGCCGTGAAAATTCTACGCGATGCCCAAAAGTCTGGCCGTGCTGCAATTGCCGAGAGCTTTGCGGCGGCCCCATTTGAGGCGCGCCCGATGACCCGCGCCTATACCTACCTGACCGATAACATTGTCCAGTCCGCCTTGTATGTTGCGGCGGAATTGCTGCACCCAAAACCAAACCCGACAGAGGGCGAGCGCCTATCGGTCATTGGTGTTGGTGGATATGGTCGCGGTGAAATGGCGCCGTTTTCGGATGTCGATCTGCTGTTCTTAATTCCCTACAAAGCCACCGCATGGTCCGAAAGCGTGATCGAAAGCATGCTGTATATTCTGTGGGACCTAAAGCTAAAGGTCGGCCATGCAACCCGCACCATCCGCGACTGTGTACGGTTGGGAGGCGAGGACTATACGATCCAGACCGCCCTGTTGGAACATCGCTATATTGCGGGTGACCTGCCCTTAAGCAAAGACTTGGCAAAGACCCTACGCAAGACATTGTTCTCGGGCACAGGTCAGGATTTTATCGAAGCCAAGCTAGAAGAACGCGACCGCCGCCACATCAAACAAGGTGAACGCTATGTGGTTGAGCCTAACGTCAAAGAGGGCAAAGGCGGGTTGCGTGACCTGCATTCGCTGTTCTGGATTTCTAAATTCATTCACAACGTTAATGACATTGCTGAACTTGTGGAAAAGGGCGTGTTTCGTCCCGATGAATACAAAACCTTTATCGCTGCAGAGGACTTTTTATGGGCGGTGCGTGGGCATCTGCATCTGCTGACCAAACGCGCCACCGAACAGCTGACCTTTGACATGCAGGTCCAAGTGGCCGAGGCCATGGGGTTTGAAGATACAAACGGGCGACGCGGCGTCGAAGTCTTTATGCAAAGCTATTTTCGCCATGCGACCGCAGTGGGCGATCTGACCCGCATTTTCCTGACCAGCCTTGAGGACATGCACGTCAAAGCCGAACCCCTGCTGGAGCGCATTTTTCGCCGTCGTCCAAAAATTCGGGATGGGTATAATGTTCTTCACAACCGCATCTTGATCGAAGACGAACAGGTGTTTTTGGCGGACAACCTAAACCTGTTGCGCATTTTTGAAGAAGCTTTGCGCACGGGCATGTTAATTCACCCTGATGCCATGCGTTTGATCAAAGCCAACTTGCATCTCATTGATGACGCCATGCGCACCGAACCCGAAGCCCAGCGCATTTTCCAAGATCTGCTTTTGAAACATGGCAATCCAGAGCGCGCGTTGCGCCGCATGAATGAGTTGGGGGTTTTGTCCGCGTTCATCCCTGAATTTGAACCCATCGTCGCGATGATGCAGTTCAATATGTACCACAGCTATACCGTGGACGAACACATAATCCAGTGCATTGCCAACCTCGCCCGGATTGAGAAAAACGAGCTTGAGGAAGAACTGCCTGTTGCCTCATCGATCCTAAAGAAAGGCGTGAATCGCAAGGTTCTGTACATCGCGCTGCTGCTGCATGACATCGGTAAGGGTCGTCCAGAGGATCATTCAATTCTGGGTGCAAAGATGGTGCGCAAAATCGCACCGCGTTTGGGGTTAAAGCAGGATGAGGTCGACACCGCCGAATGGTTGGTGCGCTATCATCTGTTGATGTCCGATATGGCGCAAAAACGCGACATCGCGGATCCGCGTACAGTGCGTGATTTTGCCAAAGCTGTTCAAACTGTGAAACGCTTGGACCTGCTGTGTGTGCTGACCGTCTGTGATATTCGCGGCGTCGGGCCAGACACATGGAACAATTGGAAGGCCGTGTTGATCCGTGCGCTGTATCGCCAAACTGAACGCGCCCTGGAAAAAGGTCTGGAGGATCTAAACCGCGAAAACCGTGGGGCAGAGGCCAAAAAGACTTTGCGTGATGCCCTGAAAGACTGGCCACGCAAGGCGCTACAAATTGAAACTGCGCGCCATTATGACCCTTATTGGCAGGGCTTGCATGTCACAGCACATGTCGCCTTTGCAGAGCTGCTGCGTGACATCGGACATGATGACATTCGCATTGATCTGCATCCTGATGAAGACCGTGATGCAACCCGCGCCAGCTTTGTGATGGCCGACCATCCCGGTATCTTTTCGCGTCTTGCTGGCGCGCTGGCCTTGGTTGGTGCGAATGTTGTCGATGCGCGTAGCTACACCACCAAAGACGGTTTTGTGACGGATGCGTTTTGGATACAGGATGCTGACGGTAATGCCTACGAAGCCGACCGCCTGCCGCGTCTGCGCCAGATGATCGCCAAAATCCTGCGCGGTGAAGTTGTGGCGCGTGACGCGTTGAAGTCTCGTGATAAAATCAAGAAACGCGAAAAGGCATTTCGCGTACCGACCCACATCACCTTCGACAATGATGGGTCAGAAATTTATACAATCATCGAGGTTGATACACGTGACCGCCCCGGCCTGTTGTATGATCTGGCACGCGCAATGGCCGCTTCGAACATCTACATCGCCAATGCCGTGATCGCGACCTACGGCGAACAAGTCGTCGATACATTTTACGTCAAGGATATGTTTGGCCTCAAATATTATTCAGAAAGCAAACAGCGTTCGCTGGAAAAACGCCTGCGCGATGCGATTGTTGAGGGCGTTGAGCGGGCAGAGGGGTAAACCCATGTTGGTGACCAGACGCGAGACACTTAGGTTGGGTGTTGCTGCTTTTCTCAGCTCCCTTGCAGGTGGTGCCGCGTCGCAAAACCTCGCTGGAAAAAAGATCATTGTGGTTGGCGCTGGCATCGCCGGGCTGGCTGCTGCGCAGCAGCTTCAATCACAAGGCGCTGAGGTCATTGTGCTTGAGGCAGAAGACTATATCGGTGGGCGTATTCGTACCGACAGATCAATGGGCGCGCCTTTTGAATATGGCGCGGGCTGGATACATGGGCCAAGTGCGAGAAACCCAATCAAGGTCCTTGCGGATCAGGTTGATGCACAAACCGCAGAAACAGACGACGACAATCTTGAAGTATTTGATGCCCAAGGGCAGCCGTTGAGCGATGATGCCTATGATCACCTCGATGATCTATACCATCGGTTAGACAGCAAGTTTGATGCGCATCAGGAACATGACGAAACCCGCAGCCTTCGCGATCTTATCAACGAGCTAGAGCCGGGATACCTTGATGATCCCATCGGCCGCTGGATGGCTTCGGCGTATTTCGAATTTGATCTTGGCGCAGGCATTGATGATATCTCAGCCATGAATGCCTTTGAAGATGACGCGTTTGCGGGCGATGACGTGGTCTTTACCCAAGGGTATGACGTTATTCTGGCACCTCTCTTGGTCGGGTTGGATGTGCGTTTGAACACCCGTGTGGCCCGTATTTTCTACGATAAAAACGGTGTCGATGTGGATGGGCTAAAGGCTGACTATGTTGTCTGTGCGGTGCCTTTAGGCGTCTTAAAGGCTGGCGCAATCGCGTTTGATCCACCACTCCCATCAAATGTTCAAAACGCTGTGGATGAGATCGGATTTGGCACCGTGACCAAGATTGCTTTCAAATTTGAACACCCGTTCTGGGATGTCGAAACACAATATTTTGGCATTATGACCGAACCCAAAGGGCGTTGGAATTACTGGTTGAACTATCGCACGTTCAGCGATGAGAATATCCTGCTTGGCCTTTCATTTGGGGATTACGCCCCAATTGCCGACAAGATGAATGAACGCGATATGACAGCGGATGCGATGCAAGTCTTGCGCACCGTTTGGGAGGATGACGTTTCTACGCCCCTACAAACCCTGACGACCCATTGGTCTGAGAACCCAAGCTTTAACGGGGCATATTCTTATCCGCAGGTTGGCGGATCGGCAGCGCAATTTGAACGTTTTGAAGCTCCAATCGCGGGGCGCTTGTTTATGGCGGGCGAACACACGCTGTTTAAGTATCACAGCACGACAGGTGGGGCGCTATTGTCTGGACGCAGGGCAGCAACAGCAATCGCCGCGATGAAACACTAGTTTGCACCTCAGATATCTCACAGCGCCTTGCAACCACATCTTGCCCGGCGCATCTTAACACATCCGCTAGAATATCAGCAAAAGGGTTCACCATGAAAGTTGTCATAATGGGTGCGGGCGTCATTGGCGTCACCACCGCGTACTACCTTGCCAAACAGGGTGCCGAGGTGACGGTGATCGACCGTCAGGCCGGACCGGGCTTGGAAACCAGCTATGCCAACGCAGGGGAATTGAGCTATGGCATGACCTCGCCTTGGGCGGCACCGGGCATTCCATTCAAAGCGTTCAAATGGTTGTTCATGAAGCGCCGCCCCCTGTTCATTTGGCCCCTGATCAGTCCACCAATGTGGAAATGGTGCGCTCAGATGATCCAGAACTGCAACGAAGAAAGCTATCGCGTTAACAAAGGCCGCATGGTCCGCGTGTCGAATTACTCGCGTGATGTGATGCCTGATTTGATTGCCGAAACAGGCATCGAATATGACGGGCGCGAACAGGGCACGTTGCAATTGTTTCGCACGGCCAAGCAGATGAAAGGGTCCAAGGCGGATCAGGAAATCTTGGCGGAATACGATTCCCCTTATGAAGTGTTGGGCCGTGATGCCTGCATCGACGTAGAGCCAGCACTTGCCGAAGTGCGCAATAAATTTGTTGGTGGCTTGCGCCTGACGGCGGACCGCACGGGTGATTGCCGACTGTTCACCATGGCGTTGGCAGATAAATGCGTCGAAATGGGCGTTGAATTTCAATACGGGCAGTCGATCAAATCCATTGCCGTCGAGGATGCTAAAATCGCGGGCATCAACACCGAAATTGCCGGGCGCATCACGGGTGATGCCTATGTCTGTGCGATGGGCAGCTTTGCGGTGAATGTTCTGAACCCGATTGGGGTGAAACTGCCTGTGTATCCGGTCAAAGGCTATTCTGTAACGCTGCCCGTGACGGATGATGCCTTTGCCCCGCAATCCACCATCATGGATGAAACCCACAAAGTCGCAATCACCCGGCTGGGCGACCGTATCCGCGTGGCTGGCACTGCGGAAATTGCAGGATATTCCAACCGCCTTGGACCACATGCCACTGACACAGTAAAACACGTGATCAGCGATCTATTCCCCAAGGGCGGCGATATTTCCAAGGCAGAAGGCTGGACGGGCCTGCGCCCTATGACACCTGACGGCACACCTGTTTTGGGACCAACACAGTTTGACAACCTATTTGTGAATACCGGGCACGGCACCTTGGGCTGGACAATGGCCTGCGGATCAGGTCGCGCAGTGGCTGATGTCGTGATGGGCAAGACGCCCGAGATCGACATGGAGGGGCTGACGGCGGCGCGTTACACACGCTGACTTTCTGCTCAAAAACTCCTCGGGAGCTCGCCAAACGCCGCATTGCACAGCGCCCTTAGCCGCGCTAGGCAACCCTAAACACATTCCCAAAGGCCAGTGTCGATCAAATGAAACCCATCCGCCTCATGTCTGGCTTTTTCACCGTGGGCGTTTGGACATTACTGTCCCGCGTGTTGGGGTTTGTACGTGAGGTGCTGATCCTGTCGCTGATCGGCCCCGGCCCCGTGATGGATGCCTTTGTCGCGGCATTCCGTTTGCCCAACATGTTCCGCCGTTTCTTTGCCGAAGGAGCATTTAATGCGGCCTTTGTGCCGATGTTTGCCAAAAAGCTGGAAGGCGAGGAAGGTGCAGGCACTTTCGCGCGTGACGCCTTCAACGGTCTGGCGCTGGTGGTGTTGGCGCTGACAGCCCTGGGCATGATCTTTATGCCCGGACTGGTTTGGTTAACGGCCGAAGGGTTCGCGGGTGACGCGCGCTTTGACATGACCGTCGGCTATGGCCGCATCGTATTCCCGTACATCTTCTGCATGTCGCTGTCGGCTTTGTTTTCCGGTATCCTTAACGCCACAGGGCGTTTTGCGGTCGCGGCGGCAGCACCTGTTTTACTCAACATCTTTGTTATCGGTGCCATGACCATTGGCGCGCTTACTGGCGGTGCGGTCATTGACTGGTTGATCTGGGCCATCCCGGTTGCCGGGGTCGCGCAACTGGCGCTGACATGGCGCGCGGCGGCAGATGCGGGATTTGCTTTGCGCCCCTCGATGCCACGCTGGACCCCTGATATGCGCGCAATGATTGTGATCGCCTTGCCTGCTGCACTTGCCTCTGGCGTGATGCAGATCAACCTTGTTGTGGGGCAACTGGTCGCAAGCCAATACGATAGCGCCGTGTCGTGGCTTTTTGCTGCGGATCGTCTGTATCAACTGCCGCTTGGTGTCGTTGGGATCGCTGTTGGGATTGTCCTCTTGCCCGACCTCGCGCGTCGCCTGCGCGCCGGAGACAACGATGGCGCACAAACAGCCCTCAGCCGCGCCGCTGAAATATCACTAGCGCTGACCATACCCTCCGCTGTGGCGTTAATGGTGGTGCCTTTTGCACTGGTCACAGTGCTTTTTGAACGCGGTGCCTCAACCGTCGATGACACAGCGGCCATTGCCACGGCAGTCACGATCTATGGCCTTGGCCTGCCCGCATTTGTACTGCAAAAAATCCTACAGCCTGTGTATTTTGCGCGCGAAGACACCAAACGCCCCTTCTATTTTGCCGTCGTCGCGATGGTGGTCAACGCCGCTTTGGCCATTGGCCTTGCACCCTATGTCGGCTGGATCGCTCCGGCCATTGCCGCCACTGTGGCGGGATGGGCGATGGTTTTCTGCCTCGCCATTGGCGCAGGCCGCTATGGATCTGCCGCGAAATTCGACACCCGGTTCCGCAAACGCATTTGGCGTATCATCGCCGCCTCAATCTTCATGGGTGGCGCGCTTTGGATGGGCAACGCTGCCTTGCAACCGATGCTTGGCATCCCTTGGTGGCGCGGTTTGGCACTGCTCTTGTTGATCAGCATTGGTGCTGTCAGTTACTTTGGCATCGGCCAGCTGATCGGCGCGTTCCGATTGTCAGAGTTCAAAGGTGCGATGCGTCGCGGGTGACACCGTCCCTCCCCTTTCATCTAGCCAAATAAACTCAACTCTGGCATCTGCGACCCTCATCGACGTTGCAGCAATGCACGCACCCGCGCCCATTCACCCGGCGCCAGCAAAAAGCTCAACCCAAAGCCGCAAAAGAACCCGGCCAGTTCCGCCACCCAAAGCGTCCCTGTCTCAAAGAATACCCCCCAAAACAATTGCAACCCCATCAGAATCGCAATCAGGCTAAAGGCGCGATATTGCTCGGTGCCTTTCCCCGCCAGCCGACGCCACATCACAAAGGAATAGGCACCAATCAACCCATATACATTGGGATAGGCCCCAGCCAACCAAACGGGATCATTCAACAACAGCGCATAGGTTACAGCCCCGCCAACACCCGACGCCACAAAGATCGCGACGAACGCCACTTGTCCCATCACCTCGGCCACCATCTTGCCCAGCGCCACCAGCAATACCATTGCAAATAAACCATGGGTGAACCCAAGATTTATGAACGGATAGGTGAGCACCCGCAGCGCCTCGCGAATGGGCCACTGACCATTGGCGAGCATCCAGTCAAAGATGTCGCCGGAAAATCCGTAATCGCGGATCAATCCCAAGCGCCAACCAATTGCGCCCGGCCCCCCAATCAATCCTGCCTCACCCAGCGACAGTCCCGCCTCGATCCCGGCAATCGCCAGAAACAACAAGATCACCGTCGGCGGTAGCGGGTTCACGGGCGGTTGGAAATCAGGGTCGTGCATGGGCGCTCCTTGACGGGGGTTGGCCCCATGAGTAAGCGGGACACACGCCCATTTCCAGCCCTTAAGGAGCGCACCATGTCAGAGACTAAATTCACCCCCCGCGTGTTCTCGGGTATTCAGCCGTCTGGTGGCTTGACGTTGGGCAATTATTTGGGCGCAATCAAACGCTTTGTGTCGATGCAAGACGAAGCGTATGAAACCATCTATTGCATGGTAGATCTGCACGCGATCACCGCGAAATTCATTGATCCGGCAACACTGCGCCACAACACCCGCGAATTGGCAGCGGGGTTTATCGCCAGCGGCATTTCCCCGGAAAAGTCTATCCTGATCAACCAAAGCCAAGTGCCAGAGCACGCGCAGCTTGCATGGATATTCAACTGCGTCGCCCGTATGGGCTGGATGGGCCGCATGACGCAGTGGAAGGACAAGGCGGGCAAAAATGCTGAGGCCGCGTCTTTGGGTCTGTTCGCCTATCCTGCGCTGATGGCTGCTGACATCCTGATCTATCATGCGACGCACGTACCTGTGGGTGATGACCAAAAGCAGCACCTTGAGTTGACCCGAGACATCGCGGCCAAATTCAACCACGACTACGGCGTTGATTTCTTTCCCATCACTGAACCGGTGATCGAAGGCGCCGCAACGCGTGTGATGTCGCTGCGTGACGGGTCGAAAAAGATGTCCAAATCCGATCCATCCGACGCCAGCAGGATCAATATGACCGATGATGCGGATGCGATTGCCAAGAAAATTCGCAAGGCCAAGACGGATCCGGATGCACTGCCATCCGAGGCCGCAGGATTGGCAGACCGCCCAGACGCACGCAATTTGGTGAATATCTATGCAGCGTTAAATGATCAGTCTGTGGACCAAGTATTGGCAGAGGTCGGTGGCCAGCAATTTGGCACCTTCAAGCCATTGTTGGCAGAACTCGCCGTGTCAAAACTCGCGCCCATTTCAAGCGAAATGGCCCGCCTGATGGCCGACACAACCGAGATTGATCGCATCCTTGCCAAGGGCGCCGAACAGGCCCGCGAGATCACCGCGCCGATCCTGAAAAAGACCTATGAGATTGTCGGGATGGTGGGGGGCTAAACGCCCCGCGCTCATCGCGATTTTGCGTCTATTTCATCCAATGGCAGCGCTGGCCCGGGGTCAAGCTTGCGCATGGGTGAGATATCGCTGTGTCCTAAAATGGCAATATTTGGATCACTCGCGCGGAACGCCTTGGCAATTGCAATGGCAGAGGCGACTTGCTGGGGCGTGTATTTGTGCCAATAGGTGGTTTCAGCGTTCTCAGTTATCTCATCCACTTCGCTGAGTGGAACTGACATTCTAAGAAGGTTCTCAAAGGTCCCATCTGGTCTTTTCTTTAACTTCCCTAAATTTACGAGTTCAACCGCCACAGAATATTTGTTCATGCCGTCAAGGTTGCGTTCTGGCAAGCTACTTCGGCCTGCGTGCCAAGCGATGGTATCAAAAGGCACCATCTGAACAATGCCGCCACTGCGATCCACCAATAGATGTGTTGATGCTTTGGCATTGCTAGATGCAAACCACCGGATCGTCGCCTCAGCGCTATTGCTACCGGTAAAATGGAACACCAACGCCTCAAGGCTCTGGATCTGGCCGCTCTTGTTTGGCGTGCCTACAAAAGACACAAAATCACCGCCGATGCAGCGTAAACGGTTTTCAGAAATCTCTAAACCTGCATCGTTTTCACAGGCCGCAATGTCAATCTGGGCAACCAATTGACGCAGTTCCTGAGTGGAACCGCTGTTGGCCAATTCATTGATCCGAACCGTATCAACCTTTTCTGCGGAATCTGTCGCAAGTTGCAGACTCTCGATGAGCACTTTCTCTTTTGATGACAGGGGGCGATCCAACAACCTCTCGGCCACAATAATCCGTTGCGCGCGGTTTTCTATCGCAGCAACCCCATAGATGATCTGAACCACATCTGGTTCATCCTTTGCCGGTTCAATCTCAGGCGCAGTCCTCGACACAAGGAACCACGCCAAACCAACAATAATCATCAGAATTAGAACCCTTTTCAATACACCAATCAGATCAATCTGAGTTGATGTTTCATATGGCGGGCGTTCCAATATAAGGGGGTCGGGTGTCGTTTCCCCTTCTTCCAAATCATCACTTAAGAAATCAAGCACGCTTTTGTAAGTCAAAGCGTTGCGCGATTTGGGTTTGACGATTGTAATGTGGTCACCGTCAATACCAACCACATTGGTGTTGACCAATCCTGGATCAGAGGATCCTTCGCGTACAATACGACCAAGTGCCGTGCTACGTGTTTCAAACAAAACTTTGTGACGCAAATCATCCGCACGTTCTTGGGCCAACAGACGATATGACGTATTAACTTGGCGTAACGCAGCAGCGTTGTCGACAAGCGCATGGGTCAACGACGTGGGCCAGATCAGCAAACGGAACTTGGCCATCAAACTTGCTTTGTCCGCGCCAGTATGCGGCGTCGCCATGAACACAATCTTCTGAATAGCGTTATAGAGCTGACCTGCCTCTGCTTCATGACTGGCCCGCTCTTTGAGCCTTAGCATGACACGTTTCAGGATGATCCCACCCAAACTATGACAGACGAAATACACCGGCCCGGCGCGTAACGCGCCCTGCCCTAACAGCAATTCACAGATGTTGTCAGCGCGATCCTCAATCGCCATGGTCTGGCCCGTCCAACCAGAGGCAGAGGCGTCATATCCAATTGAATAGACATCTGTACCGGGCATATCCTGCGCCAACCAAGTTGGCCAAAACAATGCCTTACCATCCTCAGCCTTACCCCTTGCCTGCCAGGTGCCATAAGGATGGCCGCCTAGGCCGTGGATAAAAACAACACTCGCCTGATGTCCGTCAGTGGCTTTTGCGATTGGAATCAACACGGACATTGCAAATTAACTCTCAAAAAAAATTACTCTGAATAACGTACAGACTTTGAGGGAAACCGCTAGGGCCGTATCTTAGCTAGGATTGAAGGTCAGCGAAGGGATAGTTTTAGTCTTGGGATGTTAGGCTAATGTCATAGCGTACCGGATAGCCAGAATCCGCACCATCAAACAAAACGACGACTGAGATAAGTTTGTCGTCTGCTTGTTTCTCTTGAAGTGAAAGGAGGCCTTCTGCTTTCCAATCGATTCTAGGCGGGACAATTTCGACCAGCTTTTGGATGCGTTTTTGATCAACATCCCATAGATGCAGCATGAAAGGATGATCCCGGTCCAAACTTTGCTTTTGGCAATCCATGTTTTCGCTGGTCGGTTTTTTGCTGGTTTTGCTGACACCAGCAGGACCAGACAAAATAAGAATGTCATCACCATATCGTTCCATGGCGCGGATTCCCGCACCGGGCTGATCTGCCAAATTCAGGCGGTGCAACTGTGGCGTGGCGATTGCATCTTGGTCAAAACCTTCAACCGGATATGACAAAACAAATGTCGAATGGCTTTCATCCTCTGGATAGGGCGCACGCAGGCCAAAATATAATTGTCCGTTTAATGCTGCCATGCCTTCAAAGTTGAGCCCGTTTTTCTGCAACGGCTTTGCGTAACCCACTGCAAGTTCCGGCACTGCGGCAAATGCTGGTGCAAGGGATAATTGTGACATCTCAATCGCCTCATCCTTGCCAGCTAAATCCATATTCGGGGTCCCGTAAAACAGCACCGAACGGCTATCTTGTTTCTTGCAACCATTGCGCTTGAAAGAATGTGAGCCCAACGCATACAAAGTGTTGCCCGATACGGCGAGGGCCTCTAGGTCCAACTCGCCCTCCACGTTGGGAGCTAGGTTCAGGACCTCTCCAATCTTGAATCTTGTCTTTTTGTTTCCCTTTAATTCAAAGGTGTGCAGAAAAAGCTCTTCGTCTGAAACCGCAAAACATGAAACGCCCGGCATACAAACGGCGCCACTGATATCTTTGGCTTCATTTTCGTTATCTGGCTCAGTCCCCTGAAATTTGTCTTCTCCTGTCAACTTGACATGACGCCATCCAACAATTTCTTGCGCTTGCGCAATAGACGTAAGTGACACCACGGATACAGCTGCCAAAGTTGCGAGGCTGGCCTTGCCCATCTCGCGTGTCCGTCTTTGGAAATTCACATTACATATCTTCAAATAATCCCGGATCATAACAAACATCCCCACTCAAATTTCAAAAAGTATTTGGTATTTATGTTTGTATCATAGCAAATATGGCTGCCTTTTTATACGCCCATTTGGGTTTTGAAATTTAAGCTTGGTTTCCTGCTTGACCTCAACCCCGGTTGAGCCGCCAAATTGACACAGACTCCACTTGGAAAGCCATCACATGTCCGCCAGCCCCTTCGCCCGTTTTGTCGCAGCATCCGGCCTGACCAATTTGGCCGATGGTATTGCGACGGTTGCTTGGGCTTGGCTTGCATCGCTGCTCACCCGCGATCCGCTGATGATTGCATTGGTCGCGGTGGCGTTGCGCGTCCCTTGGTTTCTGTTTGCTATTCCCGCAGGCGTGATCACCGACCGCGTTGACCGACGTTTGCTGATCTTACGCATGGATATGCTGCGCGGATTGACCTTTGGGTTTGCGGCCCTTGCGATCTGGTTCACCCAACCGCTTGCGCCTGCAACTATGACGCTCACCCAACCTGGTCTCTACATCGCAATCCTTGTCGCTGCGACGCTGGTCGGCATTGCAGAGGTGTTTCGCGACAATGCTGCACAAACCATGTTGCCAGCACTTGTGCCGCAGGCGCACCTTGAAAAGGCCAACGGCAGATTATGGAGCGTTGAATTGATCGGGAATGCCTTGTTGGGTCCGGCCCTTGGTGCGTTCTTGATTGCTGCGGCTTTGCCTTTGCCTTTTGCAGCGGGTGCACTGGCCTATGCAATTGCTGTGATCCTTGTTTTGGCTGTCAAAGGGCGCTTTCAGCCTGCCCAAATAGAGGCACGTGATTGGCGGCGCGAGTTGCGCGAGGGTTTTCAATTTCTGTGGCATGCACAATTGCTGCGGTCGCTGGCGTGGATCACCGGGGTCTGGAACCTGCTGTTTCAGATGGTGATGATCGCGCTGGTGTTGCATGTTCAGGAAAATCTGGGGCTGGACGCGCGCGCCTATGGATTGATCCTTGCGGCGGGCGCTTTGGGTGGGATCGCAGGCGGCTGGTGGGGCGATGCGATCATCACCAAGGTTGGTCCAAAACGCGCAGCCCAATGGATGTTACTGGCATCGTTTCCATCGTTCGTAGGCATCGCCTATGCGCCGGGACCTGTCGCATTGGCCATTGTATTGGCCGCATTTGAGTTTACAGGTTTGGTCTGGAACACAGTGTCTGTATCCTATCGACAGCGCAAAATCCCGGATGCCCTGCTGGGCCGCGTCAACAGCCTGTACCGGTTGTTGGCATGGGGCATGATGCCCGTCGGATTGTTACTATCTGGCCTGATCGTGCGCGGTGCCGAAGGCAGTTTTGCGCGCGACACCGCCTTGACCGCGCCATTTCTGGTCGCCGCCCTTGGTGCATTGATATTAGCGATTGCCGGTTGGCGCGCGCTTGAGCGTGGATTCGAGGCAACGTGATCTCTGCGCCTTTGCACAGCGCCCCTGCGGCGGCGTGACTGGACATCGCCCGTTGGTCTACCCATGTTCTGATGATCGCAGCCACAAGGTAGGTTTATGACATCTCACGCAACCATCGGACACGTCCACCTCAAGGTTGCCGACCTTGATCGCGCCATCGCGTTTTATAGCGATATCCTAGGCTTTGAGGTGACACAGCGGTTCGGCGATCAGGCCGCATTTCTGGGTGCGGGCGGCTATCACCATCATATCGGTCTGAACACATGGGAAAGTGCCGCAAGTACACCACCTCCTGCGGGTCATACCGGGCTATATCATTGCGCGTTTCTCTATCCTGATCGCGCCAGCCTTGCGGCCGTTCTAAAGCGGGTATTGAATGCTGGGATCAAACTTGATGGTGCCGCAGATCATGGTGTCAGCGAGGCGGTATACCTGCGTGACCCCGATCAAAACGGTGTTGAACTGTACCGTGATCGCGCCCCTGCCGATTGGCCGCGTGATGCAAACGGCACGCTTGCCATGACCAATACACGATTGGACATTCCCGCATTGCTGGACGAAGCAACCTGACAAGCATGGACAATCCTTGGCCGCTCCGCCAATTTCACCAGCAACTAACGCAAAGGACGGCGTCATGGCGACAGGGTTTTATTGGGACGAAAAGTGTTTCTGGCACGCGGGTGGAAACTATACTTTTACCATGCCCATTGGCGGTTTAATCCAACCCTTGGCGGCAGGTGGCCTGCCTGAAAACCCTGAAACCAAGCGTCGGCTGAAGAACCTGATGGATGTCACGGGGTTGATCCACGAGCTGGATGTGCGCGCAGCAGATATGGCGAGCCGTGAAATGCTGGATCGTGTACACCCGGCGTCATATCTTGATGAATTCAAGCGCCTGTCAGACGCAGGGGGTGGTGAATTAGGCCGCCGCACACCTTTTGCCCAGGGTGGATATGAGATTGCGGCGCTGTCTGCGGGCCTGGCTGTTGCTGCTGTGGATGCCGTTGCATCAGGCGATCTCGAAAATGCCTATGCGCTTAGCCGCCCACCGGGCCATCATTGCCTGCCTGATTTCCCCAACGGTTTTTGCTTACTGGCAAACATCGCCATCGCAATTGAGGCTGCGCAGGCCAAAGGATTGGCGAAGCGCGTGGTGGTTCTGGATTGGGATGTGCATCACGGCAACGGCACCGAGGCGATCTATTATGACCGCGACGATGTGTTGACCATTTCAATGCACCAAGAGGGAAATTACCCATTGGACTCAGGCTATCTGGCGGATCGAGGCAAGGGTGCAGGCGAAGGATATAACATCAATTTGCCGATGCATGCGGGATCAGGACACACCGCCTATCTGCATGCGATGGAGCGCGTTGTGATCCCGGCGATTGAGGCGTTCAATCCTGATATGATCATCGTCGCCTGTGGCTATGATGCTGCCATCATCGACCCGTTGGCACGCATGCAGGCCACTGTTGCCACCTTTGCTGAAATGACCAAGCAGATCAAAGACACTGCCGCCCGTATCTGTGAGGGGAAACTGGTGCTGGTGCACGAGGGCGGCTATTCTGAGGCCTATGTGCCATTCTGTGGCCACGCCACCATCGCGACCCTTGCAGGTAGTGCCATTGATGCCCCTGACCCGTTGGCCGTCGCACATCATAATCGCCAACCATCTGCTGCCTTTGATGCCTTCCTGCGTCAATCGATTGACGATATGGCGCAGCAACTGACCCTATGAGAAGCCCATGCCTGATCTAAATCCTGACGCCCTCTTGTTCCTGCAAACCCGTCGTTCGCGGCCTGCTAAAACGCTGGCGCTTCCGGTGCCAACGCGTGATGAACTGTTGCCTTTGCTCACAGCAGCCGCACGCACGCCGGATCACGGAAAACTAGAGCCTTGGCGATTTATCGTGCTTGAAAAGGACGTGATGAAGAGGCTGGCAGATGTTGTGCAACACCGTGGTGAGGCACTGGGCCATGCCGCAGAGCAGATCGAAAAAGGGCGCAGTCAATTTGATCAAGGTGCTTTGGCCGTGGTGGTTGTAGAGGTTCAAAAACCATCCGAAAAGATACCGCCGCTGGAACAGACGTATTCAGCGGGCGCTGTGTGTTTGGCACTCTTGAACGCAGCACTTGCGGCAGGATGGGGCGCAAATTGGCTCAGCGGTTGGCCGTCACATGACAGGGGTTTCATGCACGACGGGCTGGCCCTAGAAGGTCACGAACGTATTGCCGGAATCCTTCATATCGGCACTGAAACATCACATCCACCCGAACGTCCGCGTCCAGACATCGAAAGCATCACAACATGGCTGTCTCAGTAGTATTCCAATCCTTTGGTTTGGCCGTCAGTCAATTGTCAGACGCACGGTTTCGACGCGTGTTTATGATTGGGATCGGCCTGTCTTTGGCGCTACTTGTCGCAGTCACCGCAGGTTTTTCATGGCTTGTTGAGGCTTCAACACCCGAAGAAGCGTGGCTGCCAATTTTAGGTGAGGTGCGGTGGCTCAAAGACCTGCTGTCCTGGGGGGCCGTGTTTTTGCTGGCATTTCTGTCCATGTTCTTGATGGTGCCTGTGGCATCTGCGATCACATCGATGTTTCTCGATGATGTCGCGCACGCGGTCGAGGGCGAACATTACCCGGATCTGCCGCCCGCAACCCGCATACCGTTTGGTGATGCGCTGCGCGACACGGTAAACTTTTTGGGTGTTCTGGTTGGGGCCAACCTGTTGGCGATACTGCTGTATATCTTTTTTGCCCCCGCCGCCTTGTTCATCTTTTGGGGATTGAACGGTTTTCTGCTGGGCCGGGAATATTACACGATGGCGGCGATCCGACGTGTGGGTCGCAAACGCGCCAAGGAACTGCGGCGCAAGAACTTTGGTACCATTTGGCTGGCAGGCATTTTGATGGCAATGCCACTGTCGATCCCTTTGATCAACCTGCTGATCCCAATATTAGGGGCAGCAACGTTTACCCATCTGTTCCACTTATTGCCGCAGGATGAAGCCAGCCCTCAATATCGTCGACGCTGATCCATTCCGACAAGATAATGCCCGCGATGATGCACCACAAAATGATTGCTGCCAATGTTGTCCAAAGCGCTTTTGCCTTCAGGTGATGATGTTCAGGTGCACCTGCGTGTGTGCCGGGCACGATGTCCTTCAAATCACCTTGGGTCTGCACACGGATAGGCAGCGCGATTAAAAACGTCATGAACCAGATGACGGAAAATAGGACGAGGCCGGATGTGATACCCATGATTTAAACCTGTTCCAGCTCAACCAAAGCACCATTAAAGTCTTTGGGATGCAGGAAAAGCACTGGTTTGCCATGCGCGCCTATCTTTGGTTCTCCGGTGCCAAGGACACGCGCGCCTGTTGATTTCAGGTGATCACGCGCCGCGATAATATCATCAACTTCATAGCAGATATGGTGAATACCGCCGGATGGGTTTTTATCCAGAAACCCTTGGATAGGGCTGTTTTCCCCCAAAGGGTACAGCAATTCAATTTTGGTGTTGGGCAGTTCGATAAAGATCACAGTGACACCGTGATCCGGTTCATCCTGTGGTGCGCCCACAGTTGCGCCCAGCGCATTGCGATATTGATCTGCGGCTGCATCAAGGTCCGGCACCGCAATAGCGACGTGATTTAGGCGTCCAATCATCGAAAAGCTCCATGGGTTTGTTTGACGCGCTTATGGCTGCCGAAACTGTCAAAATCAATGCGTCACATTAACCTGCTGTTAGCCATCGCGACGTAACCATTGTGTTGTTGGATGAACCTGGAGGCTATGATGGACACGACAGACCCCTTTGCGGCGAATATACCCGCGCCCACCGCCGCGCGCCCTTTGCTGGGGCTGACTGTTTTGGTGGTCGAAGACAGCCGTTTCGCCTGCGAAGCGATGCGATTGTTGTGTTTGCGCTCGGGCGCGCGGATCAGACGCGCCGACTGTTTACGCTCTGCCCGCCGACATCTACAAGTGTATCGCCCGACGATTGTCATTATCGATCTGGGCCTGCCAGATGGCAACGGTGTCGATCTGATTGCTGAATTGGTCGACTGTCAGCCCCGTGTGGATGCGATTTTGGCAATGTCGGGGGATGCCCATCTAGAAAGCGATGCCATGGCAGCCGGTGCCGATGGGTTTCTGGCCAAACCCATTACCTCCATCGCAACCTTTCAGGAATGTGTTTTGGCAATCTTACCGGCCGAACGCCGCCCATCTGGTCCGCGCATTATCACCGATGAAGTGATTGCCCCTGACCAAATCGCCTATCAGGACGATATGGCCCATATTGCCGATGTGTTGGATGATCCACCGGATGAACATGCGCTGGATTATGTTGCACAGTTCCTAAGCGGCGTTGCGCGATCTGCGCATGATGCCGGATTGGAAGAAGCCGCAAACGCGTTGGCGACGAAACGCGCGCTTGGCCAACCAGCGGGGTCCGAAACAGCGGCGATTGCCGGAATGATCCAACACAGGCTTTCACAGAAAATCGCGATTTAGCTTTAGGAAAACCAAACCGTTTAGCGCACATTTACAATGTAGGATCGCTTGCAACGCGCACCAATCCCGTCAAATCGCCCAAGCGTTCTAACTGATGACCGTCAGCATCAAAGTTGCTGGGTGCCAACCATGCTTCAAATGCTTCTTTGAGCGCGGGCCATTCTTTGTCGATGGTGGCAAACCATGCGGTGTCACGGTTGCGCCCTTTGACAACCGCTGCTTGGCGAAACACCCCTTCAAAACTAAACCCCAGACGCTGGGCAGCATGACGCGACGGTACATTCAACGCATTACATTTCCATTCGTACCGACGATACCCCGCCTCAAAAGCCCATTTCATCATGAGATACATTGTTTCAGTTGCGGCCCGCGTGCGTTGAAGCGCAGGACTATAGCTGATGTAGCCAACCTCGATTGAGCCGCTTTCAGGTGCGATACGCAAAAAGCTTGCGACGCCTTCCCAATGACCTGTCTCTAGATTGCGAATGGCATAGAAATACGGATCATCCTGAGCGGCCTTGTCGCGCGCCCAGCGGTGGAATTGTGAAGCGGACGAAAACGGCCCATCCGGCATGTAGTCCCAAACGTGATCGTGACCATCATACTGCTGAAACAAGAGTGCTGCATGCTTCTCTGCCGTCAGCGGTTCCAAATGGGCAAACTGCCCGGTCATTGTTTCACTTGTTGGGACCACTGGCGCAGCCCAATCTGGAACGAGGTCACCCACCGGGCGAGATGTTGTTGTATTCATATTCATAAACGGCACGTTACGGACAAGCCACTGCCCCGCCAAGCCCTATTCAAAGCACATAGCTATTTCTGGATGGTCAAAATCATGGCACCGGGCTTCCCTATTGCTGCCGTATTTCCGCGCGAGCATCTAGAAGCTGGGAAAAGGGCATTTAGTCGAAGGGAGCGACAGATGTTTGAAAATAAAATGCTGCGTTTCTGCAAGGAAACCTATAGCGATTTCAGAATCGATTGGATTGTCCTTACCGCGTCGCTTGTTGGCCTCGCAATTGTAATTCTTGCTTCATTGCATGCAGGTGATGATGGGTTGGTTGCATATGTTGGCGACTATTTCGTTTCAGGGACAAGTTCTTAACTCTTACAGCTTTGTCGTTAGCCTATCAGGTCTGGGTCAGGTCCCATATCTAGGCCCGGAAACACGTGATTTTCCAAGGTGGCGATATCCAATCCCGTCAAACCGCGCATGATCCATGCAGCCATAGCGCGTATGTCACCTGTGGGCATCAGATCACGGCGCTTATACAGCGCGGCTTCTTCAACACCCGGCCATCTGCCGACAACACGCCCGCCACGAATGGCCCCACCCGCCATCATCATTAGGCCAGCAGTACCATGATCCGTGCCCCCGGTGCCATTTTCGCGGGCTGTACGGCCAAATTCAGTCATCGCAATCACCGCTGTTTTGCCCCAAATATCCGGGCCAATGTCCTGTTTCATTTGCAAAATCGTTTCAGACAATTGCCCCAAACTGCGCGGTAGCGTGCGATCTTGGGCGCGATGTGTATCCCAGCCATTCAGAGAAAAGGCCGCAATACGCGCATCTGCACGCAGTCTTTCTGCGGCAAAGCGGGCAATTTGCTGGTGGATGCGCCCACCGCCTTTTTTGGTATGGCCTTGGGCCAGCGGACCATCCGACAGCATCATCGCCTCGGCCAGTGCTGCATGCATCTGCGGATCTTGCTCCATCACCAGTTCCGCCAACCGTAGCGCCTGTGGGCTTAGTCGTAAATTCGCCTCTGGCGTCCAGTTTGCTACGGGTGCGGCACCGTCCAGGACCCGCAAGTCACCGTTCCGAATCGCGAATGCCGTGTCTGCCGCCACGCCCGGCACTTGCTGCATCATGCGGTTCAACCAGCCATCACGCGCACCGCCTGCCAAAACTTCGGTGCCCGCTTCCAGTAAATCTTGCCCATCAAAATGACTACGTTTGTCCCGATAAGGTGTCGACACCGCATGGACAAAACCCAATTCTTGCGCCCGCCAAAGTGGCATCAAATCCGATAACGCTGGATGCAGAGCAAAGTATCCATCCAGATCGATAGGTGTGGCGCGGGCATTCAGGCTTGGCCGCAGCGCCGCAAACGCCGGGTCGCCCACAGGGCGCACCACGTCCAATCCATCCATGCCGCCGCGCAAGATTATCACAACCAATCGCGTGTCCCATGGCGCTGCTGCAAACGTAACTGGCGTCATCAAAGGACTGGCCGCCAGCGAACAACCCAGCAGCCCAGCGCGGGCCATAAAGTGGCGTCGAGAAAGTGTGTTAGACATTGTACCCTTTCTATCGCCGTTGAAAAGCAGGTGAAGCAAGGACAAGGCCAATCGCCTCAGCCCGGGTTTCTGCGGATTTTGCAGCAAATTGGACAGCACCCGGGACGTCTTGTCCAAGTGCGTGTTGGATGAAATCCCTTGGATCAGGTAAATCAGCTATAAGCAGGGTGGGCACTTGAATGGCCCATTCCAGTCGCGCAGCGATCCCTTGCGGGGTGACCCAATCACGGTCCTTTTCCGACCAACCATCCGGGCCGTCAGGGCGTTGCCACGTTTGCCCCATAAGGCCTAGAGGTCGATAGAAATAGGCCCGCGTATCCTGTTCTCGGAGTTTTTCAAATGTCGCTTCCGATACAGCCAAGGCGCGCAGTGCACTGCTGACAAAATCCGCCGGAGGTTTGATGTTTGTGGCGGGCTGTTGCCAAGCCGCCGGATGATCCAGCAATGCGGCATACACCACCATCAGGTCGCCGCCACTGTCGAGGTATGCGTCACGCAACTGCGCAACCAAATCACCGGGCGGCGTATCAGAGACAAAATGCACCGCCAACTTTTGCGCAATATGTGCGGCCGTGGCAGGGTGGGCAGCCATATCTTTGAGTACTGCAAAAATCGGCTCCATCGACGGTGCACCGCCGTAAGTCTTACCAAGGATCGTTTCCGGGCCCGGTTCTGTCATGCCCCGGCGAAATTTGAACCCCATGTCGCGGGTCCCGCCCATCCCCGTGAACAGCATCGCCAATTCACGCACATCGTCTTGAGAGTACGGACCGCCAGCACCCAGCGTGTGCAGTTCCAACACTTCACGGGCCAGATTTTCATTTAACCCCCGGCGTCTGTCTGTCCGTTGCGCGGCAATGCTGTTTGGCCCAGCGGATACGTTCTGATCTAGGTAATGCAACATTAACGGATGGGTCACACAGGCGATCAACAGGTCCGCAAATGTTCCACTGATATTAGGGCGCACGGCATCTTCAAGGTAAAGCGAGTTTGCCGGCCGCAGCAATCCGCCCTTGCCAACAGCTGTGAAATGGTCGCCCCAAAATGCGACCAGACGTTCGCGAAATGATTGTGTACTATTTATCCGGCGCAATTCCAGTTGCGCGAACCATCGCGTGCGTGTCAGGCGCACTTCTCGGTTTAACGCACGTGCTTTTTCGCCAGCACGTTTGCCTTCTTCGGTATCGGGGTTGGCGCGGGCGTATTGGTCGAACCGTCGTTTGCTAACCATCTTGTCTTGAAGGTACCGATAGCCGGGGATGGGAAACCTTAACGCCATGTCATCCGCGCCATTGACCCCGTTTAACATCGTTTGCGTCGATGCCACAGGCGTCAGATCAGGCGACAAACCATATCCAAATCGACGTTCTGCAATTTCTGGCGAAAAACTCACGCGCACTATGTCCTTTGACGTTGCTGGCCTTGGCTTCAGGTAAGATCATTCTAGCCAGAGACACGGGGTCAATCACGGGTAATTTGCGCGAAACTGCTGACAGGCGGCAATTCGCCATCACCGATGTGCAACGACTACAACCCAAACAAAGGAACAATCCATGCCTTCGATCTATGACGCTATAAAAGCCGACCATGACAGCCATCGCACATTGCTGGATGAAATTGCTGAGACATCTGGAAACAGCAAGGAGCGGAGGACAAAATGGAACACATTTTATCATGACGTAAAAGCACATGCCGCAGCCGAAGAAGAGACATTCTATTCCAAACTGATTTCAAAAACATGGGGCCAAGATGCGGCGCGGCATTCGGTTCACGAGCACCAGAAATTGGATGACATCATGGAAGAACTGCACGACATGGATATGGCGTCACCCGGTTGGTTGACCCGGTTCAAGACGTTGAAACATGACTATGAGCATCACATGGAAGAAGAGGAAAACGAGGTCTTCAAGCGCGCCAAAGAAGTGATTGGGGCGGAAGACGACGATGCCTTTGGGAGCCGTTTTGAGGCGCGCAAAAAGGAAGAGCGCGGACTGATCGACGAAAAGCGTGAAGATTCTTTGGAGGATTAAGAGGTAAGGGCCGCATCGCTGCGGCCCTTTTTGATTTACTCCTGTGGGATAACCCGCAGACCCAATTCCATCAGTTGATCTGACGTTGGATCGCTGGGCGCGTTCATCATCAGGTCTTCGGCGCGTTGGTTCATCGGAAACAGCATCACATCACGCAGGTTGTCCGCATCAGCCAACAACATCACGATTCTGTCCACGCCTGCCGCGCAACCACCGTGGGGCGGTGCGCCGTACTGAAAGGCGTTAACCATACCGCCAAACCGCTTTTCGACTTCTTCCTTGCCATATCCTGCAATTTCAAACGCCTTGAACATGATCTCTGGCTTATGGTTTCGGATTGCACCGGACACCAATTCGTAACCGTTGCACGCAAGGTCATATTGATACCCCAAGACTTCAAGCGGATCGCCTTGCAGGGCTTCCATACCGCCCTGAGGCATCGAAAATGGGTTGTGTTCAAAGTCGATCTTGCCGGATTCTTCGTCTTTTTCGTAGATCGGGAAATCCACAATCCATGCAAAGGCAAAGCGGTTTTTGTCCGTCAAACCAAGGTCATCGCCAATCACGTTACGGGCACGCCCCGCGACACTTTCAAAGGCTTTTGGTTTCCCGCCAAGGAAGAACGCCGCATCACCAACGTTCAGGCCCAATTGCTGACGGATTGCTTCTGTGCGCTCTGGGCCAATGTTTTTGGCCAGCGGTCCTGCCGCTTCCATGCCACCTTCTACCTCACCGGATTTCAGCTTGGCTTGTGCTTCTTTCACGCTAATACCCATTTCCTGGGCCACGGCATCCGCCGTCTTTTCGCGCCAGAAGATATAGCCCATGCCGGGCAGCCCTTCTTTTTGGGCAAAGGCGTTCATGCGATCACAGAACTTGCGTGATCCGCCTGTCGGCGCGGGAATGGCGCGCACTTGGGTGCCTTCCTGCTCCAACAGTTTAGCAAAGATCGCAAAGCCAGAGCCCGCGAAATGCTCTGAAACAACCTGCATCTTAATCGGGTTGCGAAGGTCAGGTTTGTCGGAGCCATACCAAAGGGCTGCGTCCTTATAGGAAATCTGCTCCCAGTCCTGATCGACTTTGCGCCCGCCGCCGAATTCTTCAAAGATACCACCAATCACAGGTTGGATCGTGTCGAACACGTCCTGCTGGGTGACAAAACTCATCTCAAGGTCAAGCTGGTAGAAGTCTGTTGGCGAACGGTCTGCACGCGGGTCTTCATCGCGGAAACATGGGGCAATCTGGAAATATTTGTCAAAGCCTGACACCATTAACAATTGTTTGAACTGCTGGGGCGCTTGCGGCAGCGCATAAAATTTGCCGGGGTGCAGACGGGACGGCACCAAAAAGTCACGCGCACCTTCAGGGCTGCTGGCTGTGATGATCGGCGTTTGGAATTCTTTAAATTTCTTGTCCCACATGCGACGGCGCATTGACGCCACCACGTCAGAGCGCAGCACCATGTTCGCCTGCATCTTTTCGCGGCGCAGGTCTAGGTAACGATAGCGCAGGCGGGTTTCCTCGGGATATTCCTGATCGCCAAACACCATCAATGGCAGTTCCGCGGCGGCACCCAATACTTCGATGTCACGCACATAGACTTCGATCTCGCCGGTTGGCAATTTCGCGTTCACAAGGCTTTCGTCGCGCGCCTTAACTGTGCCATCAATACGGATACACCATTCGGAGCGGACTTTTTCGACGTCTTTGAACACCGGGCTATCAGGATCACACAACAGCTGTGTCATGCCGTAATGGTCGCGCAAGTCGATGAACAAAACGCCGCCGTGATCACGTACGCGGTGCACCCAACCAGAGAGGCGCACAGTGTCGCCCACGTTTTCCTTGGTCAATTCGGCACAGGTTTGGCTGCGATAGGCGTGCATGGCGGGTCCCTTTCTAGGGCTGAAATTTCTCGTGGCAGGTACACCTTTTGGGGGTTAGAAAGTCAAGGGCACAAGGGGCATCACGATCCAAACCGTGGTGGAGAAATTGAAAAACCCGTTACCTACGGCTCTATGGCGATTTTTTATGCGCAACTTATCCACCAAACAGAATGAAATTTTGATGGCACAGATAGATCAAAACAAAGAATTCACGTCAGGGTTGGTTGCCTTAAAGGTGAATTTTTTATAATTTTATCTTAATAGCCGAAATCGCTTATCTCAAAGGAATTGCAATGCGCATTATTTACACCGGTCAAAACGTAGACGACAGTTCGTTTCTTACAAACGCCCTTATTAGCGGCGACGGCATATTTGAGCCAGATCTTGTTTCTGCATCACCAACTCAACTTGTTTTGCGCAATCCTGAAAACGGATGGGTCACCACTGTTACCGGGACAGGATTTTCGCTTGATGCAAACGGCGAACCCAATGGTGGTACAATAACTGGGTTTTCTATCGTTAACGGTTCACAAACAATCGCTGTGGTTGATCTTATCAATTGGAGCTTGCCTGGGTTTGTTTCAGCCGTTGATCAAGCCGCAGAAAACGACAACCCCGTACCTTTAGCCACTCTGTTCAATCAATCTGGTGGCATTACCGTTGATGCAAGCGGCGCTGGTGCTGGATATGACATGGACGAATTTAACGACGTATCCGATTTTATCAACGTGGCAATGACCATCACAGGGTCTAACTATGACGATGATCTCTTTGGCGGCAACGGCAACGATACGATTAACGCTGGATCAAACCCAGACTCTGGCGACAATATGTATGCCACATTCGGGAATGACACCTACGATTTTGCCGGTGCTGGTGATGAAAGTTACTATTTCTTGTCTTATGGTAGATCTCTGTTCAATGGCCTAAACTTGAACTGGGACGGCGCTGCTGGAACGGCAACCGTAGCGGTTGAAGGTTTTACCGACACATTGCTGAACACAGATGAGGCATTTTGGGGCCTTGGTATTGATGGAACCGGCGGCGCAGACACGTTCACCGTTACATCTGCTGACAATCTATTCATGCAGTTGTTCGGCGGTCGTGGCATGGACACCTTCAACCTGAACTCGGCTGGAGGAGTTATCCGTATTGAATACAATTACGGCGCTCGCGAAGATGCGACACAGGGGGCAATTGTCAACTTGGGTACGGGCTTCGTCGCCAACGACGGCTTTGGCACAACCGACACTATGAACATCACATATGGTGATGGTCGGATTGAATTGCGCGGCACGAACTTTGCAGATGTTTTGATTGGTGGTGATGGTCGTGACAGCTTTATCACCCGTCAGGGCAACGACACTATTGATGGTGGCGATGGCTGGGATCGTATTCGTTATGACCGCAACGGTGTTGAGAACCTGAATGTTGATCTGGCGGCGGGTACGGCCACGGGGTCATGGTACGGTCAGGCCTTTACCCACACGATTTCAAATATTGAATATGTACGCGGAACCAGAGAAGGCAACGATACGATTGCTGGATCAGATGCATACGAATTATTCCAAGGCCGTGGCGGTGACGATTTGCTGTCAGGTGGCGGCGGTGGCGACACTTTGGATGGTGGCACTGGAAATGACACGCTGAATGGTGACGCTGGCAATGATGAGCTGATTGGTGACGCTGGCTTTGACTCTCTGAACGGTGGTGCTGGTGATGATACGCTTGATGGTGGTGCCAACACGGACCGTTTGAATGGTGGTGACGGTAATGATCGTTTGATCGGTGATCAGGGCTTTGACAACCTGTATGGCGATGCGGGCAATGACACCCTGCTGGGCGGCACCGAGGCGGACCGCCTGTATGGCGGCACCGGGGATGATGTTTTGCGCGCCGGCACCAATGTCGGTTTGACCGTTGATGGCCTGTTCGGAGAAGACGGTAACGATTCACTTTACGGTGAGGGCGGTTTTGACTTCCTTGATGGTGGGTCTGGCAACGACTTGTTGGATGGGGGCGCACAGGCCGACAACCTATATGGCCGCACTGGCGATGACACCTTGTTGGGTGGTGATGGTTTGGACCGTCTGTTTGGTGGTTCTGATGATGACGAAGCATCAGGTGGCGCAGGCAATGATGGCCTCTTTGGCGAGCAAGGTAACGATACGCTGAACGGCGATGCCGGCAATGACCGTTTCTATGGCGGTACGGGCAATGACCTGATCGATGGTGGTGCCGACAACGACACGATCAACGGCGGCGCGGGCTTTGATACGATTTCAGGTGGCACGGGCGACGACCTCGTCTTTGGCCGGTTTAATGCGGATACCTTCGTATTTGAAGATGGCCACGGCAACGACACCGTTGCTGACTTTAACGCGCTCAACAACTTTGAGCGGATTGACCTGAGCGGCATTAGTGCGATCACTTCGCTGGCTGATCTTGATTTGGGCAGCAACACCAATGGTGCTGCCACGCAGGTTGGCGCGAACGTCCTGATCGATACAGGTGGCGGCAATATGATCACATTGAACAGTGTGAACTTAGCAGATCTGGACAGTAACGACTTTATCTTCTGATCGGCGGCTAAGGCCAAACACCAGTTGCAAAACAAGAAAAGGCCGTCGCAGTTCATGCGGCGGCCTTTTCAATTGTATTGGCTCATTTACCCGGAAAGTGGCGCACAGCCCAAAAGCCCAGCGGGCAAAACGATATGAGCACCAGCTTGGTAGAGGGCGGTGCTAAAACCGGGTGCTTTGCTGATCAACGTCACGCTGATCGCGCTTTGCGATAGGATCGCGACATCATCCGGCAGATCACGCAAGAAAGTCGCATCTGGAAACATAACCAGTGCTGCGGGTGCTGCATCAGACACCAACATGACCCCTGCCAATACAGCGGTCCAACCTATGACGATGGCAGCCCCTGTTAATATGACCTTAATAATCATGTACATGCTCCAGACGCACAGACCCATTCGAAAACGCCGCAAGGTTGGTTAATAGATCGTTCACCTTAACCAAAATGAGGTGGCGGTAGTCGTCGTATCCTTGCCTTTGAAAGCTGCTTAGCGATCCGACCATATCAGGGTTTTCAGAGATCACCGTCAGCATGATGTCGTCATTGCCTGCGATCTCAACAATCTCGACGTTCAACATGGCCATCTGTTCGAGCAACTTGGTCAACGCACGATAGCGGATGGTTTCGATCTCAATCCCTTCAGGCCGTTCATTGATTATCGTAATGCCCTCATGGCGCGCCAGCGACTGAACATCCGGGCCTTTGACAATCATCCGCAAGGTCAATTCATCTGCACCGACATTTGCAACCGCGCCTTCAATCACACCAGCGTAGGCAGATTTGGCGGCGAATTCCCCGCCAAGCGCAAAGCGTCGCTCGCGATCTCGCAAGGATTGTGATTTCGCCATATCCAAGGCAGCGATATCTCCTTTAAAGTCCCATTTATACCAAGGGACCTGCTGCAAGAAGGTCGCATAGGCTTTGGCTTGCTCAGCGGACAATACATCGAGCGGACTATGCTCTGCCCCCCTCACCCATGTGGTGATGCGCCCGATACTCTCTTCGTAGGCAGCCTTGAACACCAGTTCGACACTAAAACTCACGCCAATCACATAGACCAATTGCTTGGTTTCGATGTCCATACCACCGTGGGATGCAGCCTGTTTTTTCAACGCACAAAGCGACGACCAATAGGTGCGGATCGCACGCAAATATCCAAAATCATGAGGATCGTTATCATCAATTACTTGCGCGTAATCATCATAGGCATGAACGATGTGCCACTCTGGATAGGTCAGCAAGGTGCGTGCTTCTGCACGGTGATACTCTGGGGGAAGAATAGCCTCGTATTCATCCCCAGTAGCATCGCCGCGACAGGCGAATTCAACCCATGCCACAGGCAACAGCAGCGCCACACCCAACATCACCACCGCGATCACAATCCGCAGCAGCCATTTACCCAAGCGACGCATCAGGCGCGGTCCAATTTCCAAACTGAGAACAAGGCAAAGCCACCCAATGCGATATGTGGCAGGTTTGCCAAGACGCGGAAGATCGTGAATGACGTGCCCTCGGACGCGTTGGTAAAGATGCCCAGATCAAGATAGCCGTATCCGGTAAAGAACCCGAACACCCCATCCCCGAGGTAAAGCGCCCCAAAGATCAGCAGAAACATCTTGGATGCACGGTGCGATATCAAGGCTGCCGCCAGTGCCCAGATGGCCGATGCGACATGCAGCGCATCATCAAAAATATCGAGGGCAAATATGCCAAAGGCGCGACCCTCAGCGTCGGTCAAACCGGGGACATAGTTCAAGGATGCTGCCCCCATCAAAGCCAAGAAATAGCCAATCGCGATTTTTTGCAAAGTGGTCATAACTTCTCCAGATAGCTGTCCCAAAGGTTATTACGAAAGATCATGGCGGGGTCTAGGTCGCGTTTGGCAGCCGCAAAGGCAGCGGCGCGCGGATAGGCGCGTTCGAGTTGCGCAACAGTTGGGTGTGGTCGATACGGCAAATAATACGCACCGCCAATGCCGATGATCCCCTCAACCAGATCACGGGTCATCCGCGCCATATCCGCCTCTGCGCGTGCAGTCATCTCTTGGGAAAACGACATGACCGCAGCGATACGGGGCACGGTGGCATAGGATAGCCAGCTTTCATTGTCTTTGTTGATAAAGCGCAACGTAACATTCAAGAACTCTTGATATGACGCAGGGATCACTTCTCGACAAAGCGTAAGAAACTCAGGAAACCGATCAGGCGCGACAAAGTATTCATGCAAGATGTCGGTGCGCGTGTCATCGCGATCATCCAGCGTGATCACAGGTTCGTTGATCAGTGAGTTACGTGTCGTTTCACCGCCGCCCAGCGTGGTGCCTAGATCGGTTTCAAACCACCAACGCAGGTCCTTCATCCGCTCATTGCCCAATTGCGCGCGGTATACATAGCTAGCAATTTTCGACATGATGCCGGAACCGGCTGCGGCAGGTAGATCAGTTTGATCATCACTGGCGCGATAGGTGATCATCAGAGCATGTTTAAAAAATTCAGCACGGGACACGTTCAGACGTCCGTAAGCCATTGTGACATCTGGGTTTTCTAACGCTTTGATGAACGCCGTGCCGAACTCTTGGGCAGGCATTTCCGCAAAACTAGGTTTGAGGCGAGTGTTTTTCTCCATCTCCACCTCCATAGATACAATTGCCCCGGTCAGGCCGTATCCGCCCATGCTTTGATTAAAGAGAGTGGTATTTTTGCTGCGTGAACATGTCACCAGCGACCCGTCAGGTGTGATCAAATCAATGGCCCGCACCGTCGACCCCATAGGGCCAAAAGGCACTGGCCAGCCATGCGCATTGACACAGAACGTCGAAGCGACACCAAAATCATTGTTGGATTGCATGACCTTGGGCGAATATCCAAGTGGATCAATAGCATTGATGACCTGTGACCACCTTGCCCCGGCATGGGTTCGATAGGTTCCTTGATCCGTGTCAGGTTCGACCATCCCATTATCAAATGTAATCGCATGACCATCCAAGGCAATCGCCTGCCCCCCCATTGTATGGCGTGCCGCACTTACGTTAACAGGGCGACCATTCTCACGCGCCTCTTTCATCTCAGCCCGGATTGCGGCAATCAGCGCCTCGCCGGGATCATTTTTGAGGATGATATGTTTGTGGATCGGTGTTTGGCTCAACAAGCTTGCGTCATTCAAAGTGCCCGGCAGGTTTGTTGGCGTCGTCAGCTTTACACCATCTAAAGTCGGATTGCTCGTCATCAAGCTTCGACTAGTAAGCCCACCCAGCACAGCGCCAGCCCCCAACAAAGCTGCCCTGCGTGTCCAATTTGTCATTCGCTGCATCACCTTTCGCACGTTCGGGTTTCAAACCATATTGGTCTATCTTCAAACAGATGAAAACGGAGGAATTCCAGACCTTGAACATCGTTCAATGCCACAGTGCTTGCAAATTGCTATGTACTCTAAAGCTTGTCGAAAACGGATCCCATACGCGGAGCAAAAAGCCGCTCGTATGTTCGTAACAGATGTGCATCCGTCATGCCCGCAACATAGTCGCAAATGACCCTCATCAGATTTTTGTCCGCTTCGACGTCATGAAAGATATCTTTTGGCAGGAAACTTTTGGGATCAGATTTCATGACTTCAAACACAGCGATGACCATCATTTGGCCCTTGAATTCCAAGTGCTGCACGCTGGGGCTAAAGATGACTTCCTCTCTGATCAAGTCCTTCACCGCGTCTACGAATACCTTTACTCTCGCAGGCAATGTAACGCGATACCGGAGCCGGGGTTCCCTGAATTCAACATGATCCTCGATTTCTACACTTGGAATGACAAAATTGAGAATGCGATTAATCTGGTGTTTTCGCTCGTCGCCGGACGCAAACAATTTCTCCAGGAAACCGCTGTAAACGTCGTTCCCATATCCATTAGAGTATTCAGTGTTTAAGTAATCAAGCAAGCCTTGCGCTTTCTCAGGAGGGACGTGCTCTTGAAATTGCGCAGCAGTCACTAGATTGAGGGCCAGTGCATCCTCCAGGTCGTGAATACCAAAGCTAATGTCGTCCGCCAAATCCATAATACTACACGCAAAGGATTTATGGATCGCTTTTCCATTCTTGCCTTTGGGTAAATCAATCTCTTGGAACAGATGTTTGTCATTGTCTGTAACTGGATCCAACATCCAATCTACAACTGCTTGCTCACTGTCCATATAGCACTTTGGAGGCTTCGACGTTTTACGATCCAGAACAGGCGTTCCGCTGGTATTTTTCAGCATAGCTGGCTGAATTGATCCACTAACCAGCTTACCGTAGGAAACCGGATATTTCAGAATTCCCAACAGCGTTTCTCGGGTTAAATTAGAACCATCCGATTTGGAGAATTTTTCTAATTTTGAAAGAATACGGAGTGTCTGTCCATTGCCTTCAAAACCTCCATTGTCTCGCATGCAATAGTTCAGGGCCACTTCACCACCATGGCCAAATGGCGGGTGACCCAAATCATGCGTACACGCGATCGCATGTAACATGCTTCTTTCCGGAATGTATTGAATGGCGTCGTGATCAGGGAAATTGTGTTTCAACTGTTGGGCAAGGCCGCCAGATATTTGAGCAACTTCCAAAGAATGTGTCAAACGAGTTCGGTAAAAGTCACTATCACCTAGGTTCAAGATTTGTGTTTTTCCTTGAAGACGTCTGAATGAACCAGAATGGACAACCCGTCCATAATCAACATCTCCTGGTGTACGTGCGTCAAAGCTTTTCCGGGTCTCATGTGCTTTACGATCAAACCAAGTCATTATTACTGCCTGCTTATTAAATACTTTATTAGTATATACGCATAGGTAGTATGTTTCTTTGGTTAATTCCGCTCTTTTTTAACAAAGACGGCCACCCTTTGGTGGCTGTTTGTTTTTTTGGTTGCGGGAGTAGGATTTGAACCTACGACCTTCAGGTTATGAGTCGAATAAACCATCTTCCAACCTCTTGTTATTTATCAATTTACAGGGATATGTTGAAAAAGTGTGCCACATAATGTGCCAATTTTCCACTTTTTCAGCACCTATGGCACACCTTTATAAAACACTAATTTTGCATCCACGACAACATAAGCTCGCACCTTGTCCACCTTGCCCTTCGTAGCCTTATCCTGCTGCAAGCAACTCTTTGGTCAACTCATGAATGCCGATGGCTTCCGCTTGCTCTGTGATCGGGTAACGATCTTCGCCCGCATGTACCAGAAACGCTTTGTCTGGCTTCAAGTCCTCGATGGCGTGATAAAACCCTTTACCCGGCTTCGCAGTCAGTCCTCGTTTGATTTCTATCGCCCAAACCTGACCGTTCGTATGTTCAATCACTAAATCAATCTCTGCCCCTGCCGCTGTGCGGTAGAAGCTGGTTTGTGATCGCCACGGCGCGGCGGCGATAAGTGTCTCAATTACGAACCCCTCCCAGCTTTGCCCAACAATGGGGTGACCGCTGAGTTGTGGCAGGCTTTCAAGCCCTAAGAGGGCGTGAACCAGCCCGCTATCACGCACATAGACTTTTGGTGATTTGACCAGCCGCTTGCCGACGTTTGCATTTTTGGGCGGCAAACGCCTGACCAACAGCAGATCGCAGAGCAGGTCAATATAGCGCGTGACGGACTGCGAACTGATTTCAAGCGCCCGCGCAAGCTGTGAGGCGTTGAGCATTGTTCCTTGATTATGGGCAAGCATTGTCCAAAGCCGCTCCATGGTTGTCGCAGGAACGCGCGGACCAAACATCGGCACATCGCGCTCAAGGTACGTGCGAATGAAGTCCTTTCTCAGATCAAGGCTTTCAGCGTCATTCTCCGCTAGATAGGCATCGGGAAAGCCGCCGCGCAGCCAAAGCTGTTCGCGGGCTTTCCTGCTGTTCTCAACTTCGGTAGCGACTAAAGGCGTCATTTCGATATAGGCGATCCGCCCCGCTAGGGTTTCAGATTGTTGTAGCAAGTCGATGGAGGCAGACCCAAGGATCAAAAAACGCCCCTTGCCTTTGCCCTTGCGCCGCCCCTTGTCGATCACACCGCGCAGCGTTTCAAAAATCTCTGGCATCCGGTGGATTTCATCAAGAACAACCAAGCGGTCTTCTGCGGCTTCAAAGAATAAAGAAGGGTTTGTCAGCTTGTTGCGATCATCACGATCTTCAAGGTCGAGATAGAGCGCATCACGAGTGCTGCCAATTTCCAGCGCCAGTGTCGTTTTACCCACCTGACGCGGCCCTAACAATGCCACCGCCGCCTGCCGTGACAGTGCGCGTTCAACCTCTGAAGTGATATTTCTTGGTAGCATCCATGCAATTTACACATTTCTTGGTAAATTTGCAAGGATAAATACGAATAACCTTGTAAACTGTCCATCCGCATTGAAACTTGCAGGCATAATTACTCATACTGCCTTAGAACATCGACAGTTGCCGCTGACCCTGCCAGCGCTTCGACTGTGCTGCATGATTAAGCCACGCAGTAACATAGGCAACCGGACAGCCTCCAAATTCCTTCAGCGCGTCTGCGCCTGTTAAAAAGTGAGATTTGTACCCTGTCTCTGTGATCGGCAAGGCTTCTCGGTTTTCGCTAACGACCTCGATATGCTGCACATCAAGAAAAGCTGCCGCCCAATCGGAACAATGCCGCACGACAATCGCGATGCCCTGCCAATGAATGTGGTGTTCTTGATATGTCATGATGCCCTCCCTCACGCGCAGTAATAGGCGAGGGATTGACCCGCTACATTGGTCATGGAGTAATCCATACCCAAATCGTAAGCGATAGCGTCATAATCAATGTAACGTGAGAGATGTGCAGGAAGGTCACTGTACAAGCCTTCATCTACAAATTGCTCTGCCAGTTCCGTCAAGCTGTCAACGTAGTAGACAAATACATCAAAGTCATCGGGGCTGTCCTTGGCAAGATCAAAGCTATAACCGCTTTCACCGACCGCCAGAATGACGTTGGTTTTCTGCTCTTCATCCCATGTTTCGATAGCTTCCATGATAGCTAAAACATTGACTTGGTTAGGGCAGAGGGCTTGCGCCAACTCGCAGTCGATCTGTTCGCCATCAATAAACTGTATTTCAAACTCTTCGACCGGATCGCCAAAATCGTTCACAATGCTAGTGATCTTGCTGTGGTAGGTTTCTGCATCGTCAAAATAGAAGCCTGATGCGTGAATGTCATAAGGTTGAGCGTAGAAGGTAGCCATGATGTTCCCCTTTTCATCGTTAAGTCTGGGTTGCGCCTGCAACCCTGCTCACGGCGAGTGTTGGTAGAGGGGGAAAAGCCAAACCGATGCAGATGGTGCGGGTGCAGGGCGTCGCCCGAACCACGGTCTGTGTCTGTTTGGCTTTTGGGGCAGTAGGCGAAGCCCTCGGCCCCATCAAAGGACGTAAGGACGTAAGGACGATATAAGAATAACACGTCTCAGGGGTGGAAGCCGAATGGCTGCAACAGCTTGCTGGTGCGGTTCACGACAGCCCGACCTGCGGGGCAGGGGAGGCCAATGTAACCAAGCCTATTAACAGCAAAAACCCTCAAATGTTGTAATGTTGTTTTGTGTGTGGTATCATGATGACTAACAAAAGGAGTTCTTATGCCTCGACTATCAATTGATGTATCAGACCAACAGCACCAGCAACTTAAAGTGGTCGCTGCGCTCAATGGCCAAACGATCAAGGATTTCGTGTTAAACCGCGCTCTTCGCGAGGATAGCGAAAGCGATATGAGCGAAGAAGCTGCATTGCAAGCGCTGCAAGGCTTATTAGAGGAGCGCTTGCAAGAAGTGCGAGACGGAAAAACAGTTCGCCGCTCCTCGGCCGACATCAAGACCCGCGCCCGCGAAGTACGTAACGGGGCTGTATGAACCACAGCTATGTACTAACGCTCGAAGCTGAAAACGATTTGATTGGTATTTGGCTTTATGGCGAAAGCCAATGGAATGAAGCGCAAGCGGATCACTACCAAGACAATTTACACGCTTGTTTCCAGCGCATCGCCGAGGGCGGTGTGAGCACAAAACCGATGGAAGGGATGAATGATGTCCACTTTTATCGGTGCCAGCGACATTTTCTGTTTTTCACAGAACAGCCCAACGGAATCGCGATCATCGCCGTACTGCATGAACGCATGGATCTTCCTACACGGCTAATGGAGCGGCTAAGCAACTGCCTTGCATGACATAAATCTCAGGCTTTTTGGTTTCTAATCAATCAATAAGGCTTTGAACGCATCGCGCTTCTGATTAGATAAGGCAATCAATAACTTGGAATTCATTAGAAGCAGGAAACAGTATGGAAGTTCTATTTTGCATAAGCGGCAGTGTGGTTTTTACGAGTAGCACAGGTGTGGTTCCTCCCGTCGGGTCTGAAGTCACCATACGGACCGAAAGCTACAAAAAGGGGATGCCTCCGGGTACAATCCTGAATTTTACCGTTAGCGATGAATTTCCACCGCACTACGACTACACGACGGATTCTGTCCATGTTGATGTGAATGGGTGGACGGTTCTTGAACCCCATAATCATGAGTGATCAAGTAATCTGTGCTCAAGTAATGGTTTGTGATCCAGTCTGACAAAAGCCAAACCGATGCAGATGGTGCGGGTGCAGGGCATCGCCCGAACCACGGTCTGTGTCTGTTTTGCTTTTGGGACAGTAGGCGAAGTCCTCGGCCCTACTAGAGAATAATCGTCGGATCGACGTAAGCTCTTTAAGACTCTCGCGCCTCTGTGAGGAACGTAGGTGGATTCTGAGGCAAGATACTTTTTACATGAAAATATGAGAACTCATTACTGTTGACTGACATTGCACGAAAACTTGCCAAGAGCGTAAATGCTCTGAGTAAGTCACGCTAAAGTGGATTAATGCTACACTTGAAGCATGAAACGGTTTCTAATCTGTCATACCAGCGATGATGCAAGGCAATAGTAGTAGCTGCTTATTTCCCTAGCCAAGCATGTACTTGAGGTTGTACGATAAAACTCAAGAGCAGGAAGTTTCCTGTATTCAATCAACCGCATAACGCAAGAAAAAACCTCATCGAGAATGTCCAACACTCAACACATAGACAAAACTAGTGCCGAAGATAAATCCATTGGTTTCGATTATCAGTACTACTATTTTCTGAATGCATTGCTGAACCTTGAAAAGGGGCAAACCGTTGGATTGGAGGTTATGGATGATGTGCATACCGAACTTGCAGATCACTCTCAAATCTTAGTCCAGCTAAAATATACCACACAGAAAAAAGCTGATGGAAGCCCTAAGAACCTGACCTCACTTGATGGTGATTTTTGGAAGACTGTTTCCAATTGGTGCAAAGTCATTACAGACGATAAAGCAGGCCGCAAGCATGCGGCTGAGCAGCAAAAATTTGTAAATCGAACAGTGTTCTTACTCGCAAGCAATAAGTCAGAAAACAAAAAAAACACATTCATTTCTGATATTAAGAAATTCCAAGATAATGAGATTCAACATAGTGACCTATGCAACGAATTATCAAAGCTCAAAGCGGGAACTAAGAATGCTGAAATAGGAGGTTTCATAGAAGATGTTCTAAAGCTGGATCAAGAAGTTTCTCAGGCATTTTGGACGCGCATCCAGTTTGATCTGGGTTGCGATGGTATTATTGCTAAATGTAAGGAATCTATCGCTCAACGATTTATTGATCCTGAACGTATTGATGACGTTTTCCATTCCCTTGATTCTCAGATACGAGCAGATAATTTTGAACTTGTAACTCAAAAGCAAAAGATATCGATCAGTTTCGAGGACTTCCTAAAGAGATATCGAATTCACTTTGACAAAGCAAGAAATAGCACCCTTAAAATACGGAAGTTTGATGCCCTCCCTGACGATTTTGGTGATCAACTTTTTCTCCAACAACTCGTTGATATTGGAGATGTAGAGGTTGACGATATCGAGCAAATAGCGCGTCTCTCATACCATCATCTGCTTGCAAAGAATAACGTCGAACGTTGGGTTCAAGATGGTGAAGTTACATCGTTAGATGTGGAAGCCTTGGAAGAGGATGTGCTGACACTCTGGCGCAATCTTTTCCGCAAGGCGTATCGCGGAAATGTATCAGATGAGGCGATAAATTCCCTTGCACAGGGCATTATTGATGATCTGAGAATGACGAAATTAGCCATAACTCAGCAAGAACTTGATCTCCCATTTAGCAATGGAGAAATTTACGATCTCTGCGAACAATCTAAACTAGGTTGGCGTAGCGATTGGGAGACGAAATACAAATGATCTCAGGGCGCTTATTTAACAATATTGGCATTGAAGCACTTAGCATTGCCTTTGTTCTCAACCATGAACCAACGCTATCGGTCTCTAAAGCGGTGTTGGTTTCACCGATTGTGGCTCACAATGCTCTGCTAACACATTTGGCGCGAAAAACGACGAAAATACTTAGTTTTGAAAAATACCTGATTGAACATATTTCAAATTTTTCAAACTTCAACCGCCGCTACTATGATGGCTTAGTGAATTCAATGAATTCTGTACAGCTTCTTTCAGAGTTGGACGTGATCGAGTTCATAGACGGCCATCTCAAACTGAAGCATCCGATAGAATATAAGAACACTATGGGAAAGCGAGCTGAGAAAGTCAGCAAGGCTGCCTCGAATATTGCGGCTTTGCTCAGTGAGTCGTCAGAAAAACTATATTTGAATTTGAGGATCGAACTTTGAAATTTCATATATTAAATTTGTATATTTGGCTAAAAAACGGTCAGCGTAGAGAAATCTCGTTCCTACCGAACAAGGTCAATATCATAACAGGTGGCAGTTTAACCGGAAAAACCGCCATATTGGATATTATTGACTACTGTTTTTTTTGCGAGTAAACACTCAATTTCTGAAGCCTCAATCAATGAGCGGGCCACCTGGTATGGCTTGCGATTTCATATTGAAGGAAAGACATACACGATTGCGAGGGCCGCTCCTCAGGAAGGAGCGATATCTGAGGATTACTTCTTCTCCTCGACTGGGGAGGTGCCGGAAAACGCACCTAGCGTCAGCAACACAGGCACCGCACTGAAAAGAGCTTTAAGCGCAGACTTTGGCATAGATCAAGATGCCAAGGTTTCTTTTGGTGGCAGTATGATAAAAGCTGGATCACGGGTCTCGCTACGATATTTCTTACTGTTTAATACCATTTCGCAAGACATAATTACGCATAGTACTGAGTTCTTTGACAAGCAAGGTGAACCTCGGTATCGAGAAGCCTTGCCCAGAACATTTGATCTCGCTGTTGGAATTGACACAATTGCCAATATTTTAAGGCGTGAAAAGAAAACCGATCTCGAAAAACGGCTAAAGAGGCTCATAAAAGAGCAAGAAAGAACTACCAAGAAACGCGAACTGTTTCATGACCAAATCACAGATATTACACGCCGATCTAAAGAGTTTGGGCTCTTAAAGCTTCGCGCCTTTAACCTGATCCATAGCCAGCCTCGCAAAAGTAGTTCCAGCATTCTTGCGGTGAGAACAGGTCGCACACTTCGGCCAGTGCATCGAACATCTGATCGAAGGTCCTAGCA
>JBARCK010000071.1:0-2478 GCA_049794015.1 Sulfitobacter sp. | reverse complement strand
GTGCAGGACAATGGCGGCAAGGTATTAAAAGAGGACGGCGGCATTGCCTGGCTGGATGGCTTCATTATGGATGTCACTGCAAGGAAAGAACTCGACATAGAGCTGATCAATGCCAAAGTAAAAGCGGAACAAGCTGCGTTGGCTCGCAGTGCCTTTCTTGCCAATATGAGCCACGAAATCCGCACACCCATGAATGCAATTATCGGTTTCAGCGATATTTTAATGACCACCACACTGGACGCTGAACAGAACAAATACCTGTCGACTTTGCGCGGCTCCGCCCGCTCACTGCTGCATCTACTGGATGACATTCTGGATAGCGCCAAATTAGAGAAAGGCAAAATGACGTTGGAGCTACGTGATTTTTCCCTCTCCGGACTGGTCGATTCGGTGGTGTCAACGCTCTGGATTCAGGCCCGCAATAAGGGCCTGACGTTGGAGATGCATATTGACGACACGCTGGATGAATTCTATCAAGGTGCACCGGACCGGATTCGTCAGGTGCTTATGAACCTGATCGGCAATGCTGTAAAATTCACTGAGCAAGGTAAGGTTAGTGTTGACGTTAACCCAGTGCGTGATCAGTGGGTTGAATTCCGTATTACCGATACCGGTATCGGTATTGATGCGGAAAGAATCGAAGCGATCTTTGATCCTTTCACCCAAGCAGATTCCTCAATGGACCGACGCTTCGGTGGCACCGGGCTGGGCACCACAATCAGCAAACAGCTGGTCGAATTGATGGGCGGCAATATTTCAGCACAAAGCAAACCAGGTGAAGGCAGCTGTTTCAGCTTTACTCTACCACTGCAAAAAGGTGAAAATCCGTTACCCGAACACTTCAATAAGCAAACAGAATTGCCACCGCTGAACATACTGGTGGTAGACGATGTTCCGCAAAATATCACGCTATTAAAGCTCATTCTGGAATCAGCCAAACACCGGGTCAGCTGTGCAAACGATGGCGAGCAAGCGTTGGAGTACGTAAGAAACACTGAATTCGATTTGATTCTGATGGACGTACAGATGCCAACAATGGATGGACTTACGGCCTGTCAGCATATTCGTAAACTACCCTCACACAACAATATCCCCATTATTGCCATGACAGCAAGCGGATTGGATGAAGATAAAAAAGCAGCCCGCGACGCCGGTATGAATGGCTTTTGTAGTAAACCGGTGGACGTTGAATACCTGCAGCTGGAAATGGCACGGGTAATGAATCTCAGTTAGACCGATCTCCCAGAAACTCTACCGGCCAATGGGTCAACTGCACAGATATTCGATCGCGATAAAGGTATTGCCCTTTGGGGTAACTTAACTACTTATACAAAAGAGTTATTTGTATTTGTGAATCAATTCGATGCCGACGTTCACGAGTTTCACCAACTGCTTGAAAATGCAGACTATCGTACTCTGGGGCAGCATACTCATCGGCTCAACGGTCTGAGTGGTAACTTGGCACTGGTCGGCTTTCTGCCGGTTCTGTCGCGCCTCGAAGAAGGCTGTAAGACAGAGAGTTTCAGTGTGATCAGTAACAGCATTGCATCGCTAAAAGCCCTTATTAAGCGGCTCAAGCCCGAACTGGAAACCCTTTGCACAGAAATTTCACCGGCCACCGAAAATGCAACTACCAACATAGACAAAGATTCACTTATTGATGCCGTGAACAATCTACGGCAGGCAGCCCGTCTGAACCAGTGTGATGACCAAGCATTAGCTATTATCACTCACAGTGCCCTGGTGATACCGGCTGAACAGTTAAAAGCTCTGGACGGGGCGCTGAACGATTTTGACTTCGCAGTTGCCATCGACATACTAAATCAACTCCATATCCAACTCACAGAGGTTTAATGGCTGTGGAAAGTCTACTTAACCATCGCCCCAAGATTCTGGTCGTTGACGACGAACCCACTAACCTTCGGGTATTGAAGTTAATGCTACAGGACGCCTATCAGCTGGCCTTCGCCAAAAGCGGCGAAGAAGCCATTGTGCTGGCGGCCAAAGAAAACCCGAACCTCATCCTGCTGGATGTCATGATGCCGCACTTGAATGGGTTTGAAACCTGCACTCGGTTAAAAGCTGATACTGCAACCAATCGTATTCCGGTTATTTTTGTCACGGCATTGAAAGATGAAGTGGATGAAACCAGCGGGTTTGATGCGGGGGGAGTGGACTATATTACCAAACCATTGAGTCCCTCCATTGTAAAAGCCCGGGTGAAAACTCATTTATCGTTGGTTCATGCCGAAGAATTAAAATCAACCCGTTTGCAGATCATTCAGAAATTAGGACGCGCCGCTGAATACAAAGATAATGAGACCGGCCTGCACGTAATGCGCATGAGTCACTACTCTTACGTATTGGCGAAGGCATTCGGTTTTTCTCAAGAGCAGGCAGAGAATTTGCTGAATGCCGCTCCCATGCACGACATTGGCAAGATCGGAATCTCCGATGCCATTATGCTCAAACCCGGCA
>JBARCK010000070.1:0-41081 GCA_049794015.1 Sulfitobacter sp. | reverse complement strand
GTCCGTACGTTTCAGTCCCCTCTCGGGATCATGCTTTGCATGACCCTGCCGGGCAGCGCATAATCAGTCTCCTTTGTTGCAGTAAATGCTATCAAAGGAGCGGCATCAAACCGTGACAGGTCCACTTTGCCTCGTTTGGGTCGATACCGTCAGCAAGTTGTGCTTTGGCCGCGTCGCGGGCTTGTCGTGCTTGGGAGAGGCTGACGGCAGGATAGTCACCGATCACCAGAAATTTTTCTTTGCCGTCGATCCGATACTTGAAACGCCAAGACTTTGATCCGCTTACTTTGACCAAAACGAACAAGCCTTCAAAATCACTGACCTTGTAGGGTTTGTCACCCGCCTTGAGATTTCTCACCTTGATGTCGCTGATAGGCATTCTGGGGGTACGCTCATTTTTCAGTTTTCATCGTACCCCCAAAAAATACCCCCTTTTTTGGGGTTACGCAGTTGGATGTAGAAAAACTGCGCTGGACAAACGATCTCGATAATAGCCTTATAAACAAGGCTTAATAAGATGTCATTGGACTTTGATGAATAAGTAAATGGTGCCCCCACACGGACTCGAACCGCGGACCTATTGATTACAAATCAATTGCTCTACCAGCTGAGCTATAGGGGCGAACGTTTTTCAACGTCTGCGTGACGGTTGCTAAGCAGCAGTTCCATCGCGTGGCCGTTCTTTAGTAGATGATTCAAACGGATGCAAGAGTGCTATCGCACTCCTTTTGTAAGAAATTTCAAGATCACGCATTTGGTGCGAATGGCGCTGCAAGAATACACAAATTCACATGAGGGGGCGGAGGTATCACAGCCAGAAACGAGACCTTGCGCGAACAATCGGGTCAATCTCTTGAAAAGTATAACCGCCCTTTGGCGGCCTATATCGCCGGTATAATGTTATATCTGGCCCTTGGATGCGCGTGGTTAAGGCAAACAGAGGGGGTACACCCATTCGCAGGCTCGTTTTGCAGTTTTACACCTGTCACGGAACGCGGTATTCAACGGCAACTTTATCCAACCTGAAACGAGTATCATGCAACTGGTTTTGCACACAGGCGCGCACTACACCGAAGAAGATCGACTGCTGAAGTGTTTGCTGCACAACAAAGAAATTTTTGCCAAACGCGGGATTGTGGTGCCAGGGCCAAGTAATTTCCGTGGGTTGTTCCGCGATACGTTGAATGCAATGCACAAGGCACCGCCCGGGGCAGATGCACGTGATATCTTGCTTGAGGCGGCACTTGATGATGCCACTGCGGATCGCTTGATCCTGTCGGATCCCAATTTTTTCCGCACGCCTGCTACCGCTGTGATGGAGGGCGAATTGTACCGCGATGCGCCCAAGCGGATGATGCATATGGCGCAACTTTTTCCCGATGATGACATTGAAATTTACCTAGCCATCCGAAATCCTGCGTCTTTGGTGCCAATCCTTTTCGACAAGGCGATGGATCAAAAACATGCGGCGTTTTGGGGCAAACGGGGGCCGCTTGATCTGCGCTGGTCCGAGACACTTACCAACATTCGCGCTGCTGCGCCTGAAATCCCGATCACTGTATGGTGTAACGAAGACCTGCCGCTCATTTGGTCACAGGTGATCCGTGAGATTGCCGGGTTAGATGTGCAAGACAAGATCACAGGCGGTTTTGATTTGTTGGCAACGATCATGTCCAAAGAAGGCATGCAGCGGTTTCGCACCTACATGGATAATCATCCAGAGATGTCAGAAATCCAAAAGCGCCGGGTGATTGCGGCATTCTTGGATAAATTTGCCATCGATGATGAGATCGAAGAAGAGTTGGACATGCCGGGGTGGACCGAAGCTTTGGTTGATGAGATGTCAGATATCTATGACGACGACATGGAGACCATTCAGCGCATTCCCGGTGTTACGATGATCACGCCCTAGGGCATTTATCCGTCATTGGGGTGCGCGCCGCCCGCCTTGGTGCATGCCTCAATATAGGGGTTCAATCGATCCGTTATCCCATCTGCGCTGGGTGGGGCAACATAGTCGTGCAAAGTTTGTTGCCAGATGTCTGTGGCGCGCTGTGTTGATGTTTTTGAACCGGCCTCGACCCATGCGCCATGATTGCTGAGGTCCGCAACTATGGGGTCGTAAAACGCATCTCGATAGCGGTCCATCGTGTGTTGGGTGGCAAAGAAATGCCCGCCGGGGTCGACGTCTTGCAATGCGCCCCAGCCAAGGCTTGCAGTGTCTTCTGGAACCGGGGCGCACATCTCTGCCAGTTGTTGCAAGCCTTCGACATCATTGATGAATTTTTCATACCCAAAGCTTAACCCACCCTCCAACCATCCAGCCGAATGAATGGTCAGCGTGGCATTTGCCTGCATCGCAGCCCAAAGACCCATGTGGTTTTCGCCCGCCGCCTGCATGTCTGCGGTGTTTGATGCAGCCCCCGCAGCAGAGCGCCATGGCAGACCAATATGGCGCGCCAATTGCCCTGATCCGATGGTTAGCTTCATATGGGCCGGGGTGCCAAAGGCGGGTGATCCAGACTTCATATCGACGTTTGAGGCAAAACCACCATAGGCCACGGGCGCGCCGGGGGCCGTCAGCTGGGCAAGGGTAATCGCGGCCAAGGCTTCGGCATGTTGCAGAACCAAGGCGCCGGATATGGTGATCGGTGCCATGGCACCAGCAAGGCAAAAGGGGGTCATGATGCTTAGCTGTCCGGCGCGCGCCATGTCGATGATGCCCATGGCCATTGGCACATCAATCTGGCGTGGGGAATTGGTGTTGATTACGCTATAGGCCCACGCCCCGTTGCGCAGTTCAGCATCGTCCAAGCCATGTGCCAGCGCAATCATCTCAAGGCTTTCTTGCACCTGCGCGCGGCCCCGGGCGTAGATATACATTGGTTTGTCGCTTAGGCACATCTGGCTGCGCATCAGGTCGTAATGGCGCAGATGCGGCGCGATGTCTTGGGGTTCAGCAGAGGGGCCAAGGATATGAATGATATCAAAGCTCTGTACCAGTTTGAGCGTTTCTTGATAGCTTTTTAAACTCCCCGGTCGGCGTCCGCGCAGGGCATCGATGGTGTTGGGACATCCCGAACCGGGCGAAAACATCATCGCACCGGGTTCAAATGCCTGTTCGCGCGCCGGGTTCGCAGCCCGCATGCGGATTGATCGCGGGGCGCTGCGCAATGCCTCATCCACAAGGTCCGCGCCGATGCGCACCATTTGCGTGTCATCGTCCACCAGCGCCCCAGCGTTGGCGAAAATCTGGCGGGCCTCGGGCAGTAGGATCTTCATGCCCAGTTCCGACAAGGCCCGCAGCGCCATATTGTGAATGTTGGCAACGCCATCGTCAGAAAATACCTGTTGTGGCGCAAAGGGATGGCGCAACTGGCGATATGCTTCACTGCGCGCTGGGGTCGTGGTGTCAGGCGCGTGGCGTGCGCGTCGTCCGGTTCGGGTGCTCATGTGGTGCTCCTCTGATCTAAAGGGAAACACGGGGACAGGGGCGTGTCGCGCTTTACGTGCGACATCGATCGGTCGTTTTTGCCCCTAGCTGACCTGTTCCCAGATTTCAGCGATCACATCACCTGCCAGCATGACGTCCTCACGGGTGCACTCAAACTGACCCACCTGAAACCGGATCATTTTGCGCCCATCATACATCCCTTGGGTGAGATAGATGCGCCCGTCGTCATTGATCGCATCCACAAGCCTTTGTTGCGCGGCGTCATCACCGGGACAGCGAAAGCTAAAGATGCTGAGGATAGGCTCAGTAACAATGTCAAACGGCTCTTTCGCGCGCAGCACCTCGCACAGTTCTTCTGCCCATGTGACGTGATTGCGGATACGGCTGCGCAGACCTTCCAATCCATAAGACCGGATCAGAAACCACAGCTTGAGCGCGCGAAACCGTCGGCCCAAAGGGATGGTCCATTCCGAATAATTGGTGACCTCTTTGCCAGAGGTTTTTAGGTATTCGGGTTCAATCTTGAGCGTGTTCAACTGTTGTGAGGGATCACGCAAAAACTGCACAGAACAATCAAATTGCGCGCCCAGCCATTTGTGCGGATTGAAGACAATACTGTCGAAGCCTTCAACGCCATCCCAGTATTTCGCACGATACTCAGGGCAGATCATCGCGGACCCGGCCCATGCAGCATCTAGATGGGTGTACAGATTTTCGTCCTTGGCGACCTTTAGAACATCGCCCAGGAAATCCCACGCCCCGATGCCCGTACCACCGGTGATCGCGATGATGCCAGCAGGTGTGTATCCTGCTGCGCGGTCTGCGGTAATCTGTGCTGCAAGGGCGGTTGTATCCATCTCATAGGCATGACCGCTGCTGCCCGGGTCAATCTTAACCAAATTATCCTGGCCAATGCCCGCAACCCAACAGGCGCGATCAATTGATGTGTGCACGTGTTCAGAGCAATAGATGCGCAGCCGTCCCATATCAGACAAGCCTTCGCGGTTGCCGCGCCAATTGGTTGCACGTTCACGCATGGTCAACACAGCGGATAAAGTGGCCGAGGACGCGCTGTCTTGGATCACGCCGGAAAATCCATCTGGCAATCCCAAAGCCTGACGCAGCCAATCCACCATCACCCTTTCCATTTCGGTCGCGGCGGGCGAGGTTTGCCATAACATGCACTGCGCGGCGATGGTGGTGACCAGCATATCGGCCAACATAGAGGGTGGTGCGGCATTGGCCGGGAAATAGGCAAAGAAACGTGGATGCTGCCAATGGGTGATGCCTGGCATCACGATGCGTTCAAAATCGGCCATGACGGTATCCATCGCCTCGCCGTTTTCTGGCGGGGCGGGGGGCAGGGCGGCGGCGATTTCACCTTGTACAGTTTGGGCACGCACAGGGCGGTCACGGATGTCAGTATGATAGGCTGCTGCCCATTGACTGATCTTTTCGCCCCAATGTGAAAATTCATCCCATTTCATCATGTCTCTCCCGGTAGGTAGCGCCGGATTGAACTGACCTTGGGGGACAGGTCGGCGTCGATGTCGCGCATTTCACAGGACAACATGAAGGACGATGTGGCCAACACATCACTGCAATAGTGTTCAGCGGCGTCAAATATCTGCTGAACCGCCACACGTTTGGCAGCCGGATCGCGCCCCGCCCGCAGGCGGATCGACAGATCAAGATAGGCGTGATCGGGGTTGCCATCTGCCATCACCACAAATTTTGCGGGTGTCGCACGGATGCGCAGACCAGCAAGGGGGAACATCCCAGTTGCAGCGGCGGCGTCCCGGATCGCGCTGCAAAATTCAGCAATATCCAAACGGGCTTCCAAGTTCGGTGAAAAGTCTATGTGGAAATGCGGCATTTCGGCTCCCTAGAGACATTACTTGCTTTGTTAAGTAAGTGCCGGGGACCTGTCAAGCAAAGCCAGTTTATCGCGATGGCCTAGCCCAATGGCCACCATGCAACACCCGCCGCTGCGATATCTTGACCCTGCCACTGCACTGGTTCGGGGGCATAGTTAAAGGCAAACCGATGGGTGGCTGTATCACGCAAGCGCAATCCATCGGGTAGGGGTGTCAATGTGAGGTTGGTCTTTTGGGCCAAAGCCTTGATGATCCGATCCCACAATACCGGGTCCGGCCATCCGGCAAGGTAATTGAGGCTTTCATGGGCTGACACGACCACGCTGCCATCTGTGCCTTTGAACATGACATTCGCCGCGCCAGCGATGTCTTCGACCCAATGCACCACCGCGCCACCACCTTCAACGGCGCGCACGGTACCGGGGGGCAGACTTTCGACCCGAGTCACGGTCACATCCAATCGCGGCAAGGCAGGTCCCATCGGTAGGGGGATGCTTAATTCGTGGGTCACACAATTGCTGCGCGGGCCGATCAGGCAAGGGGCGGATACACGCGCCATCGCATCGATCAAACTTGGTGGCATTGTGGCAAGACCCGGGGCCAATACCAGTTTGTACCCAGCTAAATCAGTACAATCGGGCGGCAAGATATCCACCGAGAGTCCTTGTTTGCGCACTGCGCGGTACGCCTCAAACACCAAACGGAAATAGTCAAAATCCGCACCTTGGGGCAGGACCTTCCACGCCCAATCGGATGCATAATCAAAGATCAGGGCAACTGGGCTTTGGGCATTCTCAACATCTGGCATGTCAGCCATTTCAGTTGCGACTGCCGCACATTCATCCAATCCGGGGGCCGCAAGATCGTCTGGACGCATCAGTCCTGCGTGCATCTGTTCTTGGGCAAAGGGCGCTTGGCGCCAGCGAAAATAGCTGACCACCTCAGCGCCATGGGCGAAGGCCTCCCAGGACCATAGGCGCACCATACCGGGCAGGGGGGCCGGGTTATAAGGCGCCCAATTCACCGGGCCAGGTTGTTGTTCCATCACCCACCATCGCCCCGCATTCATAGCGCGGTACAGGTCATGGTGAAACGCCTGCATGTCAGGATCACCCTGCTGCAAATAACGGGCTTTGTGTTCGGCGGTGCCCTCAAGTCGATCAGATAAGAACCCAATCGGATAACTGTCCCATGACGCAATATCGAGGTCGCGGGCGACGGAGAAATGGTCAAAATCCAAGACCCGCCCCATGTAATTATGGATCAATGGCGCGTCTGTCAGCGGGCGTAGGGCGGCAACTTGCGCTGCATTCCACGCCACGACCTGATCAGAGCTAAAGCGGCGAAATGCCATTTCATGGGAAGGGTTCGCTTGGGTCACGGTCAGGTTGGGCAGATCGATTTGATCGAACGTGTCATACTCCATTGACCAGAACACATTGCTCCATGCGCGGTTCAATGCGGATGTGCTTTGATACTTTTGCGCCAGCCAATCGCGAAACGCGACCCGCGCCGCATCTGAATAGCTGACCACCGTGTCATGACAGCCGTATTCATTGTCAATTTGCCACGCGGCAATCCGTGTATCACGGCCATAGCGCGCGCCCATTTTGGCCGCCATCCCGGCAGCCGCATCGCGGTACCCAAGATGGCTGTGACAATAATGGCGGCGCGATCCAAACTTGCGCGGGCGGTCGTTTTCATCGACGGCCAGCATGTCGGGAAACTGATCCAGCATCCAACGCGGCGGTGTGGCAGACGGCGTACCAAGCACGATTTTCAGACCAGCCGCTGACAACACATCAATGGCCTGATCCAGCCACACCCAGTCAAACACATCGGGCTTTGGTTCAATCCGCGACCATGCAAATTCACCGATGCGTACCCACGAAATGCCCGCCGCAACCATATTGGCCGCGTCCTGAGCCCACATGTCTTGCGGCCATTGTTCGGGGTAATAACAAACGCCAAGTGCGCGTTTCATAAGATCACCTGTGGTTCGGCAACACCTTGGCCGACATCTGGGATGCAAAATGTCATGCCGTTTTCAGGCTGTGCTTTCAATTGCGCAGGGGTCAAGCCGACGGCGGCTGTGGTCACATAAAGATCACGCAAATCAGGCCCGCCAAAAGCCGGACAGGTTGGTTGCAGGGCAGGCAGGTTAACACGCCGCAACTCAGTACCATCAGATGAGAAACACGCAACCTCACCAGCACCCCACAGTGCGACCCAGATATTGCCAGCCGCATCCGTCACAGCCCCATCAGGGTTCAGGTTTTCGGGCGCAAGATCTACCAACACCTCAGCATCCCCCTGTGGCCAACCTGTGCCCGGATGCAGCGGCAGGCGCATGATCTTGGCCTGTTTGGTATCGGTGTAATAGGCGTGGGATTTGTCGGGTGCAAAGCAGATCGCGTTGCTGATGGTGATGTCATTCACCAACTTACGCAATTCTCCGCGATGATAGCGATAAATCGCGCCCGCTTGGGGTTCAGCGTTCTTGCCCATCGTGCCAATCCAGAACCCACCCCAAGGGTCAGCGCGCCCATCGTTTGAGCGGGTGATGGGGGTATCCGCCTCAAGATCGACCAGATGTGTACGATTGCCCGATGCGATATCGAACTGCCAAAGCGCAGTTTCAGAAGCAATGACAAGCGTTTCGCTGTCTACCCAGCCCGCAGCAGAATGATATTCATCAAACGCGTACTTATGAGTGTCATTGCCACTGCGTCGAAACAGGGCCCTGCCCAAAATATCAAACCAAAACAGCGTGTTGATCTTTGGGTGCCACAGCGGGCCTTCGCCCAGCTGGCAGATACGCGTGTCAAATGCGCTCACTTGGCGGCGGCCTTGTAAGCGTCAACCAAAATACGCGCGCGCTCGGTCACTTCAGCAGGTGTTAAACCGGGTTTGTAAATCGCGCTGCCAATCCCGAAACCATCGGCACTTGCCGCAATCCAATCACCAAAATTGTCGGCACCCGCACCACCCACAGCATAGACCAGCGTGCCCTTGGGCAACACGGCGCGCATCGCGGCCAAACCCCCTGTGCCAGCCATATTGCCGGGAAACAGCTTGAGCCCATCCGCGCCTGCTGCCAAGGCTGCAAAAGCTTCTGTCGGGCTAAAAATACCCGGCCAGCTTTGCATGTCGCGTGCCTTGGTCTGGGCAATCACATCGACGTTGCAATTGGGTGAAACGATCAACTTGCCACCCACATCGGCAACGGCGTCCACTTGTTCGACACTCAATACCGTGCCCGCGCCAATCAGCGCCGCGTCGCCAAACAGATGCACCAAAGCCGCGATGCTTTCGTAGGGCTTGGGTGAGTTCAAAGGCACTTCGATATTGGTGATGCCGCAGGCGATCAAGGCTTCGGCAATGGCGGGGGCCTCGGCGGGGGTCACCCCACGCAGAATGGCGATCAGCGGCAATGTCATGTGGCGTCCTTTGAGTGTCGATAGGCGGCGGTAAGCCCCGCGAGTGTCATGCGTTCGGCGTCTGTGATGGTGGCAGGCACGCCTTGGGCGGCCAAGGCGCTGGCATAGTTGCGTGAATGTTCTGGGGTGCCAATCAGGGCGATATTTTGCCCCAACCAATAGGGCCGCGCGGCGGCCAGTTCTGCACCGATCAGCAAACCTGACAAGCGCGCGCGCGCCGTGGCGGCGGGGGTGGCTTGCAAAAGGTCACTGGCACGGATCGAAAACAGCCGTGCGGCAAGTTTCTCGGGCCGAGAAATCGCATCTGAAACGGCCTCGTCAAAGGCGGTTTGGTCCCATTCTTTTGACTGAACAGAATGGCGCAGAACAGAGTGACCTGACAACAGCGCAAACATTTCGCCACTCATAAAGGTCTGAAAGCTCACAACTTCACCCGCACTGATCTGCACCCATTTGGCGTGGGTGCCGGGCAGGCAAATCACCCCGTCCCATCCGGAGTTCAGCGCAAGGAACCCCGCGATCTGGGTTTCTTCGCCGCGCATGACGTCAGCGGGTGTGTCTTGGCGCAGACCGGGAATGACCTTCACGTTTAAGTCCGTATTAGGAACTGCAATCAATTGTGCATCCAACGGCGGGCAGGGGACAGCACGATAAGGCGCTTCGACCCAGCCTTGGCGCGATCCGACCATGCCGCAGGCGATAATTGGGGTTACAGCGGGCACATCCCAATCCTTGATAAGGGCCGAAAGTGCAGGCCCAAACCCATCACGGGTCAACCCCCCCATACCATCGCCGGATTGCGCTTGGCCCAACACCTGCGCGCCCTGCATCGCCCAAACGCGCAGGTTGCTGGTGCCCCAATCGACAGCGATCCATTCTATGTTCTTGATGTCAGCCATCCTATCCCGTTGTCACCACGCCACCGTCCACGACCATACATTGCCCCGTCATCATCCGGCTGGCATCTGAGGCCAAAAACAATACCGCATCGACGATGTCTTGTGGCACCAAATGCGTTTTCAGACATTGCCGTTCCAAATGCGCCGCCAACCCTTCGGGCGTGGCCCATTGTTCCAACTGCTTTTCGGTCAGGACCCAGCCGGGCGCAAGCGCATTTACGCGGATGCCATCGGGGCCAAGTTCGCGGGCAAGGGAACGGCTGAGGGCGGTGATGCCGCCATTGGCAGAGGTGTACGCAGGATAGCCTGCATTGCCCATCATGTAACTGATTGAGCTGAAGTTGATAATAGACCCCGCGCCTTTGGCCTGCATACCCGGTGCTGCGGCTTGGGCGGCAAAGAAATAAGCCTTGAGGTTGATCGCCTGAAGGCGGTCCCAATCATCCGGGGTCAGTTTCGCCATCGTATGGCGTTGATCATTGGCGGCGTTGCTGACCAGCACATCAACCGGGCCAAAGGTGTCAGCGGCTTCTTGAATGGTGGCTTGCAGACGGTCGATATCGGTCACGTCACCCTGCAAAAACAGCGGCGCGCGCCCGTGTTTCGCCTGCATTTCAGCGACAAAGGCGCTGGCATCTGAACGTCCGATAAAGGTGACATCTGCGCCTTGCGCGAGAAACCCATCCGTCAGTGCCGCACCGATGCCGGACCCACCGCCGGTAATATAAATGCTTTTGCCATGAAGGTCGTGGAACGTTGTTGTCTGTGTCATGTTGATCTCCGAAGGGAACGGAATTTTTGAAAAATTCCGGGAAAATTTCTTTCAAAGAAATTTGGGTGTCGCGGGCACGTTTCGCCGCAAGAGGTCACAGGCGTTCCCCCATCACCACCCACATGGTTTCTGGAAAACTCCACGGCAGGGTCAAGCCGCGCTGCATAAGGGCGGCACCGGTCAACTCAATCGGGCCATCCTTGATCGCCAATTGACCACGCGACAAGGCGCTGGCGCTGCCGGCATTTTGCAACGTGATCTTGTAACGCGCCGCAGGGTCAAGGCGGGTGAGGCACAGCGGGCGTGGGGCAATCTGGCTGGAGGTGCGTGCTTTGCCTGCAAAAACCACAAACTGACTGCCGTCTTGGGCCAGCTGTTGTTCTGCAATCACTGACGCATCCGCCGCCTCAAGGCGCAAGATATCGGCCAGATACATCCAATCTCGGTTGTCTTTCCACCAGCCTGTGACTTCTTTCAGTACCTGCGCCTCGCGTTCGTCCAATTCGCGTGGGTCCATCTCAAAGCCCATGTGGCGTTGTGCGGCGACCCATGCCCTAAATTCAATGTCCAGCGTACGCCCGGATGTATGACAGCGGCGCGGACCGACATGGCTGCCAGTGACGGCAGACGGCAAGAACAAAGCCGCATTATGCTGCATCATCAAGCGTTCGAGCGCGTCGTTGCTGTCTGACAGCCATACGCGTTGTGTACGGCTGAGAATGCCGAAATCAATCCGCCCGCCACCAGATGCACAGCTTTCAATCTCTACCTCGGGGAAGTCAGCGCGCAGGCGATCCAGCAGGACATAAGACCCCCGCGTCTGGCCTGCATCGGGTGAGGGCAACACTCGATTATGATCCCACTTGATATATTCAATCGCATGGGCGCGCAGCAGGGCGGAAATGCGATCATAGAGGAACTCACGCACCTCAGGCAGTGCCATGTTCAGCGCTTTTTGCTGACGCCCTAGAATCTGGTCTTCGGCCCCCAAGGCCCAATCTGGATGCGCGCGGTGGATGTCGGAATCTGGGTTGATCATTTCAGGTTCAAACCAGATGCCGAATGTCATGCCGGTCGCGTGCACATGATCAATCAGCGGCCCAAGGCCCTCTGGATACTTGCGCGGATCAACTTCCCAATCCGACAGGGATGACGTGTCATCATCACGCTGCCCGAACCAGCCATCATCCAGCACAAAGCGTTCTGCGCCTAAAGCGGCGGCGCGTGTGGCGATGTCCTTGAGCTTGGGCACGTCATGGTCGAAATAGACGGCCTCCCAGCAGTTGTAATGTACGGGGCGCGGGATGCCGGGTTTGGTCCAAGGCACGATCCGATCCCGCAGATGGCGTTGGAACGACACCGCGCAGCCGTTCAATCCGTCGGACGAGTAGACCGCATACAGCGTGGCGGTTTTGAATTCTGTGGCGGGGGCGGTTTCCATGCGTGCGGCGTGGCCGAACTGGATTTGGCGGCGCCCATCTGGCAGTTCTTCGGCAATCATCCGGTGGCCACCGGACCAGCCGTAGTGAAAGGCAAAGGCTTCACCGCTGACATTCGTCGCACCACGACACGGCACAATCAGGCCGGGGAAATGTTCATGACCCGTGCGTCCGGTGCGGTTTTCGCGGTAGCGGATGCCGGGGGACCATGCAGTGCGGTTGAGTTGGAATTCACCACACCAGCGCCCGGCAACGTCGATCATCTCATCTGCACTTTGAGGGGCCGGTAACACGGGGGCGGCCAGCCAATGCAGGTGCAACGCACGATCAGAATTGATTTTAGACGACATGGCCAAGACATGTGACACAGGATCAAGCGCGATTTCAGCCGTGTAGGTCAGACGATTGGCTTTGTCAGTGCAGATGATCTTTAGGCTGCCGTCATCTTGCTGCACTTCGCTTAACCGAAACTTTGGCAAAAACGGTGTGCCGTCTGCGTCACGGATGATTAGACCGGGCTGGCCGGGAAAACTGCGCGCGGCCTCTGGGCACAGCGACAGGTCCGGGTTGGCATCCAGCATTCCGCCAGTGATGTCCAACTGACCGGATGCCTCAAGCGCGACCAGATCCTCGTCCATTGGTAAAGGCGCGCCCCAATAGATAACCTGCGGACATCGCCCCGCATCCGACGCCAGCACCAAAGTCTGACGTGCATCGTCCAATCGCCAATTTTGGTTCATTTAACAGCGCCCAACGTAAGACCAGCAATAAAGTGCTTTTGCATCAAGAAGAACATCGCGACAGGGGGTAGGGCGGCAACGATGCTGCCCGCGCTCATCAGATGATACATCGCGCGGAATTGCGAGTTGAACGCGGTGATACCAGCGGTCACAGGCTGGCTTTCCGGTCCTTGGGTCAGCACCACCGCCCAGAAATAATCGTTCCAGATGAAGGTAAAGATCAGCACTGAAAGCGCGGCAAGCGCGGGCTTCATCAAGGGCAAAACCACATACCAGAAGATTTTGATTTCTGAGATACCTTCGACCCTCGCGGCCTCAATCAACTCAAACGGCAGAGCCTTGATAAAGTTACGCATGAACAGCGTGCAAAACCCGGTTTGAAAGGCGATGTGAAACAGGACCAATCCGGTCTTGGTGTTATAAAGCCCAAGGTCCAGCGTCAGATCACGCACAGGCACCATCAGGATTTGGAACGGCACAAAGTTTCCCGCAACAAACATAAAGAACAGCCAGATGTTGGCCTTGAATTTATATACACCCAAGGCAAAGCCAGCCATCGCGGAAAGGGCGACCGCACCGATCACCGTTGGAACCGTGATGAACACAGAATTCAGCAAATAGCGTGGCATGTCAGAGTTAAAGAAAACCTGGCCGTAGTTCTCAAAGAAATCGAACGACGATGGCATTCCCCAGTAATTCGCATTGGTGAAATCAGCGCCGGGTTTGATCGAAAACATCGCAACAGCCAGCAGTGGCAATAACCATGCGATCAACGCCAAGGGGAGGAAAGCCTGATAGGTATTGCGGGCGGCGGGGCTGCGCTTTTCTAAAGGTGTCGGAAACATTAGCGGCGCTCCTCACGGTACATCGACCACAGGAAGTAGACGATAAAGATCAACATGATGGCGAAAAGGACCACGGCGATGGCGGCACCATATCCCATACGGAACCCGTATTCGGATAGGGCGACTTCAAACATGTAATAGGCCAACACACGGCTGGACCCGAATGGGCCACCCCCGGTCATGATCGACACCAAATCAAACGAGCGCAACGCGCCGATGATTGTGACCACAAACGCGATGAAGGTGGCGGGGCGCAGCTGCGGCAACACCACATGCCAGAGCATCCGTAGACCCTTGGCCCCATCCAAACGTCCGGCCTCAATCTGTTCTGGGTTCACCGCGTTCAGGCCCGTGAGATACAAAATCATACAATATGCGGTCTGCGGCCAAAGGCCGGCAAGGATGATGCCATAGGTTACGGTATGTTCATTGCCGAGTATGTTGACCGGCCCCATGCCACCCCACCCGAGCACGACATTTAAGATGCCAAAGGCGGGATCGTAAAACCACGTAAACACGAGACCCACAACGACCTGAGAGATCACAAAAGGAAAGAAAAACAGAGACTTATATAGTCGAATGCCCGTCACGGTCTGGTTCAAGAACAAAGCAATGAACAATCCCGCCGGGATCGCGAGCAGGTACATAAACAACCAGATGATGTTGTTCTTCAGCGAGGTGTAAAACGCATCGCCGTCTTGGAATTCATAATAGAGGTCTTCGTAGTTGCGCAGACCCACATACTCCGCCTGTCCCAATCCATCCCATTCATAAAGCGACAGGTTAAAGGATTGGAACACCGGGTAGATGACATAGAACACAAAGAACAAAATACCGGGGGCAAGGAACAGCCACGGTGCAAGCGTTTGCTGATTCCTTTGCCAATAGCTGCGCGTAGGCGCAGAATGGGTTGGCTCGGTTGCATGTGTCATGGGTCATCCTCGGGCAGGGGTGCAGGGGGCCTGCACCTTACGGGCTGAGTAGAGGGGCGTAAGGTGCAGCCGCGCTGCACCCTACGTTGTTTTCAAGATCGGTCAGGTACACCCGCGAACGGGCGCACCTATGCCAGATTACTTGTAGATACGACCGCGTGCGCGTTCGAGCTTGGCCAGAACCTTGTCCATTTCTTCAGGCTTCACCATGAATTCCTGAAAACCTTCCATGGCAACCTTTGCCATTTCAGCAGGGGCATCACGGTCAAAGAACTGCGCAACACCGCCGGGGCTGTTGGTCGACAACATCGCAAAGCCCTTGTTCAGGAACTTGTCATCATCCACAGACGCCTTGGCGTTGACGGGCAGCTGGCCCAGACCTTCACCACTGTTGATGATGGTTTGCTCTTCGGCACTTGCCATGTGACGCAAGAATTCACGTGCGGCATCTTTGTTCTTGGCACCAGATGGGATGTGGAACGTATCTGTTGGCGCGTCTTCGGCCAGTTCAACATCTGGGTTGATCGCTGGGAACTGATAGAAACCAAGCTGATCATCCGTCAGACCTGCTTCACGCAGAGGCGCTACAGCGAAGTTACCCATCAGGTATGCCGCTGCTTCGCCGTTGACCATGAATGGCAATGCTTCCTGCCAGCTATAGGTCTGGTGGTTGGCGATAAAGCCACCCATGTCGATCAGCTCTTTCCAGTTGGTGAAAGTCGCTTTGACCTCGTCTGATTCCCATGACGCGTCGCCTTGCAGCAACTGCATGTGGAAATCAAAACCGTTGGTGCGCATGTTCATGTAGTCAAACCAGCCACCCGCCGTCCAAAGGAACTTGGTCCCGATGGTATAGCACGCACGACCGCTTTCAACGATCTTGGCGCAGTTGGCTTTTTCTTCTTCCCATGTGGTTGGCTCGCTCAGACCCAATTCAGCAAAGATATCTTCGCGGTAATAAACGCCCCACTGATAATAGGTGTAAGGTACGCCCCACTGTTTGCCATCAATGGTCATCGCACCCTTGGTAGAGGCAAGGTCATTCACGAACATATCTTCTGCCCAAAGGTCAGAAACATCTTCAAAAAGACCGGCTTCTACATAGGGGCGCATACGGTTGGCCGCGTACCATGTGGCGACATCTGGTGCATCAGCGGTCAAAAAGTTGCGAATCTGCGTTTTATACGCTTCGCGATCAATCACTGTTGTTTCAACGTTCAGATCGGGATGCTTTTCTTCAAAACGGCTGATCATGCCTTCCATTGCCGCACGTGGGGCAGGGTTAGACGTGTCGAGGAAGATCTTGAGATCGCCTGACAATTTCGCGTGGCCGTCTGCAAATGCAGCGCCCGCCAGCATGGTAGAGCTGGTCAATGCAGCCAGCATCAGTGATTTCGTAAACGTCATGATTGTCCTCCCAGACAGCTTTTCAGGTTTCACTATTTGAAACTTGGTTTTATATATTGAAAACTACACCGCAAGCTGCCATGCTTGTCAAGTGGGTTGATGCCAGCAAGAGCATCACCGGCGTAAATGGGAGGAGACCAAATGTCCGGCGACGGTACAGTTGGAAAAGCAATGGATGTCCTTGATCAGGTTGCCGCTTTTGGTCGCCCGGTGCGGTTCGGCACGTTGCTTGAGGCAAGCCCATTTCCCAAAGCAACATTGTACCGATTCTTGCAAACTCTCACGAGCCAGCGGTTGCTGGAATATGACGCAGAGCACCAAACATATTCATTGGGCGTGCGCCTTGTGCGTTTGGCCCATGCCGCTTGGACACAATCCAGCCTTGCGCCGATTGCGCGGCCTCATTTGGATGCGCTGAGTGGGAAGTTGGGCCTGACCGTTCACCTTGCGCAGCTTGATAATGGTCAAGTGCTCTATGTGGACAAGCGCAATGCAACCCAGCCCGTTGAGATGTACAGCCAAGCGGGCAAAGTTGGCCCCGCCTATTGTACAGGCGTTGGCAAAGCGATGTTGGCCTTCTTGCCAGAACTTGAACAATCCCGCGTGTTGACCCAGCAAAGCTATCACGCCTTTACATCTGACACCTTGGCGGATGCTGCCAGCCTCAAAGAGGAACTGGCCAATATCGTCACCCGTGGCCATGCCTATGACCGCGAAGAACACGAGCCGGGTATCATCTGTATTGCCGTGCCGATTCTATCAGGGCGGGGCAGGGTCCTTGGCGGGTTGTCGATCACAGGGTCCACCCAGACCACGAATTATCAGAAACTAGATACATTGGTGCCGGATCTGTCCGCCACTGCGCGCGCGATTGCGGACCACGCCGAAGCCTGGCGATTCCCGGGCGACCAACCCCTTCAACAGACAGGAACATGACCAAATGACAGGTGTAACGCTGAATGGTGCCATCAAACGCTATGGCGAAGTGCAAGTGATCCATGGCATCGACTTGCAGGTTGAGGATGGTGAATTTTGTGTGTTTGTCGGGCCCTCGGGCTGCGGCAAATCCACCTTGCTGCGCATGATCGCGGGCCTAGAGGAAACCACCGAAGGGCAGATTAGCATTGGGTCACGTGATGTGACGAACGCGGACCCATCTGAGCGCGGCGTGGCGATGGTGTTCCAGACTTATGCACTTTATCCGCATATGACGGTTGCCGAAAACATGGGCTTTGGTCTGCGTATGAACGGTGTGCCCAAGGCCGAGATCGCAAAGAAGGTTAAGGCCGCGTCTGATATCTTGAAGCTGGACGAATACCTCAAACGTAAACCTGCAAACCTGTCGGGTGGTCAGCGTCAGCGCGTTGCGATTGGCCGTGCGATTGTGCGGGGGCCGGAAGTATTTTTGTTTGATGAACCGCTGTCCAACCTTGACGCCGAACTGCGTGTGGAAATGCGCGTCGAAATCGCCCGCCTGCACAAGGAAATTGGTGCGACGATGATCTATGTGACGCACGATCAGGTCGAGGCGATGACCTTGGCTGATAAAATCGTTGTGTTGCGTGCAGGTCTGATTGAACAGGTCGGTGCACCGCTGGAACTGTACCGTGACCCGGACAATAAATTTGTGGCGGGCTTTATTGGGTCGCCTGCAATGAACTTCCTGAAAGGGACGGTAAAGGGCAAGGGCGTCGATGTGCCCGCCCTTGGCCGTGCCATCACAACCGAGACGCAATTGCCCCCCGAAGGGACTGCCGTGAGTGTTGGCATCCGCCCCGAACACATTGAGGTGCAAACCGGCCAAGGCGCGTTGAACGCAGAACTGTCCGAGGCGCTGGGCGGTGTCAGCTATTTACACCTTGATACGGCGACAGGTGAAAAAATCATCGCTGAGGAACGTGGTGATGACCGTGCAAACGAAGGTGACACCGTCGATATCAGCTTTGAACCGCGCCGTGTGATGCTGTTTGATGGCAAGACGGGCCTGCGTATTCGCTGATGCTTTATACCTAAAATATTTTTACTTGAAATAAGTGAAGGTCTCTCATAGCGTTCCTCTCAAGCCTAGCGGTTTGGGGGGATTTTGGCGTATTCAACACAGACAGCAGCGCGTGAAATTGAGCCGGGTTTGCCTGCGCTGCATATGTCGTGGCGCATTTCTAAACAGACGAACCTTGTTTTTAACCATTCGCGCCGCCAAAGATGCAGTTACGTCAACACCATCCCAAAAAACCCAACCCTTTGCGCAGATGGTTCAGAAATGAAAGCGACAGCATGAGCAATTTTGAGGAAGCTGCCAAAGGGGCCAAAATGGATTTTGCCAAGGACAAATCCTATGGCGATTACCTTGGGCTTGACCAAATCCTGACTGTCGAAAACCCGCTTGATATGGCACACGATGGGTTGCTGTTCATCATCCAGCATCAAACCTCCGAATTGTGGATGAAATTGGCGATCCATGAACTCACGGCCGCACGTGTTGCGATGCAATCGGGTGACCTAAAATCAGCGTTCAAGATGTTGGCCCGTGTGGCGCGAATATTTGAACAACTCAATTCAGCTTGGGATGTGCTGCGCACCATGACGCCCAGTGAATACACCGCATTTCGCCCGCATTTGGGCGCGTCATCGGGGTTTCAATCTTATCAATATCGTTTGGTGGAATACCTGTTGGGCAACCGCAACAAGGCGTTGACCAAATTACACGAACACACCCCAGCGCCCCATGCGGCGTTGCTCGCGGAAATGGAAAAGCCCAGCCTCTATCAGGTCGCGATTGATCTGCTGTGCGCGCGTTTTGATGTGGCGACATTGTCAGGTGACCCCGAACCAACGGCTTGGACCGCCAAACAAGATATCCAAGACCTCTGGCAGCGCGTTTATGAAGACCCGGCAACCCATTGGGAACTCTATGAATTGGCCGAAAAACTGGTCGATCTTGAGGATTATTTTCGCCGCTGGCGGTTCAACCATGTCACAACGGTTGAACGCATCATCGGGTTCAAGCGCGGGACGGGTGGCACGGGTGGTGTGAGCTATCTGCGTAAAATGCTCGCGGTCGAACTATTCCCCGAGTTGTGGCACGTCAGAGGAGCCTTGTAGATGGGACACGTATTAAGAAAAGACGCCTTTATCATCCCCGAAGGTATGATCTATCTGGATGGTAATTCGCTGGGACCGATGCCCAAAGGCGTGCCGGACCGTGTCGCCAGCATGTTGACCGACGAATGGTCGCAGATGCTGATCAAAGGCTGGAACAAAGCCGGATGGATGGGCCTGCCCGAAGGCATTGGCAACAAGGTGGGCCGCTTGATCGGTGCGCCGACGGGGTCTGTGGTGATGGGCGATACTTTGTCGATCAAGGTGTTTCAGGCCTTGGCGTCCGCCGTTAAAATGGTGCCGGATCGCCGGGTGATCCTGTCAGATACGGGCAATTTCCCAAGTGATCTCTACATCGCTGAAGGCTTGGTGGGGATGTTGGGGCAGGGGTATGAGTTGCGCACGGTAGCAGCCGAGGAGGTTGTGAATTCGATCACCGATGACGTGGCAGTCGTGATGTTGACTGAGGTCGATTATCGCTCTGGCCGTATGCACGATATGAAGGCGATCACCAAATTGGCGCATGACAACGGGTCCGTGATGATCTGGGATTTGGCGCATTCCGCAGGGGCAATCCCCGTTGACCTGGCCGGATCAGGTTGTGAATTTGCGGTGGGATGCACCTATAAATACCTCAATGGCGGCCCCGGTGCCCCGGCGTTCATCTATGTGCGCCCGGATTTGGTGGATACCGTGGAACCTGCGCTCAGCGGTTGGTTGGGCCATCGACAACCCTTTGATTTTGATTTGAATTACACGCCTGCCAAGGGCATTGAACGGATGCGTGTCGGCACGCCGCCTATCATCCAAATGGCGGCCCTAGAGGTCGCGATGGAGGTTTGGGAAGGCATCGACATGCAAGACCTGCGCAGCGCATCTATAGCGCTGCAAGAGCAGTTTATCGCAGAGGTTCAGGCAAACGTGCCGCAACTTACACTTGCCAGCCCGCGTGATCCTGTGCTGCGCGGCAGTCAGGTGTCGTTTCAGTTTGAACAGGGCTATGCCGCGATGCAGGCGTTGATTGATCGTGATGTGATTGGCGATTTTCGCGCCCCGGACATCATGCGCTTTGGCTTTACGCCATTGTATCTGGACGCGGATGATATCAGCGCCGCAGTGGCCGTGATCAAGGACGTGATGGACAACGATTTATGGGACAATGACACCTATAAAACCCGCGCGCGTGTGACGTGAGCCGCGTGCAGAAAGGCGATTGTTGATGTCACCGATCCTGTTGATCGAACAAGTCCTGAACGGACTGCAATCTGGCATCATGTTGTTCTTGATGGCTGCTGGATTGACCCTGATCTTTGGGGTCATGGGGTTGATCAATCTGGCCCATGGGTCGCTGTATATGATCGGGGCCTTTGCCGCTGCCGCCGTGGCAGCCGCGACAGGATCATTCGTTATAGGGCTGATTGCCGCCCTGATTGCGGCCGCCGCAGCAGGCGCGTTGATCGAACTTGTGGTGATCCGCAGGCTCTATGACCGCGATCATCTGGATCAAGTTTTAGCGACCTTTGCGCTGATCCTCGTGTTTTCCGAAGGCACACGCTGGCTGTTCGGCTCCTTTCCGCTGTACCTTGATGTCCCCGCCGCTTTGGCAGGGCCAGTGACCTTGCCGGGCGGTATTCTGTATCCCGCTTATCGATTGCTGATCACGGCTGTCGGTCTGATCGTCGCCGTCGGATTGTTCGCCCTAATCGCGCGTACCCGCATCGGCATTCAAATCCGCGCTGGTGAGGCGGACCGCGAGATGATCGCGGCCCTGGGCGTTGATATCTCTAAACTTTATACGCTGGTCTTTGCCTTGGGCGCGGCCCTTGCTGGCCTCGCAGGCGCGCTTGTCGGGGCAATCCAGTCCGTGCAGGTAGGTATGGGGGAACCTGTGTTAATCTTGGCCTTTGTGGTGGTTGTCATCGGGGGCATCGGATCGATCAAGGGTGCACTGGTCGGGGCGCTATTGGTCGGCCTCACGGATACGCTTGGCTCCGTCTTGCTGCCCCTTGCGTTCACCACCTTTATGGACCCGGCTGCGGCCACATCCATCGGGTCAGCCCTAGCATCAATGTCGATCTATATCCTGATGGCGGGGGTGTTGCTGTTCAAACCCACTGGCCTGTTTGGAAAAGCATGATTATGGCGCGTGAAACCTTACTGAACATTATCCTCTTTGCCTTATTACCTGCCACTGCGTTGATCGCGTGGGGCTTGGATGAGCCCTATATCATCACCTTGGCGACCAAAGCGGCCATCCTTGCGCTGGCTGGTGTGGGCCTGAACATCGCGCTGGGGCTTGGGGGCTTGATCAGCTTTGGGCACGCGGCCTTTTTCGGCATTGGCGGCTATGCCATGGGCATCCTTGCCAGCCACGCGCAAAGCTATGCACCGATCATGGAGGTGCCGTTTCTGATCGAGGGCACAAAATCGATGCCGATGATCTGGCTGGTGGCAGTGCTGACCAGCGCCTTGGCAGCCCTTGCTATCGGGGCACTTAGCCTGCGTACCTCTGGGGTCTATTTCATCATGATCACGCTCGCCTTTGGTCAGATGCTGTATTATTTCGCAATCTCATGGCCCGCCTATGGTGGGGAAGACGGGCTATCGATCTATCTGCGCAATGACTTTCCCGGCCTTAATACATTGGTGCCGCTGACGTTCTTTGGTATCTGTTTTGCCCTGCTTGCGGTGGTGCTGTGGGGCACCAGCAGATTGGCGCACTCGCCCTTTGGCTTGGCCTTATCTGCATCACGCCAAAACGCCGAACGGGTCGAAACCGTGGGCATCGCACCGTATCGCATCCGCCTTGTGGCCTTTGTGATCTCTGGCGCGGTCACGGGGCTGGCGGGTGCGTTGTTTGCCGACCTCAACCGCTTTGTCAGCCCAACCATGTTCAGTTGGCACACCAGCGGCGAGATTATGATTTTTGTGATTTTAGGAGGTGTTGGCCGATTGTATGGGCCAGTTGCGGGGGCAGCGCTGTTTATCCTGCTGGAACATATCTTGGGCGGGCTATCGGACTTTTGGCACATCTATTTGGGGATATTGTTGCTGCTGGTCGTGCTGTTTGCGCGTGGCGGTTTGATTGGGACGTTGGTGGGGCGTGAGGTTGCACATGAGTGATCCATTGCTCGACATTCGCAATTTGCACAAAAGCTTTGGCGCGCTGAAGGCAACCGACGATGTGTCGCTTGACCTGCATCCCGGTGAAATCCACGCGCTGATTGGCCCGAACGGAGCTGGCAAATCCACACTGATCCAACAGGTCGCGGGTGGCTTGAGATCGGACGCCGGGTCGGTTTGGCTGGGTGGGCATGACATCACGACCCTTAGCAATGTGGCGCGTGCACGGGCAGGGCTGGGGCGCACTTTTCAGATATCGTCGCTGGCGATGGAATACACCGTTTTGCAAAACGCACTGCTGGGTGCCTTGGGGCGCGACAGCGGTGTGATGCGGTTTATCAAACCCGTCATGGCGCGCGCTGACCTCAAGGACCACGCGATACAAGCCCTTGAACAGGTTGGTCTGTCGGAGTTGGCCGCAAAACGCACCGCCGACCTTAGCCATGGACAGCGCCGCCAGCTTGAGGTTGCAGTGGCGCTGACCTTGAAACCCAAAGTGTTTCTGATGGATGAACCGATGGCCGGGCTTGGCGCAAGCGGGTCCAAGCGCATGACCGGGTTTTTAGACAGGCTGCGCACCAAAGCGCCGATCCTCCTTGTGGAACATGACATGGACGCAGTGTTTGCACTGGCCGACCGGATCTCTGTGCTGGTTTATGGGCAAATCATTGCGACAGGCACGGCGGACGAGATCAAATCTGATCCCATCGTACGTGAAGCTTATTTAGGTGAGGAGGCGGCGCTATGACGTTGCTAAAGCTTAATAATATTACTGCGTCTTATGGCCCTTCACAGGCGCTTTTTGACGTTGATCTGACGCTCAGACAGGGCGAAGTCTGCGCTTTGATGGGGCGCAATGGCATGGGGAAATCAACGACCATCAAAGTGATCAGCCGTTTGGTAAAGCACTCAGGTGGCACTGTCGAATTTGCAGGAAGGGACATTGGCCGCTTGCCGCCCCACAAAGCGGCGCAGGCGGGCCTTGGGCTGGTCCCGGAAGGGCGGCGATGCTTTGGGCCGCTGACGGTTCATGAAAACCTACATGCAGCGGCACGTGTGGGGGAATGGGATTACGCAAAGGTCTGTGACCTTTTCCCGCGCTTGGGTGAACGCAAAGATCAGATTGCTGCGTCCCTGTCGGGGGGAGAGCAGCAAATGTTGGCAATCGGTCGGGCGTTGATGACCAATCCGACATTGCTGCTGCTGGACGAGGCGACCGAAGGGCTGGCCCCGGTGGTGCGACAGGAAATATGGGCGGCTGTTGCCAGACTTAAAGCTGAAAGCGGTATGGCGTTGTTGGTGGTGGATAAATCGCTGGCAGAGTTACACCGCATTGCGGACCATGCCGTGGTGTTAGAACGTGGGCGCAGTGTGTGGTCGGGGGCTATGCAAGCGTTGGATCGTGATGTAGCTAGCAAATATTTAGGAATATAAAATTAAATCAAATGTTTATATGGTATAGTTAAAGCGTAAGGTTAAGGCTGTTTCAGCCCTTAGCGGCGCAGGATCGGTGATAGCGCGGTCGATAACGCAAACAATCCCGCAGCAAAGGTAACAATACTTGGCCCGGTGGGTGTATCAAAAGTAAAGGATCCCGCCAAACCGCCCAAGGCAGCCATCGCACCAATGATAATCGCCCAGAATGCCATCATTTCCGGGGTGCGTGCCAAAGGTCGGGCTGTGGCGGCGGGGATCACCAACATCGCCGCAATCAGCAATGCACCAACCACTTTGATCGCGACGGCGACTGTGATGGCCAAGGCGATTGTTAGGATCAGTTGTTCGCGTCGTGGATGACCGCCAGATGCAGTTGCCAAATCTGGGTTTAGCGTCGCTGTCAGCAGCGCTTGCCAGCGCCAAATCAACAACACAGCCACGGCAATCGCCCCCATCCAAATGACCACAAGGTCAATGCGAGTAACGGCCAGAATTTCACCAAATAAATAGGCCGACAAATCAACCCGCTGGCCGGGCAACAATGACACTGCAACCAAACCCAGGGCGAGGGCTGCATGTGCCAATACACCAAGCAAAGCGTCCGCGCTGACCAGACGTTCAGACAGGGTGCTGACGATCAATGCCATGACCAGCGCAATGATCAAAACGCCTGCAAAGATCGGTAAATCGGTGGCCAAGGCAAGGGCAACACCTAACAAAGCGGCATGGCTGGTCGCATCACCAAAGTAGGCCATGCGCCGCCAGACCACAAAACACCCCAAAGGGGCAGCGGCAAAGGCGACACCAAGCCCGGCGAGGGCGGCGCGCAGAGCGAAATCATCAAGCATCAGTGGGCCTCGTGGTCATGGGAATGGTCGTGGTGCGCATGGTCGTGCCCGTGGTCATGATGGTGACGATAAAGTGCCAATGCGCCGTTGGTGCCTGTGCCAAACAACGCGCGGTACTCGGGGGCATCGGCCACATGTTCGGGCGCACCTTCACAACAAACATGCCCGTTCAAGCACAACACCCGGTCAGAGGCGGCCATCACAACATGCAAATCATGGCTGACCATCAGAACGGCGAGGTTCATTTTGGTGCGGACCTCTTCGATCTGTCGGTAAAAGGCGGCGGCACCGGGTTGATCCAAACCTTGAGTGGCCTCGTCCAAAATCAAAATGTCAGGATTGCCCAGTAATGCACGCGCCAGCAAGACACGCTGAAATTGCCCGCCAGAAAGGTCTGACATCTGACGTTTTGCAAGTTCTGGAACGCCTGCTTGGGTCAAAGCAGCCTCAACCACCGCAGTGTTTTGGCGGTGTGGCAGATTTAAAAACCGCTTTACGGTGAGGGGCAGGGTCGCATCAATTTGCAGTTTCTGCGGGACATAGCCAATGCGCAGCCCAGCCGCGCGCGTCACCGTACCATCGCTTGGTTTTAACGCCCCGATCAAGGCGCGCAGCAGGCTGGATTTGCCAGAGCCATTGGGGCCGACAATGGTGACAATCTCACCCTTACTAATACAAAAATTCACATCTTTTAGAACGGTTTGCCCGCCATAGCTCACGTAAAGTGAATGCGTTTCGATCAGGCTCATGCCGCGTCTTTCTGACAGTCAGGGCATAGGCCTTCGGCCTCAACCACTGTACGTTCAATAATGAACCCTGCGGCACGGGCCGCGTCACCCAAACGCCCTTGGGCCGGGGCAGTATCAGTTTCAGCCACAGATTTACAACTGCGACAAATCAGGAAAGCAGGCGTATGATCCGCCCCCAGATGCGCGCAGGCGATATAGGCATTTAGGGCTTCGATCTTGTGGGCGAACCCGGCTTTGACCAAAAAATCGAGCGCACGGTAGGCGACGGGGGGCTGTGTGCCTAGACCTTCGGAGGCCAATACTTCGAGCAGATCATAAGCCCCTAGCGCCCGGTGTTGGGCGAGTAGTATTTCCAATGAACGGCGACGCACGGGCGTCAGGCGCAGGCCTGTATCCGCGCAATGCGCTTCGGCCTTGGTCAGCGTGCTGCGCACACATTGCGCATGATCGTGGCGTTCAAATCCGATGGCTGACATCTTGTGGCTCCCAACATTTTGCGCTTGATATGTTATAACATCCAGTTTAGCAACCACGTGATAATATAACACAAAGGACTCCCATGCAGCGTTTGATTTTTGCCCTTTCTCTGTCTGCCGCCCCGGCTTTTGCAGATGTTCCCAAGGTTGCGACGGATATCGCGCCGATACATTCACTGGTTTCACAGGTGATGAATGGGGTTGGAACACCCGACTTGATCATCCCGGCCAATGCCTCGCCGCACGGCTATGCGATGCGCCCGTCTGAGGCGCGCAATCTGGCGCAAGCAGACGTGGTGATCTGGGTGGGCCCGACCCTGACACCTTGGCTTGATGGACCTGTGGAAACTCTGGCTGCAACTGCCGCGCATCTTGTGTTGGCAGATGTCCCACAGATCAATGTGCTGGCCTTTCGTGAGGGGTCTGGTTTTGGGGCACATGATCATGGTCATGAAGAAGGCCACCAGGATGAGCATGCAGAGGATGATCACGAAGACCATGCGGATGGGCATGACGATCACAAAGAACACGCCGATGGGCATGAAGACCATGCGGATGATCATGATGGCCATGACGATCATGAGGACCATGCAGATGAAGATGGCCATGACGATCATCAAGAGAACGCGAAGGAAGCTGGGCATGATGGCATGAAGGACCCGCACCTTTGGTTGGATCCGGGCAATGCATCGATTTGGCTGATGGCCATTGCCGATCAATTGGCGATTGTTGATCCCGAAAATGCAGATACCTATCGCGATAATGCCAAGCAGGGCCAAGTTGCGATCGCGCTTCAGGAAAAGGCAATTGCTGCGCAGTTGGCACCTGTTGTGGGCACGCCTTTCATCGTGTTTCATGATGCTTTCCACTATTTCGAGGCCCATTTTGAAGTTGAGGCGGTGGCAGCCGTCAGCACGGGTGATGCTGCCAAACCGGGGGCCGCGCGCATTGCATCGCTGCGGGCGGACCTGTCTGACAGCGGCGTACACTGTGCCTTTACAGAACCACAGATCGACGCCAGCTTGCTGGGAACTGTCACTGAAGGTTTGGATGTCAAACTTGGTGTTCTTGATCCACTTGGGGCGGATCTGCCGCTTGGTCCCGGCCAATATGCCGCCTTGTTGGGGGCAATAGCCGATAGCATGGCGGTCTGCCTTAGTCACAAATAAGGCCCCATCGTTAAACGATGAGGCCCGAAAGCGCTAAAATATCTGCCGCGGTGTCGTTATACCGCGATCTTGCCGCCGCCTTGCTTGGTGATCACAACAACCGAGGGACGCGGCGGCATGGCGGGGTTAAAGTCAGGCCAGCGGGTGGCCGGATCTTCAAAAGTGCTTTCACGCTCGAACCCGGCCAAATCCTTGGTGCCGTCGGTGCCGGGATGCTGCACCGCGACGAACAAGGTCTCGTTATCGTCGGTAAAGTAAGGCCCGCACATTTCACCGCCCACAGGACAACGGAAGAACAGTTTTGATGTGCCGCGCGCGTCGCCTTCGGTTTCTAGAGAATATAAGCCGTCGGATTTACCGGTTTTGCCCCAGCCTGATCCTTGATCCGTGGAAATCCACAAACGCCCCATAGCATCCATCGCAGCATTGTCAGGTGACGAAAACCAACCGTTTTCAGAGGTTTCCGGGTTCCACTGCGCGCCCACATTGGCAATCGCGGGGTCACCACATTTCACCAAAATTGACCATGTGCCAACCACTGCTGCGTGATCACCACCGTCTTCTTTGATCTCAATAATATGGCCAAAATTGCTGTCTGCACGTGGGTTAGCGGCATTTGTGTCGCCCGCTTTGCGTTTGTTGTTGTTGGTCAGCATGATGTACGCTGTGCCATCGCCGCGCGGTTGCGCATCTTCGGGGCGGTCCATCGGGGTCGCCCCAAGCAGGTCAGCCGCGACGCGTGTGTCGATCAATACATCGCCTTGATCGTTAAAGCCGTTCTCGGCGGTCAGCGGTCCCTCGCCATGCACCAAGGGTAACCAATTGATCACGCCATCTTCTTCAAAGCGAGCGACATACAAAATACCGTCGCTCAACAGCTTGCTATTGGCCGCGCGGTCATCGGACACCGATCCGCCCGATACATATTTATACTGATAATCAAAGCGGTTGTCGTCGCCCATATAGACCACCAGCTTGCCCTCAGTAGAGACCGTTGTTTCAGCCCCTTCATGGCGGAAACGCCCCAAGGCGGTGTGTTTGATCGGGACCGAAGTTGGGTCCATCGGGTCGACTTCGACGACCCAGCCAAATTTATTGGGCATGTTGGGTTCTTTATCGATGTTAAAGCGATCATGGTGCTGGCCCCATGCATACCACATGCCGGGCACACCATATCGTTTCATCTGGGCGGCGTCAGCATGGGCCGAAATGTCAGGCTTACCATCCGCGTCCAGCACGTTTGTCCAGAAATAGCCGTGAAAGTTCTCTTCGGCCATCAACCATGTGCCCCAGGGCGTCATACCACCTGCACAATTGTTCAGCGTGCCAATGACGTTAAGCCCTGCGGGGTCATCATTGGTTTGCAGACGGGCATGCCCCGCGGCAGGGCCATCAAGGGTCATGGCAGTATCAAGCGGCGTGATCCGGCGATTCATCGCACCGTCGCGCACAACGCCCCATGCGCCTGCATCATCTTTGGCGATCTCAACAACAGACCCGCCATGGGCGGCCATTTCGATGTCGATCAATTCAGGTGTCATGCCTGAAAATTCGGCTTTGTCCTGACGGCCAAGGCCGGGGAACATGACTTCTTCGTTGGTGTATTCGTGGTTCACGCAAAGCAATCCGCGCGTGCCCGCATCATTCAGTGGCACAAAACCTATGTAGTCGTTGTTATAGCCAAACTGTTTGAGCTGCGCGGCCGCCGTTTGGTTCATCACATCAAAGTCGGGCGCATCTGCGGTGATCGGATCCCCCCAGCGCAGCAGCACATTGGCGTCATACCCGTCTGCAACATGATGGGTTTCATCATTGCCCCATGTGAGTTCGTCAAAAACATAGCGACTGGCGGCATGGGCGGCGGCATCGGATTTGTTTGGCGCGACCATGGCGGCGGTGCCAAACAGGGCTGTGGTGGCAGACACACCCAACATCCCGCGCAACACGTCGCGCCGTCCATAGCGGGTGTTTATGACATCCCCGATGGTGCGGCTGAGGTTCGGGTTGGTTGGGATGTCGTCAAAGGCCTCATAGCTTTCCGCTTTGTTGCCGATAGAGGCGTCATTCAGGATATCGCGACGTGTCATGGTGACTTCCTTGCTGGTTGCTGGATAGGCTTCCTAATGAGGTGAGTCTGTCACAGCTTTATGACATCGCACCATCTGCAAGTTGAAATGCCAACGTAACCAGCGGTTGTTTGCTGGAAGTGCATACACCCAATACTTTTAAGGTAAACGTTAACCTTTACGGCGCTCTTCCAGTGTATTGCGTGGTTTCACGCAGCGCTTTGTCCAGCAAGGGCCAGAAAAAATCTGCGCCCGGGTATCCTTCGATGCGGATCAGTTCTTTGCCCTCATCAACCACCAAGAACGTTGGCGTGAACACAACACGGCGCTTTATATCGATTTCATCCGCCACCACGCGAATGTTGATTTTGCGCAGCGGGGCAAAGCGACCTTCGGTGGTTTTGGGATAGGCTGGACCAATTTCGGCCTCCCAACGTTCACAATAAATGCAGCCGCGCTGGTCCACCATCACCAGTTCAACCGCTAAAGCGGGCAGGGCGGTCATTAGGACAATGAAAAAGGTAAAAATAGCGCGCATGTCAGTATGCCTGATTGACGGAAGGATAACACTCAACGTAATTTGAATGTGTGAATTGATCAAGCACAGGAAGCCAAAGCCATGTTCGACATAAGTTTTGCAGGGGCGATATTGGCGGGGATACTTAGTTTTTTCACGCCCTGTATTCTGCCGATGGTGCCGTTTTACCTGTCTTACATGGGGGGGCTTAGCGTTTCGGAATTGCGTGGCGATGGACAAATTGCACCGGGCGCGCAACGGCGTTTGGTGCTGTCTTCGGTGCTTTTTGCGCTTGGGGTCAGCAGCATTTTTGTCATGTTGGGCATGGGGGCGACGGCGCTGGGGCAAGTATTTGCGCAGTATCTTGAACCATTGTCTTGGGTGGCTGCCGCTATTTTGCTGGTGTTTGGTCTGCATTTTCTGGGCGTGATCAAAGTGCCATTGCTTTACCGCGAGGCGCGACTAGAGGCTGGTGGTGCCCCAACTTCAATTTGGGGTGCCTATGTTATGGGCCTTGCTTTTGGCTTTGGCTGGACACCCTGCGTCGGGCCTGCCCTTGCGTCGATCCTGATGATCGCATCGGGCATGGGCGAAGTCTGGCGTGGTGGTTTGTTGTTATTGTTCTATGGGTTGGGCATGACCGCTCCCTTTATCGTGGCTGCGATATTTGCCAAGCCGTTCCTTAATTGGGCCGCACGCAACCGTGCCTTGGTGGTACGTGTCGAAAAGGTGATGGGGGCCATGCTGATCCTCTTTGCCGTGCTGATTGTTACAGGCGGTGTACGCTGGATCGCGGACCTTATGATCCGCGTGTTCCCGTCGTTCACCACATTGGGTTGATTTAAAAAGGAGACTGCCATGCGATTTCTATCTTTTGTCTGTGCTGCATTGATCGCGCTGCCTGTTTGGGCGGCTGATCTGGGGGATGATGGCCTACACAAGGCACCGTGGATGCGGGATACGTTCAAAGATTTGAGCGAAGATCTGGCTGAGGCAAACGACGAAGGCAAACGCATGTTAATCATGTTTGAGCAGCGCGGATGCATCTATTGCGCCAAAATGCACAAGGAAGTGTTCAGCAAGGCCAATGTCGCGGATTACATCAGCGAGAATTATTTTGTGGTGCAGTTGAACCTGCACGGCGACATCGAAGTGACCGATTTTGACGGTGAAACCCTGAGCGAAAAGGCGATGGCCCGCAAATGGGGTATCTTGTTCACGCCGACGATGATGTTCATCGACACAGAAGTCGCTGAGGGCAAGATCGCCCCGCAAGCCGCTGTTGCGACAATGCCCGGTGCCTTTGGGCCGGGGACCACGCTGGACATGCTGACATGGGTGATTGAAGAACGCTATGCCCTTGATGGCGAAGAGGGTTTTCAACGCTACCATGCCCGGCGTATTCAGGAACGCGATAACGGCAGTACGGATTGAACCGTAGCGCTGATCAACCGCAGCGCGTGTTTCACCTTTGTGTTTTGTGAGTGCATAGGTAGACTGTTCCCATCCCAAAGGAACGGAGCCAACACATGCTGTCTCGTCGTGATTTTCTACAAATGTCGATGGCTGCGGCGTCGATTTATGGGGGCTCTGGGTTTGGCAATTGGGCCAAACTGGCAGCACAAGACCGGTTTGATCAGGACGCGCTGCTAGAGTTTGAAGCGTTCGGCAATGTCACTCTGATGCACATCACCGACATTCACGCGCAGCTAAAGCCGATCTATTTCCGTGAACCGTCGTTGAACATCGGGGTGGGCGATAACCGAGGTCAGGTGCCCCATCTCACGGGTGAGGATTTTCGTATCCGCTATGGCGTCGGCGGTGGCACGCCGATGGACTATGCGCTGACCTATGAGGACTTTGTGGCCCACGCGCAGGCCTATGGCAAAGTCGGCGGTCTTGACCGGATGTCGACCGTCATAAGCGCGATCCGCGCGGACCGCCCAGATGCGTTGCTACTGGATGGTGGGGACACGTGGCACGGGTCGATGACCTGCCTTAAGACCCAAGGCCAAGACATGGTCAATGTGATGAACGCGCTTAAGCCGGACGCGATGACATTTCACTGGGAATTCACCCTTGGATCGACGCGAGTGAGGGAGATAGTCGAGGGGCTGCCGTTCGCTGCCTTGGGGCAAAACATATTTGACGCCGAATGGGATGAACCATCGGAATTGTTTAAGCCTTACCAGTTTTTTGAACGTGGGGGTGTCAAAATTGCTGTAATAGGACAAGCGTTCCCATACATGCCCATCGCCAATCCGGGCTGGATGTTCCCGGAATACGCCTTTGGTATCCGCGATGAACACATGCAAGAGATGGTCGATGAGGTGCGCGCAGCAGGGGCCGAATTGGTGGTTTGTCTTAGCCATAATGGCTTTGACGTGGACAAGAAAATGGCCGGGATCGTCACAGGTATTGACGTGATCCTGTCGGGGCATACCCATGACGCACTGCCCGAACCTGTGTTGATTGGGAAAACACACATCATTGCCTCTGGATCGAACGGTAAATTTGTATCCCGCGTTGATCTGGACGTGCGTGATGGGCAAATGATGGGCATCAAACACAAGTTGATCCCAATTTTTAGTGATTTGATCGCGCCAGACCCGGCTGTGACCGCGCTGATCGACGCACAACGCGCGCCGTTCTTGGAGGATCTGACCCATGTGGTCGGGAAATCAGATGCGTTTTTGTACCGTCGGGGTAATTTGAACGGCACATGGGATGATCTGATCTGCGATGCGCTCTTGTCGGAACGCGACGCTGAAATTGCGCTGTCACCCGGCGTGCGGTGGGGGCCGTCGATCTTGCCGGGCCAAGACATCACGCGAGAAGACATTTTTAACGTCACTTCAATGACCTATCCCAATGCGTATCGCACTGAAATGACAGGAGAGTTCTTGAAAGTGATCTTAGAAGACGTGGGTGATAACCTGTTTAACCCTGATCCCTATTATCAACAGGGCGGTGACATGGTGCGTGTTGGTGGCATGGCGTTCAAGATGGACATTTCAAAGCCAGAGGGCGAACGGATCAGCGATATGACGTTGCAGTCCTCGGGTGAGGCAATTGATCCAGCGCGCAGCTATATTGTGGCAGGGTGGGCAAGTGTAAATGAAGGCACGCAAGGACCGCCGATCTGGGATGTGGTGGAAAATCACATTCGCAAAATGGGCAGTGTCGATGTGGGTGCACGCACTGCGGTTGAGATAATCCAGCCTGATTAAGGTCACCGACGGATTTGATTTTTAAGGCTGCTAGGTCAAGAATACCACTCAAAGGCGAACTTGATCCAACGGCCCCCCTTGAACCCCTAATCGCGCGAGACTAATCTCTGGGTAAGGGTTTTGCGGGTATGGTCTCGCGAACGGCAAATCAGGCAGGCATACATGAACGATCCATACGAAACCTATATGAACACGCTGGTCCCCATGGTGGTTGAACAAACCAGCCGGGGTGAACGCGCGTACGATATCTTTTCCCGACTGCTGAAAGAACGGATTATTTTCCTGTCAGGCCCGGTGCATGATGGCATGTCATCGCTGATCGTGGCCCAGTTGTTGCACCTTGAGGCGGAAAACCCGTCCAAAGAAATATCTATGTATATCAATAGCCCAGGCGGCGTTGTTACTTCGGGCCTGTCGATTTATGACACCATGCAATACATCAAACCCAAGGTTTCTACGCTGGTCATCGGCCAAGCCGCCTCCATGGGGTCACTGTTGTTGCAAGCGGGTGAAAAGGGCATGCGTTTCTCACTGCCGAACTCTCGGGTGATGGTACACCAGCCATCAGGTGGCTATCAGGGGCAGGCAACGGACATCATGATCCACGCCCAAGAAACACAAAAACTTAAGACACGTTTGAACGAAATTTATGTCAAACACACGGGCCAAACCTTGAAGAAAGTCGAAGACGCGCTTGAGCGGGACAACTTTATGTCCCCCGAAGAGGCAAAAGACTGGGGCTTGATCGATGAGATCGTTGAAAGCCGTGGCAAAGCGGATGATCCTGATGCACCTGAAAAGGGCAAGAAGGACAAGTAATTCCTGATCCCGGCGCTGTGATCAAAATCTGATGATTTTGCGATTGTAGCGCCGGGGGCAGTGGCCTAGGGTTGTGGCCAAATCGCAATGTCCTTTATGGGCAGCACTCTAAACGATGACCTGAAAGGGTTAAAATGGCGAATACTTCCGGCAGTGACAGCAAGAATACCCTCTATTGCAGCTTTTGCGGCAAGAGCCAGCATGAGGTGCGCAAACTGATTGCGGGCCCCACCGTGTTCATCTGTGATGAATGCGTTGAATTGTGCATGGACATCATCCGCGAAGAAACCAAAGCATCGGGCCTTAAGGCGACAGATGGCGTGCCAACGCCCAAAGACATCTGTGATGTCTTGGATGATTACGTGATTGGGCAGGCCAATGCGAAAAAGGTTCTCTCGGTTGCGGTGCATAACCACTACAAGCGCCTGAATCACGCCCAAAAGGGTGGCGATATCGAACTGGCGAAATCTAACATTTTGCTGATCGGCCCAACCGGGTGTGGTAAGACGTTGCTGGCCCAAACGCTGGCACGAATTTTGGATGTACCGTTCACGATGGCCGATGCAACCACGCTGACCGAGGCGGGTTATGTGGGTGAAGATGTCGAAAACATCATCCTCAAGCTGCTGCAATCCTCCGAATATAATGTTGAACGCGCACAACGCGGCATCGTTTACATCGATGAAGTAGATAAAATTACGCGTAAATCTGAAAACCCATCGATCACCCGTGACGTATCGGGTGAAGGCGTTCAGCAGGCGTTGTTGAAGCTGATGGAAGGCACGGTTGCCTCTGTTCCACCACAAGGCGGGCGCAAGCATCCACAGCAGGAATTCCTCCAAGTGGACACGACCAATATCCTGTTCATCTGTGGCGGTGCTTTTGCAGGTCTTGACCGGATCATTGCTGCACGTGGCAAGGGATCTGCGATGGGCTTTGGTGCAGACGTGCGCGATAAAGATGCACGCGGCATCGGTGAGATTTTCACCGAGCTTGAGCCGGAAGACCTGTTGAAGTTTGGTTTGATCCCAGAATTTGTCGGTCGTTTGCCCGTTCTTGCAACATTGGAAGACTTGGATGAAGACGCGCTTGTCACCATCCTGACCAAGCCTAAGAACGCTTTGGTTAAGCAGTACCAACGTCTGTTCGAATTGGAAGATACGACACTGACCTTTACCGACGATGCGCTGGCGGCGATTGCGAAACGCGCCATTCTGCGCAAGACGGGCGCACGTGGTCTGCGTTCTATCCTCGAAGACATCTTGTTGAATACAATGTTCGACCTGCCGGGTATGGATAGCGTGACCGAAGTTGTGGTGAACGAAGAGGCGGTGAATTCAGATGCTGCGCCTTTGATGATCCATGCCGAGGCAGAGAAAGAACCTGCAACGGCAAGCTGATGTATCGGTGTTTGGCATTAAGACTAAAAAGGGCGGGCCGGTCGGCGCGCCCTTTTCTTTTGGGGGCATCCCAATGAAATTACTGCAAGAACAAGGGGCGACATCATGACCATAAAACGGATCCATTCAGGCGGCGCATTTGAGGAAAAGATTGGCTATTGCCGCGCGGTGGTTGCGGGTGATTGGGTGCATGTTTCAGGAACGGTTTGCGGATTACACCCTGACACAGGCGAGGAAACAGAAGACCCCGCCGCCCAATGCCGGGGCATCCTAGCGATCATTGAAAAGGCGCTGTCAGAGGCCGGGTGCCAAATGTCCGACGTGGTGCGCGTGACCTACATGTTAGAAGACCGCGACGAATTCCCCGCCTGTTGGCCGATCCTGACCAAGGCGTTTGGCGACAACCCGCCCGCTGCGACCATGATCGAATGTGGATTGATCGATGCGCGGTTTCGCATCGAGATTGAGGTGACGGCCTACAAGCCTGCCGCTGTTTAAGCGACTTCTTCGAACCCATCACCCAAGCGCGTGCTGACATCATCGCGGTCCAGCGATTTCCACTTGGTCTTGCCCGCCGTGATGAACCCCGCATCGGCCAAATCTTTTTGCAGGGCAGGCATGTCGAGTTCACCCATCCAAAGGCGTGATTTCGCGGGGCCTTTTGGTTTCCAAGACCGTGTGAGTTGGCTGAGCGTCACGGCTTTGATCCCCGCAAACGCCATCAGGTGCTTTTCCAACTGCTCTGTCGCGCTGGACGGGCGACGCACCACGATAGCAACCTCTTGATCGGCCTGCGCCACCATGGCCAGCAGGTGCAATGCAGATCCTTCAGCGGCAATGATGTGCCGTGCTGCTTTGTACGTGGTGATTTGGCTGGTCAGGTCGTGCTTTTCTGGGTGAAAAATTGTGTATCCATCCGCCTCCAGATGGGCTTCAAGTTCTGCTTCGCCAATTAAATTACCGCGCCCTGAAGGCAGTTTACTGCGGCTGATATAGATTTTGTCAGGTCCATCTGCCTTGATATTTTTGGCAAAGTTGCGCGCGATGGCGTCGCGATAATTTTGCGTACCTTCTATCATCGATCCCAAACCAAAGCCCTGACCGGGCACGATCAAGCGTTCCACACGGGTTGGGGCGTCAAGACAGACCAGTTGTGGATCGCCTGCCATCAACCCCATGAATTCATGCTGAAATTCAAGGACTTCGCTGCCGTTGCGGGGGCGTTTGGGCGCAAAAAGTACACCTTCAATTGGTTCATCCAAATTGTCCAAGGCCCAAAGGCGTGCGGTGCTTTCGACCAGAAAATGACCAAAGTGCATCCACAGCAACCCACCCCAAATCCAGGTGCCTTTGCGCGTCGCAAGTTCGCCCTCGGGCATTTTGGGTTGCACGGTTAATGCACGGCCATTGCGCCATAGGGCGCCAGAGCTGCAATAGCTGCCATCGGCATGCAAAACGCCTGCCTCTTGGACAAAATTTTGCTCGGTTGGCGGCACGATCACTGCGTTTTCCAAGGTCTGCTTTTGTGTGGCCCAACCGCTGTCCGCAACAGGGGGGCGCAATCCAGCATCAAATGTGCAGGTCCAGACGTGACGCGTGCAATGCCCCACGACTTTGGCAAAGCCTGCGCGCTCAAGAATGGATTTACATTCGCGCATGCCTTCTTTGCCATAGGCCTCTGGATGGAATTCGATCACGATGGCACGCACACCTTCCAAAGAGGCATGGCGCAGAAACTCAAGTTCACCGCCTTCAATGTCCATCAGCAAAACATTGGGTGCAAAATCTGCGTGGACTTTGGTGTAATCTGCGGTGGGCACGTCAACCTGCGTGGTGGCGCGCCGGTCTGTGTCAATCAGAGAGGAACCAAGATAGGAATTGCGGATGTGGAAAGGCATGGTTTTAGGGGCATCGGGTGCCGATATTAGCACTTCGTTACGGACTTCAATCTTTTCGCTAAGATCGTTGAGGGCGTAAAGCGCGTTGATGTGGTCAATCAGGTTTGGATTGGCCTCAAACGACAGGACTTTGGCAGGGTTGCCATTCTTGGCCGTGATCGCGCCAACAAGCCCCAAACCAGCGCCCATTTCCAAAACATGATCACCGGCTTTGATCACTTCCAGCGCACCAGCGATTTCCTGCCCTTCATAACGCGCTGCATTGATGCGTTCAGCGCGTTCTGGGGTCATCATCGGGCTGTCAGGGACTTTGACACCGTGACATTCGGCCACGTGGGTTGGTTTCGTTAGTGTGGTTGCCATGATGATTGTCTCCGTTTTGGAAACATTAAGGGTGCCGTGTTAACAGGCCAAGTGCATTCGCAGGGGAAATGCACCGACTTTTAATCATGGGAGTCTTTGCTGCAACACATCATGGCTGGTCTGGACGCCGCGCCGCCCTTGGTGCATAACCAAACTAACAAATGCGGAGACCTTTGATGGGCATTCTCAAGACAATTACCCGGGCGCTCACTTGGTGGGATGGCCAGACGTTGAACACGCAGCTTTTCACATGGCGCAAAGGCACCAAGGTGGGCGAGGATGATCAAGGTAACATCTATTATCGCAATGCCGATGACAGCAAACGCTGGGTGATTTTCAACGGTGAAATGGAAGCCACGCGGATCAGCCCCGATTGGCATGGCTGGATGCATCACACATGGGATGAGCCGCCGACAGACAAGCCGTTGGTACACAAGGCTTGGGAAAAACCGCACGTGGAAAACCTGACTGGCACAGCACTGGCCTATGCGCCTTCTGGATCAATTCGCCAGGCAAAACCAGCGGATCGTTCCGATTACGAGGCATGGTCCCCGGAATAATCAGCTAAGCTGATTTTTGTGAAATCTTGGCCAACCGCTTGGAGACATGCGATGTGGAAGTATTTGGTACTGTTGCCCTTCCTGGCTGCCCCGGTTGCAGCACAACAAGTGACGTCTGCAACGGGTGGGGTGCTGCGCGCCTTGGATAAGACCTCTGGCCAGACAATTGACATTGAAATGACGGCAGGCCAATCAAAGTCATTGGGGAACCTTCAGATTGTGATGTCTGACTGCCGCTATCCGGCGGGCAACCCGTCAGGCAATGCCTATGCGGCGCTTGAAATTTCTGAGCGCGGCAAGGATGGCACGATCTTTTCCGGCTGGATGATTGCCTCTGCGCCTGCGCTATCTGCGATGGAACATTCGCGCTATGACGTTTGGGTCATGCGCTGCATTACATCCTGAAAGTTGGTTTCTGGCGGATCTGTGAAACGGCCAAAGCCCATTTTGGCCTGGTATAATTTTGAATGATAGGCTGCGCGGCTGATTTCGATCGCGCCTAGGGATGCCAAATGTTCGGTTAGAAATTGTGTGTCAAACAAGGTGAACCCGGCGCGGCCCAACCGATCAACCAATGCCGCCAGCGCCATTTTGGACGCATTGGTGCGCCGCGAGAACATGCTTTCGCCAAAAAATGCGCTGCCCAATGATACACCATACACCCCACCTGCCAGCACTTCGCCGTCCCACACTTCGAGTGAATGGGCATGGCCTGAATGATGTAAAGCGCTGTAAAGTTGTGATATTTCTGCATTTATCCATGTGTCCACACGGTCAGCACATCCCATAACCACGCCTGCAAAATCGCGGTTGATGCTGAGCGTAAAGGATGTTTTCCGCATCGCTTTGGCCAGTGAGCGTGACAGATGGAACCCATCTAAAGGCATCACGCCACGACGACGCGGATCGACCCAGAAAATATCTGGGTCGTCGCGGTGTTCGGCCATCGGAAAAATGCCAATGGAATAGCCGTGAAGCAACAGTTCCGGCGTCAGCTCGGACATGGTTTCTCAGGCATCGCCCAAATGGGTTTCCAGCCAATGTTCCAGCCAATGGATATTGTAATCACCCGTTTGCACGGCCTCTTCGGCCAACAAGGCATGGAACAGAGGAATTGTGGTGTCGATTCCGTCGATGATCAATTCGCCCAAGGCGCGACCAAGACGGGCAAGTGCCTCGGGGCGGTCACGGCCATGCACGATCAGCTTGCCAATCAGACTGTCGTAATAGGGCGGGATCGAATAACCATCATAAAGCGCTGAATCCATCCGCACGCCCAAACCACCGGGCGCATGATATTGGCTGATCCGACCGGGTGAAGGGCGGAAGTTCGGCAGTTTCTCAGCATTCAGGCGCACTTCGATGGCGTGGCCGTTGATCTTGAGGGTCTCTTGGGTGAATTCCATCGGCAACCCGGCGGCAACGCGGATTTGTTCGCGCACCAGATCGACGCCAAAGATACCTTCGGTGACAGGGTGTTCCACCTGCAACCGTGTGTTCATTTCGATGAAATAGAACTCACCCTTTTCATAGAGAAATTCGATTGTACCGGCACCAATATATTTGATATCGGCCATGGCATCCGCGCACACCTTACCGATGCGCGCGCGTTCTTCTTCGCTGATCGCGGGGCCGGGGGCTTCTTCGAATACTTTTTGGTGGCGGCGTTGCAGTGAACAATCGCGCTCCCCCAGATGGACCGCGCGCCCCTTGCCATCGCCAAAGACTTGGATTTCGATGTGGCGCGGGGTGGTCAGATATTTCTCAATGTAAACTTCGTCATTGCCAAAGTTGGATTTGCCCTCTGCACGTGCGGTCTGGAATGCTTTTTCCATGTCCTTGGCTGTTTCGGCCACTTTCATGCCCTTGCCGCCGCCGCCTGCTGTGGCTTTGATGATGACGGGATATCCCATATCTTCGCCAATTTTCTTGGCGTCCTCTAGGGTCGCAACACCGCCCTCGGACCCGGGCACGCAAGGCACGCCGAGTTTCTTCATGGTGTCCTTGGCCGAAATTTTATCGCCCATGATGCGGATGTGTTCAGCTGTGGGGCCGATAAACGTCAGCCCATGATCTTCGATTACCTGAACAAAGTCAGCGTTTTCAGACAGAAAGCCATAGCCCGGGTGAATCGCCTCGGCACCTGTGATTTCGCAGGCAGCAATGATCGCGGGGATTGAGAGGTAGGATTGCTGGCTAGACGGCGGGCCAATGCAGACGGATTCGTCCGCCATGCGCACATGCATTGCGTCGCTGTCTGCGGTTGAATGTACCGCAACGGAACCAATGCCCATTTCACGAGCGGCGCGAATGACGCGAAGCGCGATTTCACCCCGGTTGGCGACAAGGATTTTGTTGAACATGTGAACCGCCTTATTCAATGATCACAAGGGGGGCACCAAATTCTACGGCGTCGCCGTCACCCACCATGATCCGCTTGATCGTGCCCGCGCGCGGGGCGGGGATGTGGTTCATGGTTTTCATTGCTTCAACGATCAACAACGTGTCACCTTCGGCCACTTTGGCACCAACAGAGATGAACGCAGGCGCGCTTGGTTCGGCTTGCATATAGACGGTGCCAACCATTGGTGAGGTCACGGCACCGGGGTGATCTGCGGGGTCTGCGGCAGCGTCTGATGCTGGGGCGCTTGATGTTGCTGGGGCAGCGGCGGCCATAACGGCGGGGGCTGCGGCCTGCATCTGTTGGGGTGCAACAATTTGTTGTGGGGGTTTACGGCTGACGCGCACGTTCAGGCTGTCATCTTCGGCGTAATCACGTTTGACTTGCAATTCGGTCAGATCGTTTTCATTGAGCAATTCAGCCAATGCTCGGATAAAGGCGACATCTGCGTCATGGGTATTTTTTGTCATATTTTCCTCAACCATTGTGTGCAGACACTGTTGTAACCTGTGCTGCTGTTTGTCACGCTTATAGGACATGGGCCGTGCCATGGAAAGCCGCCAGTTCTAACGCTCTGTTTGAGGGCGCTTAGGGCCGCAGAAAAAGGGGAATAGCCAGATGAATCTTGCACAATGGTTGACGCGGCGGGCAGCGGCCACGCCTGAACGGCCCGCACTTTTTGATGGGCATGAACTGGTTGCGAATTACCGCGCATTTGATGCACGTGCGCGCGGCCTTGCTGCGTGGTTGCAAGATCAGGGTGTTCAGCCCGGCGATCGCGTCGGCATTTTTATGAAAAATGTCCCAGATTATCTTATTGTGTTTTATGGTATCTGGATGGCTGGGGCTGCCGTGGTGCCCATCAACGCCAAGCTGCATGGGCGCGAAGCGGCGTTTATTATTGAAGATGCGGGCATTGATCTTGTGTTCGCCTCGGATAGCCTTGCCACGGCATTAAGCCGCGCCAATGTGCAGGCGCGCAGTATCGTGACCCCTAAAGCGGCGAGCTTGAAACCTGAATCGCGGGATTCCCATCGGGTTTGATTTGTGATTCATCCCTATTGGGAGGATGTTTCATGTCATCAGCACTATCGTCAGAGCTGCGCACGCGGTTTCGTGAA
>JBARCK010000069.1:0-19233 GCA_049794015.1 Sulfitobacter sp. | reverse complement strand
CACGAAACCGCGTGCGCAGCTCTGACGATAGTGCTGATGACATGAAACATCCTCCCAATAGGGATGAATCACAAATCAAACCCGATGGGAATCCCGCGATTCAGGTTTCAAGCTCGCCGCTTTAAATGCGCCATGAGGAGAAGTAATTGTTTAACACATTTAAACGAATTAACGACCTTGATGAGCGTAAGAGATTACAATGCAATGATTGCAGGCGGCAAACAATACATACCTTGGAGGCCCAGTGCGTGGGGCGGTGGGATGATGATCATCAACGCGGCCAAATTTACGGCTGGACGAATTTCTCACTTTATAGATGCGGTGCCTGCGACGAAGTTTGTTTTGAAACAGCGTCTTATTTCAGCGAGCAATCTGATCATGATGCTGAAGGAAACACATTTCTGATTCCTGATGAGAATCAGTATCCCGCGCCATCATCTGCTGACTTCGCTTTTGATACTGATTTCACGCCAAGCGATTTGAATGAATTGATCGAAGAGATGTTATATGCTCTCACAGGTAGCAAGCTCAAATTGGCTACTGTAGCGCTCAGAATGGTCGTCGAGTTTATCGTGACGGATACAGAGTGCGCCGGCAGGGATCTTAAAAAGAAAATAGATGATCTTCACAAAAAAGAATATGTAGATGACGTTCAGGCAACATTGCTGCACAAAATAAGAGAGAAAGGAAACGCCGGCGCTCATGAGCGTATCGCCATGACTAGAAATGAAATGGTAGCGGGAATTAGTATCATCAACCTACTACTGGAAAAGCTATACAATGGACCAGCGAGACAAGCTGACGTTATAAAAAAGGCTAATCACGCTTTCAGAGAATAAGGTTCAAGGGCTATCCCCTGCTGTGGCCATATGACATCAAACCCACATCTATTGCCTTTCTGGCCGTCCAATCTGCAACAAATCCCACCCAACAGTGAGTTGCGCTGAGCGCAGTTGCGTGATTTTTAGCGGGTAACGCTTACATGCCCGAAAGGTCACCCCATGTCCGACACCATCCGCGCCGCTGATGCTCTTGCCCGCCGTCTTTATGCAGCCGGGTGCCGGACTGCGTTTGGGATGCCGGGTGGTGAAGTTCTGACAGTGATTGACGCGCTGCAAAAAGCGGGCATCGAATTTGTCCTGGCCAAACACGAAAATGCCGCCGGATTCATCGCAGAAGGTGTGCATCACCGCGACCATGCCCCTGCGATTTTGGTAGGCACCATTGGGCCCGGCACCTTGAATGGCGTCAACACCGTCGCCAATGCTTTGCAAGATCAAGTACCGATGATCGTCATTTCAGGGTGTATGGATGCGGATGAAGCTGCACGATATACTCATCAAGTCGTGGATCAGCAGGCTGTGTTTCGCCCCATTACCAAGGCAAGTTTTGCACTGAACGCTGGGGCCGCACATACTATTGCGGACAAGGCCGTGGCCATCGCCACCGAAGGGCGGCCCGGCCCTGTGCACATCGACATACCGATTTCAGTTGCTGATGCTCGAATCACAGCGACCGTGCCTGCCCCGCGCGCGCTTGCGTCTATTGCTGCCCCCGCTGGCCCTGACCTCGACACCGCACGGGGCTGGTTAGAAAAAGCACAACGCCCCGTGATGATTGTCGGCGTGGATGCGATGAACCAAGGGGCTGAGGCCGCGATCATCGAATTTGCCGAAGATCATAACGTGCCGGTTATCACCAGCTATAAGGCCAAGGGCATGTTGCCCGAGGATCACGCGCTGGCCTTGGGTGGCGCAGGCCTGTCCCCACTTGCCGACACGCATCTGGTGCCCTTTGTGCAATCCGCTGATCTGATCTTGTGTGTCGGTTATGACCCGATTGAGATGCGCCCGGGATGGCGCGATGTCTGGACCCCGGACAGCCACAATGTCATCGACATCACCGCCGCGCCGAACCACCATTACATGCACCAATCTTCATTGAATTTTATCACTGATTGCGCTGCCACCCTGCGTGCGCTCAGCGATGGTTTGGACGTGGTTAAGACATGGCCAGACGGTGAGATTTACAAACTCAAATCTGCCCTTGCCGATGCCTTTCCAAGTCATGAAACATGGGGCCCTGCTGCCATCATCGACACCTGCCGCACGGTATTGCCACGCGATACAATTGCATCGGCGGACAGTGGTGCGCACCGGATTTTGCTAAGCCAGATGTGGGAATGTTATGAACCACGCGCGTTGATGCAATCCTCTGCCCTGTGCACCATGGGGTGCGCCGTGCCCATGGCGATTGGCGCAAAACTGGCCTCTCCCGAACGCACTGTCGTGTCCTTTTCTGGGGACGCAGGGTTCTTGATGGTTGCGGGCGAATTGGCAACGGCGGCGGAACTGAACCTCACGCCGATCTTTGTGGTCTTTGTGGATGCCTCCCTTGCCTTGATCGAAAAGAAACAGCGCGAACGCCAGCTTACAAACTTTGGTGTTGATTTTGCACAGCATAACTTTGCCGCGATGGGCGTGGCCTTTGGCGGTGCGGGCGTGACTGTGCGCAGCCGCGAGGCGCTTGAAGGTGCATTGAACGAGGCGATGAATGCCGACACCTTCACCGTAATTGCCGCTGTTATTGATCGCGGGGCCTATGATGGCCGACTCTAACACCACACCAAAGGGCGCATTGGACGGATTATTTGTCCTCGACCTAAGCCGCATCTTGGCCGGACCTACCTGCACGCAATTGCTGGGTGATTTGGGTGCGACGGTCATCAAGGTCGAAAACCCACTGACCGGGGGCGATGATACGCGCGGATGGGGGCCAAATTACGCTTTGGACAGTGACGGCAACCGTACGGACCTGTCCGCGTATTTCATGGCTGCAAACCGCAACAAACGCTCAATCGCTGTGGATATCGCCACGGACGAAGGTCAAGCAACGTTGCGCCATTTGGCTGCGCGGGCGGATGTGGTGATTGAAAATTTCAAACCCGGTGGGCTGGAGAAATACGGATTGGATCACGCCAGCTTGTGTGCTGCACACTCGGCGCTGGTCTATTGCTCAATCTCGGGCTTTGGGCAAACCGGACCAAACCGCAGCCAGCCGGGGTATGATTTAATGGCCCAAGGATTCGGGGGCATCATGTCCCTTACGGGTGACCCGGATGGCGTGCCCACCAAGGTTGGTGTCGGCATCGCAGATGTGATGTGCGGCATGTACGCCACCATCGGTATTCTGGCTGCCTTGCGCCACCGCGATGCAACGGGCCAAGGACAGCATATTGATCTGTCACTGGTTGATGCCCAGATGGCGTGGCTGGTCAATGAGGGCACCAATTTCCTGACTTCCGGCCAAGAACCTGTGCGGCGCGGCAATGCGCATCCCAACATCGTGCCTTATGATACGTTTGAATGTGCTGATGGGCATTTCTTATTGGCCGTCGGAAATGATGCGCAGTTTGCCCGCTTTTGTGATGCGATTGGCCTAACCGGGCTGTCGGATGACCCTCGTTTCACCACCAATCAGACGCGCATAGACAACCGCATTGCTTTGATGGACCACATCCGCCCTGCCCTGCGCAAAATCGCCAAGCAAGAAGTGCTTGCCAAACTGCATGCCGTGAATGTGCCTTGCGGTCCCATCAATACCGTAGGAGAGGCGCTGACCTCGGATCAGGCGCAGGCGCGTGGTGCGGTGATTGATATTGCGCGCGCCGACATTCAAAGTGGTGCGCTGCGCCTTTTGGGAAATCCCTTGAAGTTATCAGCCACACCGATCCGGTATGAGCGCCCACCCCCGCATTTTGGGCAAGACACAAAAGAAGTGCTTGAAACATGGGGCCCCGGGGGCACGAAACAAAGCACCTGATTGGCAGCTACTACACTGATTTTGCGCAAAAAGCCGCCCATGTCGTTACGACACAGCATAATTTTTGACACATTTCCTCACGATTGCCCTAATGCGCTTCACGTTGCCGTGTGACACGCCGCCATGGCGTTCATTGCAAGGCAATTTGCGGATATTGCTTTCCCCAAGACGCGTGACCTCGAAAGGTAATGATGATGAAAAATGATATCTGCAACGCCCCTCTGTCGTTGAAAACGGACGCCGCAGTTGCGTCGTGGAACGATATGATCCGGGCCTTTTTGGCGCATCAAGCAACAACACCTCAACACCTGGGTGCAGTATTGAGCGCTGAGCCAGATTTTGTCATGGGCCACGCAGCCCGCGGGTTGTTTTCTTTGATGATGGGGCGCTCTGAACTTTGGCAGGTGGCCGAGGATGCGCGCACAGCGGCCCATGCCGCATGTGCCGCAGGGTCGATCACGTCGCGGGAACAAGGTTGGCTGACTGCACTGGACCGCTGGCTTACAGATAGTCCAACAGGTGCCATCGCCGCAATCGAAGACGTTTTATCCGCGCATCCGAACGATACGCTGTCAGCCAAGGTAAGCCACGCCATACGGTTCATTCTGGGTGACGCCGCCGGCATGCGCGCCTCAATCGAACGCGTTTTACCTGCACACGGCGATGATCATCCGCTGCGCGGCTATGTGATGGGCTGTCACGCCTTTTCGCTGGAAGAAACTGGCGACTATGCTGCGGCAGAAAAGTCAGGCCTGACAGGGTTGATCCATGCGCCAGATGATGCCTGGGGGCTGCATGCTGTCACTCATGTACATGACATGCGCGCCCAGCCAGACGCTGGGATTGCATTGATTGAAAGCCACAATAGCGCATGGGATCAATCGAATAACTTTCGCTACCACGTCTGGTGGCACAAAGCGTTGTTGCACATGGATCGCGGCGAACTAGACGTCGCTTTGGCACTGTATGACAGTCAAATCCGTGTAGAAAAGACAGATGATTACCGCGACATATCCAATGCCACATCTCTGTTGATGCGTCTTGAGCTTGAAGGCATTGACGCAGGCAACCGTTGGGAAGAGCTTGCTGAATTCTCAGAAAACCGTGTTGAGGATGGTTGTTTGGTCTTTGCAGACTTGCATTACATGTTGGCCTTGGCCGGTGCTGAAAAAGGTGACGCGAAACGACAAATGACCGCGCGTTTCGCCCGTGATGCCCGCCAGACCGGCGACATGGCATCACGCGTCGCGGACCCGGGTGTCACTGCCCTTGCGGGTCTTAATGCTTTTGCCGAAGGGCGGTATGGCGACGCCTTTGTACAACTAGCGGATGCCCGCCCAAAAATGCAGACAATCGGGGGTAGCCATGCCCAGCGCGATGTCTTTGAACGTATGACCATTGACGCAGGGCTGCGCGCGGGCCATTTCGACGCAACTGAAACCATTTTACTAGAGCGACTTGCCTTGCGCGCCGGACATGAAGACCGGTTTACAGCCACACGTTTTGACCGCTTGTCACAGGCACGCAGCATTCCTGCTCAGTAATTCGTTAAATAATGGAATGAATGCGGCCATGACCCTTGCCGATGCCAACACAATCCCGTCCCGCCCTGTCACCGCCCTAGGTGCGCAGTCGGGGACACGCGTGCGCGATCTGCGCCTCGATTTCTTTCGGGGCATTGCGATGTTTATCATCTTGATCGCGCATACGCCGGGTAACTTTTTAACGTCATGGATTCCTGCGCGTTGGGGTTTTTCTGACGCGACTGAGATATTTGTGTTCTGTTCCGGTATGGCCAGCGCCATTGCTTTTGGCGGCGCGTTTGATCGAATGGGCTGGCGTCTGGGATCAGCGCGCGTGGGTTTTCGCGTGTGGCAAGTCTATTGGGCGCATATCGGGCTTTTTGTGGCCATTGCAGCCCTGCTTGCTGGTATCGATTTTTACGGTGGGTATGATAAAAACTACATTGGGTCGCTGAACCTGTGGAAGTTCTTTGAAGACCCTGCCGTACCCTTGGTTGGGCTGGTTACGCTGACCTATGTACCCAATTATTTCGACATTCTGCCGATGTATATGGTGGTGTTGATCCTGATGCCGGTGATCATGGCGTTGTCACGTGTCCACCTTGGGCTGGTTGCTGCATTTGTGATCGCGGTTTGGGTGCTGGCACAGGACGCTTTGATGACACACCTAGGCTTGGGTCATCTGCATTTAGCCCTCCCCGCTGAGCCGTGGTCAGAACGCACATGGTTTTTCAATCCCTTTGGCTGGCAGTTGATCTTTTTCACCGGCTTTGCCTTCATGCGCGGCTGGCTGCCCAAACCACCCGTAACCAACGTGCTGATCGCCATCGCCGCCTTTGTTGTGATCGCCAACATCCCATTGTCCAGCATCGGTATCCGCGCCGTTGCGCGCGATTGGTTCTTTGTGACAGAGGCAGGCAACCCGGTGATTGATGCGCGCATCGCCATCAAGGGTCTGATCGACAAATCTGATTTTGGCCTGTTTCGTTTTCTGCATTTCCTCAGCCTTGCCTATCTGGCGTGGGTCTTGGCGGGTGACAAAGGCGCGAACCTGTTGGCGCGCGGAACTGGGGCGCTTGCCACAGCATGGGGCGGCTTGGTCAACATCATCCTCAAGGTCGGGCAGCAATCATTGGCCGTGTTTGTGGTGTCGATGTTCACCGCGCGCGTGATGGGATTTGTGATGGACCTAACCGGGCGTGAAATCGGCATGGTTTTATTGGTTAACCTAGGTGGCGCGACACTCTTGATCGCAACCGCATATGGCGCGGGCTGGTTCAAATCACAGCCCTGGCGCAAAAAGGCAGGTGCATGATGCTGCGTCGTGAATTTATCGCATCCCTTGTCGCGCTTGCCGCTATGCCGCGCACGGGTCACGCCCAAGAACCGGGCCTGACGCTTGGCCAAGAGGCAACGCCCTTTGACGGCGACACAGTTGCCAAACGCGCCCGCGCGATGGCCGCTGAAGCCTATAAGCCACGCCCCGAAGTCCCCGCAGGCTGGCGTGATCTGACCTATGATCAGTATCGCAAAATCTGGTTTGATGCGCGCAATGCCTTGTGGGAAGGCAGTGACAAGCCACAGCGGGTTGATGTGTTTCCTGCCGGTCTTTATTTCCCGCAGGCCGTCGCCTTGAATGTCGTCAAAGATGGCATCGCCCGTCCAATCACCTTTGATATGGGCGTGTTTGACACCACCGACAAATTCCCAAATCCTACAGTTGATGAAAACATGGGCTATTCAGGTCTGCGTCTGCGCGCCGAACTGGAAAAGCCCCGCATTTTTCAGGAATACGCCGTTTTCCAAGGGGCCAGCTATTTCCGGGGCATTGGCACGGGCGAAATATATGGGTTGTCCGCGCGTGGTTTGGCACTGAAAACTGGCGATCCGATGGGTGAAGAATTCCCTGACTTCACCGCATTCTGGCTTGAAACGCCTGATCCTGACAGCGACACGATTGTCCTACATGCCCTGCTCGACAGTCCCTCGTGCACCGGTGCGTTTCGTTTCACCATCACCCATGGTGCTGTCTTGGAAATGAAGGTCAGAGCCCATATTTTTGCCCGCGACGAGATCAGCCATCTTGGCATTGCGCCACTGACATCAATGTTCCTGTTTGACGATACCATGCGTCAGCGGTTTTCTGATTTCCGCCCAGCGGTGCATGACAGCGATGGTTTGCTGATCCACAATGGCGCGGGCGAAGTGATCTGGCGGCCTCTGGCGAACCCAACGTCGCTGCAAATAAGCGCTTTTGGCGATGACAGTCCGCGTGGCTTTGGTCTGATGCAACGCAAGCGTAAATATTCGGACTACAACGATCTAGAGGCGCTGTATCACAAGCGCCCTGCCGTTTGGATCACGCCCGGTGAAGGTTGGGGACGTGGATCTGTCACGCTGGTTGAAATTCCTGCGGACCTAGAGATTTACGACAACATCGTCGCCTATTGGCGCCCCGCCGATGTCCTGCCCGCCGGATCAGAGCACCAGATGTCATACACATTGCATTGGGGTGCGGACCCAACTGCGGCGACAGCAGATGTGCCTGTTAAGGTTCTGAACACCGCAATGGGTGGTCGTCCCGAAGGTGGCCAGATCATCGTCATTGATTTTGCAAATAGCGATGATGTGCCTGTGGACCTGTCAGAGGTCGAGATCACTTTGCGCAGCAACGCAGGCTCAATCACTCCCGGTATCTTGCAACGCAACCCTGAAACAGGCGGCCCGCGCCTTGCCTTTACCTTCACACCCGAGGACGCAACGCTGGCCGAATTCCGCGCCCAACTGCGTCTGAATGGTGAACCGCTGAGCGAAGTTTGGCTTTATCGGTGGACGGCCACATGACGCCCCACGCGCCACTCACCCAAGACATGCCCCCGTCAGCCCCTTTGAGCATGACGCCGCAGGACCTGTCGCAAACCCCAGTGGCCCGCCAACACAGCGTCGCCCCCAAGCGTTCGTTGGGATGGCGCTTGGCGGTGTTTGGCCCTGCCTTGGTTGGGACTGCGCTTTTGTTGTATGGCCTTTATGGATGGCTTGCGGGCAGTGGTATGACGGGCTTGGAATGGGCCTTGCTGACCATGATTGGGGCCACATTTGTTTGGGTCACCCTATCTGTCAGCACCGTTGGCGTCGCCATCGCGGGCATTTTGGCGCGTGAAGATGCGGACGACCGCGCCCCCACAGATGTTCAACCCATCGACGTCGCCTTGTTGGTCCCGATCTATAACGAAGTGCCCTGGGATGTATTTGGAAATGCAGCTGCGATGTTAAATGACTTGGCGCATCGCAAAGGGCCGCATCGCTATTCTCTGTTTGTGCTGTCCGACACCCGTGACGATGTGATTGCAGCACAAGAATGGCAGGCATTTCAGACATTGCGCGCGCAAGCCCCCAATGGCTTTGACGTGCATTATCGTCGCCGCGCGGATAACACCGACAAAAAAGTCGGAAACCTGTTGAATTGGATCACTGGCTGGGGTGCGGCCTATGAAGGCATGGTTGTGCTTGATGCGGACAGCCTGATGGCGGGTCGTGCGATTGATCGGCTGGCGTCTGAATTAAGCGCTGATCCGGATGCAGGATTGATCCAAACCTTTCCGATGCTGATTGGCGCTGACACGCTCTTTGCCCGTCTGCAACAGTTTTCCAACATTGCCTATGGCTGGTTGCTGGCAGAGGGACTGGCCCTTTGGGCACGTCACGAAGGCAACTATTGGGGTCACAATGCAATCATCCGCACACGTGCCTTTGCCGAAAGCGCGGGCCTGCCCCATCTGACAGGTGGCGGTCGTGATGATCTGATCCTGAGCCATGACTTTGTCGAAGCGGGATTGCTACGCCGTGCCGGATGGCGTGTGCGTTTCTTGCCGCGAGTCTCTGGCAGCTTTGAGGAAACCCCCGGCACGCTGGTGGATTATGTGTTGCGCGACCGCCGTTGGTGTCGCGGTAATTTGCAACACCTGCGGCTGCTGGGCACCGCGGGCCTGCACCCGGTCTCGCGGTTTCACCTATTTCACGGCGCGGTCAGCTATCTGTTGTCGCCCGCTTGGTTCATTTTATTGATCGTCTGGTCGTTGCTCGGCAAAGACGCAGAAACCAACGTGATCCGTTATTTCAACGAGGCCAACCCATTCTTCCCCGATTGGCCCCCTGCCATGAGCCATATCGATTCAGCGGCGTTTCTGGTGATCATGTACGCGATGTTGCTGACGCCCAAAATCGCAGGCGCTGGCATCATCGCCGTCTATCCCAAGGCAACGCGCGTGTTTGGGGGCCGCACCGCGTTCCTGACCGCATTTGTGATCGAGGTCGTCCTATCGATTGCCTATGCGCCGATTCTAATGATCCAGCAAACAAAGGCAGTTCTGCGAGCCCTTTTCTCCCATTCTGAACCCTGGGCCCCGCAACAACGCGATGCTCAAGGCTATCCACTTTGGATGCTTGTGAAATTTCATTGGGTTGAAACGCTTTTTGGCCTGTTGTTGCTTTCGGGCCTACTTGCCGGGCTCATCTCTTATTGGCTGATCCCGATTGTATTCAGCCTCGTTTTGGCGGTGCCACTATCCGCCCTTTCCGCCCTCAACATTGCCCGTCGCGCCCCCGAAGGTTTGCGCATGGACAGCCCACATACCTTGCGTGAGCCAAGTATTGTGACGCGGGCCCGCGCAGAGCGTGCGCAGTTAAAAGGGAAATTGACACAAAGCCCTAAAATCCCAGCGGAATAATGAACTAAGGCTGAGTGACGGGTAATCCCCGCGCCAACCACCCCGGCCCAGCACGCGACCCCAACATGCCCTCGGACACATCCAAAACTTTCGTAAATCCGGCCTCGCTTAACCGGGCGGAAATACGCGATGAACGCACACCACGCGCACAGATCAGCGCAACGGGGTAATCTTTGTCACCGCCCAGCGCCGCAAGCAATGCTTGGGGGAAATCATCACGTCGCATGTCAATTGGCACTGCCCCTTTGGGAAGCCCGGTGTCTGCCCATTCATCGGGTCTGCGGATATCAACCAGAACAAGCGCACCTGTGCTCACTGCTTTGTCAGCATCCGGGGCACTTAACGTACCATCACCAACATTAGCCTGCAAAATATACCACCGCCCAATGCCCACTGCGCCAGCAGTCAATACGGCTGCACCGCCAAACAACAAACCCCGCCGCGCAATGCGCGACGAGGATGTGCGGTGATCCGGTTGAGGGGAACCGGAGGACACCTTAGTTGTTCGGTGCAGTGCTGGTGAACTGCGGAATGGTTGCTGTTGAGCCTGGCTTTGGTTCGATGGACGCCCAGTTGTTTTCCGCCAAGCTAAGGTTGCCCGGAATGTCCTCTTCCCAGAAACCCACGACGTTCTTGGTGATGTTCAGATAAAGTTTGTCGTCAATGACGCGCCAGAGGTTCGGATTGCCCGGCACCTTGCCGCCCTTGGACACACCATAGGCGCAGTGACCGTCATATTGTGGTGCAAATTTTTCTGGTGCGGCTTCGAACTTTGCTTTGTTTTCAGCGCTAGAAAACGCAAATGTCGCACCATTGTATTCAGCAGTGATCGCCTTGCTGCCCGGCACGCCATTTGGCTGGGATTGACCCACGGGGTTTTGCGCCAGATCAAAGTAGGCCACCACATCATAGCCAGATGCGGCAAAGCCTGTTTCGTCAACATATTGATCCCCAGCAATGGCTTGGCTGGCAAAGGTCAGCGCGGTTGCAGCGGCAGCAATGGTAAAGGTAAGACGGTTCATAGTCGGGCTCCTTGTCCGTTGGTTTTGTCTATCTTGCGATCAAGTTAGACAGCGTCTTTACACATTGCACCCCACGACCCCGTGACCTCGCGCCGATGTGAGGGACAGGTGAAGATGCGCCCCAGAATTCGATCAATTATTTCAATATCGGTGGTTTTGCTGGGTCACTTCCGGGTGGCATCCGAGGTGTATGTTGCAGACCTTCAGTTTGTGGCAGATCAAATCTCAGGCCGACCTTGGCCAATTTGGCCACCGTTGGATCACCGGGTTCAAAAAATCCAACATCCATCGCCCCCGCTTCGATCCCCGAAAACGTGAGGGCTTCTGAGGCTGCGCGCACCAGTGCATCCTGCGCCCGTGGGATAGCGCCAACAAAGGCCAGTAGGTGCCCGCGACCACCCCCTGAATATTCGACGGCGACCAACCATGCCATTGCCGCCATGCCCGTCGCCGTTGCCAGTTTGGCATCAATTGCAGCAACCAAAGTTTCGGGCAGACCTTTGGGCGGCAAGACCTGTTCAATCTTTGCTTCAACTTCACCTGCCGCGTGCGCCAAGGTTTCGCGCAACCATGTCATTGATGTATCAGGAAGCAGGATTTCGGATGGGGCCACGCCAATATTCACCGCCATCCCCAACGGTTGGCCCTCAAGCATCCCGGCAATTGCCCGCCCCGACAAAGCCACATAAGGGGCCGCTTGCCCGACATAGGCCGCCAAACGCGCAGATCGATCAAACACAATCACATATTCATCATGCAACAGGACAGGGCTGATTTGATCCTCAACAGGTTCCGCCTCAAGCAACAAAAACAATTCTACATCAGCAATACGTTCATAAAACCGCAACCGTGCCGCATCATCATCAGGCGCGGCCATCATTGCGGCGTGGGCTTGGTCTAGGGGCGTTAATTCAGTCATGCATCACCTCGGCAACAGCGGCCCGCAGTTTTGGCAAAACCTTTGCTTCAAACCACGGATTTTTCTTTAACCACCCGGTATTGCGCCAGGACGGATGTGGCAAGGCAAAGACGCCGGGCGGATGGTCGCGCCATCCTGCCACAGCATCCCCAACCTTACTAAAACCCGGGAGGTGATATTTCATCGCATGCCCACCAATCAGTATTTTCAAGTGCACGTCAGGCAACATCGTCAAAGCATCTGCACGCCATGTCTTGGCACAGATCGGCGGCGGCGGCAGGTCGCTGCCTTTTGCGGTGTAACCGGGAAAACAAAACGCCATCGGCACAATCGCGACCTTGGATTGATCATAAAATTGCGCCTCATCCAGCCCCAACCAGTCGCGCAACCGCACACCAGATGGGTCATCAAACGGTTTGCCAGATTTGTGCACACGCATTCCCGGTGCTTGCCCTGCAATCAACAACCGCGCGCCCGGTGCGAACCACACAATTGGTCTTGGCACATGTTTTGTGGCCGTCGCGGCAAAGCGCGAGGTACATATCGTACACGCCACCAATTTTTCACGCATATCTTTCATATCTTCTCACATAGCTCCGAAAGCCGCGTTACCGAACCCCAAACCCTTCTTTTTGGCCTTAAATATTCCCGGGGGTTCGGGGGCAGAGCCCCCGTTTTTCAAAAATTCTGAGTAAAGCTAACATTTCACGCAATTGGTCACGCCCATTCATTTCGATAATTAGCGAAATATAACTTGCGCCACTTTAATATTTCTATATTTCTAGAAATATGAAAAAAGAATCACCCAACACCCCGCCCCTCACCCTTGCTGCCGCCAGTTTTGCGGCCCTCGGATCAGAACAGCGTCTGTCCGTCCTGCGCACCTTGGTACGTGCTGGCCCCGACGGGTTAAGCATTGGCGACCTCGGAGAACGCACTGGTGTGACCGGATCAACGCTTACCCATCACCTCAAATTATTGGCTGCAACGGGCCTGCTTAAACAAGAACGCCAAGGCCGCAGCACCATCTGTGCCGCCGTTGCCTATGAGGAAATTCAAGCGCTAGCGCATTTTCTGCTCACCGAATGTTGCGCGGACGCAAATACACCCTGCGAGGACCACACCCATGGCTGATACAGATACACATCAAAACAATTCTCTTTGGTCACCACGCCGCTGGAAATTTGGCGGTGCTTGGGGGGCAGCAGTGTTCTTGCTCGTTGCGGTGGCGATATTTGACCCCGCACAATTTGTACCAACTGTGATTTTCACAGGACAGGCATTGGCAGGCACTGCACCGTTTATCGCCTTTGCGGTGTTGGCCGTCGCCTACCTCAAGGCCAGCGGTGCCGAAACACTGTTGGCGCGTGCGTTTGAAGGCAATCCAGCCCGTATGGTTGTGATGGCAGCGCTCTTGGGTGGGTTATCGCCATTCTGTTCCTGCGAAGTCATCCCGTTTATCGCCGCACTCTTGGCCGTCGGCGCACCATTGGGCGCGGTCATGGCGTTCTGGCTCGCCTCACCTTTGATGGACCCGGCGATGTTTGCAATCACCTCTGGCACGCTGGGTTTCGACTTTGCGCTGGCCAAAACTTTGGCCGCTGTCGGCCTTGGCATGTTCGGTGGGTTTGGCGTAATGATGGCTGCCAACACCCCTCTCTTTGCTGATCCTTTGCGTGAACGTCCCGCTGTAGGGGGATGTTGTGGCGTGAAAAAACCGTTTTCAGGTCACCCTGTCTGGAAATTTTGGAACGATGCACCGCGCCGCGCGGTGTTCAATGAAACCGCCATCGAGAACGCCTTGTTTCTAACCAAATGGTTAACGCTCGCTTATGTGATTGAAGCCTTGATGTTGCATTACATTCCCGCAGACATGATCGCGGGTGTGCTGGGCGGTGAGGGCATCATGCCAATCCTGCTTGGCGCATTGGTCGGCGCACCTGCCTATCTGAACGGCTATGCTGCCGTGCCGCTGGTGGACGCGCTGCTGGCACAAGGCATGACCCAAGGTGCCGCAATGTCATTTGTCATCGCAGGTGGCGTCAGCTGTATCCCTGCTGCCATCGCAGTTTGGGCGTTGGTAAAGCCACGCATCTTTGCCGCCTACCTTGGATTTGCGATGACGGGTGCTGTGATTGCCGGGCTGATCTGGCAATCAATCGCCTAACGGATGAACCAAAAAGCAAGCATGACAGATACCTTTAGACGAAAATAAATACTATTATATCAGCGCTCAGGCGCTGATTTTTCAGTTTTTACAGTATTTCACACACAGATTTAAGCGACCCAAGCCCTCTACCCGCAGCAGCGTTGTACATTTGTTTCCAGTTAGGACATAATATGGTCAAATTCGGTGAATAGAACCTTAATACACCTCTGCTAAAGAGGGCGAGGCACCACCGCACAGCACAAACCGGAGCAGGGAATGCTGGAATTTGAAAATGTATCCAAGTCCTTTTGGACCGGAACCCAGCACAAGGTAATCCTTGACCGGGTGTCGTTTCGCGTGGAGCTGGGTAATTCTCTTGGTATTCTTGCACCAAACGGCACTGGCAAAACCACTTTGATCAACATGATGGCAGGTTTGGAAAAACCTGACGAAGGTGATATAAGACGTGGGTGCAACATCTCATTCCCCCTGGGGTTTATGGGCGGTGTGGTCGGCAAAGTATCCGCGATGGAAAACGCCCGCTATATTGCGCGGCTCTATGGTCTTGATCCTGACTATGTCGAAAGTTTTTGTCGCTGGCTGTGCAACTTGGGCGAATATTTTGACCAACCGCTGGGCACTTATTCTGCTGGTATGCGCGCACGGTTTTCATTTGCGCTGATGCTGGCGCTTGATTTTGATATGTATCTGATCGACGAAGGCATGCCCGCTACAACAGACGTTGAATTTAACCGCAAGGCGGGTGAAATCCTGCAAGAACGCTTGCGCACCACGACGATCATAATTGTGTCCCATCAGGCACAAACCCTTGAGAAATTTGCACGTTCCGCCGCCGTTTTACTGGATGGCCAACTGCATATGTTTGAAACCTTGGAAGAAGCGAAACAGTTGTATGACTACGAAACCCAAGGCTAGAAAGTTCCGCATCAAGCGGAGCACGCCGACCACATCCACCTCCACCTCAAGTGCTGCCCCCGCCAGCGCCGCCCCCAGCAGTGCCCAGCCCGCGCGCCCAACACCCGTTGCATCACCGCCGCCGCCCGAGCAAAATACCGCACGGGCTGGCGAAGTGTCATCTGCTGTTGAGGTGGCTGGCGAAACAGACATGGACACGATCCGCCGTGAAGGCCTGACAGGGCGTCAATTGCGCATGGCGCGCCGCGTCGCACAAAAGCACGACCTCGCCCCCACATCTGATTTTGATGCGGTGCGCCTGCTGCGCGCTAAGGGTATAGACCCTTTCCAACGGTCCAACATGCTGGAACTGGTTGTCCCCCAAGCTGGCGGTGAACAGCGCGACGGCAGTCCCGGTGACGCCATGGCAAACCTTCCCGCCCAAACGGGTGGTGCAGGCGCACAAGGCCGTGTGCAATTGCCCCAAACCGTTCCTGCGGGTGGGAATAAACTTCCCTCTACCGAGGTGTCCCCCGCAGAACGTCGCCAACGCGAAATCGGCGAAATTCAACGCGACATTTCACGCCGCCGTCGCAAAAAAATGGGCCTTCTCATGGTCCGGCTGGCATTCTTTGTGATGCTGCCAACCTTCATCGCGGGCTATTATTTCTACAATATGGCAACGCCGATGTACGCCACCAAAAGCCAATTCCTGATCATCCAAAGCGAAGGGGCCAGCACAAGCCCGTTTGGCGGCCTTTTGCCCACACAATTTGCCAACAGCGCCGACAGCATCGCCACTCAAGCCTATCTGCAATCCAAAGACGCGATGCTGCGTCTTGATGCGGATGAAGGCTTCAAGGCGCATTTTTCAGATCCTGATATTGACCCGATTCAACGTTTGGCCTCCAACCCGACCAACGAAGAAGCCTATAAAACCTATAAGAAAAACGTCAAAATCGGGTATGATCCAACCGAAGGCGTGATCCGCATGGAAGTGATCGCCGCTGATCCACAGATTTCGGCGGACTTTTCTGGCAGTCTCCTGGCCTATGCCGAAGAGCGGATCAACAATCTGTCCAAACAGAAACGCGAGGATGGGATGAGTGATGCCATTGCCGGCCTTGAGACCGCGCAACGCAAGCGCCGCGAAGCCCAAGAAGCGTTGATCACAATGCAAGTCACCAACGGCGTCGATCCAGAGGCGGAAATCATTGCGATCCGCACCCAGATTACGACCTATGAAGGGTTGCTGATTGAAAAGGAACTGGCATTGGCTGCCCTTCTCGACAACACGCGCCCCAACCGTGCCAAAGTTGACGGTGCCCAAGGCGATGTACGCCGCCTGAATGAACAACTCGACAAACTGAACGACAAGCTGAATTCAGCCACGATTGGCGAAAATTCCCTGGCAAAGAAAGCCGTCACCATGCAATTGGCGCAGGCCGATCTAGTGGCTGCTGACACCAATCTGCAACTGGCGCTGACCGGCATGGAAGCGGCCCGTAACGAAGCCAGCCGCCAAGTGCGTTATCTGACAGTTGCCGTGAACCCTGTCGCCCCCCAAGAAGCGACCTATCCGCGCAAGTTTGAAAACACGATCTTGGCTTTCTTGATCTTTGCAGGCATCTATCTGATGTTGTCGCTCACCGCGTCGATCCTCAGAGAACAGGTAACCTCATGACCCAAGTTACAATCGGCGATGTGATCATCGGCAATGACCGCCCGCTCACCGTGATCGCTGGCCCCTGCCAGTTGGAAAGCGCCGATCACGCCCAGATGATCGCAGGCGTCATGAAAGAAGCCTGCGAAGCCGCAGGCGCGCAATATGTGTTCAAAGCCAGCTATGACAAGGCCAACCGTACGTCGTTGGCAGGCAAGCGCGGCCTTGGCATCGATGAAGGTCTGAAGATTCTGCAATCGATTGGCAAGGCGAACGGCGTGCCCGTACTGACTGACGTGCATACCGAAGAACAATGCGCGATTGCAGCCGATGCCGTGGACATCTTGCAAATCCCTGCATTCCTGTGCCGCCAGACCGACATGCTTTTGGCCGCGGGCAACACAGGCAAAGTTGTCAACGTGAAAAAGGGTCAATGGCTCGCCCCTTGGGAGATGGGTAACATTGTTACCAAGATCGAAAGCACGGGCAACAAACGCATCTTGCTGACCGAACGCGGTACATCCTTTGGGTACAACACGCTTGTGGCAGACATGCGCAGCCTGCCGCAAATGGCGCAAACTGGATATCCTGTGGTCATGGACGCAACCCATTCTGTTGCACAACCGGGCGGCAAAGGTGGATCTTCTGGCGGCCAGCGCGAATTTGCGCCCGTCATGGCGCGCGCCGCCACGGCCATTGGTGTGGCTGCACTGTTCATGGAAACCCATGAAGACCCCGACACTGCGCCCTCAGATGGTCCCAACATGATCTATCTCGATCATATGCCAGCCCTGATCAAAACGCTGATGCAGTTCGACCAAATCGCCAAAGCGCATCCTCTGACATTCTGATTTCCCCAACCTGCGAGTATTCCACGTGACAAAACCGGCCTCTTCCGTGACCCAAAACACTTGGGAATTCTTGCGTGATGCGATGATCACACCCACCGGGTTTCGCGAATATGACGCACGCTGGAAATACCCCGACGACATCAACCTGCCCGGCATCACCGCCCTTGGCCTTGGCCTTGGTACGCAGATGCAGAACCGTGGCATTGAACCCGTGATTGCCGTTGGCAACGACTACCGCGACTATTCGCTGTCGATCAAAAACGCGTTGATGTTGGGCCTGATGCAGGCTGGTATCCACGTCAAAGACATTGGTCCCGCCCTATCCCCCATGGCCTATTTCGCGCAGTTCCATCTGGATGCGCCCGCCGTGGCCATGGTCACAGCCAGCCACAATCCAAACGGCTGGACAGGTGTAAAAATGGGCTTTGAACGCCCCCTCACTCACGGCCCTGATGAAATGTCCGAACTACGCGACATTGTCCTAAACGGCAAAGGCCAACCGCGCGATGGCGGGAAATATGAATTCGTCCAAGGCGTGCGCGAGGCCTATCTTGACGACCTCGTTGGGGATTTCAAAATGACCCGCAAACTCAAAGTAGTCTGCGCAACGGGCAACGGCACGGCCTCAGCCTTTGCACCAGAACTGTTCAAGCGCCTCGGCGTTGAAGTGGTCGATAGCCACAATGAACTTGATTACACCTTTCCCCACTACAACCCAAACCCAGAAGCCATGGAAATGCTGCATGACATGTCAGCATCCGTCACAGCATCAGGTGCTGATTTCGCCCTTGGCTTTGATGGCGACGGCGACCGTTGCGGTGTGGTCGATGATGAGGGCGAAGAGATTTTTGCAGACAAAGTCGGCGTGATCATGGCCCGCGACCTTGCCAAACTTTATCCCGGCAGCACATTTATTGCAGACGTGAAATCTACCGGGCTTTATGCCTCTGATCCAGAACTAAAAAAGCACGACATCAAAGCAGACTACTGGAAAACCGGCCACAGCCACATGAAACGGCGCGTAAAAGAATTGGGCGCGTTGGCAGGTTTTGAGAAATCCGGTCACTACTTCCTCGCTGAACCCATCGGGCGCGGCTATGACTGCGGCATGCGCGTCGCCGTAGAAATCTGCAAATTGATGGACCGGAACCCGGACAAAAGCATGTCTGACCTGCGCCGTGCCCTGCCCCAAACTTGGGCCACGCCGACAATGTCACCCTATGCATCGGATACTGAAAAATATGGCATACTCGACCGGATTGTAAAAAAATTGTCCGATCTCACAGAATTGGCAGGCCGCCCAGTCAAAGAGATCGTGACCGTCAACGGCGCGCGCGTGATCCTCGACAACGGCAGCTGGGGTTTGGTGCGCGCCTCATCTAACACACCCAATTTGGTGGTGGTCTGTGAAAGCTCAGAATCTGAAGCGGAGATGCGCGCGATCTTTGCCGAACTTGATGCTGTGATCCGCACCGAGCCCGGCGTGGGCGACTACGACCAAACGATCTAAGCCACGAAAAGCTCTCTTTTTGGCCTTAAAGCGGCGAGCTTGAAACCTGAATCGCGGGATTCCCATCGGGTTTGATTTGTGATTCATCCCTATTGGGAGGATGTTTCATGTCATCAGCACTATCGTCAGAGC
>JBARCK010000068.1:0-1618 GCA_049794015.1 Sulfitobacter sp. | reverse complement strand
CCAACCAGAGCCTGACTATGTCTGACACTAAATTGCTGCTTTGCCCCGAATGGATCGCAACAGTGGCACCCGGTGCGGACCGGGAAGGCCAGAGCGGCGTACTGACCAAGCATGCGGTTGCGATCACGACGGACGGCAAGATCGGCGAGATTTTGCCCGTTGAGCAGGCCATGGCTCGGTTTCCCAACGTCACCCGACTAGATCGTCCTGGCCACCTCCTAACGCCCGGATTTATCAACCTGCACGCTCACTGCGCCATGACCTTATTACGTGGCTATGCCGACGACCTCGGCTTGCATAGCTGGCTAAATGATCGGATCTGGCCCGCCGAGGGCCGCTGCGTCTCGGATCGATTCGTCCATGACGGCGCCCTGTTGGGCATGCATGAAATGCTGCTTGGCGGCACCACGCTGGTCAACGATATGTATTTCTTCCCCGAAGCCTCGGCTCGAGCCGCCCACGCACTGGGGATGCGGGCAAGCCTTGGCATCATGATGATCGACTTTCCGTCACCCTACGGCACTGGTCCAGACGACTATCTCAGGAAAGGCGCAAAGCTGCGCGATGAGTTGCGGGATGACCCCCTCATTTCATTTACCGTCTCACCCCATGCACCCTACACGGTGTCGGACGAGTCATTTACCAAAGTCAGAGCTTTGTCCGAGGAGCTGCAGCTACCAATCCATCTGCATGTCCATGAGACTGCATTTGAAGTGGAAGACGCGCTCGCCAAGCACGGTGAAAGGCCTATCGCCCGCCTGGATCGCCTGGGTTTGCTGGGCCCGCACCTGATTGCAGTGCATTCAGTTCACCTCAATGAGCAAGAAATTGAGCTCTTTGCGAGGCATAAGGTTTCAGTCGCCCATTGCCCGCATTCGAACCTCAAACTCGGTAGCGGAGTCGCGCCCATCGCCGATCTGTTGGATTCCAACGTCAATTTCGGCATTGGGACCGATGGTTCCGCAAGCAACAATCAGTTGGATTTGTTACAGGAAACCCGAACAGCGGCACTGATTGCAAAAGGCTCGACTCAGAACGCAGCGGCATTTAATGCGCACCAGGCGCTACGTGCAATGACACTCGGCGGCGCCATTGCACTTGGCCGAGATCATGAACTTGGCTCGATCGAGGCCGGAAAACAAGCTGATCTGGTCATGATTGCACTCGACTCGCCAAGACTGCAGCCGGTTTACGATCCGATCTCCCAACTTATCTACGCCGCTCGGGGTAGCGATGTGACAGATGTTTTCGTCGCGGGAAATCATGTTGTGCACCGGCAACAGATGGTCGATTCCTCAGGGTCGGCGGCTGTTTCCAGCGTGGTCGCCCGGATACCGGTGTGGCAGAATGAAATCAGTGATGTAGGTCACTAATAAAACATCCGAATACAGACATCGCGGACTCTGGACTGCCGCTAGGTAAGCTCTACTCGGATTCCCTTTCCATGAGGAGAAACATGAATAAACCGGTCAAACTAGCAACTTTGGTTGCTGCAGCCGTATTCGCCTCGGGAACCACGACTGCTTTGGTCGCTCAGGAAATCGAGCTACCCAATGGCAGTTACGTGGCGAGCCCGAACGGATCGGTTCTGGTGAACCCGTTCGGTCTGTGCTGGCGT
>JBARCK010000067.1:0-54436 GCA_049794015.1 Sulfitobacter sp. | reverse complement strand
GCCGTTGTTCACAGTCGCGATGGTGATCGTCTTAGAATGCCCATCCGCAAATGCAACGCCTGTCGACGCACACAAAAAGGTTGCACCCATAAGGGCGCGTAGTGAATTCTTCATGGTTTCCTCCCAAAGTGAATGGGCTTTTGCCCACTTCATAAACAATTACTCACCAAAATGCATTCACTTGTCAACAGGTTTGCTAGAAATGTAGCTATTGGAACGTCAGATTTCGCGCAGAAGAAACTCTGCGCAGGCCTCGTCTGTGATCAAACAGTTGATTAGCTTGCCTTTTAACGCCGCCAACAATCCCGCATGTTTCGCTTGCCCGACTGCAATACAGATAATCGGGTTATCTGATGGGTCAACACGCACACCGTTAACGAGGTCATTTGCACCCTCTTTTAGGTATTTCCCGTTCGAATCGAAGGCCCATCCGGCAATCTCACCTACGGCACCGTCATTGACCAATTCACTCATCTCAGTGCTCGACATAAAGCCGTCGATAACAAGTGGCGCGTCGCGCCCTACCTCACCAATACCGACCAAAGTGACATCGCAGTTCTCGGCCCGTTCGCGGACCCGCGCCACATGTGGCAAGTTGCGATAAAAATCGCGCTCAGCATTGTCTTTGGCCATCACGGGCAGCGGCATGGGATAGTATCGCGCGCCAACTTTTTCTGCGAACCGCTGGATCACCTCATAGAAAGAAGCCGACCCATCAAAGTTGGAGTTCCCGATCAGCGACACCAAGCTATGTCCGGGACAATCAAGGTCGGTCATTTCGGTGGCAACGGCGCGCAATGTACGCCCTGTACCAATGGCCATCACCAGATCAGGTTCTTGAAGCAGCACCCGTTCAACTTCGCCCGCAGCAACGGCGGCGACGGATCGAAACGAATCTGAACCGTTAGAAAACGACGGGGCAACCCGGGCGAATTGAAGTCCGAACTTTTCCTTAAGCGCGCTTTCCATATTCAGGCATGCCGCGATCGGGTGATCAAGGCGCACATGTACCAGCCCATCCGCGGCGGCACGCGCCACCAGACGTTGGGCACGTTGGCGCGACAGATCCAATTCTTCGGCAATCTGGCCTTGGGTCATACCCGCGAGATAATACATCCACCCTGCCCGCGCAGCGAGATCATCGGTAGAGCCATCGGCTTTGGGTTTCGACTTCATTGCGTACTTCCGATCCAGATCATGCCGTGCTTGTGCCCGCTAGGCATGCGCGAAAGCGATCCATTTTTCAACAACCTTGATGATCTGTCTGGATGGCGCTAATAGCCTCACAAGGTCAGTCCTGGATCAGCACCGCAGAGATCGCGCAGGTTTCTCGTGCTTTCAAATCAATATACTGGATGCCCTCAATCGACGCGCCAAGGCGCCCAAACCCCATATCATCGCGCAGCAGATGTGCGGGAATAGATGTCGCCATCGCAATGGCGTCTTTTGCGGGGGTTCCTACTTGATCCACCAGTACAGACATTGCTTGGCCAAATTCCAGATCCGCCCCGGCCAATGTCCCATCTTCCAAAGTCAGCCGCCCATCCTCGCGCCGTATTTCACGCCCATTCAAGCAAAAACTTTGAATATCACAACCACCTGTTGCCATGGCATCGGTCACTAGAAATATTTGCCCCGGTCCCTGTTTTGCTGCCAGCGCGGTGCGGATTGTGGCTGGGTGAACGTGAATGGCATCAGCAATTAGTCCCGCATGGACTTCGGGGTGTGTCAGCGCAGCACCCACCAGGCCCGGTTCGCGGCTGCCAAGCTGGCTCATCGCGTTAAAGAGATGCGTGGCACAGCGCGCGCCAGCGTCAAAAGCCGCCATGCAACGATCAAAGCTGGCGTTCGTATGGCCCAGCGATACCACCACCCCCGCCTTGGACAATTGTGTGATCTGATCATCACGCACATTCTCTGGCGCAACTGTCAGCATTACATTTGCCAGACGGTTTGCCGCGTCCAGAAACACGGTCATGTCCTTATCACTCATTGCGCGGATCAAACTGCCATCATGCGCGCCTTTGCGTGCAACCGACAAATGCGGACCCTCAAGATGAATGCCCGCAATCCCCGGCAACTTTTCGTCAATTGCCTGTACAACCGCATCAATCGCGGCGCGGGTGCGTTCGGGCGTGTCGGTGATCAATGTGGGCAACAGCGCGGTTGTGCCAGTGGTGGCATGGGCCTGCGCCATGGTATTCAATGTTTCAACGGTTTGGGCATCATTGAACATGACACCGCCACCGCCATTCACCTGCAAGTCCACAAAACCCGGGGCGATCATGCCACCGTTTAAGTGTCGTGTTGTGCACCCCTTGGGCAGTGCGTCGACGTCCAACACCGCGACGCGACCATCGGTGCGCACCAAAAGCGCCTTGCCGGATTGCAGTGCTTTACCATCATAAATGTCAGCGCCAATCAGCGCTACGTCACGTGCCGTCATACTGTTTCCGTCACCTTTTTCAGATGGCGCGGTGCGTCCGGGTTGATGCCACGCGATACCGCCACCTGTTCCACCATGGCGTAGAAACTTGCAATCAAGGAAATCGGATCCGTCAACGCATGCCCAGTTCGGATGATGGGCAGTTTGCTGGCGGCCTTGACTTGATCTGTGGTCGCAAACACACTTGCACCCTTGCCTGCCATTTGATCCGCCACCGCCGCCAAAGGCAGTTCTGCCTCATCCGCTGCACACAGCGCCAATACCGGAAATCCTGCATCCACAATTGACACAGGGCCATGTAACACCTCTGCGGACGAATAGGATTCCGCATGCAACTGACAGGTTTCTTTAAACTTCAACGCCGCCTCGTTTGAGATGGCATAGGATGGACCACGCCCGAGGCAAAACAAAGAATTGCGGGTGCCGAGCGCTGCGATCATTGATGACCAGTCTTGTTGAACCGCTTGTTCTAAGCGCTGAGGCAAATCATGGATGGCTGCCAATAATGCCTCATCCTGCGCCCACTCAGCCAGCAACCAAATGCCAACAACCGCTGAATTGACAAATGTTTTGGTCGCAGCGACGCTAAGTTCTGGTCCAGCCTCTAGGTACAATGTGTGATCGCTCACCTTGGCCAAGGGTGAAGCTGGATCATTAGTAATCGCAATCGACAGCGCACCACAGGCCTGTGCCATACGGGCCATTTCCACGATGTCCGGGCTTTGGCCGGATTGTGAAACTGAGATACACGCAGAGCCTGCAAGGTTTAGTTTGCGATGATAGACGGATGCAATAGATGGACCAACAGACGCAATTGGCGTACCACTCAGCAGTTCCGACGCATATTTCAGATAGGTCGCGACATGATCTGATGATCCGCGCGCCACACTGACCAAAAAACTCGGGCTGCGGGCGCGCAATGCCGCGGCTGCCGCCTGCACAGCATCTGATTGTCGGTCCAATAGTCGCGCCACCGCTTGCGGAATTTCCAACACCTCGCGGCGCATTTGAGTTTGGGGGGCAGTCATGTCTCAGTATCCTTGGCAAGGCGCAGTTCAGCCACAAAGTTATAGGCATCGCCGCGATAGATGGATTGGGTGAACTCAACGATACGTCCGTCGGCAAGGTATGAGGTGCGCTCAATCCGCAAACCTGCTTCACCTTCGTCAATCTCAAGCAAACCCGCATCCGCAGGCCCAAGATTGATCGCTGATATCTTTTGCAAAGCACGCACCGGACGCAGCCCAGATGCTTCAAGCACTTCATAAAGAGAGGTGGTGACCTCCAGAGGGTTGGGCAAGATTTCCGTGGGCAGTGACGCGCGTTCAATCGCCATCGGCTTGCCATCTGCGGTCCGCAAACGGGCCACACGTGACACGGATGCATTAGGCGAAAGCGCCAGCGCCAAAACTTCGTCAGGTGAAGGCATGAAAACGCCGCGCTCCAACCACACGCTGGTTGATGTCATACCGCGTCGGGTCATGTCTTCGGTGAAAGATGTAAGTCGTGACAAAGACTGTTCGATCTGCGGCGTGTCGTCAGCAACGAATGATCCAAAACCCTGCTTTTGAACAATGATCCCGTCTTGGGCCAATGATTTGATCGCCTTGCGCACTGTGACGCGCGATAATCCGGTGATCGACGCAATTTCACGTTCAGGCGGCAGGGACGCACCCGGCTTGAGGACATCTTGATCAATACCGTCCGTCAGACGTTGCCGTAGCTGTATATAGCGAGGTCCGTCGTCAGTGCGCAGCCATAGGCTTGGATCAAGGAATTCAGATACCCTCATGCGAAACCCCTTTTTGCATTGCGGATTTCAACCGCCAAGCACGTAGGAGGCCATAGGTTGGTGGATGTGCAAGAATCGAACATATAATACCTTTATAATACCTATAATGAGATTGGAACCCTATTATTCGCGAAATAATGCCAAATTTACTATCAAAAATATATTCTGGACAAATGGTATTATAAAGGTATCTTGTTCGACAAGGAGATAGATTCGTATGCTGCCGCATCAAACTGAAAGCCTGCCAGACCACGCCGCCATTGATGCTGTTACGCCTGCAATGGCTGTACAGATGATGCTGAACGGTCAGGTTTCGGCCATGAAATCTGTTGCGACGGCAAACCTTGAAATCACGCAGGCCGCCGCGCTTATGGCCGCGACAATCGCCTCTGGCGGGACGCTTGTTTACGCAGCGGCGGGCAGTTCAGGCCTGATGGCATTGGCCGACGTTTGTGAGCTGCCCGGCACCTTTGGCATCGCGCCCGAACAACTGCGCCTTCACATGGCGGGCGGCGTACCAGCGGATGGTCACATGCCCGGCCAAACAGAAGATGATACCGCTGAGGCGGATTTGATCGCCTCAACACTCAGCAAGAGCGACTGTGTCATTGTGTTAAGTGCAAGTGGGACAACACCCTATCCGATTGCGATTGCACAAAAGGCAGCGGCGCGTGGGGCCAAGGTGATTGCGATTGCCAATAACGCGGCAACGCCGCTGCTTAACAGTGCCGACATCGCGATTTGCCTGCCCACGCCGCCCGAAGTATTGGCTGGGTCCACCCGGTTGGGTGCGGGCACAGCACAAAAGGTTGCCTTGAACATGATGTCGACCCTGATGGGTGTGCAGTTGGGGCATGTCTATCGCGGGCGCATGGTGAATTTGATCGCAGACAATGCCAAACTGCGCAGTCGTGCGGCATTGATTGTCAGTGACTTAGCGCAGGTATCCTTGCCCCATGCCCACGACGCGCTCGAAACCGCGACGGGGGACGTCAAACTGGCCATTCTAATTGCAAAAGGTTTGGACAAAGACAGTGCCAAAGCCGCGTTGAGAATTAACAACGGCCATCTTGGCCCCTGCCTGAATAAAAACGAAACGATATAACAAAGACCACCAAAGGGAGAAGACAATGACGAGAACTACTTTCACAGCTGCATTATTAACCACAACGATGCTGGCAGGCACGGCCATGGCCGAAGACGTCACACTGACAATTGAGAGTTGGCGCAATGATGATCTTGCGATCTGGCAGGATAAAATCATTCCAGCGTTTGAGGCCGAAAACCCCGGTATCAAGGTTAAGTTTACGCCCTCCGCCCCTGCGGAATATAACGCGGTCCTGAACTCAAAGCTGGATGCAGGATCAGCGGGTGACATCATCACATGCCGCCCGTTTGATGCATCCCTCGCGCTTTATGAGGCAGGGCATCTGGCAGATGTCACGGGCATTGACGGCATGAAGAACTTTTCTGATGTCGCCAAATCCGGCTGGAGCACAGACGACGCCGCCACGCAGTTTTGTGTACCTATGGCGTCTGTGATTCACGGGTTTATCTACAACAAAGACGCGTTTGCAGAGCTTGGCATTGAAGTGCCAAAGACCGAAGCAGACTTCTTTGCCGCACTTGATACGATCAAAGAAGACGGCAGCTATATCCCGATGTCGATGGGCACCAACGACCAATGGGAAGCCGCGACAATGGGCTATAACAACATCGGTCCAAACTATTGGAAGGGCGAAGAAGGCCGCCTTGCGTTGCTGTCGGGTGATCAGAAACTAACGGACGAAGCATGGGTTGCGCCCTATCGTCAGTTGGCGAAATGGGGTGAATATCTGGGGGACGGGTTTGAGGCGCAAACCTATCCTGACAGCCAGAACATCTTTACCCTTGGTCGTGCTGCGATCTATCCGGCGGGATCATGGGAAGTTTCAGGTTTCAACAACCTTGTCGATTTCGAAATGGGCGCATTTTACCCACCCGTTCAGGCGGCGGGCGATACCTGCTATATCTCGGATCATACGGATATCGGCATCGGCATGAACGCCAAGACAGCACATCCAGAGGCGGCAACAACCTTCCTGAACTGGGTTGGATCAACAGAATTTGCGACGCTTTATGCAAACGCGCTGCCGGGTTTCTTCCCGCTGTCAAAAGCTGAAGTCACGCTCGAAGACCCACTGGCGCAAGAGTTCATCTCTTGGCGGGGTGAGTGCGAAAGTTCGATCCGCTCTACCTATCAGGTACTGTCACGTGGCACGCCAAACCTTGAGAATGAGACATGGAATGCCTCTGCTCAGGTGATCAAAGGTGAAGAAACGCCAGAGGCCGCAGGCAAGCGTCTGCAAGAAGGTCTGGCAAGCTGGTACGAACCACAGCAGTAAACACACGTTGCCCCGGGGGCATTTGATCTCCGGGGCAAGCTCTCAAATTCTCACAATCTTCATCCCGTGCGAATGGTGCCCAGCGCCATCAAAACACGCACCCCAACCCACAGGATTATCGCCATGTCCCAAGCGCCCAAAAAACGCCCGATCCGCTGGCACATCGCCGTTTTCCTGGCCCCCGCCGTGTTGGTTTACACGGTCGTCATGATTTACCCGCTATTCAACACGTTGCGCCTGTCGCTCTTTACCGAAGTAGATCAGAGCCGCGTGTTCGTAGGCCTTGAGAACTTCCGCACGCTCTTTGGCAACACGGTTTGGTCCACGCAATTCTGGAATGCGCTTGGCAATAATTTCTGGTTCTTCATTGTGCACATGCTGGTGCAGAATCCCATCGGTGTGGCATTGGCTGCGATCCTAAGCCACCCGCGCCTGCGCTTTGCCGCCTTTTATCGCTCGGCCATTTTCATCCCGACAATCTTGTCCTTTGTGATCGTCGGTTTCGCATGGAAACTGATCCTGTCACCGATCTGGGGCATCGCACCGGATATGCTGGATGCGATGGGGTTAAAGTTCCTTTATGCCCCATGGCTTGGCAAAGAAGAATACGCGCTGACAGCGCTGTCACTGGTGTCGGTCTGGCAGTTCGTCGGCATCCCGATGATGTTGATCTATGCCGCACTGTTGTCGATCCCCGATGAGATACTGGAGGCCGCAGAGGTCGAAGGCATCACCGGGCTGGCCGCGTTCTTTAAGATCAAACTACCGCTGATCCTGCCCAGTATCGGGATCATTTCGATTTTGACGTTCGTCGCAAACTTCAACGCCTTTGATTTGATCTATGCCGCCCAAGGCGCGCTGGCGGGACCGAACTTCAGCACCGACATCCTAGGCACCTTCATGTACCGCACCTTCTTTGGCTTTCAGTTGCAACTGGGTGATCCACACATGGGGTCCACCATCGCGTCCGCCATGTTTGGGATCATTCTGATGGGTGTCTGCGTCTATCTATTCGGCATCCAAAGCCGCATGCGGAGGTATCAGTTCTAATGGCACTTGCCCGTCAAAGCCGCCTCAACACATTTGCCGCCCATGGCGCGCTGATCCTCTATACATTGATCGCGCTGTTCCCGGTGTTTGTGATTGTGATCAACAGCTTCAAAACCCGAAAGGCTATTTTTCGCGAACCTTTGGCCCTGCCGGATGCTGATAGTTTTTCATTGATCGGCTATCAGACTGTTTTGAAACAGGGGGACTTTTTCCTCTACTTTCAGAACTCGATGATCGTCACCGTTGGCTCGCTCACCCTGATCCTGCTTTTCGGTGCCATGGCCGCCTTTGCGCTGGCTGAATATCGGTTCAAAGGGAATACCCTGATGGGTCTTTACCTTGCGCTTGGCATCATGATCCCGATCCGCATCGGCACGGTCGCCATTCTAGAAATGATGGTGCAGACCGGGTTGGTGAACACGCTTTGGGCGCTGATCCTTGTCTACACGGCGCAGGGTTTGCCGCTGGCCGTATTCATCCTGTCTGAATTCATGCGCCAAGTCAGTGATGATCTGAAAAACGCAGGCCGCATTGATGGGCTGTCCGAATACCGCATCTTTTTCGTGCTTGTCCTGCCGCTGGTGCGCCCCGCAATGGCAACAGTTGCGGTGTTCAACATGATCCCAATCTGGAACGACCTGTGGTTCCCACTGATCCTTGCGCCCGCCGAAGAGGTCAAAACACTGACACTGGGATCACAGGTTTTCATCGGCCAATTCGTGACCGATTGGAACGCGGTCTTATCCGCCCTGTCCCTCGCCATTCTGCCTGTCATGGCGCTTTACGTGATCTTCTCGCGCCAATTGATCCGGGGCATCACATCGGGAGCCGTGAAATGAGGATACTTATCGCAGGTTTGGGCAACATGGGGTTGAGCCATGCTTTGGCACATCACCATCACCCGGATGCACAGATTGTGGGGTTGGTGAATAGGTCTGGCAATGTGAATCATCTTGATTTGCAGGGATATCCGGTGTTCACCGACTTCCACACCGCGTTGGGACAAACCAAACCCGATCTTGTCGTTGTGGCGACCTATTCTGACAGCCACGCAGAATATGCGATTGCCGCGATGGACGCAGGTGCGCATGTGTTTGTGGAAAAGCCGCTAGCGACAACCGTGGCAGACGCGCAATCGGTGGTGGACAAAGCCTTAGCCACGGGTCGCAAACTGGTCGTCGGCTACATCCTGCGCCATCACCGGTCTTGGCAGAAATTAATAGCCGAGGCGCGTGATTTGGGTGGACCTTACGTGTTTCGCATGAACCTCAATCAACAATCCGACGGGCCAACATGGGAGACCCACAAGGCGCTCATGCAGACCACTTCACCGCTGGTTGATTGCGGCGTGCATTATGTCGACGTGATGTGCCAAATCACTGATGCAAAGCCTGTGCGCGTCAATGGTATGGGCTTGCGCCTGTCTGATGAAATCGCGACCGATATGTATAACTACGGGCAGCTTCAGGTCACATTCGATGATGGATCGGTTGGTTGGTACGAGGCAGGATGGGGCCCAATGATGTCAGAAACTGCGTTTTTTGTGAAAGACGTGGTGTCGCCCAAGGGATCAGTTTCCATTGTGGACGGCAACAAAGGATCCTCTGATGATGTTGACGGTCATACCAAGGTCGGCAGCATTTTAGTGCACACCCGCGACGGGGACCGCATGGTCGAGATGCCGGATGAACCGGGCCATCAAGAGCTTTGTAATACCGAACAGGCCTACATCTTGGACGCCATCAAAAACAACACCGATTTAACCCGCCATATGTCTGACGCCGTACAATCGCTGGCGATCTGTCTTGCTGCGGATCACAGCATTCGTACGGGTCAGCCTGTGACCTTGGGAGAGACCACATGACCGCTTTGAAACTAGATAAAATCTGTAAATCCTTTGGCACAGTTGAAGTGCTTACAGACATCGACCTCACCGTCGAGGATGGCGAATTTGTGGTCTTTGTCGGCCCATCTGGCTGCGGTAAATCCACCTTGCTGCGCGTGATTGCAGGGCTGGAGGATGCGAGTGCTGGCAGCGTGGCTATCGGGGATGAGGTGGTGAATAACGTGGCACCGTCAAAACGCGGCATCGCGATGGTGTTTCAATCCTACGCGCTTTATCCGCACCTCACCGTGCGTGATAATATGACGCTTGGCCTCAAACAGGAAAAACAGCCAAAAGCCGTGATTGATGAACGCGTGGACAAGGCTGTGTCGATGCTGGACCTCACCGAATATGTAGATCGCAGGCCCTCGGACCTCTCGGGCGGTCAACGTCAACGGGTCGCAATTGGCCGTGCGATTGTGCGTGAACCCAAGCTGTTCTTGTTTGATGAACCCCTGTCTAATTTGGACGCCGCCTTGCGGATGAACACACGGATTGAGATTGCTGATCTGCACCGCAAACTGAGTGCTTCAATGATCTATGTGACCCACGATCAGACCGAAGCGATGACACTGGCTGACAAAATCGTAGTCCTGCGGGATGGCCGTGTGGAACAGACCGGATCGCCAATGGAACTCTATAACAATCCAGCCAATCAATTCGTCGCGGGCTTCCTCGGCTCCCCTTCAATGAACTTCTTGAAAACATCCGTGCAGGGGCTGCCCAATGGCGTGACCCTTGGCATTCGCCCCGAGCATCTGGAATTAAGTACTGGCGGGCGGATCACTGGCAAAGTGACCCACGTCGAACGGTTGGGTGGTGATACGAACCTGCTGATCACCACCGCCCAAGGTGAAGCCCTGACCGTCCGCCTGTTTGGGCAGCACATGGCGCAGGTCGGTGATGAGGTTGGGCTGGACTTTGATGATGCACATGCGTTTTACTTTGATGTGAACCAGCAGCGTGTGCATCCAGATGGAAATGCGGCTGCGCCCTAAATTGCCGAATGGAAACCTGATGTCTCTCTCTAACCGCCAGTTTCTGGCCGATCTTTTCCACGCGGCTGTTGCAGCAGCAGACCCAATCAAAGCGTTGAAAGGGAAGCTCCCTCAACCACCCAAGGGACGCACGGTCGTTATTGGCGCGGGCAAAGGGGCCGCACAACTGGCGCAAGCGTTTGAGGCGCTTTGGGAGGGGCCGTTTGAAGGGGTCGTGGTGACGCGCTATGGCTATAGCGCACCGTGCAAGGTCATTCGTGTACTAGAGGCCGCGCATCCTGTGCCGGATGCTGCCGGGGTTGTCGCAGCTCAGGCGCTTAAGGATGCGTTAAGCGGACTTGGCCCTGACGATCTGGTGATTGCATTGATTTGTGGTGGTGGATCGTCATTACTGCCCGCCCCACCCGAGGGGCTGACACTGCAAGACCTGCAAGACCTCAACGAAGCGTTACTGGCATCTGGGGCACCAATTTCTGTGATGAACGCAATTCGCAAGCGGTTCAGCACCATCAACGGTGGGCGTCTAGCGGCGCTGGCCTCCCCTGCCCGCATGTGCAATTTGATCGTATCAGACGTGCCCGGCGATGATCCGGGCGAGGTTGCGTCTGGCCCTACAGTACCGGGCAGGCCAAGTGCTGCGAAGGTGCTGGATTTAATCGCGTCGCGGGGCATTGTGTTGCCGCCTCGGTGTCTTGCCCATCTAAAAGGTCAGGTCGAAGATACTGTAGAAACTGACCTTCACAACATCTCAACCCAAGTCATTGCCTCTGCCGCACTGTCGCTTGAAGCGGCTGCAAAAGCGGCGCGTGATAAAGGTGTGAATGCGTGGGTACTGTCCGATACCATCGAAGGGGAATCGCGGGATGTGGCCACTGTGCATGCGGCCATCGCCCGCCAAGCAGCAAGCAGCGGCTTTCCGTATTCCGCACCGATGGTCATGTTGTCAGGCGGTGAAACCACCGTCACTTTGCGTCACAAAGGGCGCGGTGGGCGCAACAGTGAATTCCAGCTTGGCTTGGCGCTTGCCCTTGAAGGTCAGCCCAACATCAGCGCCTTAGCGGCGGATACGGACGGAATTGACGGATCAGAGGACAATGCAGGAGCGTTTGTCGATGGCAGCACAACGGGACGGATGCGTGACGCGGGCATTGATCCATCCCAAAAGCTGCAAATGAACGACGCCTACACCGCCTTTGACGCAATCAATGCGCTGTTTGTCACTGGGCCAACGGGCACCAATGTGAATGATTTTCGCGCGATCCTGATTGGGGATCTGCCCGACTAAATCGCACCGCCGACATGATGCTTGATCAGGTCTTTATAGAGACCCTGAATGATTTTGGTCACGGGGCGTTCCCCGGTGCCAATTGGTTTACCGTCAATTTCGGCGACAGGTGTTTGCGCGCCAAAGGTGCCTGTCAAAAACGCCTCATCCGCGCCGTAGGCTTCATAAAGAGAAAAGCTCTTTTCATAGACCGGAATGTCGTTGGCGCGGCACAGATCAATGACCTTTTGGCGCGTGACACCATTCATGCAGTAATCGCCCGTCGAAGTCCAAACCGCCCCGCGCCGTACGATGAAAAAATTGCAGGCGTTGGTGGTGTTCACAAAGCCATGCGGGTCCAGCATCAGCGCTTCATCCGCGCCTGCGGCTTCGGCTTGTAGGCACGCGATAATGCAGTTCAGCTTGGAATGGCTGTTGAGTTTGGGGTCTTGCGAATGGGGCAATCCGCGCACTTGGGGCACGGACGCCAAACGAATGCCGGCACTTTGCAAACGATCAACAGGTTTGGAATGTTCCATGATGATCACCAGCGTCGGGCCAGAGGTGCTGAGTGCTGGATGCTGGAACGGTTTATCCTTGATCCCGCGCGTTAACATCAAACGACAATGCACATCATGGGTCATGTCGTTGGCCGTTGCGGTTCGCGTTAGCGCGTCCATGATCCCGGCCTTGTCCATACCAACATCCAATGAAATCGCTTTGCAGGAATTGAAAAACCGATCCATGTGTTCGTCAAAAAATGCCCATGTCCCGTGATACAGACGCATCCCTTCCCAGATGCCATCGCCCAACATGAACCCGCTGTCATAGACAGACACTTTGGCTGCGTCCCGGTGCACGATATCGCCGTTTACATAGATTTTGATATCGCGATTTCGGATGTCTGCGTCAGCATCGTGGGTCGTTTTATGCTTGGTCATGGTAGGGCTTTCAAAATGAGGTTTCATGCCAGTGTGGCGCGTTTTGATAATGTACGCCAGCGCCCGTATCATCCGCGACACGGGCGGTATCAAAATGTCGCTTTCACCAAAGGTGTTCTGACCGTCGGCCATATCATGGTGATGCATATTTAGAGGTACACCATGTCTGCTGACGTAAATCTGCCCACACATATTGACGATTTTGTGCGCCTCATGCCTGCGCATGACATTCCACAATCCACTTTGGATCAAGCTGCGTTGCTGTTGCTCGATACGCTTGGTATCGCCATTGCTGCGGCACCGATGGAGGCTGGCGTGTTGGCGCGTGAAACCGCCCTGCGGCTTTATGGCGCGAATACTAGGCCAGACAGCGCTTGGATGATGTTTGATGGGCGCAACGCCAGCCTTGCCGGGACTTCCTTTGCGACAGCGACGCAGATTGACAATCTGGATGGGCATGATGGCTATAATCCGACCAAAGGTCATATCGGTGTGGCTGTTGTTCCCGCGCTTGTGTCTTTCGCCCAACATCTACCCGACCTCACGGGCAAAGACGCTTTGGCAGCGCTTGTTGTGGGCTACGAGGTCGCTGGGCGCGCGGGTATCGCCTTGCATGCCACAACATCTGATTATCACACATCTGGGGCATGGAACGCGCTGGGTGTTGCGGCCATGGGTGCCCGGTTGCGGGGCAGAACAAGCACGCAACTGCGCGAAGCACTGGGCATCGCAGAATATCACGGCCCTCGCAGCCAGATGATGCGCGAAATTGCCAATCCAACGATGCTGCACGACGGGTCAGGCATGGGCGCAATGGTCGGTGTTTCGGCGTTGATCATGGCAGAGATCGGATTTACGGGCGCGCCTGCGATCACGGTTGAAGGGGCAGATGTTCAAAGCCATTGGGCCGACCTTGGCACCTTTTGGCAGGTTGATCATCAATATATCAAACCCTACCCGATTTGCCGTTGGGCGCATGCACCCATCGATGCAGCCCGCGAAACTTGTTTGGCACATCGCGTCACTGCGGATCAGGTTGAGGTAATTGAAATTCGCAGCTTTAAGAACGCGGTCAAACTGTTCCCGACAATGCCGGACAGCACCTCAAAGGCGCAATATTCACTGCCCTTTGCGGTCGCAACAATGATTGTGCATGGCAATATTGGCCTCTCTCACATTTCTGGTGCAGGGCTAAATGACCATTCTGTTGCGGATTTGGTTTCACGCACAAAATTGGTCATTGGGGCAGAGCATGAGGCCCGCTATCCTCTAGGGCGTTGGGCCGATGTAACATTAAGGCTTAGAGATGGGCGGGTACTGCATTCGGGCGATGTTCATGCACGTGGCGGACCGGAGCGCCCTTTCACATCTGGTGATATTATCCAGAAATTCATGTCCTTTGCAGCCCCTGTCGTTGGTGAACTCCGCGCGGCGGCGATCCGTGATGCCTGCCTTTCGCTGCCATCGGGTGGGGGGATTTTTCAAAGCTTACTAAAGCACCTCAAGGATGCGCCTTAGAGGCCCTCAAGGAAGTTTAACAGCCGCCCTTCTGCGGCAAACAGACCTGATTTACCATTCCCTGCAACGTCCAACGGATCAGCCCCAGCTAGATCAATTATCGCCGGGTGGATATAGCTGTTGCGCGCAACAGTGGGCGTGTTGTTGAGTTCTTGCGCTGCGTTTTCGGCCATGTCTTTGATCGTCGCGCCGCCTTTTTCCGCGATGGTATATGCCGCCAAGGTGCCATTCCATGTGCGAAAGGTTTTGGCAGTGACACCGTCCTGCCCTGCGGCCTCTGCGATATAGCTGTTCAGGGCTGTTGAACTTAACGTTTGGGCGGCACCCGCGTCATCAACCCAGCTAAGCAGCTCGGCGCCCGGCAGATCACTAATCTTATTCAGCACTCGTGCCAAAGTGCGGTCGTTCATCTGTTTTCGCACACGTTTGCCGCCCTTAGCAGTGAATGCCATGTGGATGGTTTGACCCTTTAAGCGTATATGGTTGCCCTTAAGCGTCACGGCGCCGTAGCTGCCGTTTTCGCGGGTATAATCTGGGTTACCAACCCGGATTGAAGTACGATCAATAAGAGTTAATGCGCTAGCGAGCGCAAAGGCGCGATCCCCCACATCGGTTTCAAGGTCACGTGCCACACGCCGCCTGATCCGGGGCAGCAGATGACCAAATTCAACCAATCCTGCAAACTTTGTCTCGGCCTGCGCAGCCAACCAATCGGGATGGTAGCGATATTGTTTGCGTTTGCGCGCATCGCGACCCGTTGCCTGTAGGTGGCCATTCGCCAGCGCGCAAATCCACACATCTTCATAGGCGGGCGGTACGGCCAAGGCTTCGATCCTGTCCCGCTCAGGGCCGCGCGCGATTGTGGTGCCATCGGGTGCCACATAGCTAAAGCCGCGCCCGCGCCGTTGGCGCAGGATGCCGGGTTGATCGTCGCTAACATAGACAAGGTCGCAAGGCACCATTGCGTTAGCCTTTGCGCACTTCTGAGGATAGTTTCAGCACAGTGTCGCCGTCCTCTTGTTCAATATAGAGCGCCGGATCATCCTCGGAACCATTGCGCGTCACCTCGGTGCCTTTGATCTTGCGCGTTACTCTGCGGGTGTATGTTTTGTCGACTTTCCCGGCCGCGGTGCCATTGCCCCAATCCCATTCAACGGTGTCGCCTTTGCTGTATTTGGCCATTGTATCTTTCCACTTGGCGTGTGCTTTTACTTGGTTCGTTTTTAGATAGGTCCGCCCAGCGCTCTTTCCATTCAAAGATTGAACAGCAATGATACGCGCGATCTATCAGCCCGTTGAGAGCATGCCATGACACAGCCAATGAACATCCTTTTTATCATGTATGACCAGTTGCGTTTTGATTACCTTAGCTGTGCGGGTCATCCGCACCTGAACACGCCAAACTTTGACCGGGTCGCAGCGCTGGGTGTGCGGTTCACCAATGCCTATGTGCAGTCCCCGATCTGTGGGGCCAGCCGCATGTCGTATTATACGGGGCGCTATGTCCATTCGCATGGCGCGGCGTGGAATGGGTTTCCGCTGCGGGTCGGTGAAATGACCATGGGGGATCATCTGCGCAAGGCCGGGATGGACTGTTGGCTGATTGGCAAGACGCATATGAAAGCAGACGCCGATGGCATGGCGCGCCTTGGCCTATCACCGGACAGTCAGATTGGCGCACGGCAGGCCGAATGTGGCTTTGATGTCTGGCACCGCGATGATGGGCTGTGGGCGTATGGCCCGGATGGATATTACGATGAAAAACGTTCACCCTATAATGAATATCTAAAATCCAAAGGCTATGACGGCGAAAACCCGTGGCATGATTATGCCAACACCGCACATGATAAAGGGTCGATGGCGTCGGGCTGGATATTTGCCAATGCCGATAAGCCCGCGAACATTCGCGAGGAAGATTCCGAAACGCCTTGGCTGACCTCTGAAACACTCAAGTTTATGGAAGCTGCAAAAGCACCGTGGTGCGCACATGTCAGCTATATCAAACCGCATTGGCCCTACATCGTACCTGCACCCTATCACGATATGTTTGGACCAGATCACGTGCCGCCCGCAAAGCGCGACAACAGCGAGCGTGAAAACGCCCAGCCTGTTTATGACGCCTATATGGGCAATAAAATCGCCCAAGCGTTCCAACGTGAGGAAGTGCGCAACAAGGTGATCCCGGCCTATATGGGGCTGATCAAACAATGCGATGATCAACTGGGGCGTCTCCTTGATCAGTTGGAAACCAGCGGTGACATTGCCAATACGATGATCGTGCTGACCTCGGATCATGGTGATTATCTGGGGGATCATTGGCTGGGGGAAAAGGATCTGTTTCATGATCCATCTGTGAAGGTGCCGATGATCATCTATGACCCGCGCCCGTCCGCCGCAAACACCCGGGGTACGACCTGCGATGCGCTAGTTGAATCCATTGACCTTGCCGCAACCTTTGTGGCGGCGGCAGGTGGTGAGGTGCCTGAACACATCCTTGAGGGGCGGGATTTGTCGCCTTGGTTGCACGGCGAAACGCCCGAATGGCGTGACTTTGTGATCTCGGAATTTGATTATTCCAGCACCCCGCAGGGAACCAAGCTGGGCCTTGCCCCACGCGATTGCCGTTTGTTCATGGTATTCGATGGTCGCCATAAACTGACGCATGCAGAGGGTGGTTTGCGCCCGATGTTGTTTGATCTGCAAAGCGATCCAGATGAATTTGATGATCTGGTTAAATCTGACCCAAATCATCCCGCGCTTGGTAAACTCTATGATCACCTCGCGACATGGTCGCGGCGCATGTCGCAGCGCGTCACGAAATCTGACAGGCAGATAATTGAAAACCGTGGTCGATCGCTGCGCCGCGGTATCCTGCCCTTCCTTGCGGATGGCAGCGAAGTTCCTGATGAATTGATCGAAAAATATCGTGGCCCGGTCAGGCAGCATTACGGACCTGAGAGCGACTAGGCCCAATGCATCGTAATAATTCCTGTCTGGTTCTGTTGCCTCTCTGGCGTTTCCGCATGGCCTATGGCACGTCCTTGGCATGAAAATTTTTTCGTCTAAATCACGTCCGGTTCATATGGGGTCTTATCCCAGCGAACGCCTGCGCCGTCTGACCCGGCCTTTGTCCCGGCTCCCTGATATGCCGTTCCCCGCGCTTAGCTTTGCGCGGCCCGATCAGCCCGAAAGTATCGTCAACGCGATGGGGCCGTTTCAGGCGATGATGGACGTTTTGCGCAGTGGTAAAGTGAACCCAGCGCGCTCGAATATCCCGCACGATCCGGTGGAACGCGCCAACCACCTCAAGGCGTTTGGGTATTATAACGACGCGTCGATGATTGGTATTTGTGCCTTGCCGGATGGTGCCCGCCTCGCAACACCGCGACAAAACCCTGAAACGCAACAATTGGCGGATGACCTGAAGACACGCCAAACCAAGACACTGGCGGCGGGTGTCGATGTGATCATGGCCAACCTACGTGATGCGGCAAACACGCCTGTCCCGCCGCTTGGTGCGCATACCCATGCCATTGTGATCCTAACTGCATATCCACGTGATCCGCGCAAAAATGAGCCCGGAAGCGATTGGATTATCGACGCCCAAGCCCAGCGCGCATGTTTGCGCAGCACCGAAAATGCGACGGTCTTGGGAGAGTATATTCGCCAGCTCGGCTTTGATGCACGTGTGCATTCTGCCACGACCGCTGATGTGCACCTGGGTAAATTGGCGGTGGCTGCGGGACTGGCTGTTTGGGAAAATGGCGTACTCACTGCCCCTTGGGTCGGCGTGCGTTTTGGGCTGGCGGTGATCACAACGGATATGTCTGTGGCACCTGATCTACCTCTGGTGGCGATGAAGGACCAACCATGGTCTGCACTGCATGGGCCACATTGGCAGCTTGGCACCCATGGTAGTCACAACGCCCGCAATTATGATCCTTTTGCCAATCGCGATTTTGCCGCTGGCCCACATCCGTTTGAAGACCTCAAACGGGTGGATGACCCCACAACCTACATCGACGCGCCCAATGTGCCCCGCATCCCCAAACGCACCGACATGTTCGCGCGCGGGCAATTTGGTGACATGGGACCCAAGGTGCAGGATGCGATGAAGGGTGGGCATCATGTGGTGAAATCCGCGCCCTCCGCTGCGCAGCGTCGATTGCTGGGGGCGTTGATCTTGCTACAGGACGGTGCTGTTGCTTCCGAGGCTGCCCAACTTGATCCCGCGCGAAATGCGGCAAACCTAAAAGCAGCAAGTTACTTTCTAGGAGCTGACGCAGCAGGTCTATCCGCCTGCCCAGATTGGACATGGTACAGCCATGATGCCACCGGCACGGCCATCACCCCGCCCCATAACCAAGCCCTGAGTATGATCATCGATCAAGGGTTCGACACGATGGAGGGGTCGTCGGGCGATGATTGGATTGCCGTGTCGCAGTCTATGCGCGCTTACTTGCGCTTTTCCATGCTCGGCGGCGTGATGGCGCAGCATCTTCGCAATCTGGGCTATCCTGCCAAAGCGCATACGGTGATGGACGGCGATGTCCTGCAACCCCCGCTGTTGTTGCTGGCGGGATTAGGTGAGGTTAGCCGCATTGGCGAAGTGATCCTAAATCCTTTCCTTGGCCCGCGCCTCAAATCTGGTGTGGTCACGACCACCATGCCCATGACCCACGACAAGCCCATCGATTTTGGCCTGCAAAAGTTCTGCGAGACCTGCAACAAATGTGCACGCGAATGTCCTTCGGGTGCGATCACCGCTGGGCCAAAAAAGATGTTCAACGGCTATGAAATCTGGAAATCCGACAGCCAGAAATGCGCCACTTACCGGATCACCAACCAAGGTGGGGCGATGTGCGGGCGCTGCATGAAAACCTGCCCATGGAATTTAGAAGGGTTGTTTGCCGAAGCGCCGTTTCGCTGGGCCGCGATGAACATTCCCAAGGCAGCGCCTATCCTCGCTAAGCTTGATGATAAAGTCGGCAAAGGCCGTCTGAACCCTGTCAAGAAATGGTGGTGGGACATCGAAGTGCGCCCCGATGGTGGCTTTGATGTGCCCAGCGCACCAGTGAACGCGCGCGATCTGCAAACCGATCTAGACCTCAAGTTTGAAGATCAAACATTGGCGGTTTATCCGGCCCCCCTCGCCCCACATCCATGGCCCTACCCCGACCCAATGAACCGCGAGGCCGGGATCAAAGCACATGCTGATTTGCTGACGGCAGACGAACACCGCGCGAAAAATGCACGTGGAGAAACAGATCATCTACATCTCTATCAAGTGGGCGATGACGCTCCGGTTCTGGATCTGCGTATTTCCAACGTCGAACACCTGAGCGACGGTGTAATCCTTTATGATTTCGCCCATCCGCAAGGTCACGACCTGCCTGAATGGACGGCGGGTGCGCATCTTGATTTGGTCGTCGCACCCGAATTCCTGCGCCCCTATTCGCTGCTGGGTGACCCCGCAGACCGCAGCCGCTATCGCATTGCGGTGCTACGAGAGGACGCAGGGCGCGGCGGCTCTGCGCTTCTACACAGGGTATTCACAATAGGCCGCCGGGTATTCGTTTCAAAACCCGTCAATCATTTTGAACTGGTCGAAGGCGCGCCTCATTCATTGCTCATGGGTGGCGGTATTGGCGTGACGCCGATGATTGCTTTTGCCCATCGCCTGCACGCCCTCAGTAAACCCTTTGACCTGCACTACTCTGCCCCAAGGCGCAACGCGGCGGCCTTTGCCAAAACCTTGGCAGGCATGCCTTGGGCAGCGCATGTTCATCTGCATATCTCAGCCGAGGGCACCCGCGCAGACCTGCCTGCGATCATGGCAACATTGCCCAAAGGTGGACATGTCTACACCTGCGGCCCAGACGCCTATATGCAATCCGTCATGACCACCGCAGAGCAGGCAAACGTGCCCGAAGACGCACGTCATCTTGAATACTTCTCAACACCCGAGCTGCCGGAATATGTGAACCATCCCTTCACACTGCGCCTGATATCGGGGCGCGAAATACCTGTGTCCGCTGATCAATCCGCCAGCGACGCACTGATTGCAGCAGGCGTAACAGTCGACATCAAATGCAGCGATGGCATTTGCGGCGTCTGTAAATGCGGCGTGCAGGGCGGCAACGTCGAGCACCGCGACTTTGTCCTATCTGCCAAACAACGCGAAACATCGATGATCCTCTGCCAATCCCGTGCGGCAGACCCAAAAGGCATCGTGGAGATTGACCTATGAAAACTGCGCTTGTTACCGGCTCATCTGGCTTTATCGGCTACTTCACAGCATTGGCTCTCTTAAACGCAGGATGGCGTGTCGTTGGCCTTGATTGCATGTCTGACTATTATGACGTCACACTAAAAGAGCGCCGTCAATCCATGCTGAACCAGCACGCCAATTTTAGCGTGATCAATAACCGCTTGGAAACACCTGGCACGCTGATGGACCTGTTTAAAAAGCACAGACTTGATGCGGTGATCCACCTTGCCGCGCAGGCCGGTGTGCGCCACTCTATTGACGCCCCGCGCAGCTACGTAGAGGCAAACCTTATCGGCACCTTTGAACTGCTTGAGGCCGCCCGCGCCTATCCCCCAGCGCATATGCTGCTCGCGTCCACGTCCTCAGTTTATGGCGCCAACACCGAAATGCCCTACGCCGAAACGGACAAAGTCGATACGCAAATGTCGTTCTATGCCGCCACCAAAAAAGCGACCGAGAACATGGCCCACAGCTATGCGCATCTATACGATCTGCCGATTACGATGTTTCGTTTTTTCACAGTTTATGGTCCGTGGGGCCGCCCAGACATGGCGCATTTTCTGTTCACCCGCGCGATCCTCAACGGTGATCCGATCGACATCTATAACTACGGCGAGATGCAGCGCGACTTTACCTATATCGACGATCTGGTTGCCTCAATTTTGGCCCTGATCGACGCTGTGCCCAATCCCGCCACCCCGGTCGAAAACGACAGCCTGTCTGCTGTTGCGCCGTTTCGCGTCGTCAACATCGGCAATGGCACGCCTATCAAACTAATGGATTACATTACAGCAATTGAGGGTGCCTGCGGGCGCGAGGCGATCAAAACCTACCACGACATGCAGCCCGGTGATGTGCCTGCCACTTGGGCCGATGCGACGTTGCTGCACAACCTGACAGGCCAACGCCCCGTCACCCCCATCGCCACGGGATTGCAACATTTTGTAGATTGGTATCGGGATTACTATAAAATCTGACCTTATTCATTCACCCTTTTCCAAATACCGAAACCCGCCCTTTCCCCACACGCCGTCAGCGGTTATGACGCAGCAACATAGCCACAAAGGGAAAGCCCATGTCCTTCAACCGCACCATCAAAATTGCCCCTTCTATCCTTGCAGCTGACTTTGCCAATTTCGGTGCAGAATGTGAGGCGATTGAAGCCCAAGGGGCCGATTGGGTGCATGTTGATGTGATGGACGGTCATTTTGTCCCCAACATCAGTTTTGGCCCAACAACCTGCGCTGCAATCCGCCCGCATATCAAGGGTGTGATGGACGTGCATTTAATGATCGCGCCGGTTGATCCCTATATCGATGCTTTTGCCAATGCAGGCGCTGACGTGATCACAGCACATGTTGAGGCTGGACCCCATATTCACCGCACCTTGCAAGCCATTCGCGGCGCGGGTGCCAAGGCTGGCGTTGCTCTCAACCCGGGCACTCCGGCTGAATCCGTGGCGCATCTGCTGGACCTCACCGATCTGATTTGTGTGATGACAGTGAACCCCGGGTTTGGCGGACAAAAATTCATCGATATGACTGATAAAATCAAAGTCCTGCGCGCCATGATTGGTGATCGTCCAGTGCACATCGAAATTGACGGCGGAGTGGATGCCAGAACTGCGCCACTGGTTGCCGCCGCAGGTGCAGATGTCTTGGTTGCAGGTTCTGCCGTCTTCAAAGGCGGGTCAGCAACAAACCCCGGCCCTTACGGCGACAACATCCGCGCCATCCGCGCAGCGGCTGAAGGGACTTACGTCTGAATTCCTTTACGGGTGGTCGATGCGCCCGCCTTACATAACGAAATTGCGTAAGGTGGGCGCATCGCCCACCCCCGTTTTAGTTACAATACCGTCCGCTTAAACACGCCACTGGCACGCGACAGCAGCGTTCCATCTGGGCCGCGTACTTCGGCGTCCGCATAGATAATTTTGCGCCCGCCTCCGGTAACATGTCCGGTTGCGACAACCTCACCTGCGGCTACTGGTGCAAGGAAATGCGTGGTGAGTGTTAAAGTTACGACAGGCACGATATCCCCCTGCCCGCCGAGCGCGCGTGAGGCGGAAAAACCAGCAGCGGCGTCCAACAACATGGCATGAATACCGCCTTGCAGAGTGCCATTGCGGTTTAGATGTTTTGCCTCAACATCCAAACGGACAATGGTACTGCCTGCGGGATCAGTCAGATCAATGCGATAGCCGACTAAACTTTGTGCGCCCGATCCCGTCGCAGTATGTGGTGGCAATGTTTTAGCTTCAGTGCGTGATGTCACAAACCTATTCCTATTTTTTTGCCATTTCTTTGTTCAGATCATCAAAGGTGCGGCCTGATGACACCAAATCCTTTAGCAAGGGCGCAGGATGCCAGAACCATGCATCCCCTTGTGCGTAGGTTTCCATATCAGACAGCAAGGCAGTCAGACCTTGCAGATCGGCCCATTTTAGGGGCCCACCCCAGAACCGCGGAAATCCATAGCCAAAGACCAACGTCATATCGACGTCAAGCGGGCGGCGTGCGATGCCTTCGCCCACGACCTTGGCAGCTTCATTTGCCATTGCCGCCATATAGCGGCGCACAATCTCAGCATCTGTAAAGATGCGCGGTGTGATGCCTAATGCGGTCTGCTCGGCAGCAATCAGATCCGCAACCTCGGGATTTGGCACACCGCCGCGTTCGCCCTTTTCATAAATATAATATCCGCGTCCAGTCTTTTGGCCGAAATGACCAGCCTCGCACAGACGATCCGCATAAGTTGGAACACGCTCGTTGGGGTGACGGTGCGGGGCTTTGCGTTTCCGGCTGGCCCAGCCAATGTCCAGACCGGCAAGGTCAGCCATCGCAAACGGCCCCATAGCAAAGCCAAAATCAGCCAGTGCAGTGTCAATCTGATAGGGCGACGCGCCTTCCAGCACCATATGATCCGCCGCTGTGCGATAGGTTGCCAGTATGCGATTGCCGATGAAACCATCGCAAACCCCTGCTCGCACGCTTACCTTGCCCAGCGCTTTGCCCAGTGCAAATCCAGTCGCAACAACATCCTGTGCGGTCTGATCTACAACCACAACCTCAAGCAGTTTCATCACATGGGCTGGTGAGAAAAAGTGCAATCCAATGACATCCGCAGGTCGCGATGTGCAGGCCGCTATTTCGTTAATATCGAGGTATGACGTATTGGTTGCCAGCACCGCGCCGGGTTTGCACACAGCGTCAAGTTTTGCGAATACCTCGTGTTTAACGCTCATGTCCTCAAACACCGCTTCAATGACCAGATCGGCATTCGACAGGCTGTCGTAATTTGTTGAAACACGCAGCGCTTTGGTGATCATCGTATGGAAGGTACTTTGATCAATCTTGCCCCGTTTCAGCGCACCTTGCAGGTTCCCAACGATGCGGGCCTTTGCCGCTTGGCATTGGGCATCAGTTGTTTCGATCAGCACAAGTTCAAACCCAGACAACAGTGCCGCCGTCGCTATCCCTGCCCCCATGGTGCCGCCACCAATCACGCCAATGAGTTGAAGATCGCGGGGCGTTATCCCTTTGAGTTCTGGCAGATTACTAACTGCGCGTTCCGAGAAAAATGTGTGAATCATACCCTGGCGTTGATCGGTTTCCATCAGGTCCATGAACATGTGTCGCTCGGCTTTCATGCCTTCTTCAAAGGGCAGTTCCACACTTGCCTGTACCGCGCGCACCGCTTGTGCAGGGCTGATCTGACCGCGGCCCTTTTTTAGCGTCGCCTGATATTGCGCGTCCCAATCAATTGGCGCAGGCGCAGGCATTTCACTGACAGGCCTGCGTGGCGCATCCCGTGCCAACAAAGATTGCGCATAGGCCAGCCCAACTGTTTCTGGGTCACCTTCTTTGATCTGATCGATGATCCCCATCGCAAGAGCCTCAGCCGCTTTGATGTGACGGCCCGAGGTGATCGCATCCAATGCATGTTCCACACCGATCAGACGCGGCAAACGTTGCGTACCTCCTGCACCGGGCAACAACCCCAAATGGACTTCGGGTAGGCCAACACGTGCACTGGGTTGGGCAATCCGGTAATGCGCAGACAGGGCGACCTCTAGACCACCACCCAAGGACACGCCATGCAGAGAGGCAACCACCAATAACGGCGAAGCTTCGATGCGGTTACAGACATCGGGCAACCAAGGTTCCAACGGGGTCTTGCCAAATTCTGTGATATCAGCGCCTGCGATAAACGCGCGCCCCTCGCCGACAATCAAAACAGCACGCACGCCTGCGTCAGCCTCTGCACGGCCCATTTGCATCATCAGACCTTGCCGCACCAAATAAGACAGCGCGTTCACGGGCGGATTTTGAATGCGCAACACAGCAATGTCGCCGTGGCGCTGGTACGCTATTTTGTCTTGCGCCTGTTCTGCCATTTCTGATCCCTCAGATTGCCGATCAATCAACGTCAACATGGGCGATCTGATGCAGAGTTGAAAGCCTGCGACACCTGTTTGGTCAATATTTATCGCCTGCCGTACGACGCTTTAGTGACCATAAATAAAGCAACGCCCGGGCACAGCGTCGTCCGGCAAAGCGATCTCTTTCAGGTTTTCGAAGTACATTTTGTCACTCGACACCATAAGGCCACCGTTCGCCAGCATCGGTTCCACCAAAGGTGATATTGCGCGGGCGAAGGCATCGTTTTTGGCAAGGTTATGGCCGCCTAAATCCGCATGAATCAGGGATGCCGTTGGCCCAAAACGCGACAAAGCAGCAGGCAACGTGTCGTAGACATCGCCCAGCATCAAGCGATCCTCTGGCGGTGTGCTATCTGGGTTTGAGGCCACGGCCCGTTCAAACACAAAGATATCGCGCCCCGGCATGATCTCAACCATATGGTGGTAGGTGCGGCCATTGCCCAAACCCAATTCAAACACCGGACCGGCCATATTGGCAGTCAGCGCGGCGGCATGGTTCAGACAAGCGCGCTGCGACACCATTCGGTTGATAAAAATGTCCAATCGACTCACGGGCCTGCTCCTAAATTAACTTTGATATGTTCTATATGGTACGCGTCATACCATTTCATAGGGCGGCGCACTGGACGTAGCCGGATAAATCGGCTTGAGTGACCTTTGATCATGCCGACACCCCTAAAGTCAGGACCCAGATGAGCCCGTTGTTGGAAGTAGATGCGTTAACAATCGGGTTTGGTGATGCACCACCCGTCGTTCGCGATGTCAGCTTTTCTATTTCAGCCGGCCAAACGCTGGCACTTGTCGGGGAAAGCGGATCGGGCAAGACATTGACCTGCCGCAGTGTGCTCAAGATTTTACCGGGTGCAGCACAATTGCGCGGTGGCAGCATTACATTTGCCGGCAAGCAAGGGTCAGTGAATATGCTGACAGCGCCAGAAAAGACCTTGCGGAAAATTCGCGGTGATCGCATTTCAATGATCTTTCAAGAACCGATGCGCTCTCTGTCTCCGCTGCATACCTTGGGCAATCAAGTGGCCGAGGTCCTGCGCCTGCACCGCGACATGGGCAAGGACGAGGCAAAACGCTGTGTGTTGGAACAATTCGACCACGTTGGTTTTCCTGATCCTGAACGCACCTGGCGCAGCTATCCGTTTGAAATGTCCGGCGGCATGCGTCAGCGGGCGATGATTGCGATGGCGATGGTCGCCAAGCCTGATTTGTTGATCGCGGATGAACCGACAACCGCGCTTGACGTGACAACACAGGCGCAGGTTTTGGGCCTGATCAACACGTTACAAGCCGAGACCGGGATGGCCGTTATCTTGGTAACCCATGATCTGGGGGTCGTCGCCAATATGGCAGAACATGTTGTTGTCATGAACAAGGGCCGCGTCATGGAAAGCGGCAGTGCCGACGACGTACTGGGCACCCCTGAACATGGGTATACCAAGAAACTCTTTGCTGCTGCGCCAAAGATCCCGAATGTGGCCACGCCCGCGCGCCCGATGGCACATGATGATGTGATTCTTGATCTGAAAAATGTGACCAAAACCTATACGATGCGTGCAGGTGGATGGAGCAAACCGCAAACCATCACAGCCTGTCGTGAGATAAATCTACAGGTTGAGCGCGGCAAGACTTTGGCGATTGTCGGAGAAAGCGGATCAGGCAAATCAACCTGTGCACGGGTCGCATTGGGGGCCGAACGCCCTGATGACGGCGGCGAGGTTACCTTTTGCCCTGCCAAGGGGGCCGATGGCATTCCTGTCCATGATATGACAACGGATCAACGCCGTGCGTTTCAAAAACAAGCGCAGATGGTGTTTCAAGACCCCTATTCCTCGCTCAGTCCACGGATGCGGGTGCGTGATGCTTTGACAGAGCCGATGGAAATTCACCGCATCGGCACAAAATCTGACCGCACTGAAAAAGCCGCGGAAATGTTGCGCTGGGTTGGGTTAAACCCTGACATGTTAAGCCGTTATCCACACGCCTTTTCAGGTGGTCAAAGGCAACGCCTGTCGATTGCCCGCGCCCTGACGCTGGACCCTAAACTGTTGATTTGTGATGAACCGACGTCAGCACTGGATGTGTCTGTGCAGGATCAAATTTTGACCCTGCTAGAGGACATTCGCGACCGGGCCGCGTTGAGCTATTTGTTTATCAGCCATGATTTGGCCGTTGTGGCACGCATTGCAGATGAAGTTGCGGTGATGCGCGGTGGTCTGATTGTTGAACAGGCACCACCGGATACGTTATTCTATAACCCTCAGCACCCTTATACAAAGGCACTGATTGCAGCGCAGCCAGAACCCGATGTCTCGCGCCCTATTGACCTTGATTTGGTCGCCAAAGGGGCCGGTGCGCCCCGGGATTGGCCAGAGATGTTCCAGTTTGATGGCCAAAAAGCACCCGAGTTGCGCGAACTCGACCCCGGGCATATGGTGCGGTGCCATGCGTAAATTCCTTATCTTCCTGTTGTTTTGGTCAACATCACTTGCCGCACAGATCCCGGTGCAAGAGACATCGTTTTGGGCAATGGAAGTACAGCGTGGTGATCTGCCTGCCATCGCTGAACGTCTGCCGAAAACACCATTGATCGTAGATTTGGAAGCCAAAGGGCGAACATACGGCACCCAAGGTGGCACGCTGCGTACACTTGTTTCGCGTTCGAAAGATGTGCGGCAAATGGTGGTCTATGGCTATGCGCGCTTGGTGGGTTTTACCCCTGACTACACGCTGCGCCCCGATATCCTGCGCGACGTTGAGGTCGAGGAAAACCGCAAGTTCACGTTGCATCTGCGCCCCGGTCACAAGTGGTCAGATGGTGCGCCATTCACCTCTGCTGACTTTGAGTACTGGTGGAAATACGTCGTAAATAATGATAAAATCACGCCATCTGGTCCACCAGAATTTATGTATGTGGATGACACGCTTGGCTCAGTGACCTTTCCTGACGCCCACACCGTTATCTTTGAATGGCCTACGGCAAACCCGAACTTCTTGTCCTTGTTGGCACAGGCGAGCCCCCCGTTCATTTATCGCCCTGCACATTACCTCAAACAATTTCACGCCGATTTTACCGACGCTGAAACGTTAAAGCTTGCGTTGCGCAAAGCACGGGTTCGCACCTGGGCAGCGCTGCACAACAAATATGACAACATGTACAAGTTCGACAATCCAGACCAGCCAACATTGCAACCTTGGATCAATGCAAGTGCTGCCGGGTCTTCACGCCAGTTGTTTGTACGTAATCCGTATTATCACCGTATCGATGCCCGTGGTGTTCAACTGCCCTATATTGACGTGGTGGAAATGACGATTGTCGGTGGTGGCTTGATCGCGGCAAAAGCAAATGCAGGCGAGGTTGATCTTCAGGCGCGCGGCCTTGATTTCCCTGACATCTCAATTTTGAAAAAAGGTGAGGCAGACGGTGGCAATTATCGTACGTTGCTATGGGGCAACGGGGCCGCCAGCCAGATCGCCATCTATCCCAACCTGAATTATGCTGATCCGGTCTGGCGCGAGATCATGCGTGATGTGCGGTTTCGCCGTGCGCTGAGCCTTGGCATTGATCGGCGCATGATCAATCGGGCGCTGTACTTTGGGCTGGCCAAAGAGGGTGGGATGACCGCGCTGGAGTCCAGCCCTTTCTATGATCTGAGATACCTTTATGCGTGGTCGGTATATTACCCGGCAAAGGCGAATGCGCTGCTGGATGAAATGGGTCTGACCAAACGTAATCCTGCGGGCATACGTCTGTTGCCGGATGGCCGCCCGATGGAATTTGTAATTGAGACCGCAGGCGAGCGCCAAGAAGTCGAGAACGCATTGGCCATCGTCGCGGATACATGGCGCGAAATTGGCATCAAGATGATCATGCGCCCGCTGGATCGCAATATTTTGCGCAACCGGGTATATGCCGGTTCAAGCATGGCGGCAGTCTGGTTTGGCTGGGACAATGGACTGCCCACAATTGATACATCCCCCAAGTATCTGGCCCCGACCAACCAAGAGTTTTTCGCTTGGCCCAAGTGGGGGCAATACTATCAGACGGGTGGTGAAGTCGGTGAACTTCCTATCTCGACAGAGGCAAATAGGTTGATGGCGATGGCAGACGGTTGGAGCCATGCCACAGATGACAAGACACGCGCGATATTCTGGAATGAAATGCTGCGCATTCACGCACAACAACAATATGGTATCGGTATTCTCTCAGAGGCCCCGCAGCCTGTTGTTGTGTCAAAACGTCTGCGCAATGTCCCCGAAAAAGGCATCTGGGCGTTTGATCCCGGTGCGCATTTTGGCATCCATCGTATCGACGAATTCTATTACACAGATCCGCATCAACAGGTGACCCAATGATGTTCATCAAATATGCGGTCTACCGCTTTTTCACCATGCTGCTCACGCTATGGGTTGTGTCGATCCTCGTGTTCATCATCATCAACCTGCCACCGGGGGACTATCTGTCAAACCAGATCGCTGAATTGCGTGCGACGGGTCAGGCCGAAGGTGTCGCCAAAGCAGAGTTCTTGCGCACAGAATACGCCTTGGATCGTCCGCTGTGGGAACAATATTTGATTTGGGTTGGCATGGCCCCCGGTCCAAATGGGTTTTCTGGGTTGTTGCAGGGTGATTTTGGCTGGTCGTTTGAATTTGACCGCCCGGTTGATGCAATTGTTGGTGATGCATTGTGGTTGACCGTTTTGGTGAACCTTGCCGCAGTACTGTTTGTGTATCTGATCGCCCTGCCCCTAGGTGTCTTGGCAGCGGCAAAGTCTGAAACATGGATGGACTATACGGCTGGCTTTGTTGGCTACCTTGGGCTGGCCACGCCCAACTTTTTACTCGCGTTGATCCTGTTTTATTATGGTCACAAATATTTCAACCTCCCCATCGGTGGCCTTATGTCACCCGAGTTTGAGGGCGAGGCCATGTCATGGCCCAAGGTCAAATCGATTCTGTTACACATGATTGTCCCGACCTTTGTGATTGGCACCTCTGGTGCTGCCGCGATGATGCAGCGTTTGCGCGCGAATATGCTGGACGAGTTAAGCAAACCCTATGTTGAAACCGCCATTGCCAAGGGCATGAAGCCCAGCAACATGTTGGCCAAATACCCCCTGCGCATGGCGTTCAACCCGTTTGTCGCTGACATCGGTAACTTGCTGCCAGCGATGGTCTCGGGATCGGTCTTGGTCTCTGTCGTTCTCGGCTTGCAAACAATTGGACCCTACCTTCTCGCTGCTCTAAAATCTCAGGATCAATTCCTAGCCGCCTTTGTGCTGATGTTTGTGGCGCTTTTAACGCTGATCGGCACGATGATCTCTGACTTGCTGTTGGTCCTGCTTGACCCTCGCATTCGATACGGCGGGCGCGGCACATGAGCATCCAACCCAGCAATCGATTTGTCGACACAGAGCCGTGGACAGATGAGACAGATATCAGCGCGCCTGAACGTTCTGAAATGGACGCGCCTGCATGGCTGCTGACATGGCGCAAATTTCGCCGTCACAAGTTAGCATTGATATCAGGCATATTCCTGCTGACCTGTTATCTGATCCTGCCGATTGCTGGGTTCATCGCGCCCTACACCCCAAATGAACGCAGCGCTGAATATCTCTATGCCCCGCCACAAAGCATCAATCTTTGGCATGAAGGGTCATGGGTCGGCCCCTATGTCTACCCCATCACCGCCAAGGCTGATTTGGAACAATACCGCTGGACCTATACAACCGACAAAGCCACGCCCATGCCGCTTGAATTCTTTTGTGAAGGGCGAACCTATAACCTCTTTGGGTTTATACCATCAGACACGCACCTGGTCTGCGCACCAAAGGGCGCGACGATATTTCTGTGGGGCTCTGACCGCTTAGGTCGCGATGTGTTCAGCCGTATTTTGTATGGCGCACAGCTGTCGCTGACAGTTGGTATTATCGGAATTACGGTGTCCTTTCTACTTGGCATCACCTTTGGTGCGATGGCAGGATATTTTGGTGGCAAAACTGATTGGATCGTAAACCGCGCGATTGAGATTTTGCGCTCTTTGCCCGAACTCCCGCTGTGGCTCGCGCTTTCAGCTGCGGTGCCGTCAAATTGGGGTCCCGTGGCGGTGTTCTTTATCATCTCAATCATCTTAGGGATATTGGACTGGCCCGGCTTGGCACGTGCTGTGCGTTCAAAGTTCCTCAGCTTGCGTGAAGAAGAATACGTAAAAGCTGCTGAAATGATGGGCGCAAAACCGGGGCGCGTGATACGTCGTCACCTGTTGCCAAACTTCATGTCGCACCTGATCGCCTCTGCCACCCTGTCGATCCCTGCAATGATTTTGGGGGAAACGGCGCTGTCCTTCTTGGGCCTTGGCCTGCGCGCGCCAGCGGTATCATGGGGTGTCATGCTGAACGACGCACAGAACCTTGCCAGCATCGAAATTTACTGGTGGACCGCAATCCCGATGCTCCCGATTATTGTTGTTGTGCTTGCGTTCAATTTCCTTGGCGACGGGCTGCGCGCGTCACTTGATCCTTACAAAAGCTAGGTCTTCCTGCTCTTTTTGGCCTTAAATATTCCCGGGGGTTTGGGGGCAGAGCCCCCATCCTAAATAAGAACTTGGGCGCAGCCCTCAATCCTACCCACATCCAAAGCACGGCGCAGCGTTAGATCACCGATCATCTCCGCCACCCTGATCATCCTCAATAACCTCTTGCTCCATGGATGCTTGTGCGGCGGCGGTGACGGCTTTCTTTTGTGCATCGCTCAGATCATCAACTTTTCCGTCTGCCAAACGCACAGTGACTTCGCGGTGTGCAAAACGGATGTCTTCACGCTCAAACAAAGATCTGATCTCCTCAAACACGCGCTTACGCACCAGCCATTGATCCCCCGGTTTCGTCATAAACTTGACCCGGATGATCATTGCGCTGTCTTGCATCTCGATCACGCCTTGGGATTTCAGCGGTTGAATGAAATTCTCACCGATGACCGGATCATCCAGCAATTCAACACCCAGCTTTTTAATCAACTTGCGCACCCGTTCGACATCGGTGTCATAGGTCACGCGCAGGGGTAATTTCATGATCACCCAGTCACGTGAAAAGTTGGTCATGACCTGCAATTCACCAAACGGAATGGTGTGCAGATAGCCAAGGTGGTGGCGCAATTGAAACGAGCGCACAGAGATTTTTTCAACAGTACCTTTGACGCCGCCCACATCCAGATACTCACCCTTGCGGAATGCATCATCAAACAGGAAAAACGCCCCCGCAAAAACGTCACGTACCAATGCCTGCGACCCAAAACCAATCGCAATGCCAACAATCCCCGCGCCTGCGAACAAGGGCCCAACGTTCACGCCCACTTCCATTAGGATGATCAACAGAACAGACACCACAACAAGGATGAGGGTGAAGTTGCGAAACAACGGCAATAGTGTTGCAAGTCGCGACGCAGACGTGCCGCCCCCCTCGTCACCCAATTCGGCTTCTTCTTCGTCACCGACTTCTTCTTCGATTTTGGTATCGATCCAGATGCGAAAGGCGTGAAATATGACATAGCCGATAAAGATGATCACCATGATATCAAGCAGCCTGTCCGCATAGCTTTCGACCATCTCGGCGCTGTCGTTGTCCCAGATGTAAAAGAACGCATAGGTGCCGGCAACAAAGGCCAGTATTCCGGCAACGCGGCGGGCCAATGCCTCAAACGTGTTCATGGTACGGCGCGGTATCACTGCTGCGCGGGCTTCGTCCTCGGCCAAGGCGCGTTGCGCTTCTTCTAGCTCTGCTGCCAACCGCTCGGCCTCAACCGGGTCCGCCTGCGAAATCATTTTCTGCGCTTCTTCAAGCGCTGCGACCTGTGTCTCTTCTTCGTGCACAAGCGCGTTCATGCGCCGGATTGCGCGCGCGCGGGCAAAGCCGCTTTCGATCATATAGTTGATCCCGCCATACACCACGATGATGGAAATCAGGATGCCGTAAGCACCTGCAATCAAGGGTATTGTGCTGGGATTGGCCAAGACCAGATCATAGGTCAGCTCAAACCATGCAAAGAAGACATAGAAAATAACAGCAGGTGCCCAAACGCGGCACAGCAGGCGAATGATCAGGCTACATTCGTTTAGCGGTCTGCCGTGGCTCAGCGCGTTGGTGATGGCGCGGCGGTTCACCAGCACCATCAAGATATTCATCAACACAATGATCGCGGACAGCATTGACGCAAGAAAGGCATAGACATCATAGTTCAGGCCCAATTCCGCGATCCAAATGCCAAACAAAATGGCGCAAATATCAAAGGTCGCCAAAACCCAAAGCCAGAGGTGCAAACGTTTTGCATCATGATCATTCAGAAACGGAATGCGGTATTGTCCAAGGAACGGCGACAGGATCATCCGCCACAGGCCCGCCACAAAACGGCAGGCAAAATAACCCACATTGATCAATGTCACCGTGAATTGCATCGCGGTATCAGGCAGTGATCCGAAAAATGCAAACCCGATGGCATAGGCAACGACCATCGACACCAGAATGCCGATGACCCCCATGACAAAGCGAAAGATCAAAAACGGCATCTTTTCGGAATACCCTTGCGGATTTTCCATGATCCGCGACACCACAAGGCCCCGCACAATGCGTTTGCCGTAGATCTCTTTTTCGACAAGCGCCCCCGCAGCCAGCATCAACAAGCTATAGAACAGCGCCTCACCAAAAGCCCAAAGTGTGCCATCTGGGCTGGCCGCGCGCAGGATATAAATCACCTCGTTAAAGGCGTCGGGCAATTGCAGCAGGCGATCCACAAGTGCAGAGCGGAATTTAACGGCGTTGTCCTGCATCACCATCAATGCAGAATGTTCAGGTTCGCCGTTTTCTTCTGCGATGGGGGATGATGTCGTCACCTGTGAGCGCAGGTTGCCGTTGCTGTCGATCACAACAACGCCAACACCACTTTCTTTGGCCTGGCGCATGATCTCTTCGATGTTTTGTTCGGCAGATGTCGCCGCACTTTCAGACCCCGGTTGAAACAAACTGCCAGCAAACTGCGCATGTGCAGGAGGCGACAGATGTGCCAGCACAAGAACAACCAAAGCGGATAGAAAAATAAAAGCGCGCATAGGACCCCACAGTGGCCTTTGCGGCCCGTAGTGACGCTATGCCAGCCTAGGGGTCATTGCAATTGCTGGCACGGTTTTGTGTGTTGATCACCATTGCGTGCAGCGTTTTGCAAGCCATTCCATTTTATGCCATAGCGGATCATGCTTAACGCGGTTTAAGACGTGCCAAAACGCAAGGAAACGCTGATGAATATCTCAAGCCATGGTGAGGCGCCAAAAGATCAGATTGCTGTGCTGGGGTTGGGATATGTCGGGCTGCCACTGACGGTTGCATTGGCACGCGCCGGGTTTGACGTTGTCGGCCTTGATACCCACGCACCAACCATTGAAGCGCTGCAAGCCGGGCATGATCCAAACGGCGAAGTCTCGGATGCATCCATCGCCGCAAGCAACGCGCGATTTACCAATGACCCAGCTGATTTGGCCGGATGCAGCGCGTTTATCATTGCAGTTCCCACGCCGATCACAGATGCCAAAGCGCCCAATCTGGGCCCGGTTTTGGGGGCCTGTGCCACCATCGCCCCGCATCTAAGCGACGGTGCCTTGGTGATTTTAGAAAGCACGGTTTACCCCGGCGTGACAGAAGATGTCTGTGGCCCTGCCCTTGCAGCGGGCAGTGGGTTAACCCCCGGCAGTCAGATCAAACTGGCCTATAGCCCTGAACGCGTGAACCCCGGTGATGCTGAACATTCGATGGAGAACGTGGTCAAAATTATTGCCGCTCAAGACGATGAAACGCTGGACCGCGTGGATGCAATCTATGCGCCTGTGGTCAAGGCGGGTTTGCACCGCGCCTCATCCATCATGACAGCCGAAGCAGCCAAGGTCATTGAGAACACACAGCGCGATTTGAACATCGCGCTGGTGAACGAATTTGCACTGATCTTTTCGCGACTGAACCTTGATACACTTGAAGTCCTTGAGGCCGCGGGCACGAAATGGAATTTTCTGCCGTTTCGCCCGGGTCTGGTCGGCGGTCACTGCATTGGTGTGGACCCCTATTACCTGACCTACCGCGCCGAACAATTAGGCTATCACCCCGAAGTGATCCTAGCAGGGCGGCGCATCAATGATCACATGGGCGCGCATGTGGCGCAGACCTTGATCAAGGCGATGTTGGCGCGCGCGATCAACGTGCAAAGTGCAAAGGTGTTGATCCTCGGATTTACATTCAAGGAAAATTGCGCAGATACGCGCAACACCCGCGTTGCAGACATCGTATCAGAGCTGACCGATTATTCAGTTCAGGCGGATGTTCATGACCCTTGGGTGGGGGCCAAACGCCTAAGCGAACAGCACAGTGTTGACGCGATTGAGGTGCCCCAAGCAGGTACATACGACGCGATCATCGTGGCGGTTGGGCATCGCGAATATGTCGAGATGGGCAGCGACGCAATCCGCGCCTTGGGAAAACCCGGTGCGGTGCTATACGATATAAAAGGGATTTTTGGCAAATCAGGCAGCGATCTGAGACTTTAGGCCGAACCGGAAACAGGTGAGACATATGGGGCAAACGGGAACACGGCATTACAGGGCAGGTTCTGCATCGCGCAGAATCATGTTCTACAGCCATGACACATTTGGTTTGGGCCACCTGCGGCGGTCGCGCGCGTTGGCCACGGCACTGACCGAAGGTGATGATAATGCATCGGCAATTATCCTGACGGGTTCACCTGTCGCGGGTCGGTTTACATTTCCTGAACGGGTGGATCACATCCGTCTGCCGGGGGTGACCAAGCTCACGGATGGCACCTATGTCAGCCAGACGCTGGGTCTTGATATTGATGACACGACATCCCTGCGTGCAGGGTTGATCCAGACCGCGATTGAACAATACGAACCTGACCTGTTGATCGTCGACAAAGAACCCACGGGCTTTCGTGGTGAGCTGTTGCCGACACTAGAATGGCTGCGTTTACGTGGCCGTACCCGCACGGTTCTGGGCCTGCGTGATGTGCTCGACGAACCCGAAGTTTTAGCCGCAGAATGGAACCGCAAAGGTGCCGTGCAGGCGGCAGAGCATTTATATGATGAGCTTTGGGTTTACGGCGTGCGCGATGTTTATGACCCAACCGAAGGCTTGCCGTTGTCAGACGAATTGCGCAGCCGGATGCATTGGACCGGATATTTGCGCCGCGAAATAACGGATGTAACGGACGCCCCGAGGGATCCTTATGTCTTGATCACGCCGGGCGGTGGCGGCGATGGGGCGGCGATGGTGTCGCTTGTGTTGTCGGCTTATGAGCAAGACCCTGAACTGTCTCCAAATGCCCTGCTGATTTACGGGCCCTTCTTGTCAGGTGATGTGCGTGATGCTTTTGATGCGCGGGTGGCCAAGCTTAACGGCAGAGTCACAGCCGTCGGTTTTGACAGCCGTATTGAAGCACTGTTCGCAGGGGCCGAGGGCGTCGTGTCGATGGGTGGCTACAATACGTTTTGCGAGGTGCTTTCCTTTGACAAACGCGCGGTAATTGTGCCGCGCACCGTGCCGCGTTTGGAACAATGGATCAGGGCCAGCCGCGCAGAACAATTGGGCTTGGTGCGGATGTTGGATGAAACTCGCGACGGCATGACAACCGACGCGATGATCCGCGCCATTCGCAACCTTCCCAACCAAGGCAAACCTTCTGATGCGGGCGCAAACGGGTTGCTTGATGGTTTGGACGTTGTGATTGATCGCGCGCAGAAGTTGATGAACGGGACGTCAGAGCAATGAGCGCTGGCAAATTGGCCGTGGTGGTCAAAGGCTGGCCGCGCTTGTCAGAGACCTTTATCGCGCAGGAATTGGTCGCGTTGGAGGATGCCGGATTGCAGTTCGATATCTGGTCATTGCGCCACCCGACCGACACAAAAACCCATCCGCTACATGATCGTTTGCGCGCAAAGGTGCGCTATTTGCCCGAGTACCTTCGCGATGATCCGCGCCGCGTGGCGCAGGCCATGGGGGGGGCGGCGGACTTGCCCGGATTTGATGCTGCTGCCGCTGCGTTCACCGCTGATCTGGAACGTGATGACACCAGCAACCGCCGCCGCCGCTGGGGGCAAGCCTGTGTGATGGCGCATGAATTGCCCAATGATGTCGCGGGCATCTATGCGCATTTTTTACATACGCCGTCCTCGGTCGCACGCTACGCCGCGATCCTGCGCGGGTTGCCATGGTCATTTTCGGCACACGCCAAAGACATCTGGACCTCACCGGAATGGGAGTTGCGCGAAAAATTATCAGCTGCCAGTCACGGCGCTGCTTTTGGTGCAACATGCACCGGGTTTGGTGCGGCGCATCTGAAAAGTTTGGCAGATGATCCAGCACGTGTTGATCTTGTGTATCACGGTCTTGATTTGGGCCGATTTCCTGCCCCACAGGATCGTGCGCTACGTGCCAAGAATGATGTTTTCAAGATGATGTCCGTTGGACGGTTAGTTGAGAAAAAAGGGTTCGACAATCTGATTGAAGCATTGGCGGAATTGCCCAAAACACTGGATTGGCATTGGACCCACATCGGCGGCGGTGCCCTTGACGGCGAAATGCGCAACCGCGCTAAGGCTTCTGGCGTTGCGGATCGCATCACATGGCGTGGTGCATGTGATCAACCCGAAGTCATCGCGGCGATGCGTGACAATGATTTGTTTGTGCTGCCGTCCCGCGTGGCCGAAGATGGCGATCGCGACGGGTTGCCCAATGTGCTGATGGAAGCCGCAAGTCAAAAACTCCCGATCCTCAGCACGCCTGTCTCTGCGATTCCAGAGTTCATTGAAACGGGCACACATGGCATGTTGAGTGACGATGCACCTGCGGCCCTCGCAGCAGCGATGTTAAAGTTTGCCAATGACCCGACGCTTGGCCCGGCCATGGCAGAGAACGCCTATCGACGCCTCACATCTGAATTCACGATGGCACCGGGGATCGCCTATTTGCACCGCCGCTTGTCCGCGATGCTGTCCACGGCACCTTGATGCAGCTGGCCTTTTACGCGCCACTGAAAGCCCCCAATCATGCCGTACCTTCGGGCGACCGGGCAATGGGCCGCGCGGTGATACATGCGCTGCGCCATATTGGGTATGACGTGACGCTGGCCAGCAGTTTACGCACCCGGGACGGCAAGGGGGATACACAGGTCCAACAGAATTTGATCCGCGAGGCAGCCCAAGAAACCACCAGGTTGATCGCGGCAGGACGCACCGCAGAATGGCGCGCTTGGATCACCTATCACAATTACTACAAAGCCCCTGATCTGATTGGCCCGCATGTGGCACAGGCATTGGGTATTCCGTATCTGCAAATCGAAACGAGCCGAGCGCGCAAACGATTGGCAGGGCCATGGGCAGAGTTTGCGCAAGCCGCAGAGGCAGCAGCGGATACGGCAGATGTGCTTTTTTATTTGACGGAACGTGACGCTGAAACTTTGCGCCGTGATGCGCCAGAGCGACAACAGTTGATACACCTACGTCCGTTTCTTGACCGCATGGAATTGCCAGATGCGTCAACCTTAGCGGGCCCTGTTTTATCGGTGGGCATGATGCGTCATGGTGACAAGCTTTCATCCTATCAGATTATCGCGGAAACACTGGCAGAGCTTCCCAAAAACGCGGTGAACCTGCATATCGCAGGTGATGGCCCAGCGCGCACAGAGGTTGAAATCTTGATGCGCCCTTTCGCTGAAAAGGTGACCTTTCTGGGCGCGTTAGATGCAGAGGCTATGGCCCGGGCCTATCAAACCGCCTCTGTGCTGTTCTGGCCCGGCGTGAACGAAGCCTTTGGTCTGACATACCTTGAAGCACAGGCAGCGGGCATTCCTGTCACGGCACAGAACCGCCCCGGTGTGCGCGAAATATTGGCACCGGGCGATTACCCAGACCCCGATGAAGGGGCATCTACACTTGCGCAACATTTGCTCTCACGCACTACATCACCCCAAAATCGCCAACACTTGGGGGCACAAGCCCGCGACCATGTCGCCGCACATCACCTTTTGCCAGCCGCCGCTGAAACATTGCGTCAAGGGTTGGCCACTGTAGGAGTACACCTATGATCCGCCTTGCCCTTTTGCGTCACGGACATACCCCTTGGAATCGTGCTGGACGCATCCAAGGGCGCACGGATGTTGACCTTGATCCTGACGCGCGTGCGCAGCTCTCTGAACTGCGCTTGCCTGCGCCATGGGATCAGGCCGATCTGTGGTCTAGCCCCCTTTCGCGCGCCTTTGAAACCGCAGAACTGGTCGGTGGACGCCGCCCAAAAACCGACCCCGCATTGATAGAGATGAATTGGGGGGATTGGGAAGGCAAACACGGTGCCGTCCTGCGCGCTGATCCCAACACCGGGTTTCGTGACATCGAGGAATGGGGTTGGAACTATACGCCCCCGAATGGTGAAAGCCCCGCAACATTGCGCGCGCGCCTCATTCCTTGGGCGCAGGGCTTGCAGCGTGATAGTGTCGCTGTCTGCCATATCGGCGTGATGCGGGTTTTGATGGCGCAGGCAACGGGGTGGAATTTTGACGGCCCTGCACCGTTTCAAATCAAACGCAATCGGTTGTTTGTCCTGAATATCAGCGCAGATGGCTGGAGCGCCGAAGCAGGCCCAACACGTCTGATAAAGGCCGCAGCATGAAAGTCATGATCGTTGTTACCCATCTGCTAGGGACTGGGCACCTTGCCCGCGCTTTGACGCTGGCGCGTGCATATCAAAGCAGTGGTCACGACGTCACCATTGCATCCGGCGGCATGCCCGCACCCCACCTTGATCAAGGCGACGTTTCTGTGCTGCAATTACCACCTGTCCGCTCAGATGGTGTGAATTTCACTGATCTACTGGATGAAACCGGGGCACGCTTATCGGAGACATTGATGGCCGCGCGTATCAAACATCTGCTCAATCAAATCACGTCAAACCCGCCTGATGTTCTGATCACAGAACTATTCCCTTTTGGTCGTCGGATTTTGCGCACTGAATTTGAGAGCTTGTTAAAAGCGGCCAATGCTGCGCCAACCCGCCCGCTCATCTGTGCTTCTATCCGCGACATCTTGGCCCCACCTTCGAAACCCACCAAGGTTGAATTGGCCGATGCGTTGATTGCGCAATATTACGATGCCGTCTTGGTCCATTCTGACCGCGATGTATCCCCGCTTGAGTTAAGCTGGCCTGTGTCTGACATGCTTGCGAACAAATTGCGCTACACTGGTTTCGTGGCCCCCGCTGCCCCCAATCCACATCCTAAAGGTATCGGTGCCAATGAAGTGATTGTCAGTGCGGGAGGTGGCGATGTGGGCGCTGACATTTTTGCCGCCGCAGTGCAGGCGGCAGGTCTGGATCAAAACCGGACATGGCGTATCCTTGTCGGTGGTACGGATGCAAGAACCCGTATCAAAAATCTATCAAACAGCGCGCCCTCAAACGTCATAATCGAAGCCGCCCGACCAGATTTTCGCCAGATGTTACACCATGCCTCTGCATCCGTTTCCATGTGCGGCTACAACACCGCCCTCGACATTCTGCAAACCGGTTGCCCTGCGGTGTTCATCCCCTTTGATGAGGGCAATGAAGTTGAACAACAACTGCGGGCCGATGCCCTTGCAAAACTGCCCGGTATTAAAGTGTTGCGCAGCGCGGAATTAACGGCAGATCGATTGATGAGTGTTTTGGTAAAAGTATCCTCAGCGCCTTGCCGCAAACCCCGGCAGGAGGGCTTTGATGGGGCCACGCGCACAGTAGAAATCACCACGCAATTGCGCGCGGCGTTGACATGAGTATTGACTGGTCCCCCTTAAAGAAAGAACTCGCCATTTGGCGCGATGAAGGTCGCAATTTGCCACTGTGGTGGCGCGACGATGATGCGATCGAAGATACACCAGCGTTTCAAAAATTGACTGGCATGGCGGCACATCTGTCTTTGCCCGTGCATGTGGCGGTGATCCCCAAACATGCGCAGAAATCTCTGGCTGTGGCATGCGCGGCAACACCTTGGGCCGTTCCGATTGTGCACGGCTGGGCACATGAAAACCACGCGCCAGAGGGGCAAAAGAAAGCTGAATTTGGACATTCTCGCTCAGAGGCCCTGACAGAAACCGCCGCGGGCTTGGATCGCCTACAGGCGCTCTTTGGGGATAACCTCTTGCCGATGTTCGTGCCACCGTGGAACCGTATTGACGCCTTGCTCACCACACACCTCGCGGCCCAAGGATATACCGCCCTATCAACATACACCCCGCGCGCCAAGCGTCTTGCAGCGCCAAACCTTGTGCAGATCAATACCCACATTGACCCAATTCATTGGCGCGGCGGTGGCGGGTTGGTCGCGCCCGAAACGCAAATCGCAGCCATCGTGCATTTGTTGCAGGATCGCCGCGAGGCGCGCACGGATGTCGCAGAACCATTGGGGTTTCTAACGCATCATCTCGTTCATGATGCAGCCATTTGGGACTTTACGCAGGCCTGCCTGTCGTTGTTGTTGGACAGCGGTGCCGTGGCTTGTGATCTAAGGGGCGCGTTGTCCTAAGCCCCCAGCCATGTCGCGCAATCAACGCTTCTTAACGAACTCTGTCAGGATCACGATGCGCTGCCCCTCAACGCGGCCTTCGATATGGGCTGGGTTGTCCTGCACAAGGCTGATCTTATGCACCGCTGTGCCGCGCTTGGCGGTAAAGCCCGCGCCTTTGACGGGCAGGTCTTTGATCAGCACAACTGTGTCACCATTGCTCAGCGGCTGGCCATTGCTGTCCTTGTGATCGGTCTGCACCGGCACATTATCGGCCCAGGCACGGGTGTCATCATCAAGATACAGCTGATCGGCAAGGTCACGCGCCCAAGGTTCCGCGATCTTGGTTAACGTCCGCGCAGCGAGGACTTGGATCGCCGGGTCTTCGGACCACATGGTACTGGCAAGCGCGCGGAAATGATCAGAGTTGGGCTTGTCGAGCTGATCCGCGCAGATACCGCAGATGTCGGCGGAAGCATCAGCAGGGCCACCGGGAACGGGGATGGGGATCAGCGGCGTGTCGGGTGTGGTGCAAAGGGGGCATGTCATACCCGCACCTCTACCCGATTGGCTGTGCGACGCAAGGCTACTGCCGGGTGATTTCGCGCGCGATTAAATAGGCGACAGGGATCGCAATGATCGCACCAATGCCTGCGGTAACCAGAATGGGGATCAGCGTGTCATATCCGGCGGTGAGAACGGCGATTACACCAGCCCCCGCGAGAGAGGTGGCGATGATGGAATAGAGCATGGAGGCGAGGCGGAACATGGAGTTGGTCCTTTCGGGCGTATGTGAGTCGAAAGGATGGATAGCAGGAGGTGTGGGGGTGGGCTTTGATTTGGGTCAAGTGGGGGAATTTAACTTCTTATTTCATCGGCCTAATAATAGGGTATCATCTATCATACAGTTTCTTTAGAATTCATTTTGTATTGACAACGGATAAGTTTTTTTTGTTGAATCTAATAAATGAAGGAAAATTTATGGCTTATACCACTACCACGCTCAGAACGAAGTTAAGATCAGACCCCAGAATTCTAGGCGCAGACGATAAATTGAAAAGCATTGGAATAGAAAAAGCTGAGGAGTGCATCAACGTGCTGGATACGATACTCCAAAGTCCTGAACTTTCTGTAGCTAAAAGCAAGAAATATGAAGCTGTACGAGGTTCTCATACCCTTGTTGAAAACGTGGGCCGTAAATTGATGTACTGGAAAAAGAAGCGCCCCTCATTGACTACTAAAGAAGCCGCAAAACGAGTAAGCAAGTTCGTTGATGATACATGTAGGAAGATTCTTGACGATCCGCTAAAACAGAAGGCTATAGCAAAGCGGGGGAATAAAAGAGATGGCTGAGGAAGTTGATAGATTTGCGAACAAAGACGAAGTAGAGCTACAAAAAGTGTTCATGGAACTGCCAAAAGCGGGCTTAACCATAGTTGCTTTTTTTGCCACAGCCTGCGCTCTAATCTTAAGAGTAACGGTGGATGAAAGCAGTCAGATATCTCTCCTGTTCAGAGTGCTTTATTTGACTGGAATTGTGGTAACTGTCTTAATGTTTTTAAAGAGCTACAACTATATCTCGCAGGTAGTCAATAATGTCTCCAGCCCATGTAAAGATTGTGACAGAGTAGATCAAATCACCAAGTTAAAGGACGAGCTTTATCCGAAGTTAAAGTTCTGGATATCCACAGCGGTTATTCTCTGGATCATAATACTCTGCGTTTTTGTATTGTTTCTTTAATTGCTATTTAAGTAGATCATTGTGAAGCGCTGCAATCGCTCCGCCTCACCGTGCGGGAACGCGCATTGCTTTGCAATACGCTGCCTCCCGCCGTCTTTTATATCATCCCGAAATGGTCGGCTTTTAGCCGTCCATTTTGAGGGCTGATATGAAAGCTTCCTGCGGAATATCCACCTTACCAAACTGGCGCATCTTCTTCTTACCGGCTTTCTGCTTTTCCAGCAGCTTCTTCTTACGCGTGGCATCGCCACCGTAACATTTCGCCGTCACGTCCTTGCGCATCGCGCTCAATGTCTCGCGGGCAATCACCTTGCCGCCAATCGCCGCTTGGATCGGGATTTTGAACATGTGGCGGGGGATCAGGTCTTTTAGCTTTTCGACCATCGCGCGGCCGCGCATTTCGGCCCGGTCGCGGTGGACCATCGTGGACAGCGCATCGACGGGTTCGTCATTCACCAAAATCGACATCTTTACCAAGGCGTCCGTGCGATAGCCGATCATTTGATAATCGAAAGATGCATACCCTTTGGTAACACTTTTCAGTCTATCGTAGAAATCAAATACCACTTCATTCAAGGGAAGGTCATACACCACCATCGCGCGTGACCCGGCATAGGTCAGATCCATCTGCATGCCGCGGCGGTCTTGGCAGAGTTTCAGCACGTCACCAAGGTAATCATCCGGCACCAAAATCGTCGCCTTAATGCGTGGCTCTTCGATGTGATCCACAAACGTCAGGTCAGGCATGTCAGCCGGGTTGTGCAATTGTTCAACCGTGCCGTCCTTCATGTGGATGTCATAGATCACCGACGGGGCCGTGGTGATCAGGTTGATGTCATATTCACGCTCAATCCGGTCGCGGATGACTTCGAGGTGCAACAGGCCTAGGAAGCCGCAGCGAAAGCCAAAGCCCAACGCGGCGGATGTTTCCATTTCAAAGCTGAACGACGCGTCATTCAGCGCGAGTTTTTCAATCGAATCCCGTAGGTCTTCGAATTCGGCAGCGTCCACCGGGAACAGACCACAGAACACCACAGGCTGGGCAGGTTTAAAGCCGGGTAGCGCTTTGTCACAGCCCTTCTTTTCGTGCGTGATCGTGTCACCCACACGGGTATCGCGGACCTGTTTGATCGACGCGGTCAGGAACCCCATCTCGCCAGGTCCCAGCACATCAATTTCGGTCATTGCGGGGCGGAACACGCCAATGCGGTCGACATGGTGGACCGATCCGTTCTGCATCATCCGCACGCGGTCGCCCTTTTTCAACTGCCCGTCGATGATGCGCACCAGTACGATCACACCGAGATAGCTGTCGTACCATGAATCCACCAGCATCGCCTTAAGCGGTGCATCCAGCGTGCCCTTGGGCGCGGGCAGGCGGTGCACCACGGCCTCTAACGTTTCATGGATGCCAACGCCGGTTTTGGCCGAAACACGAATGGCCTCGGACGCATCGATGCCGATCACGTCTTCGATCTGTTCGGCCACGCGGTCACATTCGGACGCGGGCAAATCGATCTTGTTGAGCACCGGCACAATCTCGTGATCCGCATCCAGCGCGTGATACACGTTGGCCAATGTCTGCGCCTCGACGCCTTGGGTGCTGTCAACAACCAACAGCGACCCTTCAACGGCGCGCATGGAGCGGCTGACCTCATAGGCGAAATCGACGTGACCGGGGGTGTCGATGAGGTTGAGGACATAATCCTCGCCATTGTCAGCGGTGTAATTGATCCGCACGGTCTGGGCTTTGATGGTGATACCCCGCTCGCGCTCAATGTCCATGGAATCGAGCATCTGCTCCTTCATGTCCCGGTCGGCCACGGTGTGGGTCGACTGGATCAAGCGGTCAGCAAGCGTGGATTTACCATGGTCAATGTGGGCGACGATGGAGAAATTGCGGATGTGTGAAAGTGGTGTCATGGTTGCAGGATATGGTGGGGTTTTAGGGGTTGGTCAAGGTGGATGATCGGATGAGCGATGAAGTTATGGATTCAAAAGAATGGCACCAATTCATTAGTAGGTTGAGGCTGTCATCATCTGAACATCAAAAGGATTTCCACGCGGCTCGATCAGCACTCATAGCATTGCCTGCTATCGCGACAAATGTAGCAGAAAATGATCAACTAGTCCTTGATTCGCTTCGATCTGTTTTGACGGCCATAGTTGTTTCAGCAGACCGACATCCGCGAACGGCCTCTTCCGGTCTCAACATCCGGCCGGCCGGTCAGTTGCAGAAAGCCTATACTATACTTTCAAAACAAGAGCTACAGGCCCCTTCCCGTGGGGATTGCGCTGTACTTGCAATACGCAAGGCGCTTTTCTATCTGGCAAACTCTGGCAGGCATTTTGAGACCTGGCACGAATCCATGGTTTGGGTATCAAATGCGACTAATCACGAGGATTTTTCTCTAACGAGACCCACAAAACGCGCATTCGCAAACTTCATGAATGAGACCAATTTCATTCAAGAAAACGAACGTAATCCACGTGTTAGGGTCCCATTTGAGTTACATCGACTTCCTCTAGCTCCAACTAGGCAGCCTGACTTAACCATACAACACTACTTAGAAATGTTTGAGAACCTGCTAGATGATAAGAACTGGGTCTTCTGGAGGAGGTGGTTCAAAGGTTTTATTGATGGAAAGCCCCTTAGTTGGGAACTGCAACGCAATGTTGGCTTAATCGATAATATTGAATGGAAACGGGGTTACAAAAATATCGCCAATATTATTGAAGGTATCGAAGCCGATTTTCTTTCCAACCGTTTACCTCAGGCGGAGGAAATTTCCTTCAACGAAACTACTGCAAAATTTAGCACTAACCCTATTGCAGTAGAGAGGAAAAATTTGTTGGGCGCTACCCTCTCTCAGGTTGAGGATGCGCTCGAAGATGCAATGGCATCGCCGTCAAATGGGCTTCATTCTCGATCACGTGAAGTTCGTGTAATAAAGCGTATTTTTATCAAATATGGAAATGATCCCCAGCAAATCGAGATGGGTTTCGTTAGTGCTCACGCTGGTCTCACGCGTCAAATACATGTTGAAGAATTACCTGCTAGTGAAGAAAATATGGCGTTGCTGCAAGCGCTTGAAGAAGGTGCATTAGGAATCCGCGCTACACATCAAGATGTGGCTGAAAACCGGAAAATCCTCAGCCAACAACGCTTTGCTGAGATGTCGGATGATCAAAAAGGTATTTTGAGTGACGCACTTCCTATACTAAAAGCAATTTCTGATGAAGCCCTGAATGACGATTGGCAACACGATATCCCTGCCTTGGTGAATACGTCGATAGGCCCGTTGCCAACTGGTGCACCTACTTTGCCGAGCGCTGATGAAGCAACAAGGGTGTTTAGCAGAGCTGCTAAGATTAGTCTTGCGATGAAAGCTGGAAATGTAGTTCGCCAGATCGACAACAGTGCTGGATACAAGGCAGTGCGAATAGTCACCACCGTTGGTGCAGTCGTAACTTTAGGACTTGCGCTTTTAGCGCTCATATGAGTCACACCCTCAAACGTGAATTGCCCCCCGCGCGCCTTTCCTGCATACTCAAACAAAAGCAGAACCGGGCCACCAAGGGGCAAACCCCATCGGTCCATGTGAGATGAGGCAGTAATTATGATACGTATTATAGTGGCATCTATGGCAATCGCGGGCCTAACCGCTTGCGGTGGCGGGACGCGGTATTCAAGCGACAATGCCAATCGCGGCTACAGCCCGCAGCCGGTGATGTTTGCCACGGGGCCAATTCACCGGGCTTGTTTGACGGATAATCGCAAAGCGGCGACGCCAGCGCGTTGTGGCTGTGTACAGGCTGTTGCGGATCAATCTTTGGATATCGGTGATCAAAAGCGTGGGGCGAAACTGTTTAGGGACCCTCATCAGTTGCAAGAAATCCGGCAATCAGACAACGCGAGCAATGAGCGGTTTTGGCTGGCTTGGAAAGCTTTTGGACAAAACGCAGCGGCGGCCTGCGGGAGCACCTAAAGGACACTGACTCACAAACCGTTCCTCAGACAAAAAATATAGGTGCCAGCCCGCCTAAAATCGTGAGCACCCAAAGAATCAGGCAAAGCGCTTTGGCTGTTGGTGTATTCCAGCCCCCCTTTGGGAATGCCATCCAGCAACAAAAAACCAAGCAAGTCACGCACCACGCGGCAGTCAGCCATTTCAAAGTTGGCCACAGCCCATCATATCTTGCCTGTAATGCAGCATCGGATGACATGAAAATAAAAACGAAACCATAAAAGCAGACAGCCAGAACCGTAATTGTTATCAGGATGATCCTGCCCAAATTCAGGAAAATCTGGCTGGTCGCAAACTTGAGAAATTCCATTTGTGCCTTACTTCAGGTGGCTTTTATCGGTGGACCAAAGCGCTCAATCAGGCGACTGGTGATTTGATCACGGGCAGCGCGGAACTGGACCAACTTTGTTTCGCGTGTTTCGCCCAGCCCCGTGGGGTCAAGGATCGGCCAATATTCAACGCTCAGATGGAAAAAACGTGTGAGTTCCAGCGCGCGGCGCTGGCTGGCGGGGCTAAGGGCTATGACCAGATCAAAGGACGACAGGTCGTCGCCCCATTGCTCCATCTCATCAAAGCTGCGCGACCGGTGACGGCTGAGTTCGACGTTGATCTCGGCGCAAACGGCGATGGAAAACCCATCAATTTCCAAATCGTTTTTGACGCCGACCGATTGAACGTAGGTGTCGGTGCCGTAAAACTTTTTCATGATCCCTTCGGCCATCGGGGAGCGGACCGCATTGTGGTCACAGCAAAACAAGATTGATTGTGGCAACTCTTGCGTCAAATCAACCCCCGAAGTGCAGAACGCAAATCAGCGTGAACAAACGGCGCGCGGTGTCGATGTCAATCTCTGCCTTACCCTCAAGGCGTTCCTGCAACACGCGACTGCCTTCGTTGTGGATACCACGGCGCGCCATATCAATAGTTTCGATTTGGCTGGGCGGCAGTTTCTTTACCGCGTCAAAGTAGCTTTCACAGATTTGAAAGTAATCTTTGACCACTTGGCGAAATGGCCCCAGCGACAGGTGAAATTCAGCCGCTTTTTCAGCGCTTTCAGTGTTCACATCAAACACCAGCCGTTTGTCGCGGATCGACAGGCCAAGGTGATAGGGCCCTTGGGGTGCGGGACGGTCATCACGTGTGGGCAAGACAAATGTATTGTCTTCCAACAGGTCGAACATCGCGACTTTACGCTCTTGTTCGATCTCGGGCGTGGGCGGCGGCAGGTTCGCGTCATCAAGCGCGATATGGGTGATGCGGGACATCTGGGCGCATCCTTTAATGCTGGCGGTTTTACGGATGAATACGCGAGCCATTGGGCCAAGGCAATGCGGGCATTAGCCGTTCAGTTTACGCAGACGTGCGGTTACCGACAGCCCGTGCGCCTCAAGGCTTTCGGATTGTGCCAACCGTTCAGCCGAGGGGCCAATCGTACGCAAGGCTTCGGGGGTCATGCGCGCCAGCGTGGTACGCTTCATGAAATCAAGGACCGACAGGCCAGAGGAAAATCGCGCAGAGCGGGCCGTGGGTAAGACGTGGTTGGGACCGCCGACATAGTCACCAATGGCTTCAGGTGTCCATTGGCCAAGGAATATCGCACCTGCGTGCGTGATCTGCGCACTTAAAGCATCAGGATCAGCAACGCAGAGTTCGAGGTGTTCGGGCGCGATGCGGTTTGACAAGGCCGCTGCCGTTTCGAGGTCAGGCACAGTGATGATAGCGCCGTTGTCACGCCAGCTGATTCCGGCAATGGCGCGGCGTTCAAGGGTTTGCAGACGCTTTTCCACTGCTTCGGCGACCTTTGCCCCAAAACCTGCGTCTGTGGTGATCAGGATGCTTTGCGCACTTTCGTCATGTTCGGCTTGGGACAGCAGATCAAGTGCGATCCAGTCGGGGTCATTATTCGCGTCCGCGATCACAAGGATTTCGGACGGACCTGCGATCATATCGATGCCAACTTTGCCAAATACACGGCGTTTCGCAGCAGCCACAAATGCATTGCCAGGTCCGGTGATCTTATCAACAGGTGAAATGGTATCGGTGCCATAGGCAAGCGCTGCCACGGCCTGCGCACCGCCAATACGGTATATTTCATCAACGCCAGAGATATGCGCAGCCAACAAAACCAATGGATTCAAGACGCCGTCCGGTGTCGGCACCACCATCGCAAGCCGCGGCACGCCAGCCACTTTGGCCGGGATCGCGTTCATCAATACTGAGGATGGATAACTGGCAAGACCACCGGGCACATAGAGGCCCGCAGCGGATACAGCTGTCCAGCGCCACCCCAATGTCGCGCCTGCCGCATCTGTCCATTCAGCGTCTTCCGGCAGTTGGCGGGCGTGGTAATCACGGATGCGGGCCGCCGCAAGGTCGAGGGCGTCGCGGTCTTGTGACGATATATGTTCAATCGCGGCAGTCACCTCTTCGGAGGTGATCCGCAAGGTGTCAGGTGTTAAAGCGACCCGGTCAAATTTTTCTGTAAGGTCAATGACCGCTGCATCGCCCCGTGCGCGCACATCCGCGATGATCTCTGCAACAACCGCGTCGACATCTGGGCTGTCCTCGCGTTTGGCGTTCAGAAGTTTTGTAAATGCAGCTTCAAAATCGGGTGCTGTGGCATTCAAGGTAACGGGCATGGCGCGAGAGGCTCCAAAAAAGAAAGATGCCTCCGGCGGGGATATTTAAGGCCAAAAAGAGACAGGTGGGGAAAAGTATCAAGCGTGATCTTTGATCAATCAGGGTGATGCGGACGTTTTTTAGAAGGGGCAAGATATGGCTTTGTCACATCTTTTAGAGTCACTTCAATCGCTTCAACATCCAACCGGATCGCGCCATCCCCAGCTAGGGTCAGCGTGATTTTGCCCGAAGGATCATCAGTTTGCGCGAACGCAATATCAAGCAGAGAAAGGATCGTATCAGCATCGCCTTTTGGCACACCCTGGCTGGCAACAGCGCGCACGTTGTTGAACATCAACACCGATTGCACACGTTCTGGGGCATGACGGGTCTTGCCATCATCCTCCCAGCGTACGCGGTTCAACAGCAGCGCAAACCGCGCGCCTTTGCGGTCCCAGCGGATTTCAGACGCCGGGAAAACTGCGTCTTGGGTCAAGGATGCAATATAGGTGAGGTCATCAGCATCCAACGCGCCTAAATTCAACGGGGCCTCGCGGCCATCCTCAAAACGGGCATCTTGGGTCATTTTTCAGAAATCCGTTCGATGTTTGCCCCAACGCCGCGCAGCTTTGCCACGACATGTTCATAGCCACGATCAAGGTGATAGACGCGGCTGACTTTGGTTTCACCTTCCGCAGCAAGACCGGCAAGGATCAAGGACACTGATGCGCGCAGATCGGTCGCCATCACAGGCGCACCTTTAAGGCGCTGAACACCTTTGACGGTCGCCGTGCCCCCGTGCACTTCGATATCTGCGCCCATACGTTCAAGTTCAGGGGCGTGCATGAAGCGGTTTTCAAAGATTTTCTCTTCCAACACAGAGGTGCCTTCAGCCGTACACAGCAGCGCCATCATCTGGGCTTGCAGGTCGGTCGGGAAGCCGGGGAAAGGTTCAGTTGTCACATCAACTGCACGGATACGACCATTTTTACGCGCGACCTTTAGGCCGCTTTTCGTTTCAGTCACCGAAATCCCCGCTGCATCCAGTTTCTCGCAGAACGCCTCAACAAGGCTCAACTTACCGCCCAGCAACTCGACCTCACCACCGCACATCGCAGGGGCCAGCATATAGGTGCCCAGTTCAATCCGGTCGGTGACAACGCGGTGGGTTGCACCGTGCAGACGATCAACGCCTTGAATGGTGATGGTCGATGTCCCATCGCCGTCAATTTCAGCCCCCATGGCGCGCAGGCAATCGGCCAGATCAACGATTTCAGGCTCGCGTGCGGCGTTGTTGATGACTGTGGTGCCTTTGGCCAAGGTCGCTGCCATCATGATGTTTTCGGTGGCACCAACACTCGCAAAGGGGAAATCAATAACTGCGCCCTTAAGCTTGCCGCCCTGCGCTTTGGCATGCAGATAGCCATCACGCAATTCAATCTCTGCGCCCATTTTGGCAAGGCCATCGGTGTGTATGTCCATCGGACGCGCACCAATCGCACAGCCACCGGGCAAAGAGACCTCAGCATGGCCTTCACGGGCCAGCAGTGGACCTAGGACCAGATTAGAGGCCCGCATCTTACGCACGATGTCATAATCTGCATGGGTGTTGATATCGCCATGGCAGGACATCGTCAGCACTTTGCCATCCTGCAAGGTGCTCACTTCTGCGCCCAAGGACGCGAGCAATTCGGTCATGGTGCGAATGTCACTCAGACGTGGCGCATTGGTCAGCGTCAGCGGTTCATCACTTAGCAATGTAGCGGGCATCAAAGTCAGACAAGCGTTCTTGGCCCCTGCAATCGGGATTTGACCGTGCAGTTCACCACCACCTTTGACCAGAATTGAATCCATCTTTAACCGCTTTCCTGTTCGGACCCATCTGGGCCATTACCTGTATTTGCATGCCCCTTATCCGCCTTGCGCGCACGTGTTTGCGCCTTGCGGCGTCCCATGTTCGCTTTCAACGCCGCTTTGAGCCGATCCTCACGGATTTCAGCTTGGGTTCGGGGCTTTTGTGGGGCCGTATCTTTTGCCATGACGCTTGTCTAGCGCAGGGCTGCGGCAGCGTCCAGATTAGGCTTGCACCATTGCGCGATTGCCGCTAATCACCCGCCACGATGCTGTGGTAGCTCAGTGGTAGAGCGCGTCATTGGTAATGACGAGGTCGGGAGTTCAATCCTCCCTCACAGCACCATCTTCTCAACCATATTTTAAGAACCGTTTGCCTTATATACGCAGACTGGCCAACCACTTACGCCCGCTGAAAACAGCAGGCAATATGCGGGAGGCCAGTCCCATTTTTAACGGAACCATCGTTTAGTAGTTAAAGACGGCGCAGCAATTCTAAGGACGGATCACCTGTTGCGGCCAAACCGATGCTACTTTGATAGGCAGCGATGGCCTTGCGGCTGTTTGGACCAATCACGCCATCTGTCCCATCCGTGTCGAACCCTTTGGCGGTCAATTTGCGTTGCAATGCCACGCGGTCGTCTTTTGTAAGTCCAAATTTATCTGGCGGAAAGCTTCCCTTGATTGACCCACCGCCACCGATGCGGTCGGCCAAATGGCCCACGCCAATCGCGTAGCTATCAGAGTTGTTGTAACGTTTAATCACCCGGAAATTGCTGGTGACATTGAATGTTGGTCCCCCCGCTTGGGGGCGCAGCGGTGATCCGGCAGGTGCATTATTTCCGACTTCACCCCCCCACCGCAGGCCGCGCGTCCATCCGTTTCGCGACAGATACGCAGCTGTGGAGGCCAAAGCGTCAGAGGGGTCACTGGACCAAATATCGCGACGACCATCACCGGTGAAATCTACTGCAAATGCTTGATAAGATGTTGGAATAAACTGCGTATGGCCCATCGCCCCAGCCCATGACCCCGTCATATTGGCTGCCGATACATCACCGTTTTGTAAGATCTTAAGGGCAGCAATCAATTGTTTTTCAAAAAAAACGCCACGCCGGCCATCAAAGGCCAGTGTCGACGTTGAAGACACAACCGGCACATCCCCGCGCCGTTCACCGTAATAACTCTCAAGCCCCCATACGGCTGTGACAATCTCGGCTGACACGCCATATTTCGCCTCAATCGCAGACAAAGTGCTTCTGTGACGGGCAAACGCAGCCCGGCCTTTGCTGACCCGTTCATCAGAGGCTGCAATGGCAAGGTAGTCCTCTAAAGAGCGTTTGAATTCGGTCTGATTGCGATCTCGTTTGATCACACCGGGTAAATATCCAGCGCCGCGAAAAGCCGTGTTCAACGTATTGGCCGATATCCCCTGCCCTGCTGCGCGGGTTTTGAATGCGGCAACCCATGCATCATAACCTGCGTTGGGCACTGGACGCAGATCAGAGGGCGTAGCGGTTGCGCGCGGAGCGACTGAACCACCCCCAGCCGTACAAGCCGTTAAGCCAAGTGCGGCCAATCCAAATGAGAATGTTCTGCGTGAGGTGTTCATGATGCCTGCCCTGATTTGTTTTGTTGTATCTTATCTCAGGACAAACAGAGCGCAAAGCACGGTTTCAAAAGGCGGGCGGAGGTTTGCCGCCCTAGTTACCAGAATTGTACAAAGGGACGGTAGACATCGACATCTTTGCAGACCCATCCTGAACATCGCGGGCATGGCTTATGTAAATCAATGTATTGTTTTCAGCGTCAAAAATACGCTTAATCCGGATGCTTTTAAAAATGATTGAGCGGCGCGCGCTAAAAACGTCTTCGCCCTCATCATCACGTTCGATGTCACCCATTTCAATTGGCCCCGTCTGACGGCACGAAATAGACGAATTCGAGGGGTCTTCGAACCAATTGCCCTTTTGCAATTTGTCGATCAGACCACGGTCAAAGTAAGCGACATGACATGTTACGCCTTTGACTTTTGGATCCGCAATCGCTTCGATCAGAATGTCGTTGCCAAGCCAGTCTACGTCAACATTGCCCACCACATCCGCGGCCGCCTGAGTGGTAAAACAAAATAGTGTCGTTGCGAGCGTTGTGAAATATCTAGGAAATTGCATTTTGTTTCTCTCATACAGGAGATTACATATTGCTTTGATCAGAAAAACATCGCTTTCACTGTGTCAAAAGACAACAATCAATGGCTTAATTTAAGCAAGATATTTTGGAATTGGGTTTGTGAAATCCTGCGCGGCTCACGTTTTTCCGCTGCTATTGAGGTCGGGTGCGATACGCTTGCATAGCTACACCGATTTTATTCAGTCAAAGTGTTAAATTTGAACTGCACAGTTCGCATTTTAGGTGTGTGAATTGGCATCGCACCACCGTCGCACAGCATTCCGCTCTTTTTTAACAAAGACGGCCACCCTTTGGTGGCTGTTTGTGTTTTTGGTTGCGGGAGTAGGATTTGAACCTACGACCTTCAGGTTATGAGCCTGACGAGCTACCGGGCTGCTCCATCCCGCGACAAGATAGAATTCTATTGCATCGCAGAGAGATACTATTTTTTTGG
>JBARCK010000066.1:0-19540 GCA_049794015.1 Sulfitobacter sp. | reverse complement strand
ATCATGTCACCGGGCTGAACCTGAAACTGAACACCTTGGGGCGATCCCGCAGGAGGTGAATAAGTGCCATTAACTGTTGTACAATCAGCAAGTGCGGCAGCACTGGAAGCCAAAATGGAGACAGATGTCAGGAAAAACGTGCGATAAGTCATAAATATACCTAAGTTGATAAATGGTTGTTAAATGGCCTTAAAGTCGCTCTTGCGTGATCTTAAGGCGCATCGTGACAATTGATTTGCGGATCTATTGGCGCAGTGAAATTATATTCCCAATACTTTCCGAAAGATGTTCGTTTCTCAAACGGGTAAGGTGATAATTCTTAAAAACAACTAACGAATGTGGCAAAAAATCTACATAAGAGCGATCGCCGCACAACCGATGCACGAATAGTGTTGACCGGGCTGCCTAGATTGGCCGGGAAACTGAAAAAGGTGCCTAATAATGCACCATCTCTCTGTGATGCGATCAGTATTCCGATGCTCGAATAAAGGGGATGCTCGTCAGAAACGATGATGCCTGAACACAGTATCATCGCAGGGCACCCTAAAATCAGCGCCCTCCGCAGGCACGCAAACAATGCTGCGCCCGCGGAGGGCCGGATTTCACGCTGCTTTAGCTTTCAACAGGTCCGCCCGCGTCTTTCCACGCCGCAAAGCCGCCAATATTCGTCACATTCGTATAGCCCATGTCCTGCAACGTCTTACCGGATAGTGCTGCCTGCCCGCCTGCACCGCAGATCAGATACAGTTCTGCATCTTTCTGAAACACCGGATCATACAAAGCCTCAACAGCAGGATCAGCGCGAAATTCGATCATGCCGCGCGGGATACGATGTGCCCCTTTGATGGTTCCGCTTTTGGCGATGTCCCCACTGTCACGCACGTCAATGAATGTGCCCGCGCCAGCCGCATGTTTGGCAATGGCCTGTGCCGCATCCATCTTTGGCACGCTTGCGTTTGCGGCTTCGAGGTAGTCTTTTGCAGATTTCATGTTCACTCTCCTTTGTGATCTTTAACGCAACACGATAGAGTTAATTCCAGCCATTGCCACCAGCACAGATGCACATATCTGTCTGAAAGCCCCACGATCAGAGGAAATATAGAGATGTCAAAGACCCTTCTTGTCACTGGTGCGTCCACAGGCTTGGGGGTGAGCATTGCTGTACAAGCGGCTCAAGCCGGGTTCATCGTCTATGCCAGTATGCGCAATTTGGGCAAACGCGCTGTATTGGACAAAGCAGCACAAGACGCAGATGTGACCCTGAATGTCGTGCAGCTAGATGTCGAAGATACCACAAGCGTAACCGCTGCAATTGATCAGATCATGGCCGAGCACGGCCGGATCGATGTATTGGTCGCAAATGCGGGCGTCGGGTATGCACGCAGCACGGAACAGGCAACCGAGGAAGACATTGCTTGGGTCATGGACGTGAATTTCATGGGATTGGTGCGCTGTACCAAAGCCGTCCTCCCGCATATGCGCAGCGCGCGCGCCGGACGCGTGATCGCGATTTCGTCTGTTGGTGGCCTGATTGGACAACCGTTCAACGAAATATATTGCGCGTCAAAATTCGCCGTTGAGGGTTATATCGAAGGGCTGGCCAGTTATGTTGATCCTACATTTGGGCTGCATTTCAGTGCCGTAGAACCGGGCGGGATCAGTTCGGAATTCGTCAATTCGGCTTTGAAACAGATCGAAGCATCCGGCGGCATGCTTCAAGACGAATACCTACCAATCATGCAAAAATACCTCGGCAGCCGTGAGGGGCGCAGCGACGGTGTGTTTCAAACACCGGATCAGGTCGCAAAAGTCGTGATGGATTGCGCCACAAGCAAGGCCCCACCCGTCCGATGTCGGACGTCAGAATGGAGCGAGGCGTTTTCAAAGTTGAAAACCGCCAGTGATCCAGATGGTAAAAAAGCACAAGCCATGGTGGTTGAGCAAATGTTGGGTGGGCTTTAACAAATAACCCTACAACCTCAAAGCTCCTGCCCCTTTTTGCGCAACTCATCCAGCAAATCCTGATAAATCCCGTTGCTGTCGCCACCGCCAAATATTGCAGCGCCCCCGGTGTAGGCATTTCCATACGTCCGCGCGACGGTGATGGTTTGCACCAGCCCTGACAAAAATTGATCCTTTTCCAAGGGTGATAGCGGGTGAATGAACACACCCCACAGCCGCCCATGTGCCACGGCGTATCGTGCATCCAAGGCTGAATCGAAATTGGCCTGCATCATCCGCATCATATCGTCTGGCGTTAACCCTTCGGCGCTGGCAATTGGCACCATCGCACGCATCCGATCTGCACCGGGATCAGCGATCACCACAACGGGGATCGTATCCAGCGTGAATTCCAATGCTGGTCCACGCACAATCACATCGGGGTCCAAAGCCACAACAATCTGGCTAAGCCTTTCGAACGTCATTGGTGGTTCAGAAGGCGCAGGATCATCCTGTGACATGGCCATCGCAGGGGTCAACATCAGGGTAAAACAAAGTGCACGCAGCATCGGCAGGTCTCCTTTGACATCAGCCTGCGCTAAGACGCGTTGAAATACGAGACACGGTTGGGTGAGCGCCAACTTCACCAAACAAATTGAGCGTTGTTATTTTCGCCAAAATTGTGTGTTTGGCGGCCCGCCACAGGAGCTTAGATTTTAGATGCAATCATCGCCACTGCCGCCGCGACAGCATCAGCTATCGCCAAATGCGTAGTATCAATTTCCAATGCATCATCTGCGGGTCGCAAGGGTGCATCTGCGCGGCCCATATCGCGTGCATCACGTGCCAGAACGTCTGCCAGAACGCTCTCAAGCGTGACCTCCATGCCTTTACCGCTCAACTCTGCAAAACGCCTGCGTGCTCGCACCTCCGCGCTGGCAGTGACAAACAGTTTGACCTGCGCTTCGGGGCAAATGACCGTGCCAATATCGCGCCCGTCTAAAACCGCCCCCCCGGCGCGTGCCGCAAAACTGCGCTGAAAATCGACCAATGCCGCGCGCACCGTTGGGATCGCAGCAGCTTTGCTGGCTTCTTGAGCCACGTCAGGCGTGCGCAAAGCATCATCTTCTAGGTCATCTGGCACCAATTCACGCGCCGCTTGCGTTGGGTCCATGCCCGCCAAAACCTTAGCACCGACCGCCCGGTACAGCAGCCCCGTATCAAGATGCGCAAACCCAAAATGCGCGGCAACCGCTTTGGATATCGTGCCCTTACCAGATGCCGCAGGTCCGTCGATGGCCACTGTAAAACCTGAAATCATCTATCCTGCCTCGCTCGGTTCTGCCACCAAAGCATCAAGAATGCAGCGAGGCAAACAATCAACACACCCCATTTGCCCATGGTGAATAGACTCGCTGTATCGACGTCTTTCATGGTTAATCCATCCGCCCCTGCGACCAGCAGCCGCCCAACCAACATATTTTCGGTATAATCCGCCGCCAGATAAAGCGCCGTCACCAAAGTCAGACTCAAGCGCGCGCTCCCAACTGTCCATCTGCGAAACCAAAGCAACAGGGTCAGTGCTAAAAGTGCCGGAAAAATGGTATCCGCGATCCGAAACGGACCACGGTACAAGGCAATTTGGCCGTTCGACAAGCCAGATATATACGTCTGCGCGTCCCCCAACCCGTAGCCGAAAATCTGCGCGTCAAAGGTTCCCAGATCAGCCGCACCCAACCAGAACCTCGCAAAAATCGCGAGGCCAACAAAATAAGCCAACGTCACAACAGTGAGGCTTTTTAAGCCTTTTAGGGTCATCCTGCGTCGCGCGAGACCTGCGCACCCAATTGTTGCATCAGCGGCTCAAAGATCGGGAAAGACGTGGCGATTGGCCCGCCGTCATCAACGCGAACCGGCTTTTGTGCGGCCATTCCAAGGATCAAGAACGACATCGCAATGCGGTGATCCAATTGGCTTGCGCAGGTTGCACCACCCGGCACCTCGCCATGCCCACGTCCTGTAACGATCCACCAATCAGGGCCTTCTTCGACCTCCATCCCATTGGCGCGCAAACCCTTGGCCATTGCATCAATGCGGTCGCTTTCCTTGACGCGCAATTCCTTAACACCCCGCATCACGGTTTTCCCTTCGGCATAAGACGCCACCACAGACAGCACCGGATATTCGTCAATCATCGATGCCGCACGTTCTGGGGGCACCTCAATGCCTTTCAGGTTCGGTGAAAATCGCGCCCGCAGATCAGCAACCGGTTCGCCACCTTCCGTACGCTCATTCTCATAGGTCAGATCCGCGCCCATCTCGCGCAACGTGGTAAACAACCCGGCGCGGGTCGGATTTAATCCAATGCCCGGCACCAAAACATCACTGCCCGGCACAATCAACGCGGCACACACTGGGAAGGCCGCCGAAGACGGATCGCGCGGCACATCAATATGCTGTGGCTTTAATTCCGGCTGCCCCGTCAAGGTAATCTCACGACCTTCATCAGTATCTTCAACGGTGATTTCAGCGCCAAATCCTGCCAACATCCGTTCGGTATGATCGCGGGTTGCCTCTGCTTCAATCACCACGGTTTTACCAGGGGCATTCAACCCGGCCAGCAAGACCGCAGATTTTACCTGCGCAGAGGGCACAGGCACCACATAGCGTACAGGCACTGGGTCCGCCGCCCCCACAATTGTCATTGGCAATCGCCCACCTGCACGCCCAACAGCTTGCGTGCCGAACAACGCCAATGGGTCTGTGACCCGCGCCATGGGGCGACCATTCAGACTTGCATCACCTGTAAAGGTTGCCGAAATCGGCGACGTCGCCATCGCCCCCATAATCAAACGCACGCCGGTTCCCGAATTGCCACAATCAATCACATTCTCAGGCTCGGCAAAGCCGCCCACACCAACGCCCTGAACCGACCACGAGCCGCCACCATGATCCGTGACCTCAGCACCAAAGGCGCGCATCGCCTTGGCTGTGTCCAACACATCCTGACCTTCCAACAATCCTGTGATCGTTGTCTCACCCACACTCAACGCGCCCAAAATGAGCGATCGATGCGAAATCGACTTGTCTCCCGGCACCTCAGCGGTGCCATTCAGCGGCCCACAGGCACTTGAGGTCATTGGGATAGGGGCACCATGGCTCGACATAATCAGTCCTTTGAACAGCGTTTGAGAATTCAATAAACCAGCAAGCCACAGGCGTCCATCACAAGCGGCTTCGCATTCTTTTTGGCTCTAAATATCCTGGGGAGTTTGAGGGGGTGAAACCCCCTCATCACCAATATAAAATCGCATGCGGCGCAGCCGCACCGTCAGATCATCCCAGCTTGCGAAACGTCAGGTAATGCGGCACCCGACCTTCGCGCAGTGCTTTTTGCTCGTAGCGCGTGGAAATCCAATCATCCCAAGGTGTGCGCCAATCACTGGGCCCTTCGGCCAACCACTCAAATCCGTGGCGCGGCACTTCTTCTAGTGTTTGGCGGACATAATCCTCAATATCCGTTGCAACCCTGAAAATCGCACCGGGTTTTAGAACGCGCAGCAATGGTTCTAAATGCTCTGGCGTCACAAACCGACGACGATGATGCCGGGTTTTAGGCCATGGATCGGGATAGAGCAAAAACGCGCGATCAATTGATGCGTCTGGCAGAACATCAAACATGTCACGCACATCGCCGGGAAAAACAGCCAGATTATTCACGCCCGCGCGCCTGATCTTGCCCAGCAACATCGCCACGCCATTGATATATGGTTCGCACCCAATGATCCCAACATCTGGATTTTGAGCCGCCTGATGCACCATATGTTCGCCACCACCAAAGCCGATTTCAAGCCATGTCGGTCGTCCATCAAACAAAGTATCCAGATCAAGCGGCGCACGTGTTGGGTTGTCTTCCCAACTCACCGGGCCGGGGGACAGCGGGGCCAAATCTTCTTCAATGTACCCCTTTTGAGAGGACTTAAGAGACTTGCCTTTGAGGCGGCCATAAAAATTACGGCGGGGGCGTGTTGGATGTGTCATGGCCCTGCCAATAACGCGGGGCGCGCGCGCCTGCAACGGGCGCTTTAACCTGTGCTTAAGGTAAAGCGGTCTAAGCTGGCTCAACCTATATTTTATCAAAGGGGCGCGACGCGCGCATTCATTTTATGGCAATAACGACCACTTCGCCCCGATTGCCTGCAACATCAAATGTCCTCATCCTTGATGATCAACGATTTGACCGCCACCGCCTCGCCCGATTGTGTTCGGGTCTAGAGATGAAGTGCGGGATCACAAATGCCACCGACCTTGCAGATTTCGCAGCCGTTATCGAAAGCTCAGTTTTTGACCTCGTTCTAGTCGATTATTTTTTACCAGACGGAACCGGGTTTGATGCGTTATCTATGGTGCGCCTGTCACCGCGCAACTGCAATGCTGCAACGATCATGGTCACGGGACATGAACAAGACGGCTTGGCCCACGACGCGATGAAAGCAGGATGCAGCGATTACATCCTCAAAGATGATCTGTCGGCCACATCCTTTCGCCGTGCTGTCACCAACGCCTTGCAAAAATCGATCCTAACGACCGAGGCGGCAACCCAATCGTTCCGCAACGCCGAAACGGAGGCTGTGTTAGAAAGCTTTGCGTCAAAATGCGCCCAAGACATCAAACCCATGGTCAGCAGAATGATGCGCCAAATACGTGATTTGCGCGGTAATGGCACATCTGGCGAGGCAGATCAGGACCGTTTCGAGCGGATTGAAGATTCCTGTATGGTGCTCTGGGAGTTTTTAGTTGAGCTTGAGCGCCACAATGGCAGCGATGATATTAAAGAGTTGAATAGCCTTGAGTCACAAACACCTCCAGCGGCGCGAAAACCACCATCCCCATTTGCACGATTAACCGGATAGAGTCCGCGCAGATTTCACTCTGGGCTACGTGATCTGATCACCGCGGATCGCAATCGAACCACCGAATGAATTGCGCACAATATTCTGAATCGCAAGATTTCTAGTTTCCCGATCTTAGCCACCAAAACCCATTAGATCGATCCTGCCAGCCACGACCAAAACAAGAAAAAGGCCACTGCAAGCAGCGGCCTTTTTGAAACTCTCATATAAGTACTCAGATTTGGATCAGAGTGCCGCTTTAAGCTGATCGACCAAATCGGTCTTTTCCCAGCTAAATCCACCATCAGCTTCGGGCGCGCGACCAAAGTGGCCGTAGGCAGCTGTGCGCTGATAGATCGGGCGGTTAAGTTGCAGGTGCTCACGAATACCGCGTGGTGTCAGGCTCATCGTTGCGCGGATGGCCTTTTCGATGTCCGCATCGCGCACATCATCGCCTGTACCATGCGTGTCACAATAAATCGAAAGTGGCTCACTAACACCGATCGCATAGCTCAACTGGATCGTACACTTGTTGGCCAGCCCAGCAGCAACAACGTTCTTTGCCAAATAGCGCGCAGCATAGGCCGCAGAACGGTCAACTTTTGTTGGATCTTTACCAGAAAACGCACCGCCGCCGTGAGGGGCTGCACCGCCATATGTATCCACAATGATCTTGCGTCCGGTCAGGCCCGCGTCACCGTCAGGTCCGCCGATGACAAAGATACCCGTTGGGTTCACGTGCCACTGCGTATCCTCATCAATCCAACCTTCCGGCAGAACTTCACGGATGTAAGGCTCTACAATCGCGCGGATGTCAGCGCTTTTCTGGGTCTCATCAGAGTGCTGTGTAGACAGAACAATTGACGACACGCCAACTGGCTTGCCATCGACATAACGCACAGACAGCTGGCTTTTTGCATCAGGGCGCAAGGTTGGCTCTGTGCCATCTTTGCGTACTTCGGCCAAGCGGCGCAGCATTGCGTGGGCATAGTGGATCGGCGCGGGCATCAATTCAGGTGTTTCATCTGTGGCATAGCCAAACATGATACCTTGGTCGCCCGCACCTTCGTCTTTGTCACCAGCCGCATCAACGCCTTGGGCGATGTGCGCGGATTGTTCGTGCAACAGGTTGGTGATTTCGCATGTCGCGTGGTGAAACTTGTCCTGCTCATACCCAATGTCTTTGATACAAGCGCGCGCGATGTCTTCAATGCGGCCCATGTAATCTTTGAGTTTGGCCTGATCAGCCAGACCAACTTCACCGCCGATAACGACGCGGTTGGTGGTGGCAAATGTTTCAGCAGCAACCCGTGCTTCGGGTTCTTCGGTCAGAAATGCGTCAAGGACGGCATCTGAAATGCGATCACAAACCTTATCGGGGTGACCTTCGGAAACGGATTCCGATGTAAACGTGTAATTCTGGCGGGACATATCGTGCTCCAAATAAAATACAAATGCCACGTCAGGAAGCCGTTGTGGCAAGATGAATGCGGCTTAGCGAGACAACCCTGCGTGGTCAATCTTTAACTGAGGCGGCGGCGGTATGTGACTGCGCCTAGCAGGCCAAAGAGCAACAAAACAGCAAAAGGCGCATCCCCCGTGCGACTATAAGGCGTCGGCACGCGTGGTTTGGGCAGGCGCGCATCAACAAAACCAGCCGCGTTCAGCGGCAATGATGCCGTAATGCGACCCCAAGGGTCGATCATCGCGGAAATACCGGTATTTGCGGCGCGTGCCATCGGCAGACCTTGTTCAATCGCACGCATCCGCGCTTGGGCGAGATGTTGTTTAGGCCCCGCGCCTTTGCCAAACCACGCATCATTGGTGATTTGGATCAAAAATGCCGGGCGCATAGGTGCCGCGTTCACGTCATGGGCAAAAACCGCTTCGTAACAAATCAGCGGCAAAGCTGTGCCAAGCACCCCAAAATCAAGCAGTTGCGCACCCGGGCCCGCCGAATATCCATTGCCCTCACGCGACGCCAGCCCGTGAATACCAAAGCGCGACAGGGTATCGCCAAAGGGCACATATTCGCCAAACGGAACAAGATGATGTTTATCATAGGTTTGTGCGACCGCGCCACCCTGCCCCAGCACCACCAAAGAGTTATAGAATCGCATCGGCCCACGCCGCTGGACACCTAATACAACGGGCACCCTTGCGGCCTCAGAGATTTCCGTCAGCGCCGTGCCAGCAAGATCAAGCGCCCAGGGAATCGCCGTTTCCGACCAGATCACCAGATCAGGTGCATACCCTTCCGCATTTGGCGGGGCCGCAGATAACGACAGTTGGCGTTGATAGAAAACCGGAATTTTCTCTGGATCCCATTTATCTCGCTGCGGGGCATTGGGCTGGATCAGTCGAATTGTGTGATCTGTAAATGGGGCGGATGGGTGCGACGGCGAAAGGATCACCAATACGCAGGTGCCCACCAATACCACGAACATTAAAACCCGCTGCAAAATCGTATGCGCGCGAAAACCTGCCACCACAGCGACGGAAACCATCCACAGGGTCAGCGCATATGGACCGATCCAAGACAAAGCTTGACCCGCCATGCCATTCACCAACGACTGCGCGGGCATGGCCCATGGAAACCCGGTAAAAATATAGGCGCGCACCAATTCCGCCGCAGGCCAGCACAAGATCAACGGCCATGAATGGCGCGGCGACAATTTGCGCGCGCCCCAAAATGCCACGCCCCAAAAGATTGCCAAACCAGCCGCAAGTAACACCAGTGCAAAGGGTGCCATCCAACCGTGTCTTGCCACGTCAACCATGAAAGGCGAGACAATCCATTGCAGCGCGTGCATGAAATATCCGGTGCCAAAGGCCCAGCCAATCAATGCCGCCCGGCGTGGGGTCGTATACTGATTGTGCAAAGATACGGCAGCGGCCATGCCGAAAAACATCGATAGCGGAACATCATAAGGTTCTTGGCCAAACGCCGCGATGGCCCCCGCAATTCCCGCCAACAAAGCCACCTGCCACGCGGGCAAGCGGGTGATCATCCGTTGGCCCCTGTGGTGCGTACCCGCAATCGTTTGATGCGCCGTGGGTCTGCGTCGATAACCTCAAATTCGGGGCCATCAGGGTGCAGCACAACTTCACCGCGCGCAGGCACACGGCCTGACAACATCACGACCAAACCGCCCAATGTGTCGATTTCTTCTTCGTCCACGGTGTCATGGTCCGTCAAAGAATGACCAATCTCTGCCTCAAAATCCTCAAGCGGGGTTTTGGCGAGCACCAGATAGGTACCGGGTTTTTCAACAGTCCAGTATTTGCCTTCGTCCACATCATGTTCGTCTTCGATTTCGCCAATGACCTGTTCGATCAAATCTTCGATTGTGACCAAGCCATCAACGCCGCCATATTCATCAATCACCAGCGCCATATGGCGCCGTTCGGCCTGCATCTTGGTCAGCAGAACGCCGATGGTCATGCTGGGGGGAACAAACACCAACGGGCGCAACATGGCCTTTAGGTCAAAATTCGTGGTCTTTCCGTTGAACCCATGGTTCAACGCAAGGTCCTTAAGGTGCGCCATGCCCACGGGCGTATCAAGCGTGCCGTCATACACCGGCAACCGGGTCAGGCCGCTGTCTTTGAACACTTCCACCAATTCGTCCATGGTAGAAGTGATTGGCACCGCTGTGATATCCGCTTTGGGGATCGCTACATCATCAACCCGCATCCGGCGCAGGTTCATCATACCATGTGTCGTCACACGTTCCGATTGGGTTGGCGTGATTTCCGTTTCGCTGTCGCTGTCAGAAGGGCTAAGCGCCTCAATCACACGCGAAAAAAAACCGCCCGCCCGTTCGTTGCTAACATCTTGGTTGTCCAAGCTTTCATCTTGGAGCGCGCGCTGCGCTGCGTTAGATGATCCGTCGTTATCGCCCATTGGGTCCTGTTCTTTATGTATCAACGGCCTTGTTTGCCGATATCTCTGTATATGGGTCATCATACCCTAGTTTGCCAAGTATCCCGACCTCAAGCTGTTCCATCAGCGTGGCGTCTGGGTCACGGATATGATCGTACCCCAACAAATGCAGCACCCCATGAATGATCAGGTGGGTCACATGAGAGGCCATTGATTTATCCGCAGCCACGGCCTCGGCTTTGCAGGTGTCGAAACTGATCGCGATGTCGCCCAGTTCGATCATACCGTCAAGACCCGGTTCGGGGGGCTGCGGATTGTCGCCTGCGCGCGGCGCTGCGCGTTCTTCACTGGGCCAGCTTAGGACATTGGTGGGTGTTGGCTTGCCACGAAAATCCGCGTTGAGGGTCGCAATTCGAAGGTCATTGCACGCAAGGATGGTGAGTTCGGCCTGATTGGAGTCAATTGAAAGCATGCTCAGCGTGGCTTGAGCCGCCGCTTGTGCGATGATGTCAAAGTCATAATCTTCCCAGCGATTGTCCTCAACAACGATATCAAGTCCATGCATTCGATGCTGCACGGGGGCCAGCCCCCGAACCCCCGGGAATATTTAAGGCCAAAAAGAAAGGTGAAGAGCGCATCACGATGTTCCAGTGTCCGCTTCGTAGGCTTCAATGATCGCCGCGACCAGCGGGTGGCGCACCACGTCTTTGGAGGTGAAGTAGTTAAAACTGATCTTTGGGATCGCGTTGAGCAATCGTTCAGCATCCGCCAACCCAGATGGCACACCGCGCGGCAAATCAATTTGGGTCCGGTCGCCTGTGATCACCATACGCGAGTTATTCCCCAGACGCGTCAGAAACATCTTCATCTGCATGGTGGTGGCGTTCTGTGCCTCATCCAGCACCACATAAGCGTTAGACAAGGTACGGCCCCGCATGAAAGCCAAAGGCGCGATTTCGATGCGTTTTTCTTCGAGCAGTTTTGCCAATTGTTTGCCGGGCAGAAAGTCATTCAGCGCGTCATAGAGCGGCTGCATGTAGGGATCGACCTTGTCTTTCATATCGCCGGGCAAATAACCAAGCTTCTCACCCGCTTCTACCGCAGGGCGCGACAGGATGATCTTATCCACATGTCCACCAATGAACATGCTGACCCCCACCGCCACGGCCAAATAGGTTTTACCAGTGCCCGCCGGGCCAATCCCAAACGCCAGTTCATTGTCAAACAGCGATTGCACATAGGCTTTTTGTGCCATTGTGCGCGGCTCAACGCGTTTTTTGCGGGTTTGGATTTCGATACCACCAGGGATCGGCATTTCAAGCTGATCCCCCGCACGCACACCTGTTCCTTTTTCTGAATCACCCATGCGCAGCAGGCTGTCGACATCTGCCTGTTCAACCGTGCGGCCCCCTTCAAGGCGCGCATAAAGCGTGTTCAATATGCCCTCGGCCTGACCAGCAGCGTCAGCATCGCCCAAAATGGATACATGATTGCCGCGCCGCACGATTTGCACCTCTAGCGCCTTTTCAACAGCGGCAAGATGGGCGTCATAGGCACCACACAGGTCAATCAGCAGACGGTTGTCTGGAAATTCCAGCACCCGTTCCGCAGGCGTTTGCGTGTCAGTCATCAGGTCGTTGGAAGGCAAATCGGACTCCTAAAGATGGGTCATTGTGATGTAGGCAGGATGCGCGACATGTACACCCTGTTTGAATAAAAAAGGCCGGAGCGCATAACGCTCCGGCCCGGAATTCTGAATGCATCTGCGCAAATCAGTTAGGATCCGGGATGTTGGAGCCACCTTTGAAGTCGCCAACCGTTTGGTTCGGCGGTGCAACACCAGAGCAGACAGGCTTGCCGTATTTGTCCAGACGCGCAGACAAATAGCCTTCGATGCCGTCATCAATGATCCAATGATCGCAGCCGTTTGGGTCAACCCAGATGCCGGCCTGAAGCTGGCTTAGGTGCTTTTTGTCGGTGCCACGGTCAAAGGTTTTGTCTTGCGGATAACCGTTGCCCAACCCGCCTTCGAAATCACCACAAGCAGTAAGACCAAGGGCACAGGCCGTAGCCATAAGAATTTTAGTTTTGATCACGTTATATCCCCTCAGCGAATGCAGATGATTTCGACACGACGGTTTTTGGCCATCCCGTGCGCAGAGCCGTTTGATGCCGCTGGCAGGCGTTCGCCATATCCACGCACATCCGCAACACGTGCGCCTGTTGACGCTGCAATCGCTGCAACTGCATTGGCGCGGTTGTAAGATAGACGCATGTTGTATTCGTCAGAGGCGCGGCTGTCGGTGTGACCTGTGATGATATAGGAAACAGCGCCGGTGTTCTGAAAGAAATCCGTCAGACGTGCGCGGCCCTGTTTGTGAATACGATAGCTGTTGGTGGCAAAGAACTGATCAGAGTTCATCACACCACAAACATTACCACGACGACACACCGGAATACCCTGACGGGTCGTGTGCGGCGTCATGTACCCTTCGGCACCGTCATCCATCACCCAATGTTCGCAGCCATCAGGATCAACCCAGATCGTCGGGATATAGACACCTTTGTCACGGCCCTGTTGCGATTTAGTTTGCGCATCGGCAGCTGATGCTTGAAGCGCGAGTGCCGCAACGAGGGCAACGCCCGCCATCGCACGGATCGCTTTGGAGATTGTGTTCACCACAGCATTTTTCCTCATTATGTTCCCCCAGCGTATGAACCACATCTGTCCCAGGTAAGATGTGATCCCGCATTACCGCTAGGTTAAGTGGATTTTGGTGGGGTGTGAAGGTCAGTTATCAAGAATCTGTGCCTGTTTTTGATGCAGGATCAATGAAATAGGCGAATTTGACCATACTAATGCGCGCTTTGATAACGGATTTGCGTGGGGTGGTGTTGCTGCGTTGATATTGCGCTGATTTGTATTGGGCGATTCTTTGAGTTCTCGCCTGGCGGGCGTTTTCTTTACGCAGCCCACATTATGTACATGCAGATGGGCAGTTTTGCCCGCAAAGAAATCCAATAGGTCAGCGAAAAGTTCAGCCTGTTCCAAGTAAATCCCGCGCGATGCGTTCGAAAATTGCGCTCCCGATTGGGATCAGATCATCGTTGAAATCGTAATCGGGATTGTGCAGTGCGGCGTACTTTTCACCCGGCCCAAGGCACAACATCGCAGACTTTGCGCCCCACCCGAACACACCAAAATCTTCTGAAGCACGCATGGGAACCCCCACGTCGCCGTGTTCCACCCCAATTGCGTCCATGGCTGTCACCGCCACATCAAACGCATCCGCATCATTGATAGAGGCAGCAAAGTTGTCGCAGACCTCAAAATCAACGCCCAGCCCATGTGTTTTTGCCGCCTGTTGGGCAATGTTGCGGGCGGCGGCCTCTAGGCTTTCCATGCCGGCATCACCCGTCGTGCGTAATGTTGCGTAGATTACGCCATCACCGGGGGAAACGCCAAAAGAAGGCTCGCCAACCTGAACATGTGTGATCGTTACCAGTCGAAAATCGTCGTCAAGCGCGCCGCCCTGCCCTAGCGCATCAAGTGCAGGTATAAGCTTGGCAACAGCCTGCGCCGGGGAAGTACCATCGTCGGGATCAGCTGCATGGGCCGTCTTGCCCGTGAGCGTAATCTTTAGCCCCAGCGAGGCGCAATTGATCAGCCCAGCGCAAGTCGACACATAGCCAAAAGGGCGTCCCGGTTCGATATGGATGGCAAAGGCCCAATCCGCATTGATTTCTTGATAGGCCGGGTCAGCGACCACAGCCTTTGCACCGCTGCCGTCTTCTTCAGCAGGTTGAAACATCAAAACGACGCGCCCCTTGTCGACGGGGGTGCGCGATATCAGACGCCCCAAAGCAAGTAGCATGGTCATATGACCGTCGTGGCCACAGACATGGCTTTTGCCCGCAATTTGCGACGCCCATGTAATGTCATTGTGTTCTTGAATTGGCAGTGCGTCCAACTCAGCCCGGAACAGGACAGTTGGGCCATCTGCGCCGCTATCAAACACCGCCGCGACCCCGTGCCCGCCCAGCCCGGTCAAGATACGTGTTGGGTTAAGTTCCCTTAAAGCATTAGCAATTGTGCGCGCCGTTTCCAGTTCTTCGCCGGAAACCTCGGGATGTCGATGCAGGTCACGCCGAAACGTGGTGAGCTCGACAAGATCAAGATTTGTTAGCATCCCTTGCCTCAATCTTAGAGTTCATGCGCCATCAATGAATTGGTCTTGGCCTCAACGATACGCACCTTAGCAACATCGCCAATCTGTACAGTCGCATTTTCAATATGCACCGCATGCAGGTATTCGGATTTGCCAATCACCTGCCCAGCCTCACGACCTTGCTTTTCAACCAGCACAGACAATTCGCGTCCGACCATGCCTTCTTGAATTTCGCGCTGGTGCTGCGTGATCAGTTTTTGCAAGCGTTGCAACCGCTCATCCGCAACTTCGGCAGGCACCAAAGGCCGTTCCGCCGCAGGTGTGCCGGGGCGGGTCGAGTACTTGAAAGAATAGGCATAGCCATAGCGGACCTCGCGGACCAACTCCATCGTCGCCTCAAAATCCTCATCTGTTTCTTCGGGGAAACCCACGATGAAATCACCAGACATCAAAATATCAGGGCGCACCGCGCGGATACGGTCAAGCAGCTTGAGATAGCTTTCGGCGGTGTGGCTGCGATTCATCCGTTTGAGGATACGATCAGAGCCGGATTGCACGGGCAGATGCAGGTACGGCATCAGTTTTTCAACGTCACCATGGGCCGCGATCAGATCATCACCCATGTCGTTAGGGTGGCTGGTCGTGTAGCGAATACGCTCCAACCCATCAATTTTATCCAACGCGCGGATCAGTTCTGCCAGTGTCATATCGCCGCTTGGCCCTGCACCGTGATAGGCGTTTACGTTCTGACCCAGCAGCGTCACCTCGCGCACGCCGCGATCAACCAGTGCGCGGGCTTCGTCCAACAATTGTGTCGCCGGACGGCTGACTTCGGCACCACGCGTGTAGGGCACCACACAAAAGGCGCAAAATTTATCGCAGCCTTCTTGAACGGTCAGAAATGCCGCAGGCGCACGTTTGGCTTTCCCACGTGATTTCAGGTGCTCAAATTTATCTTCTTCGGGAAAATCCGTGTCGAGCGCACTTTGCCCCGAACGCACTTTCGCCTCCATTTCACCCAAGCGATGATAGCTTTGTGGACCCACAACCAGATCAACCGCAGGCTGACGGCGCATGATTTCAGCGCCTTCAGCTTGGGCGACACAGCCCGCCACACCGATTTTCAAATCAGGGTTCAGCGCCTTTAACGGCTTCAATCGACCCAATTCGGAATATACCTTTTCAGCCGCCTTTTCACGGATGTGGCAGGTGTTCAGCAGGATCATGTCCGCATCATCTGCGGTTTTTGTCTCAACATACCCCTGCCCGCCCAGCGCCTCGGCCATACGTTCGCTGTCATAGACGTTCATCTGGCAGCCATAGGTTTTGATGAACAGCTTTTTAGGAGATGTCATAACGGGTGTCCGATTGAGATAAGGCAGATTTCGCCATCTAACAGTGTGCGCGATGGCTTGCAATGCACGTCAATTTAACCGATTCTGCACAACATCACCATCAAGTGAGGGCACATGCACTACAGCAGTCTGGACGCATTGATCAAAGAGGCCGACGTCGTTCTGGCCAAAGGTCCGATTGCGATGATCTTGGTTGAGGATGATGTCGAGATCGACACAACTTTGCGCCATCACTTGCAGGCGGGATTTGAAACAGTGCTGGCATTCATGCCAAAGGTGTTTGATCTGCCTGCTGACCTTAAAGAAAACGTGGTGCGCGTAGATTACAATATGTCCGATGAAGGCGCGATGGAAACGGCCGTGAATGCCGTGAATGACGCGGCTGTGGGTCAATGGCTTTATTATTGTTTCAACGCGGAATATCTGTTTCACCCGTTTTGCGAGACCCGCAGCGTGGTTGAAATGCTGGCCTTTCATACCGAAGAACGCCGCCACGCGATGCTGGCCTATGTGGTTGATCTATATGCCGAGGATTTGCACCAGCACCCGGATGCTGTGTCACTGGATCAAGCGCATCTGGACAGATCCGGCTATTACGCATTGGCCCGCACAGATGATAGCGAAGACGCGCATCCCAAAGAGCGCCAGCTTGATTTCTTTGGTGGCTTGCGCTGGCGCTATGAGGAACACGTGCCTGCAACCCGCCGCAAGATTGACCGCATCGCCCTGTTTCGCGCCAAAAAAGGGCTGCGCCTGCGCTGGGATCACACGTTTAACGAAGAAGAGTACAATACCTTTGCTTGCCCATGGCACCACAACATCACCGCCGCGATCTGTTCATTCCGCACGGCAAAAGCGCTGAAAAGCAACCCGGGCAGCACCTTTGATATTGAGACTTTTAAATGGCACAATTCCGCACCCTTTGAATGGCATTCACGGCAATTGTTGGATTTGGGCCTGATGGAGCCGGGGCAGTGGTTTTAGGTCTGGATTACGAATGGCTGCATTGGGACGTGCATTACAGCGCTTACAGGGTTCCCAAGGCGTGTTGTGAGCAAAACGTAAGGAAGTGATTTTATGACAGAGTTCCCAAAAAATCCGCAACATCTAACGCCTTACCGGAACTTTCGCTTCAAGGTGAAATGGGACGACAACTATGTCGCTGGTGTTAGCCATGTCAGCGGTTTGCAAAGACAGACGCAAGTGATCCAACATCGCGAAGGTGGCGATCCTTCGGTGATCCATCTTACGCCGGGTCAGACATCATACGCACCAATAACGCTCAGCCGGGGTGTTTCTTATGACCCTGCTTTTGAGACATGGGCGAACAAGGTTTACGACTTCAAGAACTCTCAAGACAAAGCCGGAGAGAACACTTCGCTTGGCGATTTTCGCAAGAACATTTCCATCGAAGTCTTTAACGAGGCTGGCCAAAAAGTTCTGGCTTACAATGTCGTTAATGCCTGGGTGTCGGAATTTAACGCCCTGCCTGAACTTGACGCGATGGGTAATGCAATCGTCATAGAAAGTATGACAATCCAAAACGAAGGCTGGTCCCGCGACCAAGCGGTGACTGAGCAAAAAGAGCCTGATTTTTCTGATCCGTCTAGTTAGAATCTCAATCTGACAAGAGTGGATCCTATGAAGAGGTGGTTTCTATGGCCAGTGACACCTACTGAATTGAGCAAGTGAAATAAGTTGAGGCATTTGAGCCTTTGTTATCCCTTACGCCGCAACCTAATCACCACATCCACAGACGCAATTTCAGCCCCTTCAGGCGCATCTGGCAAATGCGAAATCACCAGCTGGTCAGACGGCGCATCGGTCAGTTTGCCTTCATCTTCCCAATAGAAATGCGGATGGTCGTGGGTATTGGTGTCAAAGTAACTTTTGGACCCATCTACCGTGACTTCCTGCAACAATCCCGCCTCACAAAAGGCGCGCAGTGTGTTGTAGACGGTCGCCAAAGACACGGCGTCACCCTGCCCTTTGGCTGCATCAAACAGGCTTTCTGCTGTGACGTGACGGTGCTGACCATCCCCAACCAACAGGCTGGCAAGCGTGACACGCTGGCGCGTCGGGCGCAGGCCCGCTTGTTCCAACCAGCGCGTTCCGGTTTGTTGGTGCATCTCAATCATGGTCACTCCATCATCCGCCGTTACGCCATATAACGGGGCAATGGCACCGTTTTCAATTGAAAAACACAACCCTAGGTCATGTCTTGCTTTGTTACTTTATGCTGTACGGCCATAAAACCCAAGCTGTTCTTTCTCCGAAAACACAACACCGGGCCGGTCAAAATATGAGAAAACCGCAATCATACGCGGGTTCGCCCCGCTGGTTGGCGTCACGCGATGGGCCGTATTCTTACCGCGAAAGACATTCAATGTACCGGCGGTTAATTGCGCAATCTGGCGCGGCAACTTACCGGCCAACAGATCAGCAACACCTTGATAGTTTGGGTCTGTGTCGCTGCGCAGATCAGACGCATATTCAAATTCTCCCCCACGATCAGGTGATTGCAGCAACAACGTTGTGGTGAATTCGGACCGATCAAAGTGCCAATTCAACGCTTCGCCTTCACCATAGGCCATCGCATTTAGCCGGGCCAAAGGGTCATCCATCGGATAAAGTGCAGGCATCTCCATCACATCAGCCAGAAACGCCGCAAAGGGTGGCCACTTATAAAGCGTATCCAAAACCGTATCTGCAAGCTGGTCACCACAAAGGGTGCTGTTCACTGTCTCGCACTGCGCCAAAGCGGGGTGATCCGCTGGTAAATCCGCAATGTCATTTCGGAAATAGATATTGTGATGACGCTTGTGGCGAAATGCATCTTTGGCAAAGCGCGGCAATAGGGATTGAACGCAGTGCATGCGCGCTGTGTCTTTCAAAAACCCCGGCAAATTAAACATCCCATTCTCAGCCAAATCAAGACGCGCACGTTTGACCAACGCCTCATATCGCGGCCCATCTGCCTGATCCAAAGGATAGCGTTCGATATCAATGATGTCTTGCATGCGTATTCCCACAATCAGGTAACCCCCAAGATAACCGATGGTGTGACCCAACCGCAGGCCCAAGAACGACATCACAATGCCTGCTGCCCTTGCGGCAGGGGCACACCCGATGTTAGACAAATGCGAACGATAAAATACCCGAGCAGGAGACCCGAACCATGGCCGATTTCCCCACAAGTTTTGACAAAGAAGGCCTGTTGAAATGCGCCCGAGGCGAGCTGTTTGGTGAGGGCAACGCGCAACTGCCCGCCCCACCGATGCTGATGATGGACCGCAT
>JBARCK010000065.1:0-153323 GCA_049794015.1 Sulfitobacter sp. | reverse complement strand
CCCATCAGAACTTCAACCTGCCGCAACTTCACGACAATCTCTTCGGGCTTGGGTCTCTTAATCGCCATTCTTGGTCCTCCGCTTTCCTAACTATAGGGGCGGACCACTGCAAAGGGGGAGGCTCAGCTTGGCGTTTTTGACTTTGGTCCGATGCGCAATCATTTCTGTTGGTGTGCTTATGGGACACGGCCAGTTAGATCATTTTTCAACATTCTTTTGTGATATGAAAAACCATTGCAATGCAATTACATGCCAGTTCCTGCAAAATTCAGGTTAAGGCGCTTTGTGAAGCCGCACATCTTTGGAGGATCAGATGACCCACCTACAGCCGTTTGTACCGCGCAAGGTACTGGCATTGCCGATGATCAAAGAGGCAGGTTGGACCCTGAAAAGATATGCAATCCTTGCGGATGGCCGGGTTTTTGATGAATCTATTGTGTCGGCTGCTTCTGCCGAAATGATCAAACGAATGCCGCGCGCGGGTGATTTGGAAGACGGCACAGGCAATCACGGCGTTGGGTTTCAGATCATTCATTTTGCACAAGTGGCCGTGGTGTCGCCTGTGTTTTACTGGCAATGGGGCAGCGTTTTGGCACGCGCTGATCAGATGCGGGCAGATTGGGAAACCCCCACCGTGTTTGGTGATGGCGTCAAAGAAGTGCTGGGATGCGTTTGGGAAATGGATGTGGTGAGTTTTGAAGTGAACGCATGGAAAACGGCACTGCTTGAAGGTGACGATCCCGCTCAGCAAAGGCTCGCGCATTACCTAAAGCAATCATGTGGACAGCCGCGCGACGTTTGACCAACCCAAGCACAGCTTCTAGCCTGTTCACTGTATAGAAAAGGAACGCGGCCATGGCTTTGGAAACCTACATGATTTACTTGGCAGCTGTCGCAGTGTTCTTTGCAACGCCGCCTGATACCAGCCAGTTGCTGATCATTTCAAACAGCGTTCGACATGGGTTGCGGCGCAGCGCCTATACCATCGCGGGTGATTTGACGGCGAATAGTCTGCAAATGACCGGAGCCGCATTTGGGCTTGCAGCAATCATCGCAACCTCCGCAAGCGCATTTCTTTGGATCAAGTGGCTTGGGGTGGCCTATCTGGTCTGGATTGGTGCGCAGCTTATTCTGTCAAAGGAACAAAAAGATGATGTTGCCGCAAATACGTCTGGTCAGTCGTTTTGGTTGTTCCGTCAGGGTTTTGTGACATCTATGGCGAACCCGTTTGCAGTTGTATTCTTTGGGGCGCTTTTCCCTCAATTTATTGACCCTGCCTTGCCTGTCCTGCCGCAACTTTTCATTTTGGGCGTGACGTACATTATTGTCGATGGCGCAATTTTATTGCTGTGGGGATGGTTGGGTGTTCGCGCGGCCAACGCTTTAACGCAGTTTTCCTTTGGTATGGTTAACAAGGTTTGTGGCGCACTCATGATTGCCGCCGCGGCACTATTGGCTAGCAAGGACTTTCAGCCACAAAAATAGGCCGCTTTTGCATTGCGGGTGTTTGGTGGCGGTTAAACAGATGATTGATTGTGGGTTGCGTCGGCTGATTAAAATGCGAACGTCAACTCATGTCAAAACCTACACCTTTTATCCTGCCAACTTGTTTTAATCATAGTGAACCACTGGGCGGCAATCTCAGGTTTATTGCTGTGGATGTAGAGACAGCCGGATATGATATTGCAAGCATCTGTCAGATTGGCCTCGCCTGTGTCGGGTTTGACGGATCGATTGCGACGCACAGTGCGTATATCGACCCGTGCACACCATTTGCCGATGGCAATACGCGGCTTCACGGTATTGACGCCGCGACCGTTAGGAACGCGCCCAGATTTGCAGAAATATTGCCTGATTTACGCCAAATCCTTGAGGCACATCCGCTTGTTCAACATAGCCGCTACGATGAGAAAGCCTTTGATGCCGCCTGTCGACTTGCCGGGCTTCCAATTTTGAAATCAGTTTGGTCAGACAGCGTTGCGGTTGCACGCAAAGCATGGCCTGAATTGCGGGGAAATGGCGGGCATGGCTTGGCCAACCTCAAGAACTTTCTTGGACTTCAGTTTCGCCATCATGATGCTGGGGAAGACGCACGTGCAGCGGCAGAAGTCGTTTTAAAGGCTGAGGTTTCCATGGGCCTCAAAATCGGGATGCTGAATGCCACGCGCCAACTAGTCTTTGATTTTGAGTGACCGGGGCAGGTGGTGTTACCGGTCATTAAAGTTCACCCCGCCTTGTTGGCAGAATTAAACCCCGGCCACAGCAACGCGACGTGCAAGTGAAAACGCGCCTTGTAAGGCATTGCCTTGCGGATCGCGCAGGTTTTGCAGATAGGGCGCTGACAGGTGGGCCGCGTAGCTGGGACCAACACCACCGGATAGGCAAAGCGCGTCGCCGGGTTGAAACCCGAGCGCGTTCAGCCCGCTTTCTACATATTGCGTACCCTCATTCAACAAGGCCAGCGCCGTCGCATCCCCGTCTTTTGCGGCGCTGACAATTTCGGGGGCAAATTTGGCATAATCGCTTGGCTTTGCGGCATTGCTGAATATTACCAGATCGTTACCGGTGCCAAAACGTGCGCAGACCTCGCGGCTAAGTGGGCTGTGTTCAACCAATCTGTCTTCGGCCAACAGGATGCGCGTGAGCAATGTACGCCCCAACCAAGCGCCCGAGGCCTGATCGGACAATTGAAACCCCCAACCGCCGACGGTGGTCATTTGTTCATTGTGTTGGCGCGCTATGATGGTTCCGGTCCCAAGGGCAAGGACATACCCATCGTCAGTGCCCAAGACACCCGCAACTGTTGTAGCGCGGTCGCCCGTGGCACGACATCTGCCATAGGGCAGGGCCCGTTCAACTTGGCGCATTTTATCTTCGGTATTGGCCCCTGCGACACCCACATGTGCAACAGTGTCAGACAGATCAACACTGGCCATCTCTGCCGTTTGTAACGCCTGCATAACCGTTTCGGTGATGTTTGAAATCGAACCTTCAAAGCTGGTGCTGACATTCGCAGGCCCGCCACGTGTTTCGGCAATAATACCGCCCGCGACAGTGCCAACAGCAACCCGGCATCCGGTGCCGCCCCCATCAACTGCGATCAGAACTGTGTTGTCCGTATTTGTCATTTTGTCTGACCTGCTCGTTCGATTTTCGTGTCTGCCCAGAGTAACCAATCTTTTGTGTAGTTCAACGGTCCCAAAGGCGATTGATTTACGCTGCCAATGTGCTATGTTAGCGCTAACAGATACACTGACGCAATCATGAATGCGCCCTAGGAGACAAATACTATGACCATAAAAATTGCAATTAATGGCTTTGGCCGTATTGGGCGCTGCGTTCTGCGGGCTTTGGTTGAAAACGGTTTTGACGGCATTGAAGTCATTGCTATCAATGATTTGGCTCCACCTGAGACCCTTTTGCACTTGCTGAAATACGATAGTGTTCATGGCCGCCTGATGGGCGACGCGCACCTTGATGGGGACACCCTGCATGTGGCGGGTCAAACGATTCGCGTGACAGCAGAACGTGACCCGGCGAAGTTGCCTTGGGCTGATGTGGACGTGGCTTACGAATGTACGGGCTTCTTTACAGAGCGTGACAAAGCCGCAGCGCATTTTGAGAACGGCAGCAAACGCGTACTGATTTCTGCGCCCGGCAAAAACGTAGATCGTACCGTTGTTTATGGCGTTAACCATGCCGACCTGACGGCAGATGACAAAATTGTTTCAAATGCGTCCTGCACGACCAACTGTCTCGCGCCGATTGCCAAGGTTCTGGATGATAATTTTGGCATCAAAACTGGATATATGACCACAATCCACGCCTATACTGGCGACCAACCAAGCCACGATTCCGCACACAAAGACCCCTACCGTGGTCGCGCTGCTGCATTGTCTATGGTGCCAACCTCCACGGGTGCGGCCGCTGCAATCAGCGAAGTTATTCCGCATCTAAAAGGTGTGCTCGAAGGGTCCGCTGTGCGCGTGCCTACCGCGAATGTTTCCCTTGTTGACCTCAGCTTCATGCCAAGCAAACCTGCAACCGTTGAGGCGATCAATGCCGCGATGAAAGCCGCATCCGATGGTCCGATGGCGGGTGTGCTTGGGTTTGAAACTGATCCACTGGTGTCGGTTGACTATAACCATGACAGCCACTCATCGACCTATGCAGCACCACAAACCAAAGTCACCGCCGGTGGCATGGTGCGTGTGGTCAGCTGGTATGACAACGAATGGGGCTTTTCCTGCCGGATGAACGATACCGCCCGTGTGATGGGCAAATTGCTCGCATCTGCCTAAACGTCCCATACAACCTGATCGGAGCCGACAATGTTGCATGATACCATCACCCGCGTCACCGACCGGATCATTGAACGCAGTGCGGACACGCGCAGCGCCTATCTGTCGCGGATGCGTCGCGCCGCCGAAGATGGTCCGGCGCGTGCGCATTTGTCTTGCAGCGGACAGGCCCATGCCTATGCCGCTGCTGGCCCGGATCAGGCGGCACTTGCCACTAAATCCGCAGGCAATATTGGCATCATCACGACCTATAATGACATGTTGTCAGCCCACCAACCGTTCGAACGCTTCCCGCAAGTGATCCGCGAAGCGGCTCGTGCGGTGGGTGGGACAGCACAGGTTGCGGGCGGCGTGCCTGCGATGTGTGACGGCGTGACCCAAGGCACCGCTGGCATGGAGTTAAGCCTGTTTTCACGGGACGTGATTGCGATGGCCGCGGGCGTTGGACTAAGCCACAACACCTTTGATGCAGCTGTTTATCTGGGTGTCTGTGACAAAATCGTGCCGGGGCTGGTGATTGCCGCCCAAACCTTTGGCCATCTGCCATCAATCTTTCTGCCTGCCGGGCCAATGGTGTCAGGCATCAGCAATGATGAAAAAGCCACGGTGCGGATGAAATTTGCTGCTGGTGAAGTGGGCCGCGAAGAATTGATGGCCGCTGAGATGGCTGCATATCACGGGCCAGGTACGTGTACGTTTTACGGCACGGCCAACACCAATCAGATGTTGATGGAATTCATGGGGCTGCACCTGCCGGGCGCGTCCTTTGTGAACCCGAACACGCCTTTGCGCGATGAATTGACCATTGCTGGCACGCAGCGCGCCTTGGCTGTCACTCATCTGGGTGACGAATATACACCTGTGTGCAATGTGCTGGATGAACGCGCCTATGTGAACGGGATTGTGGGGCTGAACGCGACGGGTGGCTCAACCAATCTACTGATCCATCTGGTCGCAATGGCGCGCGCTGGTGGAATCATTCTGGATTGGCATGATTTTTCTGATCTTGCGGACGTGACGCCATTGTTGGCGCGGGTCTATCCCAATGGCTTGGCAGACGTGAACCATTTTCACGCGGCAGGTGGTTTGGGCTATATGATTGGTCAATTGCTAAGTGCCGGATTGCTGCACAACGACGTGACCACAATCGTTGGCGATGGGTTGGAGCGGTATACACAAGATCCAAAATTGCTAGATGAAAAATTGACATGGGTGCCCGGACCAACGGCGTCTTTGAACGACAAAATCTTGCGCCCTGCAAGCGACCCTTTCCAGCCAACAGGTGGCCTTAAACGTCTGGATGGATCGCTTGGCGCGGCTGTGACCAAAGTGTCAGCCGTCAAACCAGAGCACCAAATCTGCGAAGCCCCTGCACGCGTCTTTCATGATCAGGATGCGGTCAAAGCGGCCTATCAGGCAGGCGAGTTTAACAGCGACGTCATTGTTGTGGTGCGTTTCCAAGGGCCCAAGGCCAACGGCATGCCAGAATTGCACAGCTTGACGCCAGTGCTTGCCAACCTGCAAGCGCGCGGGTTGAATGTGGCTTTGGTGACAGACGGCCGCATGTCAGGCGCGTCTGGCAAGGTTCTGTCAGCGATCCACGTCTGCCCCGAAGCGGTGGATGGCGGCCCTATCGCGCGTATTCAAGATGGTGATATCTTGCGCGTCGATGCGCAAACGGGCGTTCTGGACATTGTGACAGAGGGCGTTATGGATCGCCCCCTTGTCATCGCTGATCTGAGCGGTAATGAACACGGACAAGGACGTGATCTGTTTGCCAACTTCCGCTCTCTTGTGCGCTCTGCTGATACTGGTGCAAGCTGCATCTAAGACAATCCAAAAGGACATATTATGCTTCCCCACGCTGCAAGTATCGCCACGAAAAAGATTTGTGCACTGGCCCCGATTATTCCGGTTTTGGTCGTACATGATGTGGCCCACGCCCGGCCCTTGGCCGAAGCCCTGATTGCAGGTGGTTTGCCCGTGTTGGAAGTGACGTTGCGCACCGACGCCGCGTTAGAAGTGATCGCAGAAATGGCCAAGGTCACAGGCGGATATGTCGGGGCAGGGACCTTGCTGACGCCAGATGATGTAAAGAAGGCCAAAGATGCGGGTGCTACCTTTGGCGTGTCGCCGGGTGCCACTGATACATTGTTGTCCGCGTGTGAAAACGCTGATTTGCCAACGCTTCCCGGTGCTGCAAGCGCGACAGAGGCGATGCGCCTGTTTGAGCGTGGCTATGACATGATGAAATTCTTTCCCGCCGAAGCGGCAGGTGGCGCGCCGTTCCTGAAATCACTGGCGTCACCACTGCCACAGATCAGCTTTTGTCCCACAGGCGGTGTCAGTATCGACAATGCGCGTAGCTATTTGTCACTGCCAAACGTGGCCTGTGCGGGTGGGTCTTGGGTGGCACCGGATGCCTTGGTCAAAGCGGGCGATTGGGCCGCGATCACTGAACTGGCCCGCGTTGCAAGCCAATTGAGCCGCGAAGCGTAAGCGTTAAATAACCGGCGACAGTCTGACTGGTTTTAGGTTATGCGTAACCAAAGCAGGAAGGCGGCAGGCAATGGCAGCAAAAATCGACTTGGTCATATTTGATTGTGACGGCGTTCTGATCGACAGCGAAGGATTAAGCGCTGAGGTTCTGATTGGCGCGTTGAGTGATCTGGGTCTGACGGTTGATTTCGATTATTTTTGCACAAACTTTGTCGGGCGCAGCTTTCCGACTGTTGCGCGTGATATTCGCACAACATTCAATGTGGTGTTACCCGAAGAGTTTGAACAAAACTATCGACGTGATCTGCTGGCCAAATTCGCCCAAGATTTGCTGCCAACGGATGGGGTAGCTGCAATGCTTGATGCATTGAACAAACCATATTGCGTTGCGACCTCAAGCAGCCCGGCGCGGGTGTCGAATTCACTCAACATCGTGAAGTTGGCGCATTACTTTGAAAAAGATGTCTTTACCGCGTCAGAAGTAAAAAACGGCAAACCGGCACCAGATTTGTTTTTACATGCAGCGGCACGCATGGGTGTCGATCCCGCACATTGTCTTGTGATTGAAGACAGTCTGCCGGGCGTTGAAGCCGCAATTGCCGCAAGCATGCGGGTTTTGCGCTATACCGGGGGCGCGCATTTGGCCAAACGGGTTCTTAAACATGCAGATGATGTGCCAAGTTTTGATCACTGGCCCGATTTGTTTGACCTTGCCCCAGAGCTGTTGTTGTCAAACGCAAGCTGACTTCAGACACGCCTCGTATATCACAAAGACGCAGCCGCGCGGCTGGCTTGATCATATTGACCCGACATCGCACGTAGACTTTTTGCGATTTCGCGTAACTCTTCGCCACTGATATCGGTACGTGGTAAACCATCCAAGAAACAAGCCTGCCGGATGTTACGATAAGCCTCACAGAGGTCGGTGCCTTCTTGAGATGTCCGATAGAACACCTCTTTTCCACGCTTTTCCGCTTCAAGCAGCCCAGACTTCAGCAGTTTGCGCAAGGCGTAGTTGACCGTATGGCTGTCCTCAATGTTCAGCAGGAACGATATATCTGTCAGTCGCTTTGCCCGCCCCCGGTGATTGGTGTTGTGTAATACCAGTATGTCCAAGGGCGTCAGATCAGCGTTTCCCGCGGCCGCCATACAGCGCGACATCCAGCGTGTAAAAGCATTATAAGCAATGATCATCCCATATTCGAGTTCGGACGCCTCCCATCCTTCTCCTTCTGCCAAGTGTCTAGAAGAAACGATGCGGCGCTCAGAAAGCGGTTTTGAGGGATCAGACATGGGACTCTCATCAATGATATTTTGTCATATCGTTGTGAATACGCCAATGATTAGCAAGTGAATAGGGTGTGATAAGAGCGATTTTTCGTAGATATCCGTACGGGAAGACGCGGATTTGACTGAAATATTCCAGAAATATAGATTCCGTTACGTCAACTAAGTTTTTCGTCACCACCCCATATTTAGTAGATAGGTGCTTGTCGATGTTAACATGTTGATTTCGCGCCTCGCGGGAAATCTGCGTGAGGCGAATTTGGCAACATCTTGGAATCTGACACAAAAACGGACTTTCGCGATGTGAATGCCTTTGTTAACTTATTTTTAATAAAAAACTGAGGCAGGCAGAACGAGCAATGAAAACGGGCTTTAAGGGCACGTTTGTCATCAGCTGGTCGCAAACAGAAATCGACGGCCTTGATGCCGCGCCGGTGCAGAACCTCAACGTAGGGGCCGCATGGGCATGGCGGGGCGATGCCATCCGAGTGGATGGACCGAATGATGTGTTGCGACTGGATCAGGCAGACGGGGCAGAAAATTTACGCAAGCGCGCGGCGCGGATGGTGCATCGATTGGTTGGTGCAGCACTGGAACGTGAAGCGCCGGCATCGCTTACGCAAAACCGCGAAGATTTACAGGCTGGTCCTTTGATGGATAACAGCTTTGTGGTCACCGATGGCGGCAAAAGCTATACAGTCACTTTGATCGAAGTTGGCGGCGGCAATCAGCCTCTCTTGATGTTCCTTGATGAAATACCCCCACGGGATTGCGATCTTTGGATTGTGCATCATACGCTTGGTTCTACACCCAATGATGCCCATTCAGCAGGCAGCGGCGGGGTGATTTGTTTCACGCCCGGCACCCGTATCCGTACCCCCGATGGATTGGCATTGATCGAAGATCTGCGTGAAGGCGATATGATCCAGACCAAAGATGATGGCGCACAACAAATCCGCTGGGTGGGCAGCCGACGCATGTCTGGCGCGCGTTTGTTCGCGATGCCCAAATTACGTCCCGTTCGAATGGCCGCAGGTATTTTGGGTGAGGACATTCCCGATCATGACCTCGTTGTTTCCCCTGAACATCGGATTTTGATCAAAGGCGCTGTGGCACAAAGCCTGTTCAACACCTCTGAAGTTTTGGTTGCGGCAAAGGATTTGATCAACGGTGATACAATCACAGTCGATTTAAAGGTGCGCGAAGTGACCTATGTGCATTTGCTGCTCGATCGTCATCAGGTGATGTGGGCAAACGGCGTCGAAACAGAAAGCTTCCACCCCGCTTCAGCAGCCCTTAGCACGTTGGACGATGAAGACCGTCAGCGCCTTTTGGCAACGCACCCAGAGCTGGAATTTGATCCCCACACCTATGGCAGTTTTGCACGGCGGAACCTGTCCGCGTCAGAAGCAGCGATTTTGAACCACGCAGCGTGACCTTAGATGGTTCAGCTTTCGGGCTGAACCAAGGCCCTGATGATCGCCTTAGCGCTATCGCTGTTCCAATTTGCATCACCGCGCAGACGCGCGATTTCGCGTCCCTCTGGGTCCATGATCACTGTAATCGGCAGACCAAACACACCCATCTGACTGGCAAGCGCTTGTTTGGGGTCTTGGTGGCGGGGCAGGCTATCGATACCCGCCTCAGTAAAGAAACGCGTGATCCCTTCGGGTGAATTGCGGCCCGTGGCAATCGTCAGCACCTCAAAATTGTCACCGCCAAATTCCTTTTGCAGGTTATTAAGCTGTGGCATTTCTTTGCGGCAGGGTGCGCACCACGTCGCCCAGAAATTCAACAAAACATACTTGCCGCGATAGTCGGCCAAGGTGCCTGTGCCGCCATCATCTTCAAGGTTAAAGGGCGCATCTGATGTGGCTTCTGGGGTTCCATGCACCACCAGTTTTCTCATATCACCATCACGCAGCCCCGCGATGTCTGGACCGGCAGCAAAGCCGGGGTTTGCACCTGTCACAAGGGCCGTATACACGAACGCCAACAGCAATTTTTTCATTCGTCCCTCCAAAGGGTTTTACCATGACTGACACGACCTCTAACAAAATGTGGGGTGGCCGTTTTGCCGCTGGACCAGACGCGATTATGGAGGCGATCAATGCCTCAATCGGGTTTGACAGACGGATGGCCGCACAAGATATCGCAGGGTCGCGCGCCCATGCCGCCATGTTGGCCGCCACAGGCATATTAACTGATAGCGATGCAAAAGCGATACGGGAAGGGTTGCTCACGATCTTGTCAGAGATCGAGGAGGGTAAGTTCGAATATTCGACAGCTCTCGAAGACATCCACATGAATGTTGAGGCGCGTTTGAAAGAGGTTATCGGCGAACCGGCTGGTCGTCTGCACACGGGTCGGTCACGCAATGATCAAGTTGCGACAGACTTTAAACTTTGGGTGCGCGATCAATTGGATGCTGCGGATACGGGACTGGTTGCATTGATCCAAGCGCTGCTGGGTCAGGCCGAAGCTGGTGCTGATTGGGTCATGCCCGGTTTTACGCATCTGCAAACAGCACAGCCCGTCACATGGGGTCATCACATGATGGCCTATGTCGAAATGTTTGGTCGTGATCTCAGCCGGATGCGCGATGCGCGGGCGCGGATGAACGAAAGCCCCTTGGGCGCTGCGGCGTTGGCCGGTACGTCCTTTCCAATTGACCGGGATATGACAGCAGAGGCTTTGGGCTTTGAGCGTCCCTCCGCGAATTCGCTGGACGCCGTAAGCGATCGTGATTTTGCCCTCGAATTTTTGGGCGCGGCCAGCATCTGCGCGATGCATCTATCCCGCTTTGCCGAGGAATTGGTGATCTGGTCTTCGGCCCAGTTCCGTTTCGTTGCCCTGTCTGATCGGTTTTCAACCGGCTCCAGCATCATGCCGCAAAAGAAAAACCCGGATGCAGCGGAACTGATCCGCGCCAAAGTGGGTCGGATCTTTGGGGCAAACACCGCGCTAATGATGGTGATGAAGGGTCTGCCACTGACCTATTCAAAGGACATGCAAGAAGACAAAGAACAGGTCTTTGACGCCGCTGACAACCTGATGCTGGCCTTGGCCGCGATGGAAGGTATGGTGCGCGATATGAATGCACAGCGCGAAAACCTTGCTGCTGCGGCAGGTAGCGGTTTTTCCACTGCAACTGATTTGGCCGACTGGCTGGTGCGTGTGCTTGGCCTGCCGTTCCGTGATGCACATCACATCACCGGATCATTGGTGGCGATGGCGGAAAAACAGGGCTGTGACCTGCCAGATTTGACGTTGGATCAGATGAAATCCGCCCATGCGGACATCACTAAGGATGTTTTTGACGTCTTAGGCGTGGAAAATTCCGTCAATTCGCGTATGTCTTATGGGGGTACGGCCCCCGCACAAGTGCGTGCACAGGTCGCAAGGTGGAAGGGCATTTTGGCATGAAACTGGTTGTGATTGTATGCGCAAGCCTTGCAGTGGCGGCATGTGGGGCAGACGGCGAACCGATTTACCCAACGGTCAACAATGATGTAACGCTGTCCAACAGCGGTATCTCTGCCAACACAAACCTTGCTCTGCGCCAAGGGCCGCTCACCGTTTCTCTTGGAGTCGGCCTATGACACGTTTTATCGCGATGGCTTGCATTTTGGCGCTGACGGCTGCCTGTACAGGACCTACAGGTGGTCCGCGCGTAAAAGATTCCAGTCCGCGCAAGATACCAGAACCGACAACCCCCGGTATCCATGTCTCTGGGCATGCGATCATCGGTGTATCGACTGTAAAATAAGATGTCTTTGTTGCGGATGATGTATTTGGCGTTGGCCATTTGGGGTGCTGTGCATCCGATGTATTACTTTGTGCAGTGGTTTCAGGCCAATGGGTTTGACCTGATGGGCATGGTGGATGCATGGCATGTGAATGCGGCAAGCAGCGGGTTGGTTTGGGATTTGACCATCGCTGCAATCGCGCTGACCATCTGGATTTTGGCCGAGGTTGCCGTGCGGCGAAACTGGGCCGCGCTGATTGCCATTCCCGCAACCTTCTGTATTGGAGTGAGTTGTGGTTTGCCGCTGTATTTGTTCATGCGGACCGCACCGATCAAATAGATTGAACTTCAGGATTTAGGGCAAATAGGCATGGATCATTTCTTGTACCGCGATGGCATGTTACATGCAGAAGACGTCGCAATTTCCGAGATTGCAGCGGCGGTTGGGACGCCTTTTTATGTCTATTCCAGCGCCACGCTGCTGCGCCATTTCCATCTGTTTGATGAAGCATTGGCCGGTATGGATCATCTGGTTTGTTACGCTGTGAAAGCGAATTCAAACATCGCTGTTCTGCGCACCTTGGGTGACGCAGGTGCAGGTATGGACGTGGTATCGGGCGGTGAATATTTGCGTGCCAAGGCCGCTGGTGTGCCGGGCGACAGGATTGTGTTCTCGGGCATCGGCAAAACTGCCGACGAAATTCGCACTGCATTGACGGGCGGTATTCGTCAATTCAACGTTGAAAGCGAACCAGAAATGGTCGTGCTGGACCGCGTTGCCCAAGAATTGGGTGTCAAAGCGCCAATCACCGTGCGGGTGAATCCCGATGTTGACGCCAAAACCCACGCCAAGATTTCGACAGGCAAATCAGAGGATAAATTCGGCATCCCAATTGCGCGTGCCCGTGACGTTTACGCGATGGCGGCCAAAATGCCCGGGCTTGAGGTGATCGGCATCGATGTCCACATCGGCAGTCAATTGACAGACCTTGCCCCGTTTGAGCAAGCCTATCTGAAAGTGGCGGAGTTAACCGAAACCCTGCGCGCAGATGGTCACACCATCAGTCGCCTTGATCTGGGCGGCGGTCTGGGTATTCCCTACACTAAATCGAACGCCGCCCCGCCCTTGCCGACCGATTATGGCGCGATGGTCAAACGCACACTGGGCCATCTGGGCTGTGAGATTGAGATCGAACCGGGCCGATTGATTGCGGGCAATGCGGGCTTGATGGTCAGCAAGGTGATCTATGTGAAATCCGGCGAGGATCGTGAGTTTCTGATCCTTGATGGCGCAATGAACGACCTGATCCGCCCGGCAATGTATGATGCCTATCACGATATTGTCGCTGTCAAAGAACCTGCGCCGGGCACCGAACAGCAACCCTATGATATCGTCGGGCCAGTGTGCGAATCTGGTGATACCTTTGCGAAGCAGCGGATGATGCCGCCGTTGGCATCAGACGATCTGGTCGCATTCCGCAGTGCGGGGGCATATGGCGCGGTGATGAGCAGTGAATACAATTCACGCCCCCTGATCCCCGAAGTTTTGGTGAAAGATGATCAATTCGCGGTTATCCGCGCACGTCCAACCTTTGACGAAATGATAAATCGCGATACCATACCTGAATGGCTTTGATGGCATCCAGCTGTCACGCCATCGGGAGACATCAGAGATGAGTTCATTTACCCCCAACGATCTGCGGCGCGGGCTTGCGAAATTGCGCTGGCCATTGCGGCTGACGTGGGTGGGTATGTTGGCCGAAAATCTGGTCAATGCGCTTTGGCCGTTGATGACTGTATGCCTGCTGATTTTGGCGACTTTGATGTTGGGCCTCCAGGACCTTGTTGTTATTGAAGTCGTCTGGGCTGGTGCGGTTTTGGCCGCTATTGCTGGATTGGTCGCGCTGACTTATGCGCTGCGCCGTTTTCGCATACCTTCGCGCCACGCAGCGTTGGAACGGCTGGATCAAAGCATGCCGGGACGCCCCATTCAGGCAATGATGGATGATCAGGCTATTGGGGATGGCGACGACGCGTCCATGGCCGTGTGGCGTGCGCATAAATCACGGATGGCAGCACGCGCAGCACTTGCAAAACCTGTCCCTGCGGATTTGCGGGTCTCACGACGCGACCCTTATGCGCTGCGGTTTGTGGCGGTACTGGCTTTTGCTGTGGCTTTGCTGTTTGGATCAATTTGGCGCGTTGGATCAGTGGCCGATATGGCACCGGGGTCAACCAATCTGGCAAATGGTCCCGTTTGGGAAGGCTGGGCAGAACCACCGCGCTATACAGGCAAGCCGACGCTGTACCTTAATGATCTGTCCGAAGGCGCGCTTGATCTGCCCAAAGGCACCTTGATCACGCTGCGGTTTTACGGTGAGGTAGGCGCGCTGACCTTGGCGGAAACTGTCTCTGGACGTACCGCTGACATTCCCGCCGCGTCCGATTCTGCGCAGGATTTTGCAGTATTGCAGAACGGCGAAATTGGTATTTCTGGTCCGGGTGGCCGTGTTTGGGTGGTGAACGTTTTACCCGATACCGCCCCACAAGTGGACCTGTTAGGCGATCCTGAAGTTTCTGCTTTGGGTGAGATGCGACTGCCCTTTGCGGGTCGCGACGATTACGGGGTTGAAGCTGGTGAGGCGCGGATCATTCTAGATCTTGCAGCCGTTGATCGTCGTTATGGGTTGAGTATCACACCAGAAACCAGACCCGAAATTGTTGTACCTTTGCCGACACCCATTTCCGGCAGCCGTAGCAATTTCGAAGAAAACCTGATCGATGACTTTTCCAAACACCCTTGGGCGAACCTGCCGATCAAGATCAGCCTGTCGGTTTTAGATGCCGCTGAACAACAAGGCGGCGCTGGACCCAAAGACATGATCTTGCCGGGTCGTCGCTTTTTTGACCCCACAGCGGCGGCGGTGATCGAAATGCGCCGCGACCTTTTGTGGTCACGCGAAAATGGCCCGCGCATGGCGCAGGTGCTGCGTGCGGTTTCCTATCAGTCCGAAGACATCTTTCGCTCTCAAACCACGGCATTGCGGTTGCGTAAAGTCATCAACCGATTGGAAATTCATGCGCGCTTTGGGCTAAGTGACGACATTCAGGAACAGCTGGCCGAAGACATGTGGGACCTCGCCATTGAGTTGGAAGAGGGCGTGTTGGCGGACGCCTTGGAACGGATGCGCCGCGCGCAGGACCGCTTGAACGAGGCCATCAAAAACGGTGCATCCAAGGAAGAAATCGCTGAGCTGATGGACGAGTTGCGCCGCGCCACCGAAGAGTATTTGAACCAATTGCAACGCCAGCAAGCGCAAGAACAAGACCGCGACGGGACCGATGAACCCCAGCAACAAAGCGAAGGCATGCAGATGACGCAGGACGACCTGCAACGCATGATGGACCACATTCAGGAATTGATGGAGCAAGGCCGCATGGCCGAAGCCGAACAGGCGCTCAAAGAACTGCAAGAGTTGATGGAGAACATGCGGGTCACCGAAGGTCAGCCCGGCGAAGGCGGCAAGACGCCCGGTGAACAGGCGATGGAAGGTCTGTCAGATACGCTACGCGAACAGCAGGGGCTGAGCGATCAGGCGTTTCGCGATCTTCAAGAACAATTCAACCCAAATGCCCAGGCTGGCGAAAGCGGCGAAAACGAAGGCCGCAATGGCGGGCAAGGTCGCGGTGAAAGCCACGAGGGCCAGAATGGTCAAGGCGAAGGTCGCGGCGGTGAACAAGAAGGTCAAGGCCAAGACGGTCAAGCACCCGAAGGTGGCGAGCAGGGCGAGGGTTTTGGCAAAGGCGAAGAAGGTCTGGCGCAACGACAAGAAGCCTTGCGTGATGAACTGCGTCGCCAAGAAGGGCGCTTACCCGGTCAGGGAACGGAAGAGGGCGATGCGGCACGGGATGCATTGAACCGTGCTGGCCGCGCTATGGATCAAGCAGAACAAGCCTTGCGCAATCGCGATCTGGCCGAAGCCATCGACAATCAAGCGCAAGCAATGGAAGCGCTGCGCGAAGGGATGCGGTCACTGGCGGATGCGATGCAAGAGAACGGGCAACAACGTCAAGAGCCCGGGCAGGGCAATGCGGAATCAAATCGCCGTGCTGATGCAACTGACCCGCTAGGGCGTGAAAGTTCAAACAGCAACGGCTCTCCTGACGGTAAGTTTCGCCAAGGGCCGGGTGGCGGCGCAGCAGAAGCGCGCAGATTGCTGGATGAAATCCGTCGCAGATCAAGCCAATCTGAGCGCCCCGAGATTGAGCGAGACTATCTTAACCGGTTACTGGATCAGTTTTAAGTACAATTGGCTTAGCCGTCAGATTTTGATGCCATAGAGTCAAGCCACGTCAGCAGGCTTTGGATTTGTCCATCAAGCCATAGACGCGTCTGATCCACCCAAGCCACATAGGCATTGAGATAGGGGTCAACCTGCGGCACGGCCTTTGCGATCTGTGGGGCATAGATGTAAACCGCAGCCAAAATCACAAACAACAAAACCATGATCAAAAAACCACTGCGAAAGCTGCGTTTGCGTTTCTTGGTGGTTGGTGCCTCAATATTTGGTGTGTTGTCAGAGGCGGTGCCTCCGGTGCGCTTACTATCTGTGCGCAAGGTGGAATTGATCTCTTCGATGTCGGGCAAAAGATCGCGACGCGATGAGATTGCAGCGGCATTTACAGCCGCATCTGAGACAGTCTCAGGTTCGCCGCGCATCCGTGCCATACGCTTTTGGGCCTCGCGGGCACGGCGATCCGGTGCATCACTATCGTCATCATGGTTGTCGAGCCCCAAATCCGGCTGGCTCTCCAATGGCTCAGATTCGCGTTTACGGCGCGCTTCATGTTCTGCTTCGGCTTCTTGACGCAGGATGTCCGCGACAGCCGGGTCCAACTGTTTGCGTGCCGGTTCTTGCTGCGGTGGGGGTGGCGGCGGAGGCGGGGAAACCTCTTCATCTGGTGCAGGCGCGTCTACGTCAACACCGCTGTCATCTTCGTCAGGGGCGTGATCAGGATGGTGTTGAAACCATGTTTGTCCGCAATTTGAGCATTGCACGTCCCGACCTTCGGTCGGCACGACTTCGTCGGGGACCTCGTATTGGGCGTCACAATTTGGACAGATCAGCCGCATTTCTTATCCTGACACTCGGTTGTAGGCATATTTAAACGTTACCCATAAGCATATGCCCAGAGATAACAGAGGAAAAGTGCTATCTGAGGGAGAAGTGGCGTTGTGGTGCATTGAAACCCAAGCGGTGCTAAGGCACAACAGGTAGAACGAACCGAGGTGCCTTTGTGATCGAGCTGGAAAATGTGGCTTACAGCTATGGCGGTGGCGAATTGCTGTCCGACATATCGCTAAAATTGGCACCGGGGTCTTTTCATTTTCTGACGGGTCCGTCGGGTGCGGGCAAAACCACACTGATGAAACTGTGCTATGGGGCGTTGCTGCCGACAGCTGGGCATATCCGACTGTTTGGCGCAGATGTGCGTGGGTTGGACCGCGATGACATTGCCTTGGTGCGTCGCCGGGTTGGCGTTGTGCATCAGGACGTTAAGTTTTTGGATCATCTGAAAGTTTCCGACAATGTATCGTTGCCGTTGACTGTTTCTGGGCGCCACGCCGAGGCAGGTGGCGCAGATTTGCAAGAACTCATGTCGTGGGTTGGCCTGACCAACCGCGCCGATGCCTTGCCGCCAGAACTGTCGGGCGGTGAACGCCAACGTGCGGCATTGGCACGCGCGGTGATCATGTCACCGGACGTGGTGCTGGCGGATGAACCCACGGGCAACATTGATTGGGAAATGTCGCAACGTTTGCTGCGCCTGCTGATTGAGTTGAACAAAATGGGTAAAACCGTGTTGATCGCGACCCACGACCTTAGCCTGATCCGCGCCACCAAAGCGCATGTGCAAGCCCGCGTTTTGCGTATCGCCAATCGCCGTATCCAATTGGCAGGCGCAGACTTATGAAGTTTGATCTGGCCTCACTCAAAGCCCTTATTGCGGGGGATCGCCATGCGGACCGCGTGGTTCCGCCCTCTGGTTTTACCGCTCAATTGACCGTGTTCGCCGCGGGTGCGATGGCATTCTTGGCGGTATTTGCACTGGCGCTGTCACTGGCGTCAGGACGTTTGGCGCAGCGCTGGGGGGATGAACTGGCACGTTCTGCAACGATCCGCATTGTGGCACCATTAGATCAACGCGCAGCACAAACCGAGGCGGCGCTGCGTATTTTGGAAACGACCAAAGGTGTGGAAACCGCCCGCGCTTTGACGGACGCCGAACAGCAGGCGTTACTTGCCCCGTGGTTTGGACCCGATTTGGCGCTGGACACTTTGCCCGTACCGCGGCTCATCGAGGTGATTGAAAACAGCGACGGCATGGATGCTGCGGGTCTGCGCCTACGGCTGTCTGCCGAAGTGCCCGGCGCGATTCTAGATGATCATGCACGGTGGCGTGCCCCGCTCATCAAAGCCGCATCGCGGCTGCGTACCCTGGGGTGGTTGTCGATCTTGCTGATTGGTGCTGCCGTGGCTGCCATGATCACACTTGCGGCCAATGCCGCATTGGCCGCAAATGCCCAAGTGATCACAGTACTGCGTTTGGTCGGTGCGACGGATAATTACATCGCACAAGCTTTCATACGGCGCTTTACCCTGCGTGCCTTATCTGGTGCTGCTGTGGGGATGGTCCTTGGGATGGTTGCGGTGTTGCTGTTGCCATCTGGCGACGATGGCGCAAGTTTTCTAACTGGCATGGGCTTTCAGGGCTGGCATTGGCTGTTGCCTCTGTTCATTCCGCTGCTGGCGGGTGCCGTCGCATTTGCGGCCACAGGATCGGCAGCGCGCCGCACATTGAGGGAGTTGGCGTAATGCTGCAATGGATCAGATCAATCCTATATATTGTGCAGGCGACCATCATGATGCCAGTGATTGGTCTGCTCTATGCGCCGTGGGCCTTGTTTTCACTGAATGGTGCGTATGCCGCCTGCAAGGGCTATTCACGGTGGTGCATGTGGACCGCGCGCTGGATGATCGGATTGCGCTGCGAAGTGCGCGGAAACGTGCCAGAAGGTGAAGTGCTTGTCGCTGCGAAACACCAATCCTTTTTGGACATCATGATGATTTTTACTGCGTTGCCACGCACGAAATTCATCATGAAAAAGGAAATCCTATATACCCCCGTCATTGGTCAATATGCGAAGCGGATGAATATGGTTGCTGTGGATCGTGGTAAGCGCGGTAAGGCAATTACAAAAATGCTGGATGATGTAAAATCAGGCCGGATCGAGGCTGGGCAGCTTGTTATCTATTCGCAAGGCACGCGTGTCGCGCCGGGGGCCAAAGCCCCTTATAAGGCGGGCACCGCTGCGCTTTATGAACAGATGGGGAAACCCTGTGTACCCGTTGCAACCAATGCCGGATACTTCTGGCCGCGCCGTGGTTTGTACCGCCGTCCCGGTGTCGCAGTTGTTGAATTTCTGGATCCGATTGCACCGGGGTTGAGCAAAGAAGCGTTCATGAAAGAGCTTGAAAGCAAGGTCGAGGCGGCATCCGATGCCTTATTGCATGACGCGGGGTGGTCCGCGTCGGATGCGTAAAATTGATGATATCGCCAGTCTTGAGGCGCTGTATGGAAAACCTGCGGCACCTGCGCTGCGCAAAGTCGCGGATCGGTTGACCCCGCTTTATCGCACATGGATCATGTCCTCAAAACTATGCGTGTTAAGCACAGTGGGTGTAGACGGGACAGACGGCAGTCCACGGGGCGATGATGGCCCGGTGGTTGTTGAGTTGGATGTACATACACTGGCAATGCCAGATTGGCGCGGCAACAACCGATTGGATTCACTGCGCAACATTGTGCTGGATGGGCGTGTGTCGTGTTTGTTTTTGGTGCCAGGATCGAACGTCGTTGTGCGCGTTAATGGTCGTGGTTTTCTGACGGATGACTCAGATTTACGCAGACGGTTCGAAAAGAACGGACGCCTGCCAGCAACGGCAATCGTGATCGAAATTTCAGAAATTTATACGCAATGCGCGCGGGCGTTGATGCGCGCTGAAACATGGGCGGGACGCGACGAAAGCGGCGACCTTCCCAGCGTTGGGGCGATATTGGCGGAAATGACCAGCGGTGAAGAAGGCGGTGCCCCATATGATGCGGCATGGGGCCCACGTGCGGCAAAAACGATGTGGTGATTGATGAGGCGGGTGGGCCACGCGCCCACCTTACGAGAACGCGCCCGTAAGGTGGGCGCGTGGCCCACCGCTGTTGTCAAAATCACATGTGGATAGCGCCATCGCCACAGGCCAAGGCGGCCTCGCGTACGGCTTCGGAATATGTCGGATGGGCATGACAGGTCATGGCCAAATCTTGGGCGGATGCGCCAAATTCCATCGCCACACAGACCTCATGGATCAGATCACCAGCGCCTGGGCCAATGATATGGGCACCCAAGATTCGATCGGTATCCTTGTCGGCGAGAATTTTCACAAATCCGTCGCCAGCAAATACGGCCTTAGCACGTGCGTTGCCCATAAAGCTGAATTTGCCAACTTTATATGCGCGCCCGGCTTCTTTCAGGCTTGCTTCGGTTTCGCCAACATTAGCGACCTCGGGGTGCGTGTAAATCACACCCGGAATAATGCCGTAATTCACATGGCCATGTTTGCCCGCAAGCACCTCTGCGACTGCCATGCCTTCGTCTTCGGCTTTGTGCGCCAGCATTGGACCTTCGATCACATCGCCAATGGCATAAACGCCCTTAACGGATGTTTCCCAATGATCATTTACGGCGATCTGGCCGCGTTTGGTCATTTCGACGCTCAAGCCCTCAAGACCCAGACCATCAACAAAAGGTTTGCGCCCGGTTGAGACAAGCACCACATCCGCATCAATCACATGTTCGCTGTCATCTTTGCGTAGCTTGTAGGTGACTTTGGCTTTGGTTTTGCTGGCTTCGGTCTTTTGCACAGCAGCGCCCATGATAAAGGTGAACCCTTGCTTTTTCAGCATGCGTTGGAACGTCTTTTGCACCTCTGGGTCCATGCCAGGTGTGATCGCGTCAAGGAATTCAACCACAGTCACTTCAGAGCCAAGCCGCGCATAGACACTGCCCAGTTCCAGACCGATGACGCCAGCCCCGATCACCACGAGTTTCTTGGGCACTTTGCCCAATTCCAACGCACCTGTTGAGGTCACGACGACTTTTTCATCGACCTCAACGCCCGGCAAGGAAGCGGGTTCTGACCCCGTCGCGATGATGATGTTCTTGGCTTCGTGCACTTCATCTCCGACTTTGACCTTGCCCGTTTCGGGAATAGTCGCCCAGCCTTTGATCCAGTCGATTTTGTTCTTTTTGAACAGAAACTCGATGCCCTTGGTATTGGTGTCGATGGTGGATTGCTTATAGTTCAGCATTTGCTTCCAATCGACCGACGGGCTTTTGCCTTTGAGACCCATTTCAGCGAAATTATGTTCCGCCTCATGCAGCATGTGTGAGGCATGTAACAACGCCTTGGAAGGAATACATCCAACGTTCAGGCATGTGCCACCCAAAGTATCGCGTCCCTCAACGCAGGCGGTTTTCAGACCCAATTGTGCACAGCGGATCGCTGCGACATAGCCGCCGGGGCCGGAACCGATGATGATGACGTCATAACTGGACATGGGTGTCTCCTATTGATGTATCGACGAAATTTTACGTCGGTGAGTTGTTGATAGGGTAGGGGGGCCAGCCCCCCGGCGCAAGCGCCTCCCCCCGGAGGTTATTTGGCTAGATGAAGTTCATATCAGCGCTGCGATGAGTAACAATGTGGTTGCCACAAAGCCAATGAACCAAATGATCGTGCGGTGTGGTCGCAGGCCAAAGGCATAGGCGGGGATATATGCGGTGCGGGCAATCAAGTATGTCCACGCACAAATCGCGGTGAAGGTGCTGTTTTGGTCTGACATCTGGGTCACCCCAACAGCGATACCAAACAGGATCAGACCTTCGAAGTGGTTATCAAAGGCGCGACCAAGGCGTGCCGTCTGGTCTGACATTTTGCGAGATGGATCGCGGTCGCGCGCTGACATTGTGTAACCGGGGCCAAGGTCGCGGTTGGCAGGCACTGCGTATAAGGCAAATTGCACGACTTGCAGGAGGGCCGCGAGTGTCAGCGCCGTGAGTTCTGGCGTCATGGGAGCGCTTTCTGATCTAGATAATTACCAAGGCGGAATGGAAAATGTGATGTGGGATCGATGCTGGAAATAATGCCGATGATGACCATTATTTGTAGCGTCACGCCAACGAAAGAGCCGATGGCCGCACCAATGGTTTCACCGGTATGCGCTTGTGGTATTTCGTCTGCAAATCGCAAGGCTGCGGGGAAGAGGCCAAGAAGAGCGCTGTAAAACGCCACTGCACTGGCCAAAATGAGCGCCAAAAATGTGAGGATGGACAGGATGCTGGTGATACTGACAGCCAAGATCACCTTTTTTGAGGCGATGTTGGAGGTGCCCCAAGGTCCGCTTGTAGGTATTGCCGTGGTGGATTGGCGCAAAAAGCGCAGTGATCGCGGTTGGAAATATAGCATTTCAGCGGCCAACAGGACCATCATCAGCCAATAGAGCCACGTGCGTTGCAGATGCCACAAAGATACATCGCGCGGCAGCCATACCAAGATGCCATCCATCATAAGCTATCAACGATTAATATCGGCGTGTTGTTGGGCACACGGGACCAGATATCGCGCATTTGGGCATTTGTTACGGCGATACAGCCATTGGTCCAATCCCATGCCAAATGCATGCGTTGTAAAAAGCCCCATCCATTTGGCAATCCGTGGATCATGATGTTGCCACCAGGATCTAGATTTTGATCACGTGCTGCCGCTTTGTCTGCTGGGTTGGGATAAGAAATATGCAGACTGAGGTGCGCGATAGACGATGGATTGCGCCAATCGATGATATAGCGGCCTTCTGGCGTGCGTTCATCGCCCTCGGTCAGCTTGTGACCTGTTGGAGCCGCGCCAAGTGAGATATCATAACTGCGCAGGGTTTCACCGTCGCGTAGCAGATGCATCTCGCGGGTGGATTTGATCACCAGTATTTCGTCGGCTTGTTGATCCGCGGCAAGCATCGCGGGTGGCGTGCCAGACCCGATCCGCGCCATCACTGCGGTGTATCCAACGATAACGCCAGCGATCAAGATAAGGCTGAGAAGACTGTAAATAACCCGGCGCATCAGGGTCTCTTACAGCGCGAGGAAATAAAGCATCGCGGTCGTAGCGAACCCAGCAAGCCATGACAGCGTTCGGATTGCCGGAATACCAAGGGCATAAACAACAAGGTAAATGATCCGGGCAATCAGGAAAACTTGGGCCGCCAGAAGGCTTGCAGAGCTGGTGCGGTCAAGCACGACAAGGATCAGGATAGCAGGGGCAAAGAGTGCCATTGCAGTGATCGAGTTATTCAACGCGCGCTCAAGGCGGGCGGTCACGCCCGTGGTGCTGCGGCCCTCGTCGCGGCTCGACAACAAATACCCCATGGACAGTTGGCGCGTCGTCCCAAGGACTTGCAATAGAATGGTGAGCAGGACGAGGAGACCGTAGGCTGCTAGGAGTGTTGTTTCGGTCATTGGGTTCCTTTCGTCCGATGGATGATTTTGACATCTTGCTTTGATGCTGCGACCAAGTCACGCCAATAGGGATCTTTAAGTTGTATCGGCATCAAAGCATCTGGGTCTGTAACTTTGAGTTTAAGAACGCCTGAGCACAGGGCGCGAAAAATCGAATAACACGCAGGGCAAAAACAAGCAGTGTACACGTCGTTAGTATTTTCATTAGAATAGTAGATGCTTGTCGCCCCGTCGCCATCAAAATCACAAGCGATAGTTGCCCAACATGCGTTACAGTGTTCGTGATCACCCTCGATCTTATATTCTAGGCACTCAAAGTTGTCGCGTCCCGATGTTGAATTGAGCGCCTCGCCTACCGCATCGGCGATCCCATACAGTCTCCAGGATATATCCTCGCCCATCCATTCGGAAAAAACCGGGTTTACCCCGCCTCGACCAGTGATCATGCGGTTGCCCAGCTTGGACAGCTGGGCACCGATCAAGAAGCGGATGCTCCGGACGAGACTGCGCAAATCACAAATCCATCAACAACCGCCGTGGGTCTTCCAGCATCTCTTTGACCCGCACAAGGAAAGTCACAGCGCCTTTGCCGTCGATGATCCGGTGGTCATAGGACAGCGAGATATACATCATTGGGCGGATCACAATCTCACCACCAACCACCATCGCGCGGTCTTGGATTTTGGCCATGCCAAGGATACCGGATTGCGGTGGGTTCAGGATCGGCGCGGTCATAAGTGATCCGTAGACACCACCGTTTGAAATGGTGAAGGTGCCGCCGGTCATGTCACCCATGCTCAACTTACCGTCGCGGGCTTTCTTGCCCATGACGTTGATCGCCTTTTCGATCTCGGCAAAGGACATCGTATCTACGTCACGAATGACCGGAACCACCAGACCTGTGGGCGTACCAGCGGCAACGCCCATGTGGACGTAGTTTTTATAGATCACATCGGTGCCATCGATCTCTGCGTTGACCTCTGGGATTTCCTTGAGGGCGTGACAACACGCCTTGGTAAAGAACGACATAAAGCCCATGCGGACGCCGTGTTTCTTTTCGAACTGTTCCTTATAGGCGTTGCGGATGCCCATCACCTCGGACATGTCGACCTCGTTAAAGGTCGTCAGGATCGCAGCGGTATTTTGCGCTTCTTTCAAACGGCGCGCCATGGTTTGCTTGAGGCGGGACATTTTCACGCGCTCTTCGCGGGCGGCATCGTCAGGTTTGGACGCAGCACGCGGGGCCGCAGCGGCGGCAGGCGCGGGCGCAGCCGTGGCACCAGCGGCAAGTGCTTTGGCCACGTCTTCTTTCATCACACGTCCATCGCGGCCAGTTCCAGTGACGGCATCGCGGCTGACGCCAGCTTCGGCCATGGCTTTCTTGGCGGATGGGGCGTCTTCGACATCCTTGCCACCTGATGATTTGGCCGCTGCGGGTGTTGGTGCACTTTCGGGCGCAGCGGCGGCAGCGCCAGAACCAGATGCAATCACGGCAAGTTTGGCAGATGCTTCAACAGTGGCACCTTCTTCGGCCAATATTTCGGTGAGCGTACCAGCGGCGGGCGCAGGCACTTCGACGCTGACCTTGTCGGTTTCCAACTCGCACAGCATTTCATCCTGAGCGACGGTATCACCGACCTTTTTGAACCACGTGCTGACGGTGGCTTCTGTGACGCTTTCGCCCAATGTCGGCACCATCACGTCAACGGATGCACCGCCACCTGTTTCAGCAGGTGCCGCCGCTTTTGCCGGCGCGTCAGCTTTGGGTGCTGGTGCGGCCCCGGCCCCTTCGGAAATGGTCGCCAGCAGGGCGTTTACCCCAACGGTTTCGCCTTCGGCAGCGACAATGTCACCCATTGTGCCAGCCACAGGGCTGGGGACCTCAACCGTGACCTTGTCGGTTTCCAACTCACACAGCATTTCATCAACGGCGACGGCATCACCGGGTTTCTTGAACCAAGTTGCCACGGTCGCCTCTGTCACGGATTCGCCCAGCGTGGGTACGCGTACTTCGCTTGTCATTATTTCTTTCCTTTGACTGTCAGCGCATCGTCGATGAGGGCTGCTTGTTGTGCTTTGTGATTTGACGCAAGACCCGTGGCGGGTGACGCGGCAGTGGCGCGACCTGCGTAAACGGGGCGGCCATGTTTGGCTTTGATCCGGCCCAAGACCCATTCGATGTTGGGTTCAATGAACGACCAAGCGCCTTGGTTTTTGGGTTCTTCCTGACACCAGACCATTTCGGCATCTTTGAAGCGTTCCAATTCCTTGACCGCTGATTGCGCTGGGAAAGGATAGAATTGTTCAAAGCGCAGCAAATAGACGTCATCAATGCCGCGTGCGTCACGTTCTTCCAGCAGGTCGTAATATACCTTGCCCGAGCACATGACGACGCGCTTGATCTTGTTATCCGCAACCAGTTTGGTGTCTGAGTTCCCTTGCTGTGCATCGTCCCACATGATCCGATGAAACGACGAACCCGTGGTAAATTCCTCAGCACGGCTGACTGCCATTTTGTGGCGTAGCAGTGATTTGGGCGTCATCAGGATCAATGGTTTGCGATAGCTGCGGTGCAATTGGCGGCGCAGGATGTGGAAATAGTTTGCAGGTGTTGTACAATTCGCAACGATCCAATTGTCGCCACCACACATGGTCAGGAACCGTTCTAGGCGTGCGCTTGAGTGTTCGGGGCCTTGGCCTTCGTAGCCGTGTGGCAACAAACAAACGAGGCCAGACATGCGCAGCCACTTTGCCTCACCCGAACTGATGAACTGATCAAACATGATCTGCGCGCCATTGGCGAAATCGCCAAACTGTGCCTCCCATAGGGTCAGTGCATTTGGTTCGGCCAGTGAGTAGCCATATTCAAAACCCAGCACCGCATATTCAGACAGCATAGAGTCGATGACTTCGTATTCTGCCTGCCCTTCACGGACATGGTTCAGCGGATAATAGCGGCTTTCGTCTTCTTGATTGATTAGTGCAGAATGGCGCTGGCTGAACGTGCCGCGCGCAGAGTCTTGGCCTGCTAGGCGGACTTTGTAGCCTTCGGTCAGCAACGATCCAAAAGCCAATGCTTCGCCGGTGGCCCAGTCAAACCCTGTGCCACTGTCAAACATCTCGCGTTTGGCATCAAGCAGACGGCGAACAGTTTTATGCAGCGGAAAACCATCCGGTGCGGTGGTCAGCGCTTTGCCGACTTCGGCCATGGTTTCAACTTTGATCGCGGTTTTGCCGCGTTGGTATTTCTTGTCCTGCTTGTCCAGATGGGACCATTTGCCATCCAGCCAATCAGCCTTGTTTGGACGGTACTCTTTGCCCGCTTCGAATTCTGTGTTCATTTGAGCCTGAAATTCGGCCTTCATGTCCTCAATTTCGCCTTCGGGGATCAAGCCGTCTTTGACCAGACGTTCGGTATACAGCGTCAAAGTCGTCTTTTGCTTTTTGATCTTTTTGTACATCACCGGGTTGGTGAACATGGGCTCATCGCCCTCATTGTGACCAAAGCGACGGTAGCAAATGATGTCGATCACCACGTCTTTGTGGAACTTTTGGCGGAATTCTGTGGCAACGCGTGCAGCGTGCACAACGGCTTCTGGATCATCCCCGTTGACGTGGAAAATCGGGGCCTCAACCACCAGTGCGTTATCCGTGGGGTAGGGTGAAGACCGGCTAAAGTGCGGCGCGGTGGTGAAACCGATTTGGTTGTTCACCACGATATGCATTGTGCCGCCCGCCTTGTGACCGCGCAGTCCAGACAAGGCAAAACATTCAGCCACAACACCCTGACCGGCAAAGGCCGCATCGCCGTGCAGCAGGATCGGCATGACCGCACCACGATCCTTGTCTTTCAACTGATCCTGTTTGGCGCGCACCTTGCCAATCACAACGGGATTTACCGCCTCAAGGTGTGATGGGTTTGCCGTTAGCGACAGGTGCACAGTGTTGCCGTCAAATTCACGATCGCTGGACGCACCAAGGTGGTATTTTACATCGCCAGATCCATCAACATCTTCGGGTTTGAACGAGCCACCCTGAAATTCGTTAAAGATCGCGCGGTACGGTTTTTGCATGACGTTGGCCAGTACCGACAAACGCCCCCGGTGCGGCATGCCGATCACGATGTCACGCACGCCGAGTTGGCCACCACGTTTGATGATCTGCTCCATCGCGGGCACAAGGCTTTCACCGCCATCAAGGCCAAAGCGTTTGGTGCCCATGTATTTCACATGCAGGAATTTTTCAAAACCCTCGGCCTCAACCAACTTTGCCAGAATCGCTTTGCGGCCATTCTTGGTAAACTCGATTTCTTTGCCCAGACCTTCGATGCGCTCTTTTAGCCAGCCAGCTTCTTCGGGGTTGGAAATATGCATGTATTGCAGTGCAAAGGTGCCGCAATAGGTGCGCTTCACGATATCCAAAATCTGGCGCATCGTCGCGATTTCAAGGCCCAGCACTTTGTCGATAAAGATCGGGCGGTCCATGTCGGCTTCAGAAAACCCATAGGATTTAGGGTCAAGCTCTGGCTGATTGCCAGTGTCGCGCATGCCCAGCGGGTCCAGATCGGCGGCCAGATGCCCGCGAATACGGTAGGCGCGAATGATCATCAACGCGCGGATGCTGTCGAGCACGGCTTGCTTTAAATTGGCATCGCTGACCTGAACGCCCTTTTCAGCGGCTTTCGCTTTTATCTTGTCACCAGCGGCCGCCGTTTCCACCGGGGCAGGCCATTCACCTGTCAAAGCGAATGTAAGATCGCCTGTCGGTTCTGGTGGCCAATCGGTACGCGCCCAGGATGGGCCAGCTGCCTCAGCTTGCGCGACGCCGTCTTCATCACCCATTGCTTTAAAGAATGTCTGCCACGCCTCATCAACCGCACCCGGATCATCGGCGTAACGGGCATACATATGCTCAAGGTATTCCGCATTCTCCCCTTCCATAAAGGAAGACGCATGGAACTGGTTGTTGGCTTCTTGTTTAGTCATCATGTCACCTGCGTTTGTGCTGGTTGTGTGCGCCGTCGATAGCAATGGCATTGAATAGAGAAGTATGGCTGAGCTGGTTTTAGCATACGCGTACCTGCGCAATCTGATCTGTCACAGCCATTGGCTTTTGCGAATAATCCGCTGGGTTTGTGGAATATCCAAAGCGATCAAACGCCCAATCGAAGCGTTCGATCACAGCGGCGGCTTTTTCGGCGCTAAAATAGTCCGGCACACTATGGCCTGCGCGAAATTCACTGCTTTGTTCATGGTGCGGTAAGGATGCGGCGTCTTTGATATCAAGGCGCTGGCAGAGTTTGGCAATTTGTGCTGGCAAGTCTTCGAAAAAGATAACCTCATCAATTACGAATTCATCATCGATAAAGAAACCGGCGTGATGGCCAACCGATTGCCGCGACCGAAACGTTAGCGCGTTAAACGCTGCACGTTCTTCATCAAAATTGGCGAAGGGGCCAAATGTCCCGTGTTTTACGCCGCGCGAGAACGCGGACAGCACAACGGCAAAGGGATTGCGAACGTTGGAGATTTTAAGGCTCTCTGACCATTGTTCGTCACTCAACTTGTCGCGGATTTCAGAGAGCGGCATATGCACATAGAACTGTGCATTGGCGTCGAAATCACCACGTTGACCAATAATCCCATGGTCGCTGATAATTTGAGGCGTCGCGCGTCCCACCTGCACGTCAGGAGGGCAGCAATATGGCTGTAGGAAAACACCGGTCGACGTGCTTGCCGACCGGTGGCGTTGTGAAAAGATAAATTTTTTCTCAACGCTATAGAGCATGGATTAACCAATAGCCTCTTTAACAGCTTCGCCCAAAGTTGCGGGGCTGTCGGCCACGATAATACCGGCTGCGCGCATGGCTTCGATCTTGTCTTCCGCGCCGCCTTTGCCGCCTGCAACAATCGCGCCTGCGTGACCCATACGACGGCCGGGAGGGGCCGTGCGACCTGCGATGAAACCAGCGGTTGGTTTCCAACGACCGGCCTTTTTCTCATCGGCCAAGAACTGTGCAGCTTCTTCTTCGGCTGAACCACCAATTTCACCAATCATGATGATCGATTGAGTTTCTGGATCGGCAAGGAACATTTCGAGCACGTCGATATGTTCGGTGCCTTTAATCGGGTCGCCGCCGATGCCCACAGCTGTGGATTGGCCATAGCCCAGATCGGTGGTCTGCTTGACCGCTTCATAGGTCAATGTACCGGAACGGGACACAACACCACAGGTGCCGCGTTTGTGGATGTGGCCGGGCATAATGCCGATTTTGCAGGCATCCGGTGTGATCACACCGGGGCAGTTAGGGCCGATCAAACGTGATTTGGATCCTTCAAGCGCGCGCTGAACGCGCATCATATCCAGCACAGGGATGCCTTCGGTGATGCAGATGATCAATTCCATTTCGGCATCAATCGCCTCAAGAATTGAATCCGCAGCAAAGGGCGGCGGTACATAGATCACTGATGCGTTGGCTTCAGTCACATGTTTGGCCTCGTGCACAGAATTGAACACAGGCAGGTCCAGATGGGTCTGGCCGCCTTTGCCCGGTGTCACACCGCCCACCATTTTGGTGCCATAAGCAATTGCCTGTTCAGTGTGGAACGTGCCCTGAGACCCGGTAAGGCCCTGACAGATCACTTTGGTATTTTCGTCTACGAGAATGGCCATTTTTAGTTCCTTCGTGTGGTATTTGATACTGCAAGGTGCAGCGGATTTAAGAACGGTGCAAAGGCACCGCGTTGTTTGGGTGATCTTGTCGGGGGCGTGCCCATTGAGGGGCGTTTCATGCAGGAACCCCCGTTTTACGCAGCAGCACCGAAATATTGTCGTCAATCGGAAGGGTGAATGTGTTGATCAACGTGGTCTCAAAACCTGCGCGTCGCGCCACATCGGTCAGCGTTTCAAGCGTGAAGTAATTGACATGATCAGGGTAGCGAAAGCCGCACCATTTCTTGCCAATCACCCGTCGGTTCAACGAGCCAAAGTTGGGGACGCGGATAAAAACGCCACCGGTTTCTTTGAGCGCACGATGAGCACCGCGCAGCACGCCTAAAACATCTGTTTCATGTTCAAGATAAGAGAACATGACCACGCCGTCGAATTGTGCCTCGTCAAAGTCCCAAATTGCCTCTGCGCCCGCGCCGTGCAGACAATAACCACCCGCCGCGCGCATCCTTTCGTCAGAAATTTTGAACAGGGCGTTGGACAATTCAATGCCGTAAGGGGTCATCGGCGCAGTGATGCGTTGGCCCCAACCAGAGCCGATATCCAGCACATGCCCATCGTTGAACCATTTACGAAAGCTTTTGGCTTTGTCGCGGTACATGCCCAGTTTGTTGCGGATGCTGCGCACATAGGGGCTTAAGAACGTAGACCCTTTGGATTTGGTTTTTTTATCCTCATAGGTCTTTTCCCATGCAAAATCCTCCTCAAGCGCCTCATAGGCGGGGGGATTACGCAAATACGTCATGTCACAGCCATCGCATGAACCGATATGCCACGGATCCGGCGAATACATCGGGAGGGGGCTTGCACTGGTATTTTCGCAAGCCGGGCAGGCACGATATGTGGCTGTGGTGTTCATTTAGTAGGAAAGGCCAGAGGCTGCCAATGCGGAAGGGCTGGGGTGAACGGCTTGCGGCCCGTTGCGCACAGTTTCGCCATCTTTGCTGCCACCGCAGGCTGACAGCAGCGTTGTGGCCACCATGGCCGCCACGAGTGTGATCTTTGAAAATGTCATTTGTTATCCTTTTGTTGGAAGGCCAAGGCCATCATACAGACGATCTACAGCCATAAAGGTTACGATTGAATTTGCCGTCTTGCGGGTGCCAACGTGCACAACCGCCACACGCCCGCGGAGTAATTCGCGCCCTTCGATCAGGGCGGTGTCGGGGGTCGGTTGATGTGTATCTGGCAGCGGAATTTTGGTGCCAAAGACCGGGGGAGACGCCATTTGTTCGCGCATTGCGGAAATGGCAGCATCAGTGTGATCCCCGTCAAACACCACTTCGCAACGCCGCTCAATGCCTTCGGGGGCATCTGCTGGACGTGGTTCAAGGCTGTCGTCCCAGAATGTGAGCGTGAAGGGGGCGGTATCCATATTCATATTGGTGCGCGCTTGGGATTCTGTTTGGCCTGCTTTGAAGCACCATTGGGAGAATGTAGTGATGGCGGGGTCGGCAGCGGCGGCTTGAGCGAAGGTTGAGAATGCCAGTAGGATGGGTGCTTGCACCCATCCTAAACGGGGACGATGGGTGCAAGCACCCATCCTACGATATGAATCTACAAAATTTTCTGTTTGGTCGCGTACCAAAAGCTTTACCGTTCTGTTGGGGCTGAAAAAGAAAATGTTCCTCCAGCGATACCTAGTTTTTTTGCATCAACGAGAGAAATAAATGAATTTTTCGTAATATCATCAGTTCCCCAGATACGATATCTTTGGCCACTTTCGGAGTCGTCATAGCGAAGCTCTTCCAGAGTTATGATCGCTCTTAACGCCGCTAACACTTGTTCACTGTCAATTTGAGGATTCCCGACGACACAAGTAGACATTTCAACTCCGTCTAATATGCTCTGCGAAATCCCCAGTATGAAGAGTTCAGGCTTGTTACCTTTTGCAACCCAACCGCGATATTTTGCGGTTGGGTCTTGGGGGGCAAACATAAGTGCCATTTCACCTGCTAGCTCTTCAAACCCTAATACGCTGGCTGCCGACTCGATTTTGTCATTCCTACCAGCATTCAGTACGCAATTACCCACGAAAGCTTGAGCAAGTTCTGTTGGCTCTGAAGCTTCAGCCATTGCTGGCCCTGAATGGACTGCATTCAGCAGACAAACTGATGCAAAGAGAATGGCTTTCACCTCGGCTTACCCCTTAACCGCCTTCACGATCTTCTCGGCACCGTCTTTCAGATCATCCGCCGCGATTACATCCAGACCACTTTCGTTGATGATCTTTTTGCCTTCTTCGACCTTGGTGCCTTCAAGACGCACAACCAGTGGCACTTTCAGGCCGACTTCTTTTACGGCTGCAACAACGCCTTCTGCGATCACGTCGCAGCGCATGATGCCGCCAAAGATGTTTACCAAGATGCCTTTGACCTGTGGGTCCGAAGTGATGATCTTGAACGCTTCGGTCACTTTCTCTTTGGTCGCGCCGCCACCTACATCAAGGAAGTTGGCAGGTTCGGCACCGTAGAGTTTGATGATGTCCATTGTCGCCATCGCGAGGCCTGCACCGTTGACCATACAGCCAATTTCGCCGTCCAAGGCGATGTAGTTCAGATCGTATTTAGAGGCTTCGAGTTCCTTTGAATCCTCTTCAGTCACATCACGCAATTCTGCGATGTCGTTGTGACGATACATGGCGTTGCCATCAAAGCTGACCTTGGCATCAAGCACTTTCAGATCACCGCTGTCGGTGACGATCAGTGGGTTGATCTCAAGCATTTCCATGTCTTTTTCCATGAAGGCTTTGAACAAGATGCCCATCAGCGACACACATTGCTTAACCGCTTTACCTTCTAGGCCCAGCGCAAATGCAATGCGGCGACCATGGAAAGGCTGATAACCTGTCGCGGGATCAACGGAAAAGTTGATGATCTTTTCAGGGGTGTTTGCAGCAACTTCTTCGATGTCCATGCCGCCCTCCGTAGAGCAGACAAAGCCGACGCGTGATGTTTGACGATCCACCAGCAGCGCGAGGTAAAGTTCGGTCTCAATGCCAGAACCGTCTTCGATGTAGATACGGTTGACTTGCTTGCCTGCTGGGCCAGTTTGGTGCGTGACCAATGTGCGCCCTAGCATTTTCTTGGCTTCTTGGGATGCTTCTTCAACAGATTTTGTCAGGCGAACACCGCCGGCATCACCTGCGTCGGCTTCTTTGAATTTGCCTTTGCCGCGACCACCTGCGTGGATCTGCGCTTTGACCACCCAAAGGGGGCCGTCCATTTCGCCAGCGGCGGATTTGGCGTCTTCGGCTTTCAGCACGACGCGGCCATCAGAGACAGGGGCGCCATAGCTGCGCAGGAGGGCTTTCGCCTGATATTCGTGGATGTTCATGAAAAACGGTCCCGTTTTTGTTCAAGTCTACCCGCAGTATGCGAGTGAGTCTTATCGCTCGGCAAACAGTTTTCCGTAGTTTCGGAAAGATTGCCAGACAAAAGTGACATTTGTGATCACACGCTAAAAGGCTGTGATCACAAACCTCGAATGTTAGCGCAATATCACAAAATTCCCGGGCGAATCTGCTTAGTTTGCGGCAAACAGATCGCGCAAATGTGGTTCAAATTCAGTGCAGATTGTGATGCTTTTTGCTTCTGGATCATAAAATGCATTGGCCTCGTCACAGTCTGTGACCTCTACCAGTAATGTTTCTGGCAGCGTAAACTCAGAGTTCAGAGCGGCAACTTCGTCTGCAATCAGGCGCTTGGTAAATGTGTCTGTTGCACCTGCATACTTTATCGTTTCGCCTGCACCAGCTTCGGCCAAATCGTCCAAAACCGGGCCCCAACTGTCCAAAGCAAGCTCAAATTCTTCTTCACAACTCTCGGCGCGGTCCTGTGGCAAGTCAAACTGATCCAACAGCACCGCGCGACTGTCAGGTTCCGCGCCATAGAATAGGCAAACGAGGTTGTAGTAGCGTTGCAAGTCCGGACCGTGCACATCCCACCATGCCGGGGCTTGCGTGGTGGCGTCTGCCTCATCCAGAAACCCAAAAGCGGCATCGCGCGCGATGGCAGTTGCAGTTTGATTGTCATAAAGCGCATCAATCAGCAGGATTGATGCTGTATCGGCTGCATCTTCTTCCTGTCCAAAGACGGGTAAGTCCATGAGGTCAATCAAGGCATGACCCAACTCGTGATAAAATATCGAAATCAGGTTGGCTTCGACGTAGTTGTCTACCTCAGCAGTGTTTTCGGCCTGCGCTGGCAAAAGCGTGGCTGTGAAAACAGCGATGGATAGAATGTAACGTATCATGTTGGCATCAAGGCCCAATAATCGAGATCTAGCAAGACATCGGGCAGATATTTACCGTCCGTACCCTTTAACTTAAACGGATCGCCGCCCTTGGTTGCCACCAGTCGCAACCTGATTGCACCAACGCCGGGTGCCGATGTTTCGGCTTTATCCAACACTTCGGACCATGCCCGTATCGTATCACCCGCAAGGCAAGGGTTGGCATGTGCACCGCCGTTTAGGCCAACCACCATTTGCGCGTTCGCTAGCCCATTGAACGATAATGCGCGCGCCATTGATATGACGTGACCGCCATAGATCAGGCGGCTGCCGTCTGGCCGGGCTGAGGTGTCAAAATGTACCTTGGCGGTGTTCTGCCAGAGGCGCGTCGCCATCATGTGTTCGGCTTCCTCAACCGTCACGCCATCAACGTGATCGATTTGTTCGCCAACCTCATAATCGCCCCAACGATGCGGTTCACCTGCCAGCGTGAAATCATATTTGGTGAAATCGAGACCCTTTGGGATACGCAGCTGTCCGGCACTCAAGGCACCGGGCAGGTTTGGCACCACGGTTTTGGGGGCAGGCGCATCCAAATCACGTTTGCGTACCATCACCCAACGGACATATTCAATCACGGTTTCGTCGTGTTGATTCAGTCCTGTTGTGCGCACGTAAACAACCCCGGTTTTACCGTTGGAGTTTTCCTTGACGCCGATCACTTCGGATTGGCTGCGCAGCGTGTCGCCGGGCCAGACGGGCAGTAACCACCGGCCTTGAGCATACCCCAGATTAGCCACGGCGTTCAGTGATACATCTGGTACGGTTTTGCCAAAAACCACATGGAACGCAATCATATCGTCCAATGGGCTGAACGGCAGACCACAAGATTGGGCAAACTGGTCCGATGAATACAGCGCATGCCGCGCTGGATAAAGCATGTGATACAGCGCGCGTTCACCCATTTTCACGGTGCGTGGCACGGCATGTTGAATGGTCTCGCCTACTTTGTAATCCTCAAAGAAGCGACCCGCATTGGTTTTGACCATCTTAGTGTGCCCCTAGTTTTGTATCAGGCGTATAGGTGCCATCGACTTCTTTCACGACAGATTGCCCGCAGCGCATAACGCCAGTCGCGTGATCCCATGTCTGGGTGGGAGAGCCGTACAGCTCCCAACCTTTGTTCATGGCGTCCGTGACCTTGTGACAAAAGGCGGATGTGTCCTCTTCGGACAGAAAGCGATACAGTTTCATAAAGGCTCCGGCGGTTTAAGAGGGCAGGGGCGAAACGCCCAGCCACGCATGAATAGCGATGATGAGGATGGTCATGACAAGGGTGATGACGGCCAAACGGATATAGGTGGCACGACCCGCATGTGCAGGGGCAACCCAATGGGGTTCTGCCTTGTTTATCAAGATCACAGTGATAACGGCCCATGCCAACATGGTGCCAAAAAGTAGGATTGAGGCCAGATCGCCGTTTACTAGTAAATGCGCAACAGCCCAGATTTTCACAGCCAGTAATTGCGGATGGCGGGTTTTATAGGCGGGCCATGCTTTTGCACCCTTTGCCGCAGACGACCCATAGACCCACAGGGCGACGATCATCAGCAGATTATTGATGTGCGTCATGAACGCAGGCGGTGACCAGATGGTGATAAAGTCCGCGGCGCGATATCCAAAGATGATCAAGATCAACGACAAGACAACACCAATTGCGACCAAGCCTTTGCCTTTGTCACCCATGCTTGCGCGTTGTTCTGGCAGCAGCCGTTTAAAGAAATGCGCTGCCACCCACAGGATAAGGCCGATGATCAATAATAGCATGAAGTTACTCCGCGTTCAGGGCTGCGATTGCATCTAGTTTTGCCAGTATCTCGCGGGCAGTTGCAACATGCAGGTTTTCAACAATGCGGCCATCGACCACGGCCACACCTTGGCCTGCGGCGTGTGCTTCGTCAAAGGCGGCGATTTGGCGACGGGCCAGATCGGCTTCTTCCTCGGAGGGGGAAAAGGCGGCATTGGCAATGTCTAGCTGTGCAGGATGGATCAGGGTTTTGCCGTCAAACCCCATATCGCGGCCTTGGTCACATTCGATGCGCAGGCCCTCGTCGTCTTTGAAAGCGTTATAAACGCCGTCGATGATTGCACAGTCATGCGCCTTGGCGGCCAGCAGGCACAGGCCAAGTGACGTTATCATTGGCAGACGATCGGCGCGGAACCGAGTTTGCAGATCTTTGGCCAGATCGTTTGTGCCCATGACCATCGCTTGCAACTGGCGGTGTGCGGCAATGGCGGCGGCGTTCAACATCGCGCCGGGGGTTTCCATCATCGCCCACAGTGGAATGTCACCAACGATGTCTGCAAGCGCCTCAAGGTCAGCAGGGTTGCCAACTTTGGGCAGTAGAATCGCGTCAGGTTTCATTTTTGCAGCGGCGCGGGCATCCTCGGCACCCCATTCAGTATCCAACCCATTGATGCGGATCACCTTGAGGCGGGTGCCATAACCGCCCGTCACCAAAGCATCGGCAAGGGTCGCGCGCGCGCTGACTTTTTCATCCGGGCTGACCGCGTCTTCAAGGTCAAAGATGATCGCATCACAAGCCAATGTGCGGGCTTTTTCAAGCGCACGTGATTTTGAGCCAGGGATATATAGAACAGAGCGCAAGGGGCGGGTGAGTTTGGGCATGGGCAGGCTCCGATTTGGTCGTTGAGTAAGATTGTTGCGTGCAAAGGGGCATTTTTAGCTGAATAGTTCAAGCTCATTCGTGCCGCAACGCAGCAAATATCAAATGCAATAGGCCTAAGCGCGCAGCGTTAACCAATATTTCAGGTCTGAGCCGCAAGTTTGGCGTGTCGCATCCTATGAGAAAGGCCAGTGAACCAAGGCCTCACCGCCCTTTGAAAAGGGGCATGCAGACAATTGAAGTAACCGGGGCTGCCCGGCCACGCCGGTAAAACGCTGGTGCGGCCAACTGAAATCGGGTTGCGCCTTTCGAATGAAGGCAAAGTCAATGAATCGCACGTTAAAAATATTTCACTTGGCCGCTTTGACTGCCGCTGCGGCGCTCTTGTTGGCCACAACAACGGATGTGGCCGCGCAAGGCCGAAACTGCGGCCCGCGAGAGGCCGTTGTAACCCGGTTGGCCGAAGGATACGGCGAGGTTCGCCAATCTGTTGGCATTGGGGCAAACAATGCTGTGGTAGAGGTATTTGCCTCTGCTGAAACGGGCAGTTGGACCATTACAGTCACAGCGCCGGGCGGCATGACCTGTTTGGTCGCTTCTGGTCAGGAGTTTGAGGAGTTGGCCGAAGCTTTACCAGCAAATGACAGCGACGCTTAACACGCCAATTTCATCAAGGTTGGATAAGTATCAGGGTGGGCCATATGCCCGCCCTTATTTATGTTAAACCATCCCAGATTAATTTGGTTCCAGTCAGAACGAGCAATACATAGGTCAATGTGAAGAATGCCCTCTCTGGCACCAAATGATGCGCCCTTACACCCAACCATGTGCCCAGAATGGCAAAGGGGGCGAGCACCAGGTTCGCCAAAAATGTCTGGGCCGTGAACATGCCCAATGCGGCATAGGGAAAGAACTTTATAATGTTTAATATCCAGAACAAGAGCACTGTTGTGGCTTGAAACTGGGTTTTAGTCAGACCGCGCGATAACAAAAACATCGATGCAGGGGGGCCGCCTGCATGACTGACAAAGGTTGTGAACCCTGCAATCGCGCCCCAAAACAAACCTGCCCAGTCCGGCATACGGGTGTTCACCAAACGTATAAGCCCCGTTGCCAGCGCCAGTCGCCATGCTACAAATCCCAACGATACGCCGCCAATCAGCAGCCGAAATAAATCAGCCGAGGCCACTTGATAGAGTAGAGCCCCGGCCACGACCCCGGGCAAGCCACCAATCAACAACAGCTTTGCGTCCGGCATGCTCCATTGACGCCAATAGGGCCGCAAGGAACTGGCGTCGATCAGCATCAACAGTGGCAGCATCACGCCCAATGCCATCCCCGGTTCGATCACCAACGCGAGAATCGAAGCCGCGGCAAAGGCAGCACCTGAGCCAAAGCCACCCTTTGAAATGCCTGCAAAAAGTACGGCAGGTGCGGCCACGCAAAAGAACCATACATCAAGGGTTAGAATTTGCGGATGAATGGGGCACCTGCTTTGTACCGTGTTTCTGCTGTACCCCCGCCACCTGACGGGACAAGCACAATATGTCAGTCGTTTAAGGATCACTTAATACAGTAATGCGAGTTTACGCCGCACACAACGCCCGCCAGACTTCACGATTTACAACCAATCTGTCGCACATCTTGCACGGCCCGTCGCATTTCGTTATCCCGCCCTCAACGTAACCCAGTCGGAGACACTACCATGGCAAGAGCCAAAATCGCACTTATCGGTGCCGGAAATATCGGTGGCACGCTCGCACACCTCGCAGCAGTTAAAGAACTTGGCGATGTGGTCATGTTCGACATCGCTGATGGTTTGCCACAAGGCAAAGCGCTCGACATCGCAGAATCTGGCCCATCTGAGGGTTTTGATGCGGCCATGTCTGGCACATCCGATTACGCAGATATCGCAGGTGCAGACGTGTGCATCGTTACTGCTGGTGTTGCGCGCAAGCCGGGCATGTCACGCGACGATCTGTTGGGTATTAACCTTAAGGTTATGAAATCCGTTGGCGAAGGCATTGCAAAGCACGCGCCAAACGCATTTGTCATCTGCATCACCAACCCGCTGGATGCGATGGTTTGGGCGCTGCGCGAATTTTCTGGTTTGCCCCATGAAAAAGTCTGCGGCATGGCAGGTGTTCTTGATTCCGCACGCTTCCGCCACTTCCTTGCGTCAGAATTTGATGTGTCCATGCGTGACGTAACTGCGTTTGTTTTGGGTGGTCACGGTGACACGATGGTGCCGCTGGTGCGCTATTCAACTGTTGCCGGTATCCCGCTTCCTGATCTGGTGAAAATGGGTTGGACAACTCAGGATAAACTGGACGCAATTGTGCAGCGTACCCGTGATGGTGGCGCCGAAATCGTTGGTCTTTTGAAAACCGGTTCTGCATTTTATGCGCCTGCAACCTCTGCGATTGAGATGGCTGAAAGCTATCTCAAGGACCAAAAGCGCGTATTGCCTTGTGCCGCTTATGTTGATGGTGCCTATGGTTTGAACGGTTTTTATGTTGGTGTGCCAACAGTGATCGGTAAGGGCGGCGTCGAACGTGTCGTCGAGATCGAGATGAACAAAGACGAGCAGGCGATGTTCGACAATTCTGTCAACGCTGTCAAAGGCTTGGTTGATGCATGCAAGGGCATTGATGGCTCACTGACCTGATCATCACCTATTTGAATTTTAAACGCGTCGACCTTGGTCGGCGCGTTTTTTTTGTGCGATGCTCAAATATGTAGAAATTGCAGCATCAATCAGACAATTGTGATGCCCTTTTTCGGACCAGGACCGCTAGACTGCAATGATGTTGCGTTTTGTCCTGCCATTTCTGTGTCTTATGCCGAACTTCGCAAAGGCGTGCGAATTGGCTTTGATCCTCGCGGTGGATGTATCCGGCTCTGTTGATCAATCTGAATATCGCACTCAAATGGATGGCCTTGCTGCTGCTTTGCGCGATGGGATTGTATCGGATGCATTGGTTGATCAAAATGCTGCGGTCGCATTGGTGCAATGGTCTGGGTCCTCGCGACAGGAACTGACCGTGCCATGGACGCATATCACCTCACATGCCGATGTTGCGAAGCTGGCGGATGTCGTTGCGAATGACCCACGTTTATGGCGCAATTATTCAACCGCGATAGGTGAGGCGCTGTTGTTGTCGATGCGTGCCTTTGATGCTGTTGCACCGTGTCGGCGCAAGGTGATTGATGTGTCTGGCGACGGAGTATCCAACGAAGGGATAGAACCAATGTCATTGCGCGGTGAATTGCATGCGCGTGATATTTTGGTGAATGCATTGGCAATTGAAACAGATGACACTGACCTGACAGCATATTTTTACGAAAACCTGATTGTGGGCGAAGGGGCCTTTGTGATCACCGCCAATGGATTTGCTGATTACCCCGCGCAAATCAGGCGTAAATTGCAGCGCGAAACCACCAAGCAGTTAAGTTTACGCATACCGACACGCTAACTTGTGATCACAGGATAAATCTGTGTGATCACATATCGATGTCTGGGCAAATTTTCAGCATTAAAATACCCTGCAATGTCGAAAATCCTTGCTCTAAATGCTTGTGGCTACGTGACAGTCGCGCAAAAACCGCTATCACATAGGGAACGCTAGCCGACAAAGGACCTGAATCATGGCCGATGTGAACCGGGGCAACCGCCCCTTAAGCCCGCATTTATCGATCTACCGCCCGCAACTGACCTCAATGTCGTCGATTCTGACGCGGATCACAGGTAATGCGATGCTGGTCGCTGCACTGATGATTGTGTGGTGGTTTCTGGCCGCTGCAACTGGGCCGGGGTACTTTGATTTTGTAAACGGCTTTGTCACCAGCTGGTTCGGCGATTTGATCATGTTTCTTAGCGTTTTAGGGCTGTGGTATCACACGCTTGCAGGCGTTCGGCATCTGATCTGGGATCAGGGCTATGCGCTTGATATCCCGACGGCGGAAAAGCTGGGTTGGGCCTGCATCGGCGGTTCAGTTCTGCTGACGCTTCTCACTGTCATCATCGTATAAGGGGCGCACACATGGCATATCTTACAGATCGCAAACGCGCCGCCGGCCTTGGTTCCGCTAAATCTGGCACCGCTCACGCGTGGTCGATGAAAGTCAGTTCAGTCGCATTGCTGATCCTGATTCCATTCTTTGTCTTTACGTTTGGGGCCGCATTGGGGGGCACCTACGAGGAAATTCTTGCCTATTACAGCCGCCCGTTCCCCGCGATTATCGCGGCGCTGACACTGCTGGTGGGGTTCAAACACTTCAACGATGGTGTGCAAACATTGATCGAGGACTATGTGCATGGGTTGAGCCAAAAGATCGCATTGATCGTGATGACCTGCATTTCTTATGGTGCCGCAGCGGTTGGTGTTTTCGCCATCGCCAAGCTGGCCCTTTAAACCAAATACTGCCCCACGGGAGACCGCCAAGATGGCCGCATACGAATATGAAACGCACGAATACGATGTTGTAGTTGTGGGGGCTGGCGGTGCTGGTCTACGCGCGACGCTTGGCATGGCAGAGCAGGGACTGAAAACCGCCTGTATTTCAAAAGTATTTCCCACACGCTCGCACACTGTCGCCGCGCAAGGTGGGATCGCGGCGTCGCTGTCCAACATGGGCCCCGACAATTGGCAGTGGCATATGTATGACACGGTTAAGGGGTCCGATTGGTTGGGTGATACCGATGCGATGGAATACCTCGCACGTGAGGCTCCCAAGGCGGTATATGAGTTGGAGCACTACGGCGTGCCGTTCTCGCGCACCGAAGAGGGCAAGATTTATCAGCGCCCATTTGGCGGTCACACCACCGAATTTGGTGAAGGCCCGCCAGTGCAGCGCACATGTGCCGCCGCAGACCGCACGGGCCACGCGATTTTGCACACGCTTTATGGGCAATCGCTCAAGCATAATGCGGAATTCTATATCGAATATTTCGCCATTGATCTGATCATGTCGGACGATGGCGTCTGCCAAGGCGTGCTATGTTGGAAGCTTGATGACGGTACGATGCACCTGTTCTCGGCCAAAATGGTTGTGCTGGCGACGGGCGGTTATGGCCGTGCGTATTTCTCGGCCACATCTGCGCACACATGCACAGGTGACGGCGGCGGCATGGTCGCACGTCAAGGTTTGCCTTTGCAGGACATGGAATTTGTACAGTTCCACCCCACGGGCATCTATGGCGCGGGCTGTTTGATTACTGAGGGCGCACGTGGCGAGGGTGGTTATTTGACCAATTCTGAGGGCGAACGTTTCATGGAACGGTATGCCCCGACCTACAAAGACCTCGCATCACGTGATGTGGTCAGCCGCTGTATGACGATGGAAATCCGCGAAGGTCGCGGTGTGGGTGAGAACAAAGACCACATTCATTTGCACCTAAACCACTTGCCTCCAGAAACGCTGGACCTGCGCTTGCCGGGTATTTCCGAAAGCGCACGCATTTTTGCGGGCGTGGACCTGACCAAAGAACCGATCCCGGTTCTGCCAACGGTGCACTACAACATGGGCGGTATCCCAACGAACTATTGGGGTGAGGTTCTGAACCCAACGGCTGACAAACCTGACGCCATTTCGCCTGGCCTGATGGCTGTGGGTGAGGCGGGCTGTGCGTCTGTACATGGGGCCAACCGTCTGGGGTCAAACTCTCTGATTGACCTTGTGGTCTTTGGCCGCGCTGCTGCAATCCGCGCGGCAGAGATTGTTGATCCAAAAACCGCCGTCCCAACGCCAAACCAGAAATCTGTGGATGCGGCGTTTGATCGTTTTGACGGATTGCGCAACGCCAAGGGTGGCGTTTCTACTGCCGATCTGCGTCTGGAGATGCAGAAAACCATGCAGGCGGACGCCGCCGTGTTCCGCACCGACAAGACGCTGGAAGAAGGCCGCGTCAAAATGATCGAAGTTGCGGACAAAATGGATGATGTCAGTGTCACCGACCGTTCATTGGTCTGGAACTCTGATCTGATGGAAACGCTGGAATTGGCCAACCTTATGCCAAATGCCACCGCAACCATCACTGCCGCTGCGGCGCGCAAGGAAAGCCGTGGTGCCCACGCGCACGAGGATTACCCAGATCGTGATGACAAAGAATGGCGCAAGCACAGCCTTGCCACGTTTGAGGGCAACAAAGCGACACTTAGCTATCGTGATGTGCACTTGAAGCCGCTGACGACCCACAAAGAAGGCGGGATCGACCTTAAGAAAATCGCACCAAAAGCGCGGGTGTATTGATGCGTATTTTGGCAGTAGTTGCATGTATAGCGGTGCTCAGTGCTTGTGCTGATGTGCAGCAAGCGGTGGATAATACCGCGCGCAAAGGGGCCAAGGGTGTGGTGACCGAAACGCTTGCCACGCGGTTCCCGCAGGTGCCAAAGCAATTGATCACGCCGTTTACAGATTGTGTGATCGACAATTCGACCGCTGCTGAAATCCAAGAGTACATCAAATCCGCCGCAACAGGTGTCGACGATAAAACGGTCGCCACAGTCAAAGGCGTGTTGGCGCGCCCCGAAACAGTATCTTGCATTCGCACCGCGTCGTTGCAAAGCGGGATCATCTGATCGATGAACGCCATGGCAAATCCCATGCTTGAAGGAATTGATGCGGGGATGCAGCTTGCTGCGTTGCGCGATGTCTTCAAGGCTGCGGACAAGCCGATGCGTCAAAAGTTGGTGCCAATTCTGCCCCCAACTGAGGTCGAATTTGCAGGCATTCGCATGTATGTCGACCCGCGCGATAATTACACGGATCGGCGCATGTGGCTGGATGGTCAGCCGCCCGAGATGAAATCGCTGATGGCGTTGATGGAGCTAGTTGAGGGGCGCAATGCGCTGATCCTTGATATCGGTGCCAATTGCGGGGCGTTTGCTGTGCCGCTTGGCCTTGCTGCTGGGGCAGGTAGTCGCGTAATCGCGTTTGAACCAAATCCAGTGATGATCGGACGCTTGGGGCATAACATTCGGCTGAACGATCTGGGTGATGTCATTCGCATTGAAGGCTGTGCGCTGGGTGCTGCGACGGGTGAAGGCACGTTGAACTTTCGCCGTGACAACTTTGGCCAAGCCTCCCTAAAAGCGATTAAGAAACAGGTCCGCGATGGCGGCACATTGGTGCCAATCCGGCCGCTTTTGGATTTTGTGGCCCAAGCAAATAACCACGACCTAACCATCCTGAAAATTGATGTTGAGGGCGCCGAAGAGGCCGCACTTGGCCCCATGGTAGAGGGCGGAACAGAGGGTTGGCAGCCCGATGCAATCTTGATTGAGACCGCGCATGCCGACACATGGGAAACCGATTTGAGTGCCCGTATAATCGCCTGTGGATTTAAAAGCATCCTAGAGGTCGAAGGAAATACGTTGTTTGTCCGCGAGGGCGCAGCGACATGAAACGCCTAAGTATATTGGGTAATTTTGATGAAACGGGCTGTATGCCCGCCAGACAAGGAGATGCGACATGGTCCAACTAACGCTTCCCAAGAACTCTCGGATGACCAGCGGCAAGACATGGCCGAAACCTGCGGGTGCAACAAATACCCGCGAATTCCATGTCTATCGGTGGAACCCGGATGACGGCAAGAACCCCGCCATCGATACCTATTTTGTCGATATGGACACCTGCGGACCGATGATTTTGGACGCGCTGATCAAGATCAAGAACGAGATTGATCCAACGCTGACCTTCCGCCGTTCCTGCCGCGAGGGTATCTGTGGGTCTTGCGCGATGAACATCGATGGGATCAACACGCTGGCCTGTACTTACGGCGTCGAGGAAGTCAAAGGCGCGGTCAAAATCTATCCGCTGCCGCACATGCCAGTGGTCAAGGATTTGATCCCAGACCTGACGCATTTCTACGCCCAGCACGCATCGGTTCAACCCTGGTTGGCGACTGAAACGCCCGCGCCTGCCAAGGAATGGAAGCAATCAATTGATGACCGCACCAAACTGGACGGTCTTTATGAGTGCATCATGTGTGCGTGCTGTTCGACGTCCTGCCCCAGCTATTGGTGGAATGGTGATCGCTACCTCGGGCCAGCAGCGTTGCTGCACGCCTACCGCTGGATCATTGATTCACGGGATGAGGCGACGGGCGAACGGCTGGATGACCTTGAGGACCCTTTCAAACTCTATCGCTGTCACACCATCATGAACTGCGCCAAGACCTGCCCCAAGGGCCTGAACCCGGCGGCGGCGATTGCGAATATCAAAAAGCTGATGCTGGAACGGACGGTTTAACAGCCACCTCTTGTGTAAGACTGCCCTGCGTAAAGCTGGCAAAGGTGCGGAGTGAATATGCCGATACTCATCGCTCTTGTGGTTGCGGTTATCATTGTGGCCGTGGTTGCACGGCGCAACGCCCCGACACGCAATTGTCGGTGGCGCGAGGATCGTGTGGGCAGCAAGGGCGCGTTGATCAAATACAATTGTATAACCTGCGGGGCTGAGGTGTTTCGCAGCAACGGCAAGCCCGACAGCTGCATGTCGTCTTTGAAAACGCCCGGCCTATGAGCGGTATTGAATTCTTGTGTCCACCAGAAATACTCGGGAAAATCCCCGAACCTGCACCTGCGGCCAAATTCCTGCCCGAGTGGTTTCGTGATTTAGACCGCGAGATGGACATGAAGGATGCACATGGATTGCCGGGTTTAACGGTGCGGGCTTGCCTGCCCGTTGCGGACGTGATGGCGCAGGGCTGGATTATTCCAACACCAGTCGACATTTGGACAGTGGTGGATCCTGCGACCGGTGCCTTGGAATTTCGGTGGACAGATGATGCACCGCTGATCCCCATTGATGCCCATCACCCAGATCAAATTGGTGCACAATTCCCCCCGTTTGAAGGCGCGCAACCGCTCAAGTTGATGAACCCATGGCGGGTCAAATTGCCGGCCGGTTGGTCCGCGTCCTTTCTGCACCCGATCAACCATTTTGAACTGCCTTTCATGGCATTTAACGGCACTGTCGATTGTGATGCCTTGGATGTGCCCGTGAATGTCCCGTTCCTGTGGACCAGCCAACGTGGCGCGGTGCGCATGCCTGCGGGTACACCGATGGTACAGGTCATTCCGTTTGAACGGGCAACGCAAATGCGCGACAGTTCGGTGCGTGGTGAAACAAATGAGGAAGTCGCAGAGCGCGCGACAGCCCTGAATAGAAAACACAGCGAAGAATCGATTTATGCGCGACAATGGCGCAGGCGGCATGAGAAACAACGCGATACCTGAAAAGCCAGTCGGTTGGATGAATAGGAAATGAAAATGGCCACGCCACCCCATGATGCCAATGATCGACGGGCAATAAAGCCAGTGATTTGCTATCCCGTCGACAGCTTGCCGCCAGCGGATATGGCACTTTATACAGCGGCCCGCGAAACGCTGACAAAAACCGATGAAGCCATTGCATCACCGCGCGAGGCGACGACGTTCCATGTGCCTGCCGGGCATTTCTTTCGCATAACCTCTATTGAGGGATCGCAGGTCGGTGATTTGAACCTGTGGAACGCAAATGATCTGAATGAACGGTTTTATTCCGGCAAAACGCGTGCGCTACACGGCACGCATATCACCACTGGGCAACGTATGTGGTCGTCTTTTCCGGGCCTGCGGCCAATGGCGACCGTAACCCATGATACGCTTGGATGGTATGGGATCGACGAATTTGGCGGGTCTGTGCATGATGTGATCGGCACGCGCTGTGATCCCTATACGCATAACCTGTTGAAGGGTGGGCAGTATCATCATTGCTGTCATTCAAACCTCACGCGCGCAGTTGCGGCACATTTGGGCATTCCGGTATCTGAGGCAGAGCCACACGTGCATGACGTGCTGAACGTGTTTATGTGCACGGGATTTACGCGCGATACGGGTCAATACTTTATGAAGGCAAGCCCTGTACGTCCGGGCGATTACATTGAATTTTTTGCCGAAATTGACCTGCTTGGCGCGCTAAGTGCCTGCCCGGGTGGCGATTGTTCGGCGGAACATTCATCAGATACAGCAGCTTGTTATCCGCTGTTGATCGAGGTGTTTGCCCCGGCCTCAGATGCCTTGGACGGTTGGCAGTCGCCCGTCGCGAATGGCTATGATGGCACGCATGGCGCTTGATTAAACATCAGGCAAAGGCCGCTTCTAGGGCGATTTCGACCATGTCACCAAAGGTCTTTTCACGGTCTTCTGAAGGCAAGGCTTCTCCTGTCTGAAGGTGATCTGAAACGGTTAACACGGCCAAGGCGCGACGTTTGTGGCGGGCAGCAAGTGTGTAAAGCTCAGCGGCCTCCATCTCAACGCCCAGAATTCCATGGCGCACCATCTGTTCATCAAGATCAGGGCGTTCAGCATAGAACACATCTGACGAATAGATACCGCCAACATGGGTTTTGCTGCCCTTGCTTGCGGCGGCGTTAACGGCTGCGTTTAACAATGACCAATCTGCGCACGGGGCAAAATTAACTTCTTTGAAAATTCCCGATGAGGGTGAGGTGATCGTTGTGGCCGTCATGGCAATAATCACATCGCGAATGCCGACATGGGGCTGCATGCCGCCACATGACCCAATACGGATCAATGTCTGCGCATTATATTCCATCATCAATTCATTTGCGTAAATCGACAGGGATGGCATGCCCATGCCAGACCCTTGGATGGTAACGCGGTTGCCTTTCCACGTCCCGGTGAAACCCAACATGCCGCGTACTTCATTCACCAGCTTAACATTGTCCAGGAATGTTTCTGCGGCCCATTTAGCACGGTAGGGATCACCGGGCATCAAAACGGTTTCTGCGATATCACCGGGCTTTGCGCCAATATGTACTGTCATGAAAAATTCCCTTTTGCAGTTGCAGATAAACTTGCCTCTTTGACGTTAGATGGACAAGGGACAAGTGTCTGGCACTTGCCAATCAGATAGAGAGGGTGACCCGGGTGAGATAGTATTCGCGACGCGAGCAAAATCTCATTTCTATGTGAAGCGGGTAATTCAAGCGTCATTATTTATCGGAAGTTGAATTAAAAAAATGGACCGCACTTGATGTACGATCCAATTCCATTCACGCGCGAATTTAATTCGCCTGTAACGTGTTTTAATTCAGATTTTCATGCTATCAGGGGTGGTTCCCTTTTCAACTTCGGCACGAAACCAATTCGGCTGACGCCCTTTTCCTGTCCAAGTTTGGCTTGGATCAGCAGGGTTTGCAAATTGCGGCTTGGATTTGGGTTTGTTGGCTTTCGCCTTGTTTTTACGTTCTTTTTTGGCTGGCTTTTCGTTTTCAGAAAGGTCGTTGAGTGAAAAGCCCCATTCAGCAGCTGCTTTTTCTGCGGCCTTGCGTGCCTGACGGCGATCACGTGCCTGTGCAGATTGCAGTGTTTTCTTTACTTCGTTCAAGAGTTTTTCAAGCTCTTTGCTGTTCATTGATTTCAAATCAAATGCCATTGTTTTTCCCAGTGTGTTTTCACATTGGTGAATCGGCTACACGAATTAAAAATAATCTGCAAAGTCGATTTTGTGTCAAGGGCGCATTTCCGCCAGTGGCTACCAATGGTTAACGCAAGTGACGACGATATTATTCGGCTGCTTTTGCGGATGGATCAACCAACGTAACGATGTCTTGCATGATCGTATTCAACTCAAAATCTTTGGGAGTATAGACCCGCGCCACACCCATTTTGAGTAAACGATCTGCATCATCATCAGGTATGATACCACCGACGATTACCGGGATGTGCCCCATTCCGGCATCGCGCATTTGGGCCACTAAATCTTCGATCAATGGGATGTGAGAGCCCGACAGAATAGAAAGGCCAACCACATGCGCATCATCCTGACGCGCAGCCGCAACAATCTCTGTTGGGGTTAGGCGAATACCCTCGTATGAAATATCCATGCCGCAATCACGTGCGCGTACAGCAATCTGTTCCGCACCATTGGAATGACCATCAAGGCCGGGTTTACCGATCAGGAATTTCAAACGCCGCCCCAGTTTATCGCTGACCGTATTCACGGCATCGCGCAAATCATCCAAGCCTTCGGTCTTATTTGATTGGCCCGCAGCGACACCTGTTGGCCCACGGTATTCACCGTGGACAGCGCGCATTTCAGCAGCCCATTCACCGGTTGTGACGCCAGCCTTTGCGGCGGCAATGGACGGTGGCATGATATTGCGCCCCTCAGCAGCGGCACTGCTTAAGTCAGCCAACGCCGCATCAACCGCATTCTGATCACGCCCGCTGCGCCATTCATTGAGCCGCGTGATTTGTTCGGCCTCAACGGCCGGATCAACTACCATAATGCCGCCATCCCCCGTCATCAGCGGTGATGGTTCACCCTTTTGCCATTTATTCACGCCAACCACGATGGTTTCGCCTGCTTCAATACGACCCAAGCGTTCTGCGTTGCTGTCGACCAAACGGCCTTTCATGTAATCGATGGCTGAAATCGCGCCGCCCATGCCGTCGATATTTGCCAATTCGGCGCGCGCACCTGTTTTCAAGGCTTCGACCTTTGCATCAACTGCCGGGTTACCATCAAACAGATCATCAAATTCCAATAGATCCGTTTCATAGGCCATAATTTGCTGCATTCGCATTGACCATTGCTGATCCCATGGGCGCGGCAGGCCTAACGCTTCATTCCATGCGGGCAATTGCACGGCACGGGCGCGGGCCTTTTTCGACAGCGTCACAGCCAGCATTTCGATGAGAATACGATAGACGTTATTTTCAGGCTGTTGTTCGGTCAGGCCCAATGAGTTGACCTGAACGCCATAGCGAAAGCGGCGGTATTTCCCGTCTTCTACGCCATATCGTTCAAGGCAAATTTCATCCCACAAATCAACAAAGGCGCGCATTTTGCACATCTCTGTCACAAAACGAATACCAGCGTTCACAAAGAAAGAAATACGTCCAACCAATGCTGGGAAATCCTCGGCAGGGACGCGCGGTTTCAATGCGTCCAATACGGCCGTGGCCGTGGCAAGCGCGAATGACAATTCCTGTTCAGGCGTCGCGCCGGCTTCTTGTAAATGATAGGAACACACGTTCATCGGGTTCCATTTTGGGACATGTGAATAGCAATATTCGGCCACATCCGCGATCATTTTCATCGATGGGGCAGGCGGGCAAATATAAGTGCCGCGTGATAGGTATTCTTTGATCAGGTCGTTTTGTACAGTTCCTTGAAGCGCTGAAATATCCGCACCTTGTTCCTCGGCCACGGCGATATAAAGCGACAACAGCCAAGGCGCTGTGGCGTTGATCGTCATCGACGTGTTCATTTGATCCAGCGGAATGTCATTAAACAATTCGCGCATATCACCCAGATGGCCCACGGGCACACCGACTTTGCCGACTTCGCCGCGCGACAGAATATGATCGCTGTCATATCCAGTTTGTGTGGGCAGATCGAAAGCCACGGAAAGGCCGGTTTGCCCCTTGGCAAGGTTGTCGCGATAAAGAGCATTCGATGCAGAGGCGGTAGAGTGCCCAGCATAGGTTCTGATTAACCAAGGGCGGTCTTTCTGCGGGTGCGACATATTGGGCCTCTCTTGTATCATTCGAGTAATATTCTTGCGTTGCGAGATTGATAGGTGAAAGATTGTGACCTTGTCAATTCGCTGCGTTGCGGCAATTCTACCTATTTACGGGAATATCTCAAACACTCAAGTCAGGGTGCACAGCATTTTTGTACTGCTTTTGAACCCAAACACCCAACGAAATGGCCTAAGGTGCTCTGTCCCCGTTGCTTTGAAACCCTGCCGTTCATAAAGAGCGCGGGCGCGTGGGTTTGTATCGATCACATCCAGTCTAACGGTGGAGAGACCTCTGTCGACGGCCTCGTGCTTGATCGCTTGCAATAGGGCTGACCCAAGGCCCAAACCGCGCGCAGATGCGGCCACGCAAATACCATCCATTAGCAGGGTATCATCGGCCAAGTCGCGTTCAACCAATGCCAATAATGGCGCGCGCCACAGGGTTGATGCCCATCCATAAACAGCGGCCAAATCCCTTAATTCACCACCAATCAACGCGCCTTTGCTTGTTTTGTAACCTGCAACGCCCAGAACTGTACCATCCGGTCCACGGGCCACGCATGCAAAATCAGGATTAAGATGCGTCGTCATGAACGTGAGCGCCTTTTCCTCGGGCCCCAATACACAGTGCAGCTTTGCCGCAAATGCCTCCCAATAGAGGGCCGCAACGATGGGGCGTTCGGCATCTGAAAACCCAGATGATATGGTGAAATCCAATGTGAAATCCCTATGTTATTCCCATTAGATATTGTCCTTGGCCCGTCACACTGCAAGGGTATCAACCATGACGCAAACCGTGCAATTGCCGCTATGGCTGTTTATTCTCATCGTGCTTTTTGCGGCTGTGACCGCATTAAGTCACTTTCTTTTGCCGTCAGTGCGTTGGTTTTTTCGCCGCCGATTGGAACGGGCAGTCAAACGGTTAAACACACGGCTGGCCCGACCAATTGAACCGTTCAAATTGGCGCGGCGCCACGATATGATTCAGCGTCTGATTTACGACCCGGAGGTCACGCGTGCGATTGTGAATTACGCCGCCGCAAATGGCGTGCCAGAAAATGTCGCATTCCAAAAAGCCCGCAGCTATGCCCGCGAAATTGTGCCCAGCTTTTCTGCCTTTGCGTATTTTAGCTTTGGCATACGGTTGGCAAAACTATTGGCCAATTCGGTATACCGGATTGAAACCGCCGACAGCAATGATGCCACGTTTGATGCGATCCCCAAGGACGCAACCGTTGTTTTCATCATGAACCACCGCAGCAATATGGATTATGTTTTGGTCACATATCTTGCCGCGCGATCCTCTGCCTTGTCTTATGCGGTGGGTGAATGGGCGCGGGTTTGGCCGCTTAGTCGCTTGATCAAATCAATGGGGGCCTATTTCATTCGGCGTAAATCGCGTGGTGCACTCTATCGCAAAGTTTTGGCGCGCTATGTGTCGATGGCAACGGCGGGTGGTGTCACCCAAGCGATCTATCCCGAAGGCGGGCTTAGCCTAAATGGTCGTTTGCAACCGCCAAAGTTAGGGCTTCTGGCTTATGTCGTTGATGGGTTTGATCCAAAGGATGAACGCGATGTGGTTTTTGTGCCTGTGGCCATTAACTATGATCGCATTTTAGAGGACCGCGTGTTGATTGCCGCCGACGCCCGTGGTGATCGAAGGTTTGGTGCACGAATTTCGGTGGTGGTGGGGTTTATTCTGCGTAAACTATGGCAACGTCTGCGGGGGCAAGACACGCGCTTTGGCACTGCTGCGGTTGCTTTTGGTACGCCACTTTCATTGCGTGACGCTGGGCCTGATAGCAAAGTTGAGGACCTTTCTGTGGCGCTGATGGAACGGATTGAAGATGCGATGCCAGTGCTTACCGTACCGTTGTTGGCGCATGTTTTGTTAACGGAAAAAACCGCAACGCCGGACGTTTTGCATGAAAAAACGCTTGGCTTGTTAGAGAGCATGCCAGAGCCAAACCGCGTGCCAAAACCTGCGACACTGCATACAGATTTGGATCGTGCGACCAAGGGCCTGTCAGATCGAGGTGTCATTCATCTAGATGCTGGTGCGTGGCATGTGAGCGAAGGTCAGGAACCTGTTTTGCAGTTTTATGCCAACTCAATCATGCAGTTTTTGCCTAAAAATGCCGCAACTGCAAAGTAATTTCTGCGTCTGCTGGGTTATAAAATTACAAAAATACCCCGGTTGAGGTTGCATTGTTGCGCGTGCGGCAATATCCCGTTGGGTAGACGCCGCGATTCTGCATTGCGGCACAAGAGTTAAGTAAAGAAAAACCAACAGGAGGCCCGCATGGCACTGGACACCACCATCGCGCAATATGACGCACCTGAAAAAGACCTCTATGAGGTCGGTGAAATTCCCCCCATGGGCCATGTGCCAAAGCAAATGTATGCTTGGGCAATCCGGCGCGAACGCCACGGTGATCCTGATACAGCGATGCTTCAGGAAGTAGTGGATGTTCCAGAGCTTGATAGCAACGAAGTGCTGGTTCTCGTGATGGCGGCTGGTATCAACTACAACGGTGTGTGGGCGGCGCGCGGCGTGCCGATCAGCCCGTTTGACGGACATGGTGAACCTTATCATATCGCGGGTTCTGATGCGTCTGGCATTGTTTGGGCGGTTGGTGACAAGGTCAAGCGTTGGAAGGTTGGCGACGAGGTTGTGATTCACTGCAACCAAGATGACGGCGATGATGAGCACTGCAACGGCGGTGATCCGATGTTTTCAACATCCCAGCGTATCTGGGGATATGAAACACCGGACGGGTCATTTGCGCAATTCACCAACGTGCAAGCGCAGCAGTTGATGCCGCGTCCCAAACATCTGACATGGGAAGAGGCAGCATGCTATACGCTGACGCTGGCAACGGCATATCGTATGTTGTTTGGGCATGAACCCCATGATTTGAAGCCCGGACAGAATGTATTGGTCTGGGGTGCGTCTGGCGGTCTGGGATCTTACGCGATCCAATTGATCAACACGGCTGGTGCGAATGCCATTGGTGTTATTTCAGACGAAAGCAAACGTCAGTTTGTGATGGATTTAGGGGCCAAAGGGGTTTTGAATCGCAAAGATTTCGATTGCTGGGGCCAATTGCCTACCGTGAATACACCAGAATATGCGACATGGTTCAAAGAGGCGCGCAAATTTGGGGCCGCCATCTGGGCGATTACCGGTAAGGGCAACAATGTCGACATGGTGTTTGAACATCCGGGCGAGGCGACATTCCCTGTTTCCACGCTGGTGTGTAAAAAAGGCGGCATGGTCGTAATCTGTGCGGGTACGACAGGTTTCAATCTTACGTTCGACGTGCGCTATATGTGGATGCACCAGAAGCGCTTTCAGGGCAGCCACTTTGCCCACCTCGCGCAGGCATCCGCCGCGAACAAGCTGATGCTTGAGCGTCGCTTGGACCCGTGTATGTCGGAAGTGTTTGCGTGGGCTGACCTGCCAGAGGCGCATATGAAAATGATGCGCAACGAACATAAGCCGGGCAATATGTCGGTCTTGGTTCAGTCCCCGAAGACCGGATTGCGCACGCTTGAAGACGCATTGGAAGCACGCAGCTAAGGCAGCATCGTTTCAAATTTGGCAACAATAGCCCGCGGATCATGTCACTGATGCGCGGGCTTTTTTGCATTCTATTTCCACATACATGATTCCAATGACTTAAGAATTCAGCGCCCACTATTTCGGGGGAGTTGATATTTGCGAATTTTCACGATTCAAGTATACATGCTATGGTTGTATTAATGCTTTGTTAACCATTTAAAGGCGATCTTACGAATGCGAAATGATTGGATTTTAGACGTTCTGGCCGATCTTAAGGTATTTGCACAGTCAAGCGATTTGCCGGGTTTGGCAGAACAATTGGATGACACTGCACTTGTTGCCTTGGCAGAGATCGCCGCCCAAGAGGAAAGGACCCGCGGGCACGCGCATGGTAACACAAAAGCAACTGGAGAAAATTCTGGAGCAGTTGGAGCAAGCTGACACGCTTGACGGTTTACAAACAGCAAGTGTGGCGCTGCGCGACACCTTGGATGTTGACCACATCGCCTATCATTGGGTTGATTCGGCTGGCGACCAATATGGGTGCGGGACGTATTCCATCGCTTGGCAAGAACGCTACCTAGATCGAAATTATCTGCGCATCGATCCCGTGGTCATTGGATGTTATCAACGCTTTCACCCCGTAGATTGGAAACGTCTGGATTGGTCCAGCAAGGCCGCGCGTGCGTTTCTTTTGGAATCCATCCAATATGGCCTTGGTAATCAAGGGTATTCGGTGCCCATTCGTGGCCCGAACGGGCAATTCGCATTGTTTTCGGTAAACCACTCTTGCAGTGATGAAGCATGGGCTGATTTTACAGAATTGCATCGTCGCGACCTGATCTTGATCGCGCATTATTTCAACGAAAAGGCGCTGGAATTTGAACCAGAACGCGCCCCTGAGCAATCTCAGGCCCTTAGCCCACGTGAGGTTGATGCGATGACACTGCTGGCCATTGGCTACAGCCGCGCGCAGGTGGCCAATACACTCGCGATTTCAGAGCATACGTTGCGGGTCTATATCGAAAGCGCGCGGTTCAAACTGGGTGCGTTGAATACCACACATGCGGTTGCACGTGCGTTGAGCCGTGGATTGATTGTGATCTGACGCATTGCGCTGTTGCGCAATGGTCAAAATAAGCGTGCGCATTGGTCAGTCGCCCTTAATAAACGCTGGGCTAACTCTTTATCAATTCTTATAATTGAGAGGGAGGACAGGGTATGCTGCGCTACCTATACGGTACTGAACTTTGTAAACATCCGCGTTTGGCGCGTCAGATGTTTCTCGACCGTGCGGATCAGTTCAAAACGCGGCTTGGCTGGGATGTTTCGCTGAATGAGGCCGGCGAAGAGCGCGATGAATACGATGATCTAAATCCGCTTTATGTGATCTGGGAACAGGCTGATGGCAGCCACGGGGGGTCGATGCGGTTCCTGCCGACCACGGGTCAGGTCATGATAAATGACCACTTTGGACATCTGACCACAGGGCCAATTATCAGCCCACATATCTGGGAATGCACGCGGTTTTGCCTGTCTCGTGACGCGGGTCCAACTGTTGCGGCAGGCCTGATGCTGGGGGGCGGCGAAATCATGCAAGGTTTTGGCGTTAAACATTTTGTTGGGGTTTTTGATGCCCGGATGGTGCGGATTTATCGAATGATCGGATCCTCGCCAGAACTGTTGGGCAGCCAAGGGTTGGGGCGAAACAAAATCTCGGTTGGGCTGTGGGAATTTACCCCAGATGCGCAGGCCAAAGTTGCAGCGCGTGCCGGCGTGTCCCCGGCGCAATCACGGTTTTGGTTTGACCATAGCTTTTCCGGCACAAGGCCGGGAGGATGGGCCAAAGCCGGGTAACTTTAACAAACCCGTCTGGCCCCCGGCGCGCCCCTCACGTAGGGTCGCGCCATGAACATACCCGCCCTTACATATTCCGACGACCAGGCTGCCGCATATGATGCCGTCGCTGAAATGCTGCGCTCTGCGGGGATCGATTTAGAAGACAGTTTGTTGATGCCAAGTCCGGGCGGCGCGGATCAAGTGATGGCGGTGACGGGCAAAGCAGGGTCCGGTAAAACGCTGTTGCTCGCAGAGCTTTACAAAGCGCTTGAGGCAGCTGGCGTTGACGTCATTTCGGGTGACTATGAATCGCGCAAACGCAAAGACAAACGCACGCTTGCGATCCTTGCGCCCACCAACAAGGCCGCATCGGTCCTGCGACTGCGCGGCGTGCCTGCGACAACCATTCACCGCATTCTTTATACGCCGATGTATGATCCAGAATATGAACGGATTGCGGAATGGTTGGCAGGCTCTGGTCCACGGCCCGAGATCGAAGGGTTAACCGAAATATCGCTGGACCGTGCCGCGGCGTTTTATGCCAACAACAAATCCATTCCCGGTGCATTGGCTGCCGCTGGTCTGCGCGGGTCCGATTTCATCACGGGTTGGAAGCGTCGTGAGGAACCACTGGATATCGGCTTTGTCGATGAATCCTCAATGCTGGATGACAAGCAGTTTGAGGATTTGAAAGAGATCTTTCCAACGCTGCTGTTGTTCGGTGATCCGGCACAGCTTGCCCCGGTAAAACAATCAGGCACCATGGTGTTTGAAAAGCTGCCAGAAAAACGGGTGATGAACCTAAACCGTATTTTCAGGCAAGATGCGGGAAACCCAATCCTTGATCTTGCCCATGCGCTGGCAGACCCTGAATTGACGTTTCAACAGTTCGAACAAATGGTTGAGGACGCCTCAAAGAAAGACGACCGGGTGGTCTGGGGCCAACGCGTCGAGGTCGATCTGATGGCGCGTAGCCCGGTTTTGGTTTGGCGCAACGCCACGCGCATCCGTTTGATCAATGCATTTCGTTCTGTGCACGGCGCACCAGAAGATGCCCTGATGCCGGGGGAACCGTTGATCTGTGATGGTATTGAACTGCCACTCAAACACCGCAAGAAACGCCTTGATCTAGAGGCGCGGGGGTTGATCAAAGGGGCACAGGTGATCTTTTTGGGGGAAGGGCGCAAACCGGGGTTCAGCCGTCTACATGTCATGGGCGCAGAAGATCCGCAGGTGTCAGCAGCATCAATTGTCAAAATTGAAAAACCAGACGAGGAAGAACCGTTTATTCCCTTTGCTGCGCGCATGGGGGCGACGTTTTTGCATGGCTCTGCTGTTACGATCCACAAGGCCCAAGGCAGTCAGTGGGAAACCGTACAGGTGTTTGCACCTGATCTATTTGTGGCCGCACGTATGGGGCGGATTGAAGCAGGGCAACCGCTGTGGAAACGACTGGCTTATGTGGCTATCACCCGGGCGCAGGAACGCTTGATCTGGGTTGTGCGCAATCGATTGTCAAAACCTACAGGGCTTTTGCAAGTAGATGATTTGCGCGCGGCACCTGTGGCCCCGCTGACATTGGACAATACCGAAGAGGAATTTGGGTAAATCGCGCAATCTTTGATCGCGCGCGTGCCGATCAGCGCCGGAAGATGCTAAAGATAGCAGATGCGCCCCAGCCCGCCGCAATGGCAATCGCCAAGGACATGAGGCCGTAAATCAGCGCGTTTTCACGTGACAATTTAAACAACCACCGTTCCATGCCCACTTTGCGCACGTAAATGCTGCTTTCGTGTTTTGATACCACCTGACCACCGCGGGTCAGAAATATGCGTGTCTTATAGGTGCCTTCGGTCAAAGCTGCTGGCAGCTTAATGGCCGTGCGGAATAATGTTTGTTCATCAACGCTCACAGTGCCCTCGTTCAACTGGTACTGGTCAGAACGTGACTTTATGCGGATCAATGCGTTGGTGAAACTCTTTGAATTTTGGATATTGTCGGGCGCGCCAACAGAACGGATGGCCCGGGGGATAGAAACCTTATGGCGCAAATCCTCTGTGTCTGACAGTGCCAGCCCAAGCACGGTACTTGCCGCGACTGCATAGAAACTAGGGGCATAGTCCACTTCAACAGAGTCGGTGTTAACCCAGATGCCAAACCGCTTTTCCTTGCGGCGTACGGTAATCCGCTTTGAGGGGCCGGCGACAGTGACAATCACTTGCAAACGCGGGCTGTCAGGGATTGCTTCTTCACGCTTAACCGCGCCAAAAACTAGAATTTCGGAGCCGTCAAAGTTGGTGTTGATCGACACCTGATCGCTGCTGAGGCCAAGCACAACTTCTTCGGCAATGGCAGGCAGCGCCATACATAATGCTATGAGTGCAGCAAGAATACGCATCAGTGACCGCTCGCCGCGCCAAGCGAATACAGCTCGGACGGTTCAATCAAGAGTTCCAACGCCAGTTTGCCACAGACCATTAAAACCATGAGGGCCAGTAGAATGCGCAATTGTTCGGCCTTCATCTTGACCCCAATGCGGGTCCCAATCTGTGCGCCGATCACACCGCCAACCAGCAACAAAACGGCCAGAACGATATCAACTGTAAAGTTTGTCGTAGCGTGCAGCATCGTCGTGAATGCGGTCACAAAAATGATCTGGAACAGGGATGTCCCAACAACCACTTTGGTCGGCATGCCCAAAAGATAGATCATCGCGGGCACCATGATAAAGCCGCCGCCAACACCCATGATCGCGGCCAAAATGCCCACAGCTATACCAACGATCAGTGGAGGAATGACCGAGATATACAGACCAGACACACGAAAGCGCATCTTGAACGGCAGTCCGTGAATCCAGTTGTGTTTCTTACGGGCGATCTTTTTGCCTGACTTTGTCTTGCGGATCGCGTTGAGGGATTCGATGAACATCAGTCCACCAATCACACCAAGAAAGACAACATAACAAAGCTTGACCAGCAGGTCGACCTGACCTTGCGCTTTGAGATAGTTGAACACCATCACACCCAGCGCCGCACCGATCAAACCGCCAATCAAAAGGACGGTCCCCATCCTCAAATCTACAGTTTTTCGTTTGAAATGCGCTAACACGCCGGAAAATGACGATGCCACAATCTGGTTCGCTTCGGTCGCAACAGCAACGGCTGGGGGAATGCCTATAAAGAACAACAGCGGCGTCATTAAGAACCCGCCACCAACACCAAACATACCAGATAAAATGCCGACAAGCCCGCCCAGCCCCAACAGGAGGAACGCGTTGACCGATACTTCAGCGATGGGCAGGTAAATTTGCATGGGCACCATTAGCGCAGGTCTGTCCGCTAAATCAACTACCTGCGCTGCCTTGCAGCAATCAGGACCGATATTAGAGGGCAAACTGGCCTTATTTTATACAGTTATCCGTTTTCTTCGTCTTCTTAACGTTCTTTCACATAGGGTTCGCCACCCGCGCGCGGCGGTATCGCCTTGCCGCCAAAGCCCGCCAGAATGATCACTGTCATGACATAGGGCAGGGCCCCCAAGAGTTGCCCCTGCATTTTGACGCCAATTAAGGCCTCAATCACATCAGGACGGGTTTCTAGCGCGCCAAACAAACCAAACAGCAAAGTGGAATAAAGCGCATACCACGGGCGCCATTTTGCAAAAATAAGGGCGGCCAGCGCGATAAACCCGCGTCCCGCTGACATGTCTTTGACAAATCCAGCCTGCAACGCGGTGCTAAGGTAGGCACCTGCAATGCCACAAAGTACGCCGCATATCGCAACGGCGGCATATCGCAGGCCGACCACTGAGACACCAGCAGTATCCACCGCAGCCGGGTTTTCACCCACCGCGCGCAGGCGCAGGCCAAAACGTGTGCGATACAGCAACCACCAAGACAATGGCACCGCTGCAAACGCCACGTAAACCAAAATTGAATGACCTGAGATCAGTTCGGAATAAAGCGGACCAATGATAGGAACATCTGCAATGGCTTCTGCACCGGGCAACGTGATGCCTTCAAAACGACCGCCCCCCATCAGTGACGGTGTGCGCCCGCCTTGGCGAAACCAGCTTTGGGCGATAAGCACGGTCATTCCAGCCGCAAGAAAGTTAATTGCCACACCAGAGATCAGTTGATTGCCGCGAAAGGTGATCGATGCAACGCCGTGCACAATGCTGAGCGACATGGACGCCCCGATGCCTGCCGCAAGGCCGATCCAAACCGAGCCTGACAATGACGCGACTGCCGCTGAAAAGAACGCCGCCGCCAGCATTTTGCCTTCAAGCCCAATATCAAAGATGCCCGCGCGTTCGCTGAACAAGCCAGCAAGACAGGCCAGCAGCAAGGGCGTGGCAAGGCGCACGGTACTGTCGAGGAGCTGAATAAGGGTCATATAATCCATTATTTTGACCCCTCTGCTGGTTTGGCATTCCGTTTACGCAGGGCGAGGAAGATACGTTCCAGCGGCATGCGGACCATGTTATCCAGCGCGCCGGTGAATAGGATCACAAGGGCTTGGATCACCACGATCAGTTCACGCGGGATCGATGTCCACAGCGCCAATTCGGCGCCGCCTTGATAAAGGAACCCAAACAAAATGGCAGATATGAAAACACCTAAAGGATGTGATCGCCCCATCAACGCAACCGCGATACCAATGAACCCGGCCCCTTCGGTTGAGTTCAAGACCAGCCTTTCGGCCTCGCCCATGACATTATTGATGGCCATCATCCCAGCCAATGCACCCGAGATGATCATTGTGATCATGATGATTTTAAACGGGGATATGCCCGCGTATTTCGCCGCAGATTCCGAATGGCCATAGGCGCGGATTTCGTAGCCCAATCGGGTGCGCCAGATAAGCAGCCATAGAACAAAACACGCTGCAATCGCGACTAGGAATGATACATTCGCAGGGGCGGATTTTGAAAACGCGATACCAAAAGGGGCCAGAATATCGTGCAAAGTCGGCAGGTTAGCTGCTTCTGGGAAACGTGCCGTCGCAGGGTCCATGCTGCCCTTTGGGCGCATCAGATTGACCAACACATAGTTCAACAGGGCAGCGGCAATAAAGTTGAACATGATTGTGGTGATCACAATATGGCTGCCGCGTTTGGCTTGCAGCCATGCGGGGATCGCCGCCCAGAATGCGCCAAACAGCCCCGCCATGACGGCGGCACCAACCAAGGCCAGCGACCAATGTGGCCACGGGATATAAAGACAGGCAATCGCAACACCTAGACCGCCCAACATCGCTTGACCTTCACCGCCAATGTTGAACAGCCGTGCGTGAAAGGCGATGGAAACAGCCAATCCCGTAAAGATAAAATTGGTCGCATAATAGAGCGTATAGCCCCAGCCATAGGTCGACCCCAGCGCGCCCGTGACCATCAGTTTGACCGCAGCCACCGGGTCTTCGCCAATGCCAAGAATGACCAAAGCAGACAAGATCGCCGCCAACAACAGCGAGATCAGCGGGACAAGGACAACTTCGGCCCATTTTGGCATCACGTCCATTTCAGACCTCCTTGCTCGCGTCGCCACTGACATGGGCTAGGTTCGCTTCAACTTCGGCCACTGAATGTGGCACATCGGTATCGGTGATCCCGGCCATCAGCAGTCCCAGTTCTTTTTCATCGGTCTGTGCAGGATCGCGTTCGCCCATGATACGGCCATCAAACATGACGGCGATGCGATCAGACAGGGCAAGGATTTCCTCCAGTTCAACAGACACCAGCAAGATCGCTTTGCCTTGATCACGCAGCGCGACGATCTGTTGGTGGATGAATTCAATCGCACCAATGTCGACGCCGCGTGTGGGTTGACCGATCAGCAACAGGTCAGGATTACGCTCAATCTCGCGGGCCAAAACAATTTTCTGCTGGTTGCCGCCTGAGAAATTCTTGGCCTCAAGCTTTGGATCAGGGGGGCGCACGTCAAAACGCGCCATCTTTTCGGTGGTATCCTCGCGGATCGCGTTGTTGTTCATCAACACGCCACTGCGATAGCTGGGATCATCATGATAGCCAAACGCAGTGTTTTCCCAGGCATGAAAATCCATGATCAGACCTTCGCGCTGGCGGTCCTCTGGCACATGGGCGATACCGCGCGCGCGCCGGGATTTGCCGTCCGAGTATTTGCCCGTCAGGTCCAGTTTTTGACCATTCACGGTGACCTCGCCAGTGCCGTCTTCGTAACCGCCAAGCACCTCAAGCAGTTCGGATTGGCCGTTACCAGCAACCCCTGCGATGCCCAGAATTTCGCCAGCCCGCACTTGCAGATTAATCCCGCGCAGGCGTTCGACACCTTTGTCGTCAATCACCCGTAGGCCTTTGACATCCAGAATGACCTCAGCGGGCGTGCTCGGCACTTTGTCCACCCGCAACAGCACCTTACGCCCAACCATCAGTTCCGCCAATTCGGCGGGCGAGGTGTCGGCGGTCTTGACCGTCGCTGTCATTTCACCACGCCGCATGACGGAAACTGTATCAGTCGTTTCCATGATCTCGCGCAGTTTGTGGGTAATCAGGATGATGGTTTTACCTTCAGAGCGTAGCCGCCCAAGGATGCGGAACAATTGATCCGCCTCGGCAGGGGTCAAAACGCCAGTAGGCTCATCAAGGATCAAAATATCGGCCTGACGATACAGCGCTTTAAGGATTTCAACCCGTTGCTGCATGCCAACGCCAATATCTTGGATCAAAGCATCAGGGTCTACATTAAGCCCATAATCCTCGGCCAGTTCCACCAGTGTGCGGCGCGCTTTGGCAAGCGAGGGTTTCAGGCTCCAACCGTCTTCGGCACCTAAGATGATATTCTCAAGCACCGTGAAATTCTCAACCAGCTTAAAATGCTGGAACACCATACCGATGCCTGCCGCAATCGCGGCCTGACTGTCGGGGATGTCGGTTTTTTGACCGCTTATATAAATCTCGCCCTTATCAGCTTTGTAAAAGCCATAAAGGATCGACATCAGCGTTGATTTGCCCGCGCCGTTTTCACCGATGATCCCGTGGATCGTGCCGGGCATGACGCGGATGGAAATGTCTTTGTTGGCCTGCACCGGGCCAAAGGCTTTGGATATGCCTTTCAGCTCAATTGCCGGATGCACAGAAAGGGCAGCCGCTTGCGGCTGCCCCGATGTTTTGTCTGCACTCACGCTTAGAAGCTCAGCGCAGGGCAGCTGTCGTCAGACATGTAATCGTGCACAGCCAATGACCCGTCTGCAATTTTTGCAGCGGCTGCATCAACGGCTGTCAACATTTCGGTGCTCACCAGTTCTGCGTTGTTTTCGTCCATCGCATAGCCGACGCCGCCATTGGCGATGCCCATAACGTTAAAGCCTTTTTCCATGCCGGGGCCGTCTGTCATGGCCTGATACACCGCGTTATCAACACGCTTGAGCATTGAGGTCAGAACTTTGCCCGGGTGCAGGTGGTTTTGGTTGCTGTCCACACCAACAGACAAAATGCCTTCATCGGCTGCGGTTTGCAGAACACCAACGCCCGTACCACCAGCGGCAGCATAGACCACATCAGCGCCTTGGCTGATCTGGGCTTTGGTCAACTCGGACCCTTTTACCGGGTCATTCCACGCGGCAGGTGTGGTGCCTGTCATGTTGGCAATCACGGTTGCATCCGCATTCACGGCCTTAACGCCCTGTGCATAACCACAGGCAAACTTGCGGATCAACGGAATGTCCATGCCACCGATGAAACCAACTGTGTTGGATTCAGACGCCATCGCAGCCATCATGCCAACCAGATATGACCCTTCGTGTTCGTTGAACACAACGGAACGCACGTTGGGCTGATCGACAACCATGTCGATGATCGCAAAGTCTGTTTCAGGATAATCAGGCGCAACCTGACCCAAGATGTCACCAAAGGCGAAACCGGTCATGACGATCGGGTTTGAACCTGCTTCGGCAAAACGACGCAAGGCTTGCTCGCGCTGGGCTTCGGATTGCAATTCGATTTCGCGGAACGTGCCGCCTGTTTCTTCGGCCCAACGCTGCGCACCGTTAAAGGCCGCTTCGTTAAAGGATTTGTCGAACTTGCCACCAAGGTCAAAGATCAACGCTGGTTCTGCCAAGGCAGCGCCTGCACTTAATGCAACGGCGGCGGCAGCGCCCATAAATTTGGTCATAAGGGTCATAGAACTCTCCCAAGTTTTTCATTGGGGCGGGGCCAGCAGTGGCCCATCGCCCGCGATCATATGATCTGGTGCAATTTAGGGCTTAGCCGGGGGGAAGGGTCAACTGCTTTCTGGGGGGAAAGGTGTGGAATCTGGTCCCTGACCAAACGGAAGGGCCTGTTGCATGATCAAAGCGTCAACCGTAGGTCCAGTTTTGCGCGCATAATAGGCAACGCGCCGTCCGGTGATTCCAAAGCCGAGGTCGGTATAAAGTGCCAAGGCCGGCAAGTTGTCTGCGGCCACTTCAAGAAAGGCGATATCGGCGCGATCACGCACACCGTTCAGCCATTGTAGGCTCAAGGCGCGTGCAATGCCACGGCGTCGTTGATCAGGATGCACGGCCAGCATCAGCAATTCCGTGTCACCACCTGCTGTGCTGGTTAGGGCAAAACCATGTGGCTGGGTAAAAGCCTGAACATAATCGTTCTTGAGTATGTCAGTAAATTCAGCTGCACTCCAAGACCGTTCATCAATGAAAGCTGCGGCATGCAGCGCCGCCATATCGTCTGGTGTCACGGCAGGATCACGGGGGCGGCGTCGCGCGCGGGGGCTGCATCGGCGGGGCGCAGGTAAAGCGGGGCCGGGCGTGCTGTTTCTGTCGTGTAGCGGCTTGCTGTTATCCGAGCGATGGCTTCGGCTATTGGATGTCCTGCTGCTTGGCCAGTTGCGCCAATCAATGGCCCTTCGAACGGTGGCAAGTCTGTGGCTGCATATTGCTGCGGGATGGCAAGATCGGGGTTGTTAAACCCTTGTAAATAAACCATCTCGCGCCGCGCATCGACAGCGCAGGCACAGGGGCCAATTGTGCCAAACCGCAAGGTGTCAAAGCTCGAAACACCAACCGCAGGCACGCCAAGCCCCAATGCCATCCCACGTGCGGCAGAAACCGAAATACGAATACCTGTGAAATTACCGGGGCCAATCCCAACCCCAATGGCGTCCAAATCGGTAACGCTAACGCCTGCCTTTTCCATCAGTTCCTGACACAGGACTAACAATCGCTCTGCCTGACCTTTGGCCATCGGTTCCAACGCGCTTTGCAATATCTCATCGCCACGCAGCAAAGCGGCCGCGCAATGCGCGGCCGATGTATCAAATGCCAATATCAGCGGCGCATCTTTAGGCAACCGGGCGTACCTCGGTCACTTCGGGAATGTAGTGGCGCAGCAGGTTTTCGATGCCCATTTTCAGCGTCAAAGTGGACGACGGACAGCCCGCACAAGCCCCTTGCATGTGCAGATAAACGATGCCGCGATCAAAGCCGTGGAACGTGATGTCACCCCCATCTTGCGCAACCGCAGGGCGTACACGACTGTCGAGCAATTCTTTGATTTGCCCCACAATTTCGCCATCTTCACCGTCATGATCAGCATGGCCCGAGGTTGCTTTGTGATCCTCTGCCATGACGGATTGACCAGATTGATAATGCTCCATGATCGCACCCAAAAGCGCGGGCTTGATATGATCCCATTCAACTGTGTCGGCCTTGGTCACGGTGACAAAATCAGTCCCAAAAAACACACCCGCGACACCGTCTACGCCAAAAAGGCGCGTGGCAAGCGGTGATCCACCCGCAGAATCAGATGTCGGAAAATCCGCTGTGCCAATCTCAAGAACCGACTGACCGGGTAGGAATTTAAGGGTCGCAGGGTTCGGCGTAGATTCGGTCTGGATAAACATGGGAAGTTCCTTGGTTTGGCGCACATTCGATATGTGCTCTGGGGGTCTTTAAGTCAAGGTTTGGAACGATTCTAAGTTGGCCGGATGACCCTGAATGAAGCACCTTCCGTACAGATAATGGACGCTTGCACAGTTTACGTAATCGCCTCAAGCTGTTCTTTGCTGAGGTTGCCGGGCACGATTGTGATGGGGACTGGCAAGGTGCCTGCACTGCGGGTCATTTTGGTGACCAGTGGGCCGGGCCCCTTTTTGTTGTCCGAACTTGCCCCCAGAACCAGCACACCGATTTCCGGGTCATCCGCTACATGCTGAATGATCTCGTCCGTAGGCTCACCTTCACGAATGACCAATTCTGGATCGACATTTTGTTTGTCACGCATCCATTTGGCAAAGACTTCGAAATGCACTTCGATGCGTTCACGCGCTTCTTCGCGCATGATGTCGCCCACGCCAATCCAGTGATTGAACTCGTCCGGTGGAATAACGGACAAAACCGTCACGCCCCCGCCAGTATGGGCCGCACGCAAGGCGGCAAATCGCATCGCATTCAGGCATTCGGTGCTGTCGTCCAGCACAACGAGGAACTTACGCATGTGAGGTCTCCCTTTGGGCCAGATCATGGCGTTTGATGCAGGCCCGCGCAATCGCAATCTACGTCTGGATCGGTCATGGCCAGATTATTGGACTTGCGAAACGTGACACTCAGCGTTCTGATGCGGCCCAATCCCAATACATTTCGCGCACCCGCCGTGTGACCGGGTTTGCATTTGGTCCCATTTGATATTGCGTGTCATCAAAGGCTTTAACGGGTGTCACTTTCATCATGTTCCCTGATAGAAAAACCTCGTCCGCTGCATGAAAATCATCAAAGGACAGCACTGTTTCGTGGACCTTTAGCCCGTCGGAAATCATGTTCTTCATATGACGTGCGCGGGTGATCCCAGCCAGAAACGTGCCATTTGGAATGGGGGTAAATACCTCGCCATCCTTGACCATAAACACATTTGCTGAGGCTGATTCTGCAACATTGCCCATCGCGTCAGCGACCAATGCGTTGTTAAAGCCTTTTGAACGCGCCTCAACCATCATCCGCGCGTTGTTGGGATATAGACAGCCCGCTTTGGCGTTGACCACGTTGTCTTCCAACACAGGGCGGCGGAACCTTGTGCGGGTTAATGTTGTGGCCGCTTCGGCAGGGGCCATTGGGATTTCTTCAAGTGATATGGCAAACCCGGTTGCCCCCTCAAGCGGGACAATGCCCAATTCATCCCCGGCAAGCGCCCAATACATGGGGCGGATATACACGGCGGCATCGCGTGGATAACTTGCCAATCCCTCACGTACCATGGCGACCATATCGGCGGTTTCGACAGTCGGCGTGATCATCAACGCGCGGGCAGATCGGTTGATGCGGGCGCAATGCGATTCTAAATCGGGGGACAATCCGTCAAACAAACGTGCCCCGTCAAAAACCGTTGTGCCAAGCCACGCGCCGTGATCAGCCGCTTTGATGATCGACAGATCACCATTGTGCCACGTGCCATCGAAATAAGTTTTGATATTGGTGCCAGTGGCCATGATCCGTATCCTTTAAGGCGCGCTGCGGTAAATACCTTCGGGCAGATTTAGGGCCGCCGTAAGGTCGCGTAATTGGTCTGGTGACAGGGTGATTTTGCTGATCCGATCAGTGCGCGGATCCCATTGTTCAATAGTGATTTCACCTGCAAAGGCCTGTACTACCACATCTTCGCGCAAGGGCACATTGCCTTCGTCGATAAGGGTGATCACTGTCGCGTCAAATTCGTGTTCGATGTTAAACATGACTTAAACCTGATCCTTTCGGCGGATCATTGCAAGGCTGGCTTTCAAAGTGACGTGATCGGGGTGGCCCCTGCGCGCGGGCGTGCTAAAACAACGGTAAGTCAAGTGCTGTCGAAAGGAATAGACGTGAGAATTACCAAAGCCTTTGGCGCACTTGCGGGAATCGCAGTTCTGGCAGCATGTGAAGTCACAACCGTTGCACCCGGCGCAGATCAACCAAGCCCTGCGGTAGCAACAAAACCGTCTGCATCGACCCTATCTGCACAACAAGCGGCGCGTAGTTTCGTGCGCGTGGTTCGAACAGTGGAACCCGTCGCAGAACGCGAATGTCGCGCGCGCACTTCTGGCGTGAACTGTGATTTTAACATTGTTGTAGATGACCGCCCCGGCCAACCTGCGAATGCGTTTCAAACCCTAGATAAACAGGGCCGTCCCATTGTTGCCTTTACGCTGGCTTTGATCGCGGATGCCCGCAACGAGGACGAGCTGGCTTTTGTTCTGGGTCACGAAGCGGCACACCACATCGCAGGACACATTGGGCGCCAACAGCAAAACGCTGTGGCCGGTGCCGTGGTTGCGGGTGGCTTGGCGATCTTGCTGGGTGGCGACACCAATGCGGTTGAGGCCGCACAGCGTACAGGTGCCCAAGTCGGCGCGCGCAGCTATTCCAAGGATTTTGAGCTTGAAGCGGACGCGCTGGGTACTGTGATTACAAAACGTGCTGGATATGACCCACTGCGCGGTGCGCAATTCTTTGCCCGCATCCCGGATCCGGGCGATAAGTTTTTAGGAACCCACCCGCCAAACGCATCACGGGTAGAGATTGTGCGCCGCACAGCTGCTGGGCTTTAAACGTCAAAGTAGCGTTATGGGACGACTGACGGTATCCTTGCCAAGCAAACTTGATTTTGGCGGAGAATAACATGGCACGGCGCGCAACTGTCACACGGCGATTGATGATGATCGGTGCGCTTGCCGCGTTGAGCATATCCCCAGCGATAGCACAGACGATAGACATCGGCACAATCAATGGGTTGTACACAGCTGAAGGGCGTAACCCTGACGGATCAGCGTACAGTGGCTCGGTTGTGATGGCAGAAGTCAACGGCGCGGTGCAGATCAATTGGACCGTGGGCAATCAACACTACGCAGGCACAGGTGTGCGCGACGGACAGATCGTCGTGGTAAATTGGGGTGCGGCGTATCCGGTGATTTATGTGGTCATGGCTGACGGAAATTTACATGGCACATGGGACAACGGCAAAGCGCTTGAACGGCTGATCCGTAAGTAATGCTGGTTTAGAGATGCTGACTAAACTGGGTAATGTGTTAAGCGACCGTGGGTCAAAATACGCCGTGTCGGGACGCCCCGTGACGGATCGTGCGGGCGTGGACGCTGCTTTGAAAGAGTTAAAGCGCGGTAAGTCCTATGCCAAGGCGACGCATAACACCTGGGCTGTTTTGCTATCCGATGGCGGCGCACTCAAGGGTGATGACGGCGAGGCGGGTGCGGGCATGGTGATTGTGCGTATGCTGGAACGTGAAGGATTACAGGACCACCTGATCATTGTGACCCGCTGGTTTGGGGGCAAACACCTAGGTGGTGATCGGTTCCGCCATGTCCAGACTTGCGTGCGGATGTATTTGGATCAGATCGCCTGAATGCTGAGGCTGATCGCGTAGAAAAAACAGATTGAGGCAACCAGAACAAACACATGCCAGATCGCGTTTTGGTAGGGCATGCCGTCACGTTTGTAGATGATTGTGCCCAGCGAATAGATCACGCCGCCGATCCCAACCAGTGCCACGGCGAGGCCGGGGAGGGTGGTGAGCATCGGTTTGATTAACAGCACCGACAACCACCCCATGCCAAGGTAGAGCGCCAATGATCCACGTGCATCGGTGCGCCAAAAGAACAGCTTTGCAACGGCCCCAAGGATGGCCAATGCCCAGACAAGACCAAGGATCGCGTAGGCAAAGCCACCGCCAATGATCATCACCAGCGGCGTGTAAGTGCCTGCAATCTTGAAATAAATCGACGCATGATCAATCCGACCCAGCAGTGCACGGGTCTGATCAAACGGCAGCAGATGATAGAGCGCAGATGCAGCAAAGGCGAAAACCATACACCCGGCATAGATTGCCGTCGGGGTCAGGGGGGCGCCTGCGGTTGACGCCTGCATTAACAAGATCACGCTGGCCGGAATGGCAAACGCCAAGCCCGCAAAATGCGCGGCAGCGTCAGCAATCGTTTCACGCGGGGAGGTTGGGTAGGGCATGACCCAATGCTAGCACCAGATGATGAACGCACCATGGTGACTTTGCGTCAGTACCCTTACCGCGGCTTGTTCCCATCAATCCACCGCGACATCAGAGTTTTGTCCTGAAAACACTCCCGCGGCACATCGCGGCGTTTGAGCCGGGCGATGCGTTCGGCAAAGGCCACCTGCTTGGAGGACGGATAATTGTCGAACTTGCCCTTGGGGGCGGGGGCCTTGTGCGCATCAATCCACGCCGACAGCTTGGCGCGGTCCAGCGTGATCCCCTCGGGCAAAGGTGTGCCGGATTTCGAGGCCAGAACGCGGGCATAGGCAATCTGCTTTTCCGTCGCGGCCAGCGGTTGCGCCAACGGCAGGTCGTGCTGCACAGGTGTGGCCCCTTGGGCGGGGGTAAAGATGCCGGGAAACTGAGGTTGGAAGGACATGAGGATGTTCCTTGTTGGGGTATGGTATATCTAGAACATATAGAGAACACTTGCAAGGGGTAGATATTCTCCCTTCTGGCTCACCTACTAGATGTGGGGTTTGGTTTTGCTGTAGCGACTATATGAGCGGTTTTTTGGCTTAGGGTAGGGCGTTGGCCTAGCCAGACGTGCGAGCCTGTCAGAGGTCAAATTTTAGTCTAAACTAAAAGTTCGTTCTTTCAGGAAAAGTTCAAGCTGTTCTTGGGTCATCTCGCCAGTTACCACATTCACCACCACATCGTCCCATCTGTCAGCTTCGCGCGTTTCCAACCCATAGTCGCTGCGTTCGTAAAGGAGAAATAGCATAAGCAGTGATGTTCGTTTGTTGCCATCCGAGAACCCATGCGCGGTGGCGATGGCGTGCAAAAGCGCTGCGCCCTTGGCCCAGATTTTTCTGTGATAGCCATGGTAAGGACGCCCCAACGCGCCAAGTATTTTATCGACGTCATGTTCGCCATGAAGTCCGCCGAATTCCTCCACACAGACACTATTGGCGTGTACCGCGTCGGCAAGCGTTATTTTATAATGCCGCTTACCTATCGGCCAACCGCTTGAGTGCGTCCCTGTGCGTTGCGACAGTGCGGCTGATGGCCTTCCCGGACTTGGCGGTCACACTGTACGATTTGGACTGAGACCGCTGGGTGAGTACGCTCCCAGCCAAACTCTTAGCGGCCTTTGAGCCTTTTGGATTGGCAAGGACTTTTCCCGCAACAGAGGCTTTCTTCTTCGTGGTCATCGCTCCCATCCTTTGTTGTCCAATATATGCACATTGCAGGCGAAAATATCAACGATGCATTATCACAGCGCCCGAGCTTTCGATGCAAACTCTTTCTGCCAGAAACAAAACATCCTGCCAATTGACGCGAAGGTCGCTCAGGTTAAAAAACGAAATCAGCCTCTGGTTCGATAGGCTTTAAACCACGGTAAGCTCTTTGGCGTCGTTCGTTTCAAACCACCCTCCCCCACAAATCATACTCCCCCGCTTCCTCAACCTCGACCGTCACGATATCGCCCACTGACAACCCCTCAAACCCCTCATCAATGAACAGGTTACCATCGATCTCGGGGGCGTCGGCCTTGGTCCGGCAAGTCGCGGCGTCTTCGTCGATCTCATCCACGATCACGTCCATCCGCGTGCCGACCTTGGCTTCCAACTTGGCCTCGGAAATCGCCTGCGCCTTTTCCATGAAACGATCCCAGCGGTCTTGTTTGACCTCTGCGTCAACATGATCCGGCAATGCGTTTGAGCGCGCTCCTTCGACGTTTTCGTATTGAAAACATCCAACCCGGTCCAATTGCGCTTCGTCCAGCCAATCAAGCAGGGTTTTGAATTCGGCTTCGGTCTCACCCGGATACCCCACGATGAAGGTCGAACGCAGGGTAATATTGGGGCAGGTGTCGCGCCATGCGGCGATTTCGTCGAGGGTTTTGGACGCCGCCGCCGGGCGGGCCATGCGTTTCAGAACATCGGGGTGCGCGTGTTGGAAGGGGATGTCGAGGTAAGGCAGCACCAGACCATCGGCCATCAGCGGGATCAGATTGCGCACATGCGGGTAGGGATAGACGTAGTGCAGGCGTATCCATGCCCCAAGCGACCCCAGATCACGGGCCAGATCGGTGATATGTGCGCGGTGGCCACGGTCTTCGGCGTGTTTAATGTCGACGCCGTAGGCCGAAGTATCCTGCGAGATCACCAGCAATTCTTTGACGCCACTTTCCACCAGCTTTTCCGCCTCGCGCATCACCGCATGGGCGGGGCGGCTTTGCAGGCGGCCGCGCATATCCGGGATGATGCAGAACTTGCACTTGTGGTTACAGCCCTCGGAAATCTTCAGGTAGCTGTAGTGGCGCGGTGTCAGGCTGACCTGTTGGGCAGGTAGCAGATCAATGTAGGGGTCGGGCGACGGCGGCACAGCGGCATGCACGGCATCCAACACCTGTTCGTATTGGTGTGGTCCAGTGACTGCCAAAATACGCGGATGATGTTCGCGGATATAATCCGGTTCCGCCCCAAGGCACCCGGTCACAATCACACGGCCATTTTCATTCAGCGCCTCACCGATGGCATCCAGCGACTCCGCCTTGGCCGAATCGAGAAAGCCGCAGGTGTTCACGATCACTGCGTCCGCGCCCGCATAATCTGGCGACACGCCATATCCTTCGGCGCGCAGGCGCGTCAAAATGCGCTCACTATCGACCAATGCTTTGGGACAGCCGAGCGATACCATACCGATGGTCGGCTGGCCCGGGCGGGTTGGATGTGTGATCTTGGCTTTGGGGGCAAGATCGGGGCGTAAATTAGGTGGGTTTGTGCTCATGTTCTGCGCTATAAGCCAAGCAAAGGGTCTGGGAAAGGCCCGGTGTACAGTTGAGGAGTGCTGGTGATGAGATTGATCAAGTGGATATTCAGCGTATTGTTGCTGATTATAGTGGTGGCCGTGGTGTCATTGATGCTGTTGCCAGCGGATCGCATTGCCAAGATCGCGGCAGATCAGCTGCGCAAAGCCACAGGGCGTGAGGTGTCGATCAGCGGGGATGTGTCGATGACATTCTGGCCTGTGCTGGGTGTCAGTGCCGGACAGCTAGAGGTTGGCAATGCGGATTGGGCCAAGGAAGGCGCGATGTTGAGCACCTCGAATGCCTCGATTGGTGTGGATGCGATGGCGCTGTTAAGCGGTGAGATCAGAATCACCAATATTGAGGCGCAAAGCCCGACCATCAGCCTAGAGCAACGCCGCGATGGCCGTGCCTCGTGGGAATTCACCGATGGCGCAGGTGAGGCACAGATTGAGACAGAGACATCGCCAACCCGCGCCGCCAAACCCGTGACCATTCAAAAGCTGACAATCACGGATGCGACACTGATCTATGACGCCGAAGGTGCTGATCTGGTGTCCTATAGCGGTGTTGATCTGTCGCTGGATTGGCCCGACAGCGCCGGTGCAGCGGAAATTGTCGCGGCCCTGCGTCCTGCACGTGACAAGGTGACGGTTGAGGCCACGATTGATCGTTTCGCCAGCTTTTTAACTGGTGAAGTGCAACCGATCCGCGCGCGGCTCAGCGCCAAAGGTGGTGGTGTGACTGTCACCGGGCGTGCATCCTTGAAAGGTGCGGTGGCTGGGGATGTTTGGTTTAAAGCCAGCGATACTGGCGCGTTTTTGGGTGAGCTTGGATTGGGTGATGTTGCATTGCCCGCCGGGTTGGGCCGCAAGGCGGACGTCAAAACTCAAGTCACTTTGACACCTGATAGACGGCTGGCATTGCGTGACATGGTTGCGGATTTGGGTGGCAATACTTTGCGCGGTGGCGCTGATATTACGCTAAACGGCACGCCGCAGGTCAATGCGACGTTGAGCGCAGGTGCTCTTGATCTATCGGGCCTGTCCGGGGGCGAAGGTTCAAGCGGCAGTGGTGGTGGCGGCGGTGGCGGTACTGCGGGCCCAAGCGGATGGCCGACGTCCCCGATTGATGCATCTGGTCTGGCCAGTTTTAACGGTGCAATTGCAATAAAGGCCGACAGTATTGATTTGGGAACCCTCAAGCTGGGGCCAACCCGCAGTCTGCTGACCAATGATCGTTCGCGCATGGTGTTCGAACTGCGCGATGTGGCCGCCTATGGTGGCAAGATGGTTGGTGAGTTTGTGATGAACAACCGAAATGGCTTGTCGGTGGGGGGCAAACTGACGGCGCTGGGCGTTGAGATGCAACCCTTGCTGACAGATGCAGCAGGCCTCAGCCGGTTTAGCGGCAAAGGGGATGCAGAGGTGTCGTTTCTGGGTGTTGGCGGCAATGTCGATACGATCATGCGCTCGTTGAAAGGCAACGGTGCGGTCAAGGTTGGTCGCGGCGCGATTGAGGGCATTGATCTGGATAAGCTGTTAGGCTCTTTCGATGTCGAAGGCGGTACAACGGTGTTTGACTCATTGGGTGCGAAATTTACCATCGATGGCGGTGTCTTGCGTAATGATGATCTGTTGATGCTGCTACCCAATTTCAACGCAACAGGCACTGGGCAAGTGAACCTTGGTGCGCAGACGTTGGATTATACGGTGGTGCCCAAAGCGTTGCGGGTAAACGGTGGCCGTGGGCTTGCGGTGCCTGTGCGGATTTCTGGACCATGGGCGGACCCAAAGATCAAACCTGATCTGAAAGCGGCAATTGATTTGAATTTTGATGCTGAGAAAAAGCAGGCAGAAGAACGGGTCAAACAAAAGCTGCAAGAAAAGTTGCAAGAAGAATTGGGTGTCACCCAGCAAGATGGGCAATCGGTCGAAGAAGCCGTGAAGGATGAGCTTGAGGACAAGCTAAAGCGCGAGTTGTTCAAGATTTTTGACTAGGGATCGATGATGGACCAGGCAGAACCGCCCTGCACCCTACAGATGGGCGGGGGAAATGCGGAAGTCTTGGCTTTCGCAGGCCGTGATGCTGGGGTAAACGAGGGGTGAACACGTGTAAGGAGCGCCCCGATGGCCGAAGACCTATTCAACAGCTTTATGACTGGCCCTGATGAAAATGGCCGCTTTGGTGATTTTGGGGGGCGCTTTGTTTCTGAAACTCTGATGCCGCTGATCCTTGAGCTGGAAGCAGAATACGAAAAGGCCAAAACCGACGACAGCTTCTGGGCTGAGATGAATGATCTTTGGACCCATTACGTGGGCCGCCCCAGCCCGCTTTATTTTGCTGAGCGCCTGACAGACCATCTGGGCGGCGCAAAAGTGTACATGAAGCGTGACGAGTTGAACCACACGGGCGCGCACAAGATTAACAATGTGTTGGGCCAGATCATTCTGGCCCGTCGCATGGGCAAAAAGCGGATCATCGCGGAAACAGGCGCGGGCCAGCACGGTGTTGCGACAGCCACTGTTTGTGCCAAGTTTGGTCTAAAATGCGTTGTCTACATGGGCGCGCATGATGTTGAACGCCAAGCACCTAACGTGTTCCGTATGCGTTTGCTGGGCGCTGAGATTGTGCCGGTCACCTCTGGTCGTGGCACCCTGAAAGACGCGATGAACGATGCGCTGCGCGATTGGGTGACCAATGTGCGTGATACATTCTACTGCATTGGTACAGTGGCAGGCCCACACCCTTATCCTGCAATGGTGCGTGATTTCCAAAGCATCATCGGCAAGGAGGTTCGCGAACAGATGACCGCAGCCGAAGGGCGTTTCCCCGATACGGTGATTGCTGCCATTGGTGGTGGGTCAAACGCGATGGGTCTGTTTTTCCCGTTCCTGGACGACAAAGAAGTCAACATCATCGGTGTCGAAGCAGGCGGGAAAGGTGTGAATGCCAAGATGGAGCATTGCGCGTCTTTGACAGGTGGGCGTCCCGGCGTATTGCACGGCAATCGCACGTATCTGTTGCAAGATGATGATGGGCAAATCCTTGAAGGATTCTCAATCTCGGCTGGTTTGGATTATCCGGGCATCGGGCCAGAACATTCATGGCTGCACGAAATTGGCCGTGCTAAATATGTGTCAATCACAGATGTTGAAGCACTTGAGGCATTCCAGCTGTCTTGTGAGTTGGAAGGGATTATCCCGGCGTTGGAACCTTCACACGCTCTTGCGCATGTGATGAAACTGGCACCGACACTGCCCAAGGATCACATCATCTGCATGAACATGTGCGGGCGCGGCGACAAGGACATCTTTACGGCCGCCAAGGCACTGGGTTTTGAGATGGGCGAGTTTGCCTAAGAGAATGGGGGCTCTGCCCCCAAACCCCCGGGAATATTTAAGGCCAAAAAGAATAGGGGTGCGGTTGCGCCCCTTTATCAGCGGGTGAGTTCGAGGATATCGAAGTCACTTTCAACGGCGGGGGATGGAAACATCAACCGTGCGCGCGTTGGGCTGACCCGTTCCAAGATTGCCACGTCGGTTTGGATGGTGCCGTTTGACGTGAAATCAGCAGGCAGGTCGCCGTAATCTGGTGGCGTCTGCCCTGCCACAAACCCAATACCGACATAGACCGCACGGCCATCGCGCAGTGTTACCTTGCCTTTGGTGCGTTGCGATCCTGTACGTTTTTCAAACTTGAAGCCATCATTTTCGATGCCAAACTGGCAATCAAACGGGCTGTAGACCACAAGGGGCGATATACCTCCCAGCTTCATCGTGCGGCACTTCCAATCACCGTTTAATGTTTCATCAAAGGCTATTTGAGGTGTGCCGGATAGCGCTTGGGTAAGGGATGTCACGTCATCGGGTGCGCCACCTGAAAGGGCTTGCAACAACGCGGCACCGGCAGATGTGGTAAAGTTATTCAGCCGCGCCATGTCTTCGGGACGCAGCTCTGTTTGAGCAACAGCCGGCAGGGCAAACGTGAGGCATATGCAGGTGATGAGGCGGGTGAGCATGGAGAAACCTATCCGTTAAGGCGCAGCATTTGCAGATGCAGGCGCACAGGTGGAAAGAAAAATAAGATAAATCCGATGTTAAAGTACAGCCAGATCATGCCGGGTATCCAAAGGACGGCGAGGACGAGACCAACACCGCCAGAGATACGTGTGGCTGTGGACGCGGGCAGAAATCGCAACAAGATCAGTTGAAACAATTTGCCACCATCTAAAGGGTGCACAGGCAGCAGATTGAACAGCGCAAGAAATAGGTTCATTTGCGCAAGCAAGAAGATCATCCAACCTGTCGTCCCTTCAAAAGACGGATAGGCCAGCGATGCAACGGCCCAGATCGTCAGGTTCACAATCGGCCCCATCGCGACGATAAGTTCTTGTTGATCGTAATTGGCAGATCGGCTTTGTTCGCAAAAACCGCCACCGCCGTGGATCATAATGCGCCGTACTGGCACGCCTTGAACCCGGCAGCCCCATGCGTGGCCAAGTTCATGCAAAAAGATCGAGCCAATCAGCATCGCCACAAAGATCAGATCAAACATCAAGGCCGTGCTGTCGCCGCTGAAGGAGATAAAGATCAGCGGCAGCATGATGATGGTGCCACCGATCTGGACGGGGATGCCAAAGGGGCCGTTAAACTGAAAAATTGGGTTGTCGTTATTAAACATACTGTGGCTCTTTATACGGGGTCACTGTCGATGGCGTGGGTGCGAAGGATGTCCAAAGGAACGATGTCCAATGCACGCAGGTGGGTTGCTGCTAAATTGACCTTTGGGGCGCACCCTTCGTCAGCGGCTTGCAAGAACCGCCCGGCACATAGGCACCATGGATCACCGGGGTTTAAACCCGCAAAGCCAAATTCAGGGCGCGGTGTGCTTAGGTCGTTGCCGACGTATTTCGAATAGGCAAGAAATTCTGCGGTCATCACGGCGCAAACCGTATGGCTGCCTTGATCTTGGGTGCAGGTGTTGCAATGGCCATCACGGAAAAAACCTGTAACGGGATCAGTGCCGCACAAAGCCAATGGTTTGTTCAGCACGTTTAGGCTTGGATCAGGGGTCATTTGGGCCTCACAAACTGGATGCAATAAGGCGAAAAATCGCCTCGTTCTGTTGAGATACGCCGCGTGCGCGGAATTGGCGGTCAACGGCGTTGGTGGCGATCACCACGTTGCGCGCGGTATCGATGTAAATATACTGTCCATAGATGCCGCGCGCCATGTATTCGCCGGGCTGTGCACCTTTGGGAATCCACCATTGGTATCCATATCCCGTTTGGTCATGCGCAGTTGGCGCGCTGGGGAGCGTTGAGGTAGCAACCCAATCGGCTGGTACGATCTGTTGTCCGTTCCACATGCCGCCTTGGGCGAACATCTGGCCAAAACGCGCATAATCGCGGGTCGTCATGTTGAGACCCCCCAAGGCAAAGGCGGTCCCAACACCATCGGTCAGATAATAGGGCGCATTTTCCAATCCCATTGGGGCGATGACCTTTTCACTCAGCAGGTCAGCAATGTTACGCCCGGTGGCCCCGCGCACGACCATGCCGACGACATGGGTATCAATCGACACATATTGCCATTGCTTGCCAGGCTCGGCAAAGCGCTCGCTCAGACCCGCCGCAAATTCATCCATCTTACCGCCCAAGGCCAACACGCGACCCATGCGATTGATGTCAGAATTGAAATCCAGATAATCCTCATCAAAGCGCACACCGCTCGACATCTGCAACACATTGCGCAGGGTCGTCCCGTCATAAGCACTGCCCATGAGCGATGGTGCATATTTGGTAACCGGATCATCCAACGAGGCAATCTTGCCGTCTTTCATCAAGATACCGACGAGGGCAGAAAGATAGCTTTTCGCCATCGACCAGCCGATGCGGCGGTCGTCCGCAGAGGTGCCTTGAAAGTAGTTTTCATAAACAATGTCGCCGTCTTTTAGCACAACAAGAGCGGTGACAGTGCGGTCCTTGATCCAATCATTCACCGCATCTGGTAATTCTGTCTCTGGCCCATAACGCAATTCGCTGGTTGGGCCGTTGCCCCGCGGTACCGGCACAGAAAGGAAAGCGGCGTCCATATGGCTAAAATTATAGACGATTTTGTCTTCGGAAAACAAAGAGTTCACAGCAAGCAGGCGGGTGATCTCTTCGCGTTTCCATACTCCGATCACGACGATGGCCAGTACCAAAGCCAACAAAATGCGGCCTAGCCATTTTCCAAATCTGCGCATGCTGCTGCCCTGTCGATCTAAGCCTGTTGTTTGGTGTCTATCCAATCACACCCACTGCCAAGGTGCCAGTGTGTTCGCCCTTGGCTTTATCCGTTGTACGCCCAATTGATCCAACGGCCATGGAAATCCGCCCGCCCCAGATCAATGTGCAGGTCACCGGGCCAGAGGCGCAGGGTCAACGCGGCACCAATGCTACCGGTTGTGTCGCCATCACTTTCCATAGACAGCCACGCCAGGGGGCGATTTGCGGTGGCTTTGGCACCTGCGGCTTCTATCAAGGCGCGACCGTGTGCTTGGACCTCATTTGGGAAATACTGCCATGCAACGGTGTGTTGGATCAGGTGGAGCTGCCCATCTGGGGCATCCTCTAAACGGGGTGCAAGCCAATCAATCGCATCGGCACGCGTTAACGGTGCATTCATCACAGAGGCAGCTGCCCGTGTCAGGTCAAGGCGATCTGGCTGGTCGGCCCACAGATATGCGGTGAGGCGCAACAGATCGTCAGGGTTGTGTGGATCAAGTGGGTTGAGGTCAACACCTGCGCGCTGTGCAATCTGTGGCGTAACATCAGGGGGCAGGGACCCACCCCACTCTGGCGTCAGAGTGAGTGCTGGGTTTCTGGCCCCAAAAGTTGCGCCCTTTGCCGTCACCGCATAGTGATCCCACATCAGGTTCAGCCCGCCACTTGCACCCAATTCGCTTAGATAGATCGGCAGATCAAAGTGTTGAACGGCCACTGATGCACCTGCAATTAGGGCGGCAGATCGGCGTACTTCATTTGTCTGAGGTGGGCTGTCACACCAATCAAGCAGAAACGCCTCGTGGGTGGTGAGCGCATCAAGGACAGCGCCACCTAAGGCAGCGTTGGATGCGGTATTCGGGGGGTAGACGGCCGCCAAAGCAGGCGCTGTTTTGTTCAGCACCAAGGCGTGCAGCCCGCCCGCAATCCGCAGCGGCAAAGAGTGGCCACTGGGACCAATATCACCGTCGAAACCCGCAAATTTCTGACCCAAGACGCTATCCATCGGCCAATCCCGGGCCAAAATGTGCAATAATTGCCCCATAAAGGGCGATCCCATGCGGGTGCAGGTCTCAGCTTGGGCTTTGAAGGCTTGTGCTAAGTTCACTTAAACCGTTCCATCAGCTTTTGCATCGCTGAGCGTGTGTCGGCTGCTGGTTTGGCCTCCTTTGGCTTGGCCGCCTGTGGTTTTGTTCCGGTGCTTGGGCGGGGCGGGGACACCCGCATACCAACGGCGTTCATGAATTTGGCAGGATCATCTGCTGCCAAATAGGCCACGCCATCGCTGATACCGCGCAGCACATCGTCCAGCCACGCCTCATCCGCCTTGGGAAAATCGCGCAAAACATATCCCGGCACCGCATCTTTGTGACCGGGATGCCCGACGCCAAGGCGCACACGCGCATATTCCGGCCCGATATGTGCATGGATTGAGCGCAATCCGTTGTGACCCGCATGGCCACCTCCGACCTTGCATTTGACCTTGCCGGGCGCGAGGTCAATTTCGTCGTGAAACACGATGACGTCCGCAGGCTCTAGCTTATAGAACCGCATCGCGGCTTGAACAGATTGCCCCGAATTGTTCATGAAGGTTTCGGGCTTGAGCAATACAGCCCGATCAGAGCCAAACCGCCCTTCGCTGACGCTGCCTTGATGCTTGCCCTTCCACGGACCAAAGCCATGATCAGATGCGATCTGATCCAGCGCCATGAACCCAATGTTATGACGGTTGCGCGCATATTTTGCGCCCGGGTTCCCAAGACCTACGATCAATTTCATCTGTCACATCTCCAAACTTTCTGGGTGTTTATCAGGACCTAAGGTTGAGGGGAATGGACCAATGGATCACCCACATTAGGCCAGTTGATTTTACGGGATGTTCTTCTTAGACTAGGCCACTTTTGCACCATATGCCCAAGCCAAGGAAATCCTGTGAACGCTTCGTATCTAGCCAAACTATTTACCACGTTTTTGGTTTTCGCATTGACGGCAGCAGCATCGATAGCACAGGAGCAGTTTTATACGGATACATGGGGTTATGACTATGAAGAGGCGCGTTGGGATCTACTGCGCAATGGTGAATTCGAATCCCGCGTGTTTGTGGGGCAGTTTGAGAACGGAACCTATTATTTTGGCATGATGCGCAACACGTTCGACCCCATTGTGCAGGTGCTGGGTGCATCGGTGGAATTTGCTGATGGATCAACCCAAGAACTGAACGTCAGCAATTGTTATCTTGAGGGATGCCTGAACCAATACGCTGATCAATTTGGTGCGCCGGGCACCTATCTGGAATTTGCGATTAAGCAGGGTGATTTAGCCTACACTTTTAGTGCGTTAAAGGCCGGGAAATACATTATTTTCCGATATCGTACTGAAAGCAGCGCGAAACAGGGTAGATTTAAAAATAACACCTTGAGTCTAAAGGGCTCGCGCAAGGCGCTGGAACTATTGGAACAAGGTGGCACGGCAACACCAGTGGCTCCGATTGCTGTGCCTTCTGACACAGTTAGTTATCTGATGTCTGCATTGAACAACAACTGGGCCTTTGCCAGCGGCGGCGAGGGGATGCAGCAGGCGAAACAGCGGTTTAAGAAGACTGAGGATGCCTGCACGTTTCATGTGTTTATCAACCATCCCAACGGCGGGAAAACCACGTTCGAAGTGGACTTTCGCACGCTGGACGCCAATCGCATTGAATGGCCCAAGGATTTCTTCAAAGATGAAAAGCTGCCGTTTTTTAATATCGCCTCGCTTGGGTCGCGTGAGGTTGTGAAGGAGTGGATCGATTATCCTGATGGGACGTCTGAGTTTAAGCGAAAGGCTGAGGTGAGTTTGTATTTCCCGCTGGATAGCGATGTTGAGCGGTTGAGGGGGGTATTGAGGGGCGCAATTGCAGAATGCTTGCGAAATGCAGGTTAGGGACGGTGCAAATTTTGCACTGCCAAGAACTGCGTACCTTTGAGGCATTAACAGCGAGCTGTAAACTAAAGAGTGTTTGTTATTAGGGGCTTAATTGTCTTTCCAAGAAGCGTAATGAATGATCGCTATGACAGCAGCATCCATATTGCGACTGCCGCAAGAATTCCTCCGAACATCATATTGAGTTTTTGCGCACTTTCAGGTGTTCGAAAAAATCCTGAGATCTTGTCACCGATCAATGCCCAAAGGAAAAAAGCCACCAAATTATTTAATGTGAAGACAGTCGTGATCAGTACGACTGCGGTCAACGTCCCCATTTCTGTTTGATCCAGAAATTGCGTAAACATTAGGGCGATGATGACATAGGCCTTCGGATTTAGGACCAGTAGAATAACGCCGTCTGTAAACGTTGCGGCTTTAGCGGCCTCATCGCCCTCCAACGCGCCAGCCCAAAACAATTTCCATGCTATCCAAAGTACGTAGAGAGAGCCAGCTACCTTCAGCACAGTAAACAACTGGGGAAAATTCTCCAAAGCTGCAATGAAACCAAAGCCAATTGCAGCGGCCACGATCCAAGTTGCAATATGATACCCAACATTGGCTGGGATTGTTGCCTTGAAGCCAAATCGGGCGCTGTTCGCCGCAAAAAACATATTTCCCGGCCCAGGGCTATATGCCAGCGGGAACAGAAAAAGAATGAGCGCAATTGTAATCTGAACCATGTCGAGACACCTTTCATTTTGAAAGTGTTAAACGCCATTTACAAAGATGGAAGCGACCCGAAACTTGCGCATATTTGGCAACTTTCAACAAGCTTTGAATTCATGCAAACTAATCTCTAAAAACCCTATAGTATTGATCAAGGCGGGCTCGTACCTGCCATTCACGACCCCAACAAAAAACGGGGCCGCATCTGCGACCCCGTTCCAACAACGCCCTGAGGGGCAATTTGTTTATTCTTCTGCGTCACCGTCACCCTGTTCGGATGTTGGTACTTCGTCTGCTGCTGTCTCATCTTCGTCATCATCTTCACTCTTCAGCGCGGATGGTGCAGAGATTTGAGCAATCACAAAGTCACGGTCGATAACCGGCTTGGAACCTTCAGGCAATTTAACGTCTGAAATCGTCAAGCTGTCACCAATTTCCATTTCAGAAATATCAATGACGATGCTTTCAGGAATGTCAGCTGCGGTCACAACCAGTTCAACTTCTGGACGGACCAAAGTCATGGTGCCGCCCTTTTTCAGGCCCGGTGATACTTCTTCGCCGGTCACTTCAACGTTGATGAAGAGGTTGATTTTGGTTGTCCGCTTCAGACGCATAAAATCGACGTGCGTTGGCAGGTCTTTGACAACATGGCGCTGAACGTCGCGGCAGATAACGCGCACGTCATCGTGGCCTTCGACTTTCATGTTGAACAGGGTCGCCTTAAAGCGGCCAGCGCGCAACATGGTCAGCAGTTTGTTAAAGTCGAGCTGGATCGGCAGCGGGTCTACATCGCCACCAAACACAATTCCCGGTACCATGCCATCGCGGCGTGCCTGACGAGCGGCGCCCTTGCCTGTCCCCGTACGAACCTGGGCTTCAAGATCTGGAATCTTTCCGGCCATTTTAATCTCCAATATATTTAGGGCGAGGATCCTCCAAGGCTGTGTCCTCGCGTGAAGTCGCGCGTATAGGATGGTTTCGCAGGTTTGAAAAGGCGCAAAATGCGTATTCGGGGCTGGACCAGACGCTGTGTCCATGCGACCGATGGCACCGTGCAACTTATGAATGATCTAATCGCTTCGCGCCGGGCTTTGGCTGGGTTTGTGATCATCGGCTTTGGCTGGGCGGCCTTTTCCGCACAGATGCCGGTGATCAAAGCCCAAGTCGGTGTGGGAGATGGTTTTTGGGGCACGCTTTTGCTGATCGGCTCCACCGGGGCTTTGATGGCAATGTGGTTGGCACCGCTGGTGTATCGTTTGGTCGGCCAATGGGCGATGATCGTGGGTGCGGCCTCAATGGTCACAGGGTTCCTTCTGGCAGGGGCGGCGCAGACACCTCTTGTCATGGGGATCGCGCTTTTTCTGGCGGCAGGCGGATCAGGCGTTGCCGATGTGCTGGCCAATACTGAGGTGAGCGAGGCCGAAACAGAAACAGGCCGCAGTCTAATGAATTTGAACCACGGCTTGTTTTCCGTGGCCTATGCGCTTGCGGCGATTTCTGTTGGGGCCGCGCGCGAGGGTGGGGTGGGCCCCGTCGCGGTGTTTGTTGGATTGGCAATTGCTGTGGCGATACTGGCGCCTTGGATGTTCCTGCCCATGCGCCGCATCGCGCAAGAAGAGATTGGTGAGAACGCCAAGGGCATGCCCCGCGCGATTGTCTGGGTAGGTGGGCTTGTTGTATTGGCGGCTTTCCTTGGCGAAGCTGCGTCTGAAGGCTGGTCAGCCCTTCATGTTGAACGCACGCTGGGTGGTGGCCCGGGCGAGAGTGCGATGGGACCTGCGTTATTGGCCACTGGCATGGCTGTGGGCCGTTTGGGTGGTCATGTGTTTGGGGCGGGATGGCCCCCTTTTCGGGTGATGGTGTTGGCGTCCTGCGTGGCGGGGATCGGTTTGGCACTGGCCGGGGCAGCACCCGATTTGAACGTGGCATACCTAGGGTTTCTGCTTGGGGGGCTTGGTGTTTCGGTCGTGGGACCCCTGGCGCTGGGTATTGTCGGACAAGCCGTGCGCCCCAAGCATCGGCTTGCCGCCATCAGTCAGGCGGCTGCTCTGGGCTATGCCGCGTTCTTTCTGGGTCCGGTCATCATGGGTTTTGTTGCCCAAGGGTTTGGCCTGCGGGTATCGTTCTATGTGATCGGTGTCATCATGCTGTTTGTTGCCGCAATCTTGTTGCCGACATGGGGTCGCATGCTGTCGCGCTATGGCGCAGATTCTGCGCCCTAATCCTGCCAATCACCTTCAAAACCTTTTGGAACTAACAGGTTATGACGACCTAGATCTGTCACGGATGTTTCACCACACAGCGCCATCGTGGTGTCCAACTCTTTGTGGATCACCTCAAGCGATTTGGTCACACCCGCCTGACCCATGGCACCCAAACCATAGACAAAGGCGCGCCCGATGTAGGTGCCCTTGGCCCCCATCGCCATCGCTTTGAGAACGTCTTGACCAGAGCGGATACCACTGTCGATATGGACTTCGATCTTATCGCCAACGGCATCTAAAATCGACGGCAACGCCTTGATCGAACTCAATGCGCCATCCAACTGCCGCCCGCCATGGTTACTCACGATGATCGCGTCGGCACCAACGTTGAGCGCCATTTTGGCGTCTTCAGCATCCAAAATACCCTTGATGATTACCTTGCCGCCCCACATCTTGCGGAACTGCGCAATACGACCCCAATCCAGCGCCTGATCAAAGGCTTCGGCGGTCCATGATGATAGCGATGAGGGGTCTTTCACACCTTTGGCATGCCCCACGATATTGCCAAAGAAACGGCGTTTGGTCTGGAGCATCTCAAGGCCCCAAGGCACTTTGGTCGCCAGATTGGCCATGGATTTGAGGGTGAATTTGGGCGGGGCAGAAAGACCATTCTTAAGATCTTTGTGGCGTTGGCCCATGATCTGCAAATCCACAGTGATCACGATGGCTGAACAATTGGCAGCCTTGGCCCGGTCAAACAGGCGTTGCATGAAATCATCGTCACGCAGCGTATAGACCTGAAACCAGAATGGTTTTGTTGTTACACTTGCGACATCCTCGATCGAACAAATCGACATGGTGGATAGGGTAAAGGGCACGCCGAACGCCTCTGCCGCCTTTGCCGCTTTCATCTCACCATCCGCGTTCTGCATGCCCGTCAATCCAACGGGCGCTAGGGCGACGGGCATTGAAACGTCTTCACCAATCATCTGGGTCGCCGTGCTGCGCCCGGTCATATCCACCGCAACCCGCTGGCGCAGTTTGATCTGATCGAAATCGGATGTGTTTTCACGAAACGTTTGTTCTGTCCAACTGCCCGATTCCGCATAGTCATAAAACATGCGCGGCACCCGACGTTCATAGATGCGTTTCAGATCAGCAATGTTGGTGATGACGGGCATGGAGAGACTCGCTTTCATATTGGTAATATTTACTTACCAATTTCCCCGTGAAGCGTCAATTAGTCACTATAGGGCCGGAGCCAAGCCAAATTAAGCAGAATGTGCGCCGTCAGAAAGCGATTTAACAAACGCCAATACGTCCGCAACGCTGTCACCTTTGGCAATGCGTGACACAATCGCTGAGCCAACGACGACACCGTCCGCCACTTCGGCAATCGCGCGAGATTTTTCAGGGGTGTTCACACCAAAGCCAACGATCACAGGCAAGCCGCTTGCCTTTTGAATCCGCGTGACTTCGGGCGCTACGTCACCTGCGTCGGCTTCGGCTGAACCGGTGATCCCGGTGATCGAAACATAATACACAAAGCCTGAAGTGTTTTGGGCAACGCGAGGCAGACGTTTGTCGTCTGTGGTTGGTGTCGCCAGACGGATAAAGTTCAATCCCGCGGCCTGTGCGGGCAGGCACAATTCGCTATCTTCTTCTGGGGGCAGGTCAACGATGATCAAACCGTCAATGCCCGCCGCAACGGCAGCTTTTAAAAATGCATCCACACCCATTGAATAGATTGGATTGTAATAGCCCATCAGCACAATCGGGGTGGTATCGTCGCCTTTGCGAAATTCAATCGCCAGATCCAGCGTGCGGCGTAGGGTCATGCCCGCAGCCAATGACCGTTGTCCGGCCAGTTGAATGGTCTCACCATCTGCCATTGGATCAGTAAAGGGCAGCCCCAGTTCAATGATATCAACACCCGCCGCTGGCAGGCCGCGCACGATCTCAAGGGATGTGTCAAAATCGGGATCACCCGCCATAACATATGACACAAAGGCTTTTTTCCCCTTGGCTTTGAGGTCAGCAAATTTGGCATCAATACGTGTCATGATCTGGACTTTCCTTAACAGTTAAGACTGCAATGCCCAATCGGGATGGGAAAATCAATCCGCCATTGATCCCTCATCTGCGGGTATTTTGGAAAATTCTGTGCTGGAAATTGTAATTTTTCGCGTGATCCCTATCTCTTTGCTATGAATTACATACTCGCCATCCTCCTCCCGCCGCTGTCGATCCTGCTGACAGGTCGTCCAATTCTTGCGATCATCGTCTTCCTGATCTGGATACCTGCATTGATCTTTTCCGGCGGATTGACCCATCCGATGTTTATCTTACTGGCGTGGATCCTGATTTTTCAGGCCCGCGAGGACCGTCGTGCGCGCTGAGACTTGCGCGCGAGGCCTGTTGGCCCTAGGACAACGCGAACTTTGATGAAGGACGGGTAAGATGGGTTTTAAAATGGGTATCGTGGGTTTGCCAAACGTGGGCAAATCAACTCTCTTCAACGCGCTGACCCGCACCGCCGCCGCACAGGCTGCGAATTTTCCGTTTTGCACAATTGAACCCAACGTGGGTGAAGTTGCTGTGCCCGACGCGCGGTTGGATAAACTCGCGGCCATTGCGACGTCAAAATCTATCATCCCGACGCGTATGACCTTTGTGGACATTGCGGGTCTGGTCAAAGGCGCATCAAAGGGCGAAGGCCTAGGCAACCAGTTTCTGGCCAACATCCGTGAGGTCGATGCCATCGCCCATGTGTTGCGCTGTTTTGAGGACGGCGATGTAACCCACGTCGAGGGCCGAGTTGACCCGGTGGCGGACGCCGAAACCATCGACACAGAACTGATGCTCGCCGATCTGGAAAGCATCGAGAAACGCCGGGCGGGCCTCGTGCGTAAGATCAAAGGCAATGACAAAGACGCCGTACAACAGGACCGCCTGTTGGCCATGGCGCAGGCCGCGATTGAGGCGGGCAACCCAGCCCGCGTGGTTGAGGTGGACGAGGACGACGCCAAAGCGTGGCGCATGCTGCAACTGCTGACCACCAAGCCGGTTTTGTATGTCTGTAACGTTGGCGAAAGCGAAGCGGCAGAGGGCAATGCCCATTCCGCCAAGGTGGCTGACATGGCCGCATCCCAAGGCAACGCACATGTGATCATCTCGGCCCAGATCGAAGAAGAGATCAGCCAGCTTGAGATCGAAGAAGCCCAGATGTTCCTCGACGAAATGGGTCTGGCCGAGGCGGGCCTAGACCGCCTAATCCGCGCCGGATACGAATTGCTGCACCTTGAAACCTATTTCACCGTCGGCCCCAAAGAGGCCCGCGCGTGGACGATCAAACACGGCACATCTGCGCCCAAAGCCGCTGGCGTGATCCACGGTGATTTCGAAAAAGGCTTCATCCGCGCCGAAACCATCGCCTATGATGATTTCGTTACGCTTGGCGGCGAGGGGCCAGCGAAAGAAGCGGGAAAGATGCGGGCAGAGGGCAAGGCGTATGTGGTCAAGGACGGCGATGTGCTGCACTTCTTGTTTAATACTTAAAGGGCGTCGCGGAGTGCAGCGATTTGGTCCAATTGCTTTTGTGCCATCGCTTGATAATGCGTGGCTTCAGCATCGACAAACACTTCGAGTGCTGACTCTACGTAAGCCTGCGCTTGATCCAAATGTGCTGCATCGTTGGTTTTATCGAAATACAGAAGCGCCACATTGCATAGATTGCCTTGGGTAAAGGCCCAATTCAACGGCACGCGCTCTTTCGTTCGCTCTTGCAAGGCCGCCTCAAAGGCCGCGACCGCCTGTTCCAACTGCGCTGTTCCGCTTTCGCGCGCGCCGAGGGCTTTCAGAGCAGTGCCAAGGTTATTTTGCGTCATCGCCCAGCTCAGCGGTGCGCGGTCTTGCGTTCTCTCTAGCAGTGCCGCCTCGTAGGCCACGACCGCCTGTTCCAGCCGCGCAGTACTGCTTTCGCGTTCTCCAAGAGTTACCAGCACATTGCCGAGGTTATTTTGCGTCATAGCCCAATTCACGGGCACTCTTTCTTGCGTCCACTCCTGCAGGGCCGCCTGATAGGCCGTAACCGCCTGTTCCAAACGCTCCGCGTCGCTTTCGCGTTCCCCGAGCGTTTTCAACACATTGCCAAGGTTGCTTTGCGTCCCGGCCCAATCCAGAGGTACGCGGTCTTGCGTCCACTCTTGCAGGGCCGCCTGATAGGCCACAACCGCCCGTTCTAGCCGCGCGGTACCATATTCGCGTTCTCCAAGGGTTTGCAGTACGGTGCCGAGGTTGTTTTGCGTCATCGCCCAGCTCAGCGGCGCGCGGTCTTGCGTTCTCTCTTGCAGTGCCGCCTCGTAGGCCGCGACCGCCTGTTCCAGCCGCGCAGTACTGCTTTCGCGTTCTCCAAGAGTTACCAGCACATTGCCGAGGTTATTTTGCGTCTTGGCCCAATCTAACGGCACGCGGTCTTGCGTGCACTCTTGTATGGCTGCCTCAAAGGCCGCACGCGCCTGTTCCAGCCGCACAGTGCTGTTTTCCCGTTCGCCTATGATCGCTAGTGCCATACCTAAACCATTCTGAGCCGCACCGCGTTCATCAGCGGTCGCGGCCCGTGCACGAACCAGTTGCGCCAGATCAATGGCCACCTCCAGATCCAGCGCGATCCCCTTGTCACGGCCCGTTTCATAATAATGGCCTTGCAGCATTCGCAAATCCTCAAACGCCGCCGTTCCGCCCGCATCCACATCGGCCTTTTCCACCAGCCGTCGCGCCGCCAGCGCGCTGTTGCCTGCCAGCATGGCCATGTCGATGTCGCGGCCCAGCAACCGCAATTTACGCGCGGCAAAGGCTGCTTCTTCCTCTGCCAACGCCTCGGCAATCTTTGCACTGGCGTCGTCGTATTCCCCCACCGCCGCCAGTTCCGTAACCCGCTGCATCACCTGATCTACAAAATCCCCGTGGTTGGACGATGCATGCCCGTCCTTTTGCACCCGTTCCGCAATCTCCATCGCATTTTGCAGTTCTGCCCAAGCAGATTTTAGGTCTTGGGCATCCCCGCCAATCCGCTTTGCCAGATTGATCAGCGCCTTTTCATCGATCCCCGCATCGCGCAACCGTTGTGCCTCGCCCGACACTTCGCTGCGCCGCAACAACTCTTGTTGCATCGCCTCCATCGGGGTGGCGGGTTCCAGCAGTGGGTCCAGAACGGCTGTCAGAAAAGTTCCATAATCATGCAGCGCTGTGTCGCCGCGGTGCTCGGTATCGGTGCCTGTTCTCCTGATCTGATCACATATATTGGCGGCCACTGTGGCGGCCTCCATGTTGCCCTTGGCCATTTCGGTCAAATCCGGCGGATAGATCGCCATCATCTGGATCACGATCTTGCGCCGATCCCCTTGCAGGTGTGAGGCGTGCAGATGCGCTTGCGCCGCTTCGGCCATTTGCCGGGCCATGGCCTTATCTTCAGGCGTTGCTTTTTTAAATATCTCAAGGGCAGCCAGCGCCGAGGTGATCGCCGTTCCGGCCCCCATGGTCAGCGTCACATCCGCCGCCTGTGCAACCGTGGCAAAGGCAACCCCGATGTTGCCCGCATGCAATATCTTTTTCTCCATCCCGCTCTCCTCATCCACTACTTTACGGTGTGGGGGCAGGGGTGCAAGTCATCGGGTAGAGAGAGACCCGGTTGAGTGGTTGAGGGTGTTTCGAAACTCTAATTTCGATCATTTTACTAGTCGTTATCCGACGTCCCCGCCCCAGCCCCCAAGTTTCGCGACTCTTCTGTCGCGGGGGCATAGGTGCGGTGGGCAAAACTATTGAGCATGTCCCAAGCCGCCACCTGTGCGATGCCGCGCTGGGCGGGGGGCTGTGCTGGATCAGTGCGGTTCTCGGCGCGTGTGCAGGTCAGTTCAACAGGCATAGTCGTGCTGATCTGATCTTGCGGGCCATCAATCCACACGCCAAATCCGTCGGTTTCAAGTCGAACATTCACCCATGTCAGTGCAACACCCGTTTCTATGTGGATCGCCGCCCAAGCCGCAAAAGGCAGCACTATTAAAGGATGCGACACGCCTGTCATTTCGATAGCCTGCCCCGTTAGCAAGCGCTGTGCGCAGTCGTTCAAGCTGGCCCCGGCAAGCAGCGGGCACATCGTACCCCCTGGGGATTTCCAGATGCCTTCTAGCGATGTTGGCGTCAGATCACGCAACGCGATATCATCGTTTTGGACCAAGACATGCGCCAGCAATTCAACGCCGGGCAAGTCATGTGATGCAAGCCAACGTGCGGCTTTACCCGCTTCCTCAGCAATGCCCCAAGACAGGCCAGCCCCGCGCGCCGCGCGTTTTGAGAGCGCTTCAATTTCGTTGAGCGAATAGCTCATGCGATGTCTTGATCCAGCGCAGGATAAGGCCAATCATCCCCGGTCTCTGATTGCAGGTCTTCGGGATAGGGCGCATTGCCGAATAGGCAGATACGCACCCAGCGGTCTGATCTGGGGTCAAAATGCGTGGCCCCAAAGAACGACAATTTGCACCGCAGCATGTCGATGGGCATCAGGTCTGACCCAATGGTGTTGTCCTGTATTTCACCGTAAGGCGCGGCAGCAACGATCTGGGCACGGCGTACCGTATGGCGGTGCTCTGGATGGGCCAACAGAAACGTCGCGATGGGGGCATCTGCGTTCCAGGTTTTCAGCGCCTCATATAATGCTGCCGCGTCACGACCGGGGGCGAGGGGCTGTTCATAGGGTGTAATCGGTTCATCAAAGCGTTCACCCAAACGCGGTTCCAGCTTTTCCTCAGACACATACCATGCGCGCGCGCAGTTCTGTTTGTCGTGCCAATCTGTGTTCAACGCCCAGACATATGAACGCTTTAGAATATCGATAAGGGTTGCTGCATGCATTGAACCATCGATGCGAAAATGCACAACTTCCGCGTCTGACATGTGATCTGCCAGTCCATCCACCAAGGCCCCATAAGGCTCCAACATCAGCGACGCCAGACATTCCTGCGCATCAAGGCCAAGTTCGGCTTCGGACCAAGTGAACAGATGTTGCCACGGGTTGTGCCCCAGCAAATCGGTAACATCGACGTGGTCTTTTAATCGTTTCAAATCAGCACGTAAAACGCCCAGTTTTTCGATCTGGATGTCGTGGGTTGAATGCCACAGGTTCGCAGAGACCAGCGAGCGTGCCAAGAGGTTACGAAATAGCGCGATCTCTTGGTCAGTGGCAGTCAGCAGGCCGCGCACACGGGCAATTGCGGTTTCGCGGGCGCTGATCCAATTGTTGATCAACTTAGGGTGGTTAAGCAGAAACGGGGCCATGCCGAGGCCCGTTGAATTGCCGATGCCCATGCGGCGCGCGATTGCTGGATCAAGGCTCGCTGTTTTGTCGCCCCCCCGCGCCTCTGCCATGTGCTGCGCCAGGTCACGCACATAGGTGCGGATCAGAAAAACCGACAGCATTTCCGCCTGAAAAGGGGCAGAGAATTCCGGGCGGTTCGCGATCATCTCACGATCTGCCGCGCCTAGTTTTCCAGACCCATAGACCGCCGTTGTGCGCATCAAATAACCAACCTTGGCGATCTCTGCGACGTCGGGTTGCTGACCTGCGGCAAGACTGGACACCACATGTTCCCACAGGCGCACGGATCTGTTGGCACGCGAAACCGATAGTTCTTTCTCAGTCACCCGACCCGCTTCTTGCAGCGGGATATTCTGACGCAGGCGTTCGATATCATCTGCCGTGGGCACCCCATCAAACAGGGTAAATGTGCTGTCCCACGCCTCTGCAATCACCCGGTCAGATCGCTTATCCGCAGGCAGATCATGGGCGAAGGCGACTAGTGAATAGGTCCGGTCCGGCGTGTGCGCACAAAACACCGCATGGCCGACACCGGATGCATCGATATCAAAAATGGGTCGCGAGAAGGTCCAGTTTTCGCGGGTCATGCGGCGGGTCAGGATGCGCATAAAGGACAGACGGGATTGATGAAACGATCCCAAGCGTGCAAGCCGCATCACCTGTGCCGGGTCGCGCAAAGGGACCTGCGTATATGTATCTGGGTGCGGGATCATCTCGTGTCTCCTTAGCTCTGCGGCGTGAAATTCGCTTCATAAAAGCGGTGCCAATTGTCACCCATAATGCCCGCGACTTCAGCCTCATTCATCCCGACAGCGCGCAGGCCCGCTTCGATATTGCCAAAATCACGGTTGTCCTTGAACCAGCTCGGCATCGGCGGGAAACCGGGGGCGGCAGCCGATCCTTCACCATAATCGATCTCTTTAGACCACCGCCCCACGCGCATCCATTCCACGATACTGTCAGGCTGGTCCTGACACAGGTCCGTGCCAATCCCGAGGTTCTCTGCGCCAAACTTGTCCGCCGTGCGCGCGATCATGTCGCAGAAACTTTCCACGGTGCAATCTGATTTATCCTTCAAGTGATGAGGGTAGACCGAAAAGCCCAACATGCCACCATTTTGTGTCACCGCCCGGATCACATCATCCTTTTTGTTGCGCAATGCGGGCGACCATTCATACGGATTGGCATGCGTGATCGCGATGGGGCGCTCGGAGATATCCGCCGCCTCAATGGTGGAGCGATCCGCAGAATGGCTCATGTCCACCACCAGCCCCACGCGGTTCATTTCCTTGATCACTTGGCGGCCCATCCGGGTGATGCCTGTATCCTCGGCCTCGTAACAGCCCGTCGCGAGCAGGGACTGGTTGTTATAGGTCAACTGCATGAAGCGCGCGCCAAGGGTGTGCACGATCTCGACCAAGCCAATATCATCCTCAATCGGGCTGGGGTTCTGAAACCCAAAGAAAATCGCCGTGCGATTGGTTTCCCGGGCGACATCCACATCACTGGCCCATTGGCCTTTCATGATCAGGTCTGGATATTGCTCAAACCAGCGGTTCCATTGTTCAAAGTTCAACACGGTTTCGCGAAAATTCTCATGATAGGCGATGGTGACGTGCACAGCGTCCACGCCACCCTTACGCATCTGGCGAAAGATTTTTTCAGACCAGTTGGCGTATTGTAAGTTGTCGATCCGCATCATGAAGGAACCCCGGATGAGATGTAGGATGTTTTCACGATAGTATAGAATTCTGCCGCCGTCTTGCCCTGTTCGCGTGGTCCATAAGAACTGTCGCCCCGACCACCAAACGGCACGTGATAATCTGTACCAGCAGTTGGCAAGTTCACCATGACGCAGCCAGATTGTGCGTTGCGGCGGAAATGCGTGGCGCGTGCGAGGTTGGTTGTCACGATGCCAGCGGTCAGGCCAAAGTTTGTATCATTCACAACGTGCAATGCTTCGTCATAGCCCGATACAGGGATCACACAGGCCAGTGGCGCAAACATTTCTTCGCGGTTGATGCGCATGTCGTTGCTGGTGCCAACAAAGACACCGGGGGACATGTAATAGCCGTCATGCGGCATTTCCAAACGCTGACCACCACAAAGCAATTCAGCGCCTTCCTGCGCAGCCAGATCGACATAAGCCAAATTCTCGTTCAACTGCTGTTCAGACACAACCGGACCTAATTGCGTGCCCGCCTCAAGCGCGTGACCAACTTTCATCGCCTTGGCACCAGCGACGAGCTTTTCCACGAATTCATCATGCACTGCACTATGTACCGCAAGGCGCGAGGACGCTGTGCATTTTTGGCCTGTTCCCCCAAAGGCACCACCCAGTGCCAGTGTGACGGCCAAATCAATGTCGGCATCATCCATAACGGCCAATGCGTTTTTTGATCCCATTTCCATCTGTACCCGTGTCAGGTTTTGGATAGCTGCGGCGGCGATACCTTTGCCCACAGGAACAGAACCCGTAAAGCTGATCGCGTTGACTTTGGGGCTTTCGACCAAGCGTTGCCCAATGGCGCGACCCGCGCCCATAACCAATGATACCAACCCTTTGGGAATGTCCTGACGCGCAATGATTTCTACCAGTGCTACAGCGGATGCAGGTGTGATGTTCGCAGGCTTCCAAACCACGGCGTTGCCATAGCAAAGTGCAGGCGCAATTTTCCAAGAGGCTGTGGCGGTTGGAAAGTTCCAAGGTGAGATAATCGCAACAACACCCACGGCCTCTCGGCGCACGTCGATTTCGATACCGTCACGCACGGAGTCAGCTGTGTCACCCATTTGGCGCAGGGTTTCGGCTGCGTAGTAGGTAAAGAATTGCCCGGCGCGGTACACTTCGCCTTTACCTTCGGCCATTGGCTTGCCTTCTTCGCGGGCCAACAATGTACCTAGCTCTTCGGCGCGCGCCATCATTTCATTGCCGATCGCCATCAATACATTGTATTTGCGTTCGATCCCATATGCGGCCCATTCAATCTGTGCGCGACGCGCTTGATCCAGCGTTGCGTCCAACTGATCCGGGGTTGCCTGTGCGAACATGCCAATCAAATCGCTCAGATCTGATGGATTGCGGTTTTCGATTTCAGAACTGCCAGCAACCCATTCTCCAGCGATGTAGTTTAAGTTTGATTTTGTCATGACATGTTCCTTAGAAAATACGGGCGCGGGGTCGCGTGAATATCATATAACGTAAGATCAAAATTCAGGCATTTAGAATTAATTGTAATCTAAATCAGATTTTCTGAAACTGTAGCGTGTGCATAAATGCCTTATCGCGCATCATCTCAGTAATCAGTTTCAAGAACTCTCGTGCTGCGGGCAGCAAGGCATAGGCGGGTTTTGAAACGATCTGAACAGTTCGGCGGGCTGTAATATCTGTTAACGGTAGAAACGCGACGTCATGCTGCGAACCGGCAACTGCCAGTCGCGGCAATACCGTGATAGAGTCACCCTCACGGATCAATGCCAAAAGCGATGCCGTGTTTGGGATCATTAAGCGTGAATTTGTTAAAATTGGCGCAAAATCTGGATCAGTGATCAGGTGGCATAACCCGTTCGCAATAAAGACGTGGTCATGCACGTCCTGCCAAGTGAGTTGATCCCAGTTTTGGGCAAGTGGATGGTCCTTGCGGCAAACAACGCCAAAGGCGTCGCTGAACAGTTCAACACTGGTCATGCCCTCGATCGTGGCAAGTGTTCCAATCCCGATATCAGCCCGCTCGCGCATCAGTTCACGGGTGATTGCAGCCGAATCCATGTCGCGAATGTCGATTTGTACATTTGGATAGCTATGCGCAAACTTGATAATGACTTGTGGTAAAATGGATGTCGCAACCGAAGGCGTAACCGCCAGTCTTAAATGCCCAAGCTCAGATCGAGATAGACCTTCAATCACACTAACTGAATTCTCAAAATGCGACACTGCGCTGTTTGCTTCTTCAAATACGGCATCCCCCAATGGGGTTAGCCGCGATTTGCGCGCCGTTTCAAACAGGGGGGATCCGACGTGATCTTCAAACTGTTTCAACATCATTGACACCGCAGAGGGCGTGCGCCCCAGCGCACTTGCCGCGTCAGACAAGCTGCCGTGTTGGGCAACCATGACAAAGCACCTAAGCATCTCGATCTTGATCGCCATATTAAGTAGACCTGAATTATAACAAGTAAACTAAAGCCTGACTTAAAAGCCTCGCGTTGTCCACAATCAGATGGCGTGCCACACACGCTTAATCCAGCACCACCCATGCACCCGGTACCACGACCGTATCTTTGACGTCACCATCGGTGTAATCATAGGTCATATAGCGGAGCGTCACCATTCCCTGAACGGGCCGCCCGGGCAGATCACGTACACCTTTGATGGACCTAACGCATGTCGGATTGATCTCGGGTTCGCCAAAAATTGGCCGCGCTTGATTGGTCACATTGGCGCGCTGGCAGAGCTGGTCAATCGCGCGCATCGGCGCATTGCCGATGTCGCGTACCGTGACCCCGCTATTGCTGCCGGGTGGCCAACTGGGCAGGGGTTTGTCGATCCGCGTCGCCGTTTTAGAAAAGCCATAGGTCCCATAGAAATTGGGCACGGGCGGTTCTGCGGCGTTAAAATAATACCTTTTCAAGCCATATACATAGTTGCGCTGAGACACCTGTATCGAGGGCTCGTCTTGCAAGGCGATCAGGTAAAACGCGTCCTCTGGCGTGATCACAGATGTCACATAATCCCATGTGCTTTTGATCCGTTGGCTGCTCACGCTGACCTCGGCTGCGAGTTTTATCCCCTCCGCCCCCGTGCCGCCCAATGCAAGGTGCCATTCATAGTGTTGGGTTTCATACTCACGAAGCCAATGGAACAAGTTGTTGTGGACTATTGGCAGGATGTTGCCGCTAAACGCCAGCACGCCGTCACATCCGTCACTGCACGCTTTTGATCGGGCGACATCGCGTTGTGCTGGCCATTCCTGACGCGGCGGGAACAGGCCACGCGCTACTGATTTTCGATCAGAAATCACAGGTTTGCCATAGATCGTGCCACGCACGGGCAGATATTTACGCACCAGATAGGTGCGAATGGCCGTTTGCGATTTTTGTTTAAACTCTTTGCCAAGCGCATCGCGCATTTCCAGATTGGCGTCAGATGCACTGCCGATTGGTGCGATGTTCAGCGTATAATCGACCTGCACCTGCGCCAGTTCCTGCAACAGCGACAGGTCACGCAACACCAATGCGCGGGCCTTTGCCATCGCCACCAACGTCTTTTTCCGCTGTTGCAACAGATCAAGCCGTTCGTTCGCGGCCATGATGCTGAGCTTGTTCTGATTGCCTGTGTCATCGATGATTGTTTGATCGACAAATCCATCGGGAATGTCCTCGTCTGGATCATCAATCAGCTTTCCGACAATGTTGGTCAGCCCGCCAAGGACACTGAACACGGTTGAGGCGATTTCACCTTCCGGCCCGGCCGCTTCTGACACCGAACTCAGAATGCCAAAGGTGGTTTCCAGAAATCCCAATGTGTGATCTTCTTTAACAACCGCTTTGGGCGCGTTTCTGACGCGTTGGCCCGTCGCCAAGCCAAAGAACTGATCCATCGCAAAAAGTTCAGTTGTGAAATCTTTGTAGCTATCTTCGAGGCCCGCTTCCAAACGCAGAAAGACCTTGAGCGCGTTTTTGCGATCTGTCAGGGCGTGGAAAAAGCGGGCTTTGAGGACATCATGCCAGAGGTCTTGCTGCGCGGTGGTGAGGTTATAGGCACCAAGTTCGTCCTCAATGTCCCGCAAGATTGTCGTCACGTCGACTTCAAAATCGGCAACGTCACGAAACCATGTCTCAAATGCGATATCATCAACTTTGTGCTGCGTGATAACACGCTCGATCACTGCGCGTTCCGCATCGGTGTTGCCCAATGGGCTAAAGGTTTGCGCCGCACTGCGCGCAAGCAATGTCTCTTGCGTCGCGGTATTGCCAAGTTCACTCAGCAGCACTCCGCCACGAAAGGAATTGCGCAGAATGGTTGCAGTGGTTTGACCGTTTTCTGATAGTTTGGCCGTTCCGTTGAAAATCAATTCCGGGGTCAGCGCCTCTTCGATCAAGATTGAAAGTTCTGTGATATCTGCGCTTTGCGCATCATTCTTGGGACCGCAACGGAGTGACCTGTTGCGATCACATTCAGGAATATCAAGAGTGACAAGTTTAAGCTGAACACTATCGACTTTGAAGTCGCCGGGAATGTCCTTGAACGTCACGAATTTTTCACCGAACAGAAGCGGTCCAGTTGTGCGTTGCTGTTTGCTTTTGCGTCCATTCCTTGAGACCAATGTGAGGTCCAGAACAGGGCCAACTTGCAAGCCACTATTGCTTAACCCGTCAAACGCCACGCGCACCGTCACAGATTTTTGGTGTTCTGGCCGCGTTGGTTCACTGTAGGTCTGGGTGGCGTCATAGGCGCTGGCATCTTGCTTTGCGACGCTTTCTTTGCTGTTCCACAGATCGGATTGGACTGTGATGCCTTGGCGGTTATTCGCCTTAGATATCAAGGCGCGATAGGTTGTTTTGAACGGCGTCGCCAGAGGCGTGTAATCCCCCGTGGATTGCCCCAAAATAAAGTGGGAGGCATAGCGTCGAAAGCCTTGCTTTCCGTAAGACGGATCAAACACAAATGACCGACCATCAACCACGATCTTGTCAATTTTCCAATCATAATTGCCTGGTGTAATCAACATGACCCCGACGATTGGGCCGATGGAGGCGGGGATTGGAATGTCATGCAAATCAATGGCCCCGGCCTGTACCGTCTTGGCGCTTGAGTAGGGTGTCGAATAGGGCGGCAATGACGTTACCGAAGTCCCAAGCGCATTATCTTGATGCCAGACTTGGCCCATGTAATGGTCCATCAAAAGCATATCTTCGCTTTCGCCATGAAGACCTAGGAAACGGATTTTAAAATTACGCGCAACATAGAAAAACGCGTTGTTCTCTTGGGCCACATTCGTGTAAATCAGAACCTTATTACGGGTGCGGATATCGTCGTTGAACGGGACGATCAGCGTGAGTTCTTCTGATCCCTTCTCACTAAAATATTGCGCGGTTGCAGGTGAGGCCAAGATGAGTTGCAGCATCAGCGCGATAGCCACGCGGCGCAGTGCATCAAACAAACGCATGAGGGAATCTCCAAAAAAATCAGTTTAAAAATATGAATTAGTTAAAATTATTACATGAAATGCCAGATCAAAGAAGTGTTAACTATTCTTACAGCCCAAAGTAGAAATGCGCGCGCCCAAGGGGCACGCGCATCTCGCAAGTTAAGCTGTCAGTTGGTAAGGACTCAGGTTTCTTTCTTGTCATTGATGACGTTCATTTGGGCCAAGCCACTTTGCCCTAGATCGACCTTGGCGAACGGCCCGCCATGGCACATCTCGCCGGGATCGGTTGTATCAACGGCGCCTTCTTGATTTGACAAAACCTCTGCCGCGAATTGTTCAGCGTTGTCTTTGGGGCGATAGCCAAGGAAGGACGCCTTGGCATTGTCCACAGGCGCGCGGTCGTTGTTGGACACGCCATAGATAATCGAGAACCCGACAGATGGGGTATCAATGGCGCGGGTCACAAGTTGGATAAGATCGTCATAGGACAACCACGATCCCAGCGCGCGGGCGTTGTTGACCTGCGCCGCAGATAGAATACGCAGATGCACAGATTCCAACCCCCGTTTGTCCCAGTACATGCTGCCCAAATCTTCGGTGAAACATTTGGCGAGACCATAGAACGTATCGGGGCGGTGCCGGGCATCAATGCCGATAAAGTCAGCCTTTTTATGCATCCCAACCGCATGGATGGACGAGGCATAGACGACGCGGCGCACACCATGCTGATAGGCGGCCTCCCAAATGTTGTAGGACCCGACAAAGTTTGGTCCCAGCAATTCGTCGAATGGTTTTTCATCCACGATTGCGCCAAAGTGGATCACCATATCCGCGCCTTCAAGGATCGGGTGGATCGCGTCATAGCTGGCTAGATCAGCCTTCACATAAGTCTCGCCGGGATAAAGCGTGCCCAGATCATCCGCGATATCTGTGCTGACCAGTTCGTCACACATCGCGGCCAGCGGTTCGCGCAAATATGATCCCAAACGCCCGGCAGCACCTGTTAGCACCAGTTTTTTCATCTTCATCTCGTTACCTCGTATATTTCAAATTCAAATCAGTTTGCCGCGCACATTCGCCAGCAGATTATCCGCACCGCGCGCCAGCAATCCCGCATCAGACCCACAAGCAACAAAGCTGAACCCATCGTTCAGCAGCTCAGCCGCAAAATCGGGGTTAGAAACCAGCGTACCAACGGGCATCCCACGTTCCATCAACAGACGTGCGGCAGGGCGGATCAACGCCCAGATGTCAGGGTGCATCGGATCACCCAGCAGCCCCATGTCTGCGCCAATGTCAGCAGGGCCAAAGAAGATACCATCGACGCCCTCAACATCCGCAAATGCAACTGCATTCTCGACAGCTTGCACTGTCTCAAGCTGGATCAGGATCGCGGTTTGTTTTTCGACTTCGGTGTAATAATCCTTAACCCGGCCAAATTTATTGCCGCGCATCGTGCCAGCCACACCGCGTATGCCGTGGGGTGGATAACGACAGGCCGCAACGGCGGCCTTGGCTTCTTCAATTGTCTGCACCATCGGAAACAACACTCCCGGCACGCCCATATCGAGCAGGCGTTTCACCTTGACCGGATCATTCCAATCGGGCCGCACTATGGCCGTTGTCTCGCTGGCCGCAAAGGCTTGTAACTGGCCCAGAAGTGATCCCAATTCGTTCGGGCTATGCTCCATATCCAAGAGCGCCCAGTCGTATCCGGCAGGCGCAACTGCTTCTGCGGCATAAGCGTGACTTAACGAAATCCACAGTCCGACCTGTTGTTGACCTGCGCGAATGGCCTTGAGAAATGTGTTTTCCGCAAGCTTCATATCACTGCTTTTTCCTCAAACTTTTCGCCCTTTTCGATACGTTCGTAATTGAACGGGCTTAGGTCAAGCGACCGATAGGCCCCATGCGTGATCAATTCCGCAATGCCACGCCCCATCGCAGGGGATTGTTGCAACCCATGACCGGAGAAACCGTTGAGAAAGATGAAATTATCAACCTGAGTGTGGCGTCCTAAAATCGCATTTTGATCAAAGGTGTTAAAGGCATAATGCCCCACCCATTCGTTGATCACCTTGACCTGTTCAAAGGCAGGCACGCGCGTTGCGACAATCGGCCAAACCTTTTCCTGCCACAGCGCATGATCAAATCCAAAATCATCATAGGCGACATCGGGGTCCACATCAGGCGGACAACCTGCAAGGTAATATTTCCCCTCAGAACGCATGTGCACACCAGAGGGGTCAATGGTCAGTGGCAGATCACGATCCAGCGGGTTGGCGGCATCAAAGATAAACGTATAGCGTTTGCGCGGGCGTACGGGCAGGTCGATACCAGCCATCGCAGCCGTTGCCGCAGCGCGCGGGCCAGAGCAATTGACAACCGTGCCAGCACTGATGGTTTTCCCAGACTTCAACGTGACAGCATCAACACCTGACTTAGTTGCGTTTAACGTCATGTCGACAACTTCGTCATGGATGTATTCCACACCATTGCGACGTGCCATCCGTTTGAACCAGTCAAACATCGTGCCGCCGTCAAAGTATCCTTCATCGACCTTGTTGTGATTGGCCGCGATGATATCATCAAGCATGTAAAACGGATATTCGGCGGCAATTTCATCACGGCTCATATGCTTGGTCTGTGCGCCAAGCGAGGATTGAATGGCTTGCCCTTCTTTTAACGTTTGCGCGAATTCGGGCGTATCGGCCAGATACATGTAACCATAGCTTTGCAGGGGCAGATCAGGCACTTCGGGATCACCGCCCATAAACTGGCGAAAGTTCTTGATGAACTTAGCGCCGAACTGCGACACCTGAATGTTGGTGCGGTTGCTGAACTGCTGGCGGATGCACGAATTGGTGTGGCTGGTTGACGCGAACTCATATGTCGGGTCACGTTCCACCACCAACACTTTGCCGCCAAACCCCGGCGTTCTGGTCAGCCACCAAGCCAGTGATGACCCAAAGATCGCCCCCCCGACAATAACCACGTCATAGGTTTCATGTTGTGGTCCGGTCATCGTGGGTTCTCCTGTTTTGATTTCGCCATTGGCGTCAATCAAGCGGGGGCTGTCAACCATTCCTTCAGGCGTATTGGCCGTCGTCACTTGCCTGCAAGTGTGCGCGCATCTTTCGCCATCAGCGCGATCACCTGTCGCAACATATCGCTGTCTTTTGGGTTCGATGCATTGCCATCCAGCCCGCGTTTCAACACCCCTTGCAGGATCGCCAGCAAGCGAAAGTAAGAGAACACCACATAGAAATTCCAATTGTCAGGCCGGGCGATTTGGCGGCGGTGGCAATACAGATCAATATATTCGGTCTCTGAGGGCAGCCCAATTGCCGCCCTGTCCACACCCGCCAACCCCCGAAAATGACCCGCATGTGGCAGGCGCCAATGCATGCATTGATAGGCAAGGTCAGCCAGCGGATGGCCCAGCGTCGATAACTCCCAATCCAACAGGGCGGCCACGGTTTCGCCTTTGGGCGCAAAGATCATATTGTCGATCCGGTAGTCGCCGTGCACGATTGACTGCGCGCCGTCATCGGCAACCATGTTGGCAGCCAACCAATCCATCACCCAATTCGCATCCGGCAGCGCGTCGGTTTCCGCATCGCGGTACTGCCCGGACCAACGCGTCACTTGGCGCTCAAAATAATTGCCAGGCCTGCCATAATCGCCAAGGCCAACGGCCACTGGGTCAACAGAATGAAGGGCCGCTAAAGTCGCATTCATCGCGTCATAGACGCGTCCGCGCATTGCCACGTCCAATTCCGGCAATGCGGGATCCCAAAATATCCGCCCCTGCACCATCTCCATGACAAAGAATTGTGTACCCATCGGGCTATCGCTGCCAGACAAATGCAGAACCTTTGGCACCGCGACATCCGTATCGGCCAAGGCCTGCATGACGCGGTATTCACGATCCACAGCATGGGCAGATTTTAACAATGTGCCGGGTGGTTTGGCGCGCAAAACGTATTGCTGCGCACCAGAAGTGACCTTGTAGGTGGGGTTTGACTGACCATCTGAAAACTTCTCAACCGCATCCAGCGCGCCAAATCCCGGCACATGCTCCGCCAGATATTTCTGCAATTCACCATGATCATAGCTGTGCACGTAACGTCCCCCTCATGCCCCATGGACAAGTTGTGGCAATCTAAGCAACTCTAGGCGGGCGGGGAAAGCCCTGCATTGCGTCAGCCAAAGGGAACCTCACTATGAATTTCGATATGCGCCCAGAAAATCGTGATCTGCTGGACCGGGTTGTTGCCATGATCTGCGATGAGGTCGTGCCACTGGAAGATGCATATCACAGCGAAATCGGCAAAGGGGATCGCTGGACTTATACGGACCGTCAGGCGGAAATCCTTGAGGGGCTCAAGGCCAAAGCCAAAGCCGCAGGCTTGTGGAATTTCTGGCTCACCGACAGCGCTAAGGGTATCGGGTTGAGCACCGTTGAATACGCTTATTTCGCTGAGGAAATGGGTAAAACGCCGCTGGGCGCTGAGGTGTTCAACTGCTCTGCACCCGATACCGGCAACATGGAAGTATTTGAACGCTACGGCACCCAAGCGATGAAAGATCATTGGTTGGCGCGATTGCTCGACGGGGAAATCCGGTCCGCGTATCTGATGACAGAACCCGATGTTGCCAGTTCGGACGCGACCAACATCCGTATGTCCTGCGTGCGTGACGGTGATGATTATGTGCTGAACGGTGAAAAGTGGTGGGCATCGGGGGCAGGCGACCCGCGCTGCAAAGTCTATATTGTGATGGTGAAAACTGGCGGTGATGATCTGCCTAAGCACAATCGCCAATCGATGATCGTTGTGGATGCAGAAACCCCCGGCATCGAGGTGCTGCGTCCGATGCAGGTCTATGGCCATGATGACGCTCCGCATGGTCATATGCACATCCGCTTTACAGACGTGCGCGTGCCTGCCGAAAATCTATTGCTGGGCGAGGGGCGTGGATTTGAAATCGCTCAAGGCCGCCTTGGACCCGGTCGCATCCATCATTGTATGCGTGCCATTGGTCAGGCTGAGGCAGCCCTTGAGCAGATGTGCCGCAGGTCCTTGCAGCGCGAAGCCTTTGGCAAGCCGTTGTCCAGTCTTGGGGCGAATTATGACATTATCGCAGAGTGCCGGATGGAGATCGAAATGGCCCGGCTGCTGTGCCTAAAGGCGGCGTGGTACATGGATCAGGGCGACAAACGCGCCGCCGCCCCGTGGATCAGCCAGATCAAAGTTGTGGCCCCCCGCGTTGCCCTCAAGGTCATTGACGAAGCGGTGCAAATGCACGGTGCCATGGGCATTTCCCAAGACACGCCATTGGCCAATGCGTGGACCCATGTGCGCACTTTGCGCCTTGCGGATGGGCCAGACGCCGTGCACCGCCGCCAAGTCGCGCGCGCGGAATTACGACGCTATACACAAGAGCCGGTTTGACTTTTCCACCAGCTATGCCAGATGTAACCCTGCTAAGGCGGTCGTGCAGGATCATCTGAGTTCTTACCACCCACCGCCGCAATTGCGGCTTGAGCGAGATGGCACATGGATCGGACTGAGATCGAAAACCTGATTGCCCGCGTGGCGCTCAAGGACCGCGCCGCATTTGAGGTGCTCTATGATCGTGTCAGCGCGAAACTCTTTGGTGTATGTCTGCGTGTCTTGAACAAACGGGCCGCGGCAGAGGACGCCATGCAGGATACATTCGTGAAAATCTGGAACAACGCTGACCGCTATCAGGTCAATGGTCTGTCCCCGATGACATGGCTGATCACCATCGCACGCAATACCTCAATTGATCGATTACGTGCCCGCAAAAAGGGACACCAAGACGTGGATGCGCCGGGCTTTGAACTGGCTGCACCCGGCCCTTCACCTGAAGAATATGCTGTCGCATCCTCAGAGGCAGCCAAGTTGAGCGGCTGCCTTGATCAACTTGAGAATGACAAAGCGGCGGCAGTGCGCGGTGCTTATCTGGATGGTGACACATACGCTGATTTGGCCAAACGGTTCGACGTGCCGCTTAATACGATGCGCACGTGGTTGCGCCGGGGTTTAATCGCGCTGCGGGATTGTATGAGCACATGAGCGATACACCCCAAATACCACCCGAGGACCCCGCGCAGGATGATGATTTTTTGGCCGCTGAAATGGCGCTGGGCTTAACGACGGGTGACGCGCTACAGGCCGCACAGGGCAGGCTGAACCGTGACGCACCTTTTGCGGCAAAAGTCGCGGGCTGGCAGGAACGCTTTGTTGCGTTGACGGACGATATCAAACCTGTGTCCCCGCGCAAACGTGCCAAGAAAGACCTCTTGGTGCGGTTATTTCCAAAGGTGCGTGTGCCTTTGACACAGCGCTTGTGGGTTTGGAAGGGGATCAGCCTCGCCGCTGTTCTCGCGCTGGCTTATATTGCCATGCCGATGCTACGCCCCGCGCCTGACACAATGCCTGCACAGATCTATGCGGCGCAGATGTCTGGCGAAAGTACACTTGAAGTGCTTGCCGTTGTTGATACCGCACGCGGCGATATTGCCCTGCGCCGTCTGGTTGGCGGGGCCCCTGATGGCCGTGTGTTGGAACTTTGGGCGATATTGCCGGATCAAGCGCCCATTTCATTGGGGGTTCTGCCCGCAGGTGACGTCACGCGCGTGGCCTTGCCTGACGAAATGTTGGGGCAGGTTGCAACAATCACTTTTGCAATCAGCGACGAGCCCACGGGCGGTGCACCTGACGGAACGCCAACAGGCAGCATTTTGGCGACAGGAATTGTGTCAGCGCTTTAGAGGGTTGGTGCAAATTGTGCGACCCGCCTACGCATAGTCTAAAGTTTTATCAAAAAACCTGTACTGTCTGAAACTACTTCGCAATTGTGTTCGTGTATTTGTTCAGATGGAAGCTGCGGCATGGTCGATACGATCTGCCTCAACCCCATCAAACAATAAATGGTGCCACAAAGGGTTCGCCCTTTGATGCTGAGTAACCGTCGGGCTGATGCATAACCTGCGTTGGCCCGACGTCCATTTGGACTTGTAAATCATCATGTTCCGCGCGGTTTCGCGCGCAGTGTCGGATCAGCCTGTGTTGGGTCCTCTGGCCAAGGATGGCGCGGATATCGCCCGCGCATGTCCTTGCGTACATCGGCGTATGAGCTGACCCAAAATCCCGGCAAATCGGTGGTGACCTGAACCGGACGCTGGGCAGGGGATAAGAGCGTCATTTGCAAAGGTTGCCCTGCAATCAACGGGTGCTGGGTGACGCCAAACACCTCTTGCAAGCGCAATGATATTTGCGGCTGCGCGCCCGAATAATCAATTGGCACGCTGCGTCCCAAAGGCGTGTCGAAATGCGGCGGTGCTGCGCGGTTTAAGGCTTGCGTTTGATCCCAATCCAAGCGCGCCTTGAGGGCGGGCAACAGATCAAACCGCTTCCAATCACCTGCAGAACGCACCCCATTCAGATGCGGCAACAGCCATTCCTCAAGGGTTTGCATCAAATAGGGTTCGCTGAAATCGGGAAAATCAGTTTCCATCAACCGTGCGCGTGACAAGAACCGAGATGCGGGCGCAGTGAGGGAGAGGCCCAACTGCCGCACGCCGTCTAACATCGCGACTGCAATTGCGTCTGATGATGCGTCAGACCATGTACGGTCATCCAGAACCAAGGCACCAAGGCGTTCCTGTTGTCGCGTCAAAACCCGATTTTCGCGGCGTGACCATGTGCACAGATCATGCCACGCAATTTGGTCACCAAATACCTCGCGCAATGCGCGCTCTGAAATCCGCGCCGCTTGCCTGATCTTTGCCTCACGCGGATCACCATCCAGATCGGTTGCCACAATCAGGGTTTCACCAGCCATCGGGTCGGCACCTGGCATCACCGCACCCTTGCCACCTGACAAGACAAACCGTGGCGCATCCCCCTTGCGGCGCAACCCAACACGATCAGGATAGGCGAGGGCGGCCAAGACCCCAATATCATCTGGCCCAGCCCCCGATTGTCCACGCGCAAGACGCTTTGCCTCTTGACGAATGCGGGCAAGGGTTGGGGCGTGCGCCTCTGCTACATGACGTTTGCCTGTCAGTGCGGCCATCCGCAACGCCAGATCAACAGAGGCGCCGCGCAACGGGTCAAGTTCGGCCAAAAGCGCTGCCAACATCGGTGCAGATTTGCCGCCACGTGCGACCATATGGGCCAACCGTGGGTGCAAAGGCAGCCGTGCCAAGGCGCGGCCATGTGCCGTAATCCGCCCCGCTTCATCCAATGCATCCAACATACGCAAAACGCCCTGCGCCTCGCTTAATCGGCCCTCATGCGGCGGTGTCACAAACGATAAATCTGCGGCCTGCGCCCCCCAGACAGCCAGCTCCAATGCAAACCCGGTCAGGTCACCGGCTTCGATCTCGGCTGGAGGATAGGCGGCAAGCGCCCCTTCTTCGCCTTTGGTCCACAGCTTATAGGCGACACCAGCCGTCACCCGCCCGGCGCGTCCCGCCCGTTGGGTTGCCTCGGCGCGTGTGACACGCTCTGTCACCAGCCGCGACATGCCTGATGCCGCATCAAAACGCGCGCGCCGCGCCTGACCGCCATCAACGACAATTCTGATGCCTTCAATGGTCAGCGAAGTTTCAGCGATAGAGGTTGCCAAAACAACCTTACGCCCCGATTTGATCGGGGCAATTGCCGCGCGCTGGGCTTTGAAATCCATCGCGCCAAACAACGGCGCGATTGTGCAATCGGGTAGCGTTTGTGACTGCAACAATCGCTCAACCCGCCTGATCTCACCTTCACCGGGTAAAAACACCAGCGCGGACCCGTCGGTTTCTGACAATGCTGTAAGCACCAAGTCAGCAACCGCATGATCAAAACGCTGTTTGCCCATGGGGCGCTCTAGCCAGCGATCTTCAACTGGAAAACTGCGGCCCTCAGATGTGACAATTGGCGCATCCATGATTGAGGCAACTGGGGCTGCATCCAGTGTCGCGGACATCGCCACCAACATCAAATCATCGCGCAATGCGCCCGCGACTTCCAAACACAGCGCCAGCCCCAGATCAGCGTTAAGTGATCGTTCATGAAATTCATCAAAAATCACCGCGCCGATGCCCGGCAGGTCCGCATTTTCTTGGAGCATTCGTGTCAGAATGCCCTCGGTCACAACTTCGATACGGGTGTTCTTGCTGATCGCAGAGGCCCCGCGCACGCGGTAGCCAACCGTTTGTCCAACATCCTCACCCAATGTCGCGGCCATACGTTCCGCGGCCGCGCGTGCGGCAAGGCGGCGGGGTTCCAGCATGATGATTTTCTGGACAGTCAGCTTGGCATCCAACATCGCCAAAGGCACACGTGTGGTTTTGCCGGCCCCGGGGGGTGCCTGCAATACCACACGCCCCGCAGCGCGCAGGGCGGCGATGACGTCGGGCATCACGCTGTCGATGGGCAGGGCAAAGGTCATGGCACCTTTATCAGGCAAAGCAGAGCACGCGCCAAGGGGTTGGGGATGGACATTTTGTTGCCACGCGGCAAAAGATGCGCCATGGATATCGATGATCTGGCAAAACGCATTGTCGCGGGTGAACGACGGGCCTTGGCAAGGGCCATTACTTTGGTGGAATCGGGGCGCACCGATCACCGGGCCGATGCGGCACGGTTGTTGGCAGCGTTGCCACAAGACGCCCAAGCCCTGCGTATCGGCCTGTCAGGCACGCCAGGTGTGGGCAAATCCACGTTCATCGAAAGTTTCGGCATAATGTTGACCGCGCAGGGCTTGCGGGTTGCAGTGCTGGCGGTTGATCCGTCATCGTCACGCTCTGGTGGGTCCATCTTGGGCGATAAGACCCGCATGGACTTGTTAAGCCGCGATCCAAACGCCTTTATCCGGCCATCTCCCAGCCAAACCCATTTAGGCGGTGTGGCGCGCAGAACCCGCGAAGCAGTACGGCTGTGCGAGGCGGCAGGTTATGACGTTGTGCTGATTGAAACGGTTGGTGTGGGGCAATCCGAAACGGTTGTTGCCGAAATGTCGGACGTGTTCTTGCTGCTGCTGGCCCCGGCGGGTGGGGATGAACTGCAAGGCGTGAAACGTGGCATCATGGAAATGGCTGACGTGATTGTGGTGAACAAAGCGGATGGAGATCTAAAACCAGCCGCCAACCGCACGCGGGCAGATTATGCCGGGGCCTTGCGGTTGTTGCGCAAACGTCCACAAGACCCAGATGGGTTTCCCAAGGCAATGACTGTGTCGGCATTAGAGGAACATGGCTTGAGCGAGACATGGGACGCTTTGCAGGAACTGGTAGGGTGGCGGCGTGACAATGGATTTTGGGAACGCACGCGTTCGGATCAGGCACGGTATTGGTTCAATGAGGACGTAAAACAGCGACTGCTGGCGCAATTGCAAACGCCGGATGCCCGCGCAGCGCTTGAGGCATTGAGTGATCAGGTTTCAAGTGGGGCACTGGACCCCGCCGTGGCCGCACAAAGTTTCGTTGCGACGCTGGCGCGCTAAGCGAAGACGGAATTTTCCAAAAATTCCGGGTCGTTTTCTTTGAAAGAAAACGTACCTCACCCAGCCGCTTTGGGATGCGCGCGATTATAGACTTCCATCAAACGTGCGGTATCTACGGCTGTATAGGCTTGTGTGGTGGACAACGACGCATGGCCCAATAACTCTTGAATGGCCCGCAAATCGCCCCCCGCATCCAGCAGATGTGTTGCAAAGCTATGACGCATTGCATGGGGCGTCGCGGTGGCAGGCAATCCCAATTGCATGCGTGCATTTGCCATGACTTGGGCAATGGCACGGGGGCCAAGCGCCCCGCCGCGAATGGCGCGAAACAGCGGTTCATCGGATGTTTGAAGGTGTGGGCAAGCGCGTAAGTAGGTATCAACCGCATCCCGTGCAGCGGGCAACACAGGCACCACACGTTCTTTTCCGCCTTTACCGACAATACGCAGGACATCGGGCAGGGGGGCATCAGCGCCTTTCAAGCCCAACGCCTCGGAAATCCGTAATCCACAACCCCAGAGCAGGGTCAGCACAGCCACATCGCGCGCGGCCACCCATGGCGTTTCGGTTTGTATTTCAACGCAGTCAATCAACGCCTTGGCTGCATCAATGGCCAAAGGGCGTGGTAGTTTTTTCTGAAATTTGGGGGACCGGGTGGACAAAACGGCAGTTGGTTCAAACCCTTCCCGCTCGGACAGCCAGCGATAAAACGCCTTAACTGCTGACAATTTGCGCGCCATGGATCGTGGTCCTACATCGCCGCTGCGGGTGCGGGCCATCCAACTGCGCATATCCGAAATCGTGATCTTGGCCAATGCACCCAACCCTTGGCTGTCGCCCTTGTGCACAGTCATGAACGCCAGAAAATCAGCCACATCACCCTGATAGGCGGTCAGCGTGTTTTCAGCGGCCCCTTTGAGGGCACGTTGGTGATCCAACCAAGTTTGTAGCGCATCACGTGCAGCGGGGCTGATCAACCCAATCTCAGAGGAAGGTCGCGCCGGGTTCAAGACAGCCAGCGGCGCATGGCACGCTCAAAGACGCCCGTGAAGAACGTCAACAGATCGGTGCCCTGTTGTGGGCCAAACATATGGGGGTCTTCGGACCCCATGACCAAAAGGCCGGGCAGGCGGCCAGCGCCAAAATCAAGTTTCAGACAGGCCTCTGATCTAATCCATTCGGCTTTGCCGCCGTAAATATGTTCAGCCGCATCCTGCACGCCGCGCAACGTGACCTGACGCGGTGCACCGCCGCGACCTTGGGTTAGATAGTCGTCAATAAAGCCAGGTTCTGCGACACTTAGAACTTCACCAAGGCGTTGGACCGCAGGGTCACTGTCATTTTGAACTGATTCCAGCACCAGTTTGACAGCATCAACGCGCAAAATGTCAGCAACTTCGCCACCCAGATCACGCAGAAAGGATTCAAATTCAATGGGGTCCAACATGCGCAGGATGGCGCGGTGAATTTGGTTGGTGCCAGCAAGGTTTTCATAAGCGGCGGCAATCACGCTGCGGTGCGTGTCCTCAAGACGGTCCAGCCGGGTCTCAAGCCGTTCCATCGCGATGCCGCGCAAATCAACGATATTGCCACCCATCGATTTTTCGTTGGCAGCGATCAACGCCTGCATGACGTCGGTATCGTCCAGAATCACATCGGGTTTGGAAATGATCGCCTCACGCAGGGCGTCATCAATCTTGGGGCTGCTGCTCATATTCGTCTCTTATTAATTTTGGGTCGTATAACATGGGGGTTGAAATAAATCTGCCCCTTTGTTTTGTATATTGCGGTTCAAGACCGCGACCTGTTGCCAAAGCGCGTCACGCGCATCGCGTGGTGGAGGGGGCCTCCACCTTACGAGGTCCACGGGTAAGGTGGGCGCGTGGCCCACCCTTGGACCTAGACGATTTTGATGTTGCCCTTGGCCGCGTCTTTCATAAATTGATCCAAACCTTTGTCGGTCAAAACATGTGTTGCCAGCTTTTTGATCACCTCTGGCGGGGCCGTCATCACGTCTGCACCAATCAGCGCACAATCCTGCACGTGGTTCACGCTGCGGATAGAGGCAGCAAGGATTTGTGTGTCAAAACCATAGTTGTCATAGATCGTGCGAATGTCTTGGATCAGGTCCATGCCATCAAGGTTAATATCATCCAAACGGCCAATGAACGGTGAGATGAATGTCGCACCAGCCTTAGCGGCGAGCAGCGCCTGATTTGCAGAGAAACACAAGGTCACGTTGACCATGTTGCCTTCGCCAGACAGAACCTTACAGGCCTTCAAACCTGCCCATGTCAGCGGTACTTTCACGGCGATGTTATCCGCGATCTTGGCCAGCTTGCGGCCTTCTGCGATCATTTCGTCGGCTTCAAGCGCCACAACTTCGGCGCTGACCGGGCCATCAACCAGATCACAAATCTCTTTGGTGACTTCCAAAATGTCACGACCAGATTTCAGGATCAGCGACGGGTTGGTTGTCACGCCATCCACCATCCCCAGATCATTCAACTCTGCGATGGCGTCAATCTCGGCGGTATCTACAAAAAATTTCATGTGTTGTCCTTGCGTATGAGGATGCGAGCGTTGATGTTGGCTTTACCGCATGATCTGCCCTGCTGAAACCCTCAAATCCTGAAATTGTCCAATCGGAGCCTTTGGTGACGTCCCAAGAATTCTTTGATCATGGCGCTTTGGTGTCGGTGTTGACCACGCAACCCTTGGGGCGTGCGTTGGACTACAAGGCACCTGAAGGCGGCTGCCATTTGGGTGCGTTTGTCGAGGTGCCGTTGGGGCCGCGCAAAGTTTTGGGTGTGGTTTGGGGGCCGGGCAAGGGCGACTATGACATCAAGAAAATCCGCCATGTGATCAGGGTGCTGGACGCCGCCCCAATGCGCGCCGAGATGCGTGAGTTTCTCACCCGGGCCGCTGCCTATACGTTGACGCCGATGCCTGCGATGCTGCGCCTTGCCACACGTGCGCCGGGGTTGGGTGATCCGCCGTCGATGCGCAAAGTCTATCGGCGTGGGGCGTCTGAGCCAGAGCGTATGACCGATGCGCGCCGCCGGGTTTTAGAGACTTTGACCGAGTATGGTGATCTGTCTTTCACGCTGAAAGAGCTGGCCGAAATGGCGGGGGTTACCGCATCCGTTGTGAAGGGCTTGGTGGGTCAAGGTGCGGTGTTCGAGGAAGATTCACCGCGCGATGTGCCATTTCAGCGGATGGACCCGGACCTGCCAAGCAAAGAATTGACGCCAGATCAGGCGGCAGGCGCGCAGGCGTTGGCCGAGGGTGTAAGCGCGCAGACCTACGGCACGACATTGCTGCGCGGTGTGACGGGATCGGGCAAAACTGAAGTCTATCTAGAGGCCATCGCAGCCGCATTGCGCGCCGGGCGGCAGGCATTGGTGTTGCTGCCTGAAATTGCCCTGACCGAACAATTTTTCACGCGTGTGCAAGAACGCTTTGGCGCGAAACCTGCGGAATGGCATTCAGGTGCCACAATGACCGAACGCCGCCGTATTTGGCGCATGGTTGGGCAAGGGCAGGCGCAATTGGTCATTGGCGCGCGTTCAGCTTTGTTTTTGCCGTTTCAGAACCTTGGGCTGATCGTCGTCGATGAGGAACATGATACCTCTTATAAACAAGAAGAGGGCGTATTGTATAATGCACGTGACATGTCGGTGCTGCGCGCGGCGATTTGTGGCGCGCAAGTGGTGTTGGCCTCGGCCACGCCGTCACTCGAAAGCTGGGTGAATGTGGAAACAGGCAAATACCGCCGGCTGGATCTAACGTCGCGCTTTGGCCCTGCTGTGATGCCTACCATGGGCGCGATTGATATGCGTGGCGAAGCACTGGCAAGCGACAAATGGGTGTCACCCACCTTACAAAGCGAAGTCAGCAAACGCCTTGAAAAGGGCGAACAGGCGATGTTGTTCATCAACCGCCGTGGCTATGCGCCGATTACGCTGTGTCGTGCCTGTGGGCATCAAATTGGCTGTGATGATTGTGACGCAAGGATGGTGGAACATCGTTTTTTGAAACGTCTGGTCTGCCATCAATGCGGTGAAAGCAAACCCATGCCAGAGGCCTGTCCATCCTGTGATGCGGTAGGCAAACTGGCCCCGGTTGGGCCGGGGGTCGAACGGTTGGGCGAAGAAGCGGCGGTGCTGTGGCCGGACGCACGGATTGCGACGTTGAGTTCAGATATGTACGGGTCTGCGCGGGCTTTGAAGGCTGAGATCGCGGCGATCAGCGAGGGGGCCGCGGACATTATCATTGGTACGCAATTGGTGGCCAAGGGTCATAATTTCCCAAACCTGACATTGGTGGGGGTGATTGATGCGGACCTTGGTTTAATGGGATCTGATCTGCGCGCTGCCGAGCGGACCTTTCAATTGATGCGGCAAGTGGCGGGGCGTGCAGGGCGTGCCGAGGCACCGGGAACAGCGCTGTTACAGACCTATCAGCCAGAGCATCCGGTGATCCGCGCGATTTTGGCTGGCGATGAAGAAGCGTTTTGGACAGCAGAAGCCAAAGAGCGTGAGCAAGCGGGCGTGCCGCCTTATGGGCGTATGGCTGGAATTATCCTAAGCGGGCCGGATGTCGCACAGGTGTTTGATGCGGGCAATCTGTTGGCGAGCCAAGACGGACCGTTGCGCGCGGTCGGGGCGCAGGTCTTTGGACCAGCCCCTGCGCCAATTGCGCGGGTGCGCGGGCGGCACCGGGTCAGGTTACTGGTAAAGGCGGACAAGAGTGCAGCGTTACAGGGTGCCTTGGCCCGTTGGGTGGCGCAGTTACGCTTGAAAGGTGATCTTAGGATTGCTGTCGATATTGACCCGCAGAGTTTTTATTGAGGTCAGCGCTGGGTGTTTCACACCCCCAGACCCCCGTGCGGTATTTAAAAAAGGGCGAAGGGGAAGGTGGTTTTGCATCTCGCCATTGTCGCGTGACAGGCGTATGGCTGAGTGCATGGCCCAATATATCACTCTTGAAGATGCAAAGCGTTTGCCCTTTTGGCGCAGGCCTGTGGCGTTGCTGTTTCTGATGGCGCTGGCGATGCCGATTGCGTTTAACACATGGGCTGCACTGCTGAATAACTTTGTCATTGAGGTCGCGGATTTTGATGGGGCCGACATTGGCCTGTTGCATACAGTGCGCGAAATCCCCGGCTTTTTGGCTGTTGGGGTTATTGCGATCATCATCTTTGTACGTGAGCAAGTTTTGGGATTGGTGTCGCTGATCCTGCTGGGTGTGGCGACGATGTTGACGGCGCAATTCCCCACGATGGGCGGGATTTTGACGCTGACCATGCTTAGTTCCATCGGGTTTCATTATTATGAGACCGTCAATCAATCGCTGCAATTGCAGTGGCTCAAGATTGAGGATGCCCCGCGCATGTTGGGCTGGTTGATGGCCGCGGGGTCATTTGCCACATTGATTGCCTATCTTGCGATTATGGCGCTGTGGGAAACGCTGAACCTGTCTTATAACATCGTCTATATGGTAGGTGGCGGCGTGACGGTGTTGATCGTGATCTTTGCGATTATCGCCTATCCGCAGTTTGAAGCACCGACCCCACAGATCAAAAAGATGGTGCTGCGCAAGCGGTATTGGCTGTATTATGCGCTGCAATTCATGGCGGGTGCGCGTCGCCAGATATTCATGGTCTTTGCAGGCTTTATGATGGTCGAAAAGTTCGGCTTTGAAGTGCATGAGATCACGACGCTCTATCTGATTAATCTTGTGGCGAATATGATCTTTGCGCCCCTAATGGGCCGCGCCGTGGGATATTTCGGTGAACGTCGTGCGCTGGGTTTTGAATACATCGGGCTGATCATTGTGTTCCTTGCTTATGGCGGTGTGTATTTCATGGGCTGGGGCGTGATCGTAGCTGCGGTGCTGTATGTGTTGGATCACATGTTCTTTGCGCTAGCGCTGGCGTTGAAAACCTATTTTCAGAAAATTGCAGCACCCGGGGATATTGCGCCAACTGCGGCAGTGGCCTTTACAATCAACCACATCGCGGCGGTGTTCTTACCGGTACTGCTGGGGTTTTTATGGCTCGCATCCCCCGCTGCTGTGTTCTTTCTTGCCGCAGGCATGGCGTTTGTATCGCTGTGCCTTGCCATGTTGATCCCGCGCCACCCGGCACCCGGCAACGAAACGATTTTTTCCAGCAGAGTACCGCAGGCGGCGGAGTAGCACATGGCTGAGGGGCGGTTCCTGATCGGATCAACCATGGGCCATGTGGCGCGGATGACGGCCACGGGTGCGATGGGTATTACCTTTGTGTTTCTGGTCGATGCAGCAGGGCTGCTTTGGATATCGCAACTGGGTGATCCGACGTTGGTCGCGGCGATTGGGTTTGCCTTTGCGATCCAGTTTTTCTCGGTCTCAATTGCAGTGGGGTTCATGATTGCTGCCACCGCAATGATGTCACGCAGTATTGGACGTGGTGACAGGGCATTAGCACGCCGCCAAGGCGGTGCGGCAACGGTGATTGCGGCGGTGATACAGGCCTGTGTTGCGCTCGGGGTCATCACACAGCGCTATGATTTGGTGGCATTGGCTGGGGCAGAGGGCGAAACCGCGCGCCTTGCAGCGCGCTATCTGGCAATCACCATGCCTTCATTAATCCTGATGGCGGTGGCCTTGACCTGTTCAGGCGCATTGCGCGCCGAAGGGTTTGGCGCACAGGCCATGTATGTGACATTGTTCTCGGGCGTGTTGTTGATGGTACTGGACCCGATCCTGATTGTCTGGATGGGGTTGGGATTGGACGGTGCCGCCATTGGCTTGTTCGGCTTTCGCATCTGTTTGGTGGGGTTGGCGCTATATTATGCAGTGTTCCGCAATGATCTGATCGCGCGGCCTTCGACCACGGACCTTGCCGAGAACATGAAGCCCTACATGCTGATCGCTCTGCCTGCGATTGCGACACAGATGTCCACGCCGGTTGGGAATTATCTGCTGACAATTGTGATGGCCCCCTTTGGCGACGATGCAGTGGCGGCATGGGCGGTTGTCGGGCGGCTGACTGTTGTGGTGTTTGGCGGGGTCTTTGCCCTTGCCGGGGCGATTGGTGGTATCTTTGGGCAGAACTACGGTGCGGGGCTGATGGAACGGGTGCGCAGTACCTACCGCGATGCCTTGATCTTTTGTTTGGTCTATACGCTGGTGGCTTGGGCGTTGTTCTATGTGGCGACGCCCTATGTGATTTGGGCCTTTGATCTAAAAGGACAAGGTGCGGATATTCTGCGGGCCTTCACGACTGTTGGTGTTGGGGCGTTCATCTTTATCGGGGCTCTCTTTGTATCCAATGCCGCGTTTAACGCTTTGGGCAAGCCCGGGCGGTCGGCTTTGGTGAACTGGATCAAGGATGGGGTGCTGTCATGGCCACTGGCGACTTGGTTGACCCTGTATTTTGGGGCCATCGGCGTGATCTTTGGTCAAGCATTGGCAGGGGTGGTTATGGGTATCATCGCAAGCCTATGGGGCTGGATATTCGTGGCACGTTTGCAGCCCGAAAGCGAAGCACCCCTTGACCCTGCCGCACCGCGCGCCTACCCGAACATCGACAGATACCGGAGAAGATGATGCCAACCTTTACAGCACTTACAACACTCACTGGCCGCGATCCCGCTTACCGCTTGGGCGAAGCGATGGAAGGGATGACCCCGGAGCCGACCGGTGTGGGGGTGTTCGAGATGGAGGATGGGTCCGGCCTATGGGAAGTCGGCGGTTATTTTGAGGAAATGCCAGATGACGCAGGGTTGGCCGTTTTAGCAGCTGCGATGGGTGCAAAACCCTTTGTCGTTTCTGAATTGCCAGAAACCGATTGGGTGGCCCATGTGCGCCGTGAATTGGCCCCGGTCGAGGCGGGGCGTTTCTTTGTGTACGGCAGCCATGACGCCGATAAGGTGCCGGCCGATTGCGAACCGCTGTTGATTGAAGCTGCAATGGCCTTTGGCACCGGACATCACGGCACGACATTGGGGTGCCTGCGCGCATTGGATCGTCTGGCGAATGACGGGTTCCATGGCAAAGACGTGGTAGACATTGGTTGTGGCACAGCGGTGCTGGCCATGGCGGCGGCGCGCATCTGGCCACAAAACGTGTTGGCGAGCGATATTGACGAGGTCGCGGTGGATGTTGCGGCAGCAAATGTCACGGCAAACGGACTTGAGGGGCGTGTGGCCTGTGTTGAGGCCGCAGGCTTTGATCACCCTGATTTGGCGGCAGCGGCCCCCTTTGATCTGGTCTTTGCCAATATCCTCAAGGGTCCGCTGGTGGCGCTTGCCCCGGATATGGCTGATGCGATGCAGCCGGGGGGCTATGCGATTCTTTCTGGAATTCTCAATGAACAGGCTGACGATGTGATCGCCGTTTATGCACAATCTGGCATCAATCTGGTGCACCGCGAAAGCATTGTTGACTGGACCACTCTTACGCTTCGTAAAATGACCTAAATTGAACCCTATTTAAGTGGAATTTGAGGCAATTGCCCCGAAAATGCCACAATTCATGGCTAATACTTTATGAACAGATCCGGTGGGGGCCGTTGATCTTATGAGGCCACTGCCATGGTTGAGACACATGACCATTTTATTAAGCGATTGAATGTCCTTGGGCGCAAGCACGAGCAAATGACGCATGGATATGTCACGAAAGTTGGAAAAGACGGCTTGATCACCGTGAAACCCAAAGCCAAGCGGCGTGGGTTTCCCCTAAAAGGACTGGTTCTGCTGGTTCTTGGGTTCTTTGCCTTCAAAGCATTCATCTTGGTGTCTTTTGGTCCAGTGACCTATGAAGAGCGTTTGTCCAAGCTTGAGAACGGCACCGTGATCGAAATGGCGGGTGCCAAAGTTCTGGGCATCGATCCGATCACTGCGGTAATGGCCGAATATGCAGGATCAATTCTGCGCTAACCATATAACCCAACAGTTCTGAATTGACGCACCGCCTGTAACAGGCGGTGCGTTTTCGCATGGCTTTCTGACGAAAAGAAAAAGCCGCGCTTTGATCATCAAAAGCGCGGCTTAAGCTGTTTTTGGGAGGGCAGGCACATGGCCCGCCGACATCCCAAATTAGCGAATGAAGTAAGATTGTGCGACTGTGTCGATGTCGCCGCGGATCAAACCGATATCGTCCAGTTCACGGTCGGTCAACGTCGCCAATGCGTTACGTGTGACGCGTGCATCGTTCCAAGCAACAACATTTGCGATTGTGTTCGCAAAGAAAGATGAGATCCGAGAAACGGCCAATACAGAGCCGTATGCGGGGCGGGTGGTGTCGAAAGCTGCCATGTGAGCCGTCCTTTTTTGTCTAAGTTGTTTTGCCAGTTTGCCCGGCGGTGTGAGGGGCAAATAGGAGGAAGAGTTTGGAAACACAATTGTCGTGAGCGCATGTTCGATCTGCGCTCATTGCATAGCTCAATATCATAGTTAACCAACGGTAAATTAAGGCAAAAATGTGTTCTTGATGATGTCGTTTTTGGTGTGAGGAGGGACGATTTCAGACTGATCGGCGCAAAAGCGACAAATGGGGTGTCGCTGTTGTGCGTTTGATGGAAAAGCTTGGCGTATGTTCTTGTTTCGTGCTAATGAAACAAAAAAGCAACAATTTGAGGGAACAGGGCATATGATACGGGTAATTGGCATCGATCCGGGGCTGCGCAACCTTGGTTGGGGCGTGATTGACGTCGCGGGAAGCCGCATTTCGCATGTCGCAAATGGTGTTTGTAATTCTGAAGGTGATGATTTGGCGCAGCGTTTGTTGTCTTTGCACTCTCAACTGACGCGGATCATTCAGACCTATCAACCGCAAGCCGCAGCAGTCGAGCAGACATTTGTGAACAAAGATGGCGCAGGCACTTTGAAACTGGGCCAGGCACGCGGGATCGCGATGTTGGTCCCTGCACAGGCCGGATTGGTTGTGGGCGAATATTATCCCAACACGGTCAAGAAAACGGTTGTTGGGGTGGGCCATGCGGAAAAGGGGCAGGTGCTGCATATGGTGAAAATGCAATTGCCGGGTGCCGTTATCCATGGGCCTGACGCGGCGGACGCTTTGGCGATAGCGATTTGTCACGCTCATCACGGCGGGGCCAGCAACCTTGCCGCTGCTGTCGCAAAGGCCAGCGCATGATTGGTAAAATCACAGGCCGTATCGAATACCGCGCCCCCGATCATCTTTTGATAGACGTGCGTGGCATTGGCTATCTGGTCTATTGCTCTGACCGCACTTTGGCAGGGTTGCCCGGCGTGGGGGAAGTTGTCGCACTTTATACAGAATTGCTGGTGCGCGAAGATGTGTTGCAGTTGTTCGGCTTCCAAACTTTGGTCGAAAAAGAATGGCACCGTTTGTTGACCTCGGTTCAAGGTGTTGGGGCCAAAGCGTCGTTGGCGATTTTGGGCGCTTTGGGACCGGATGGAGTCAGCCGCGCGATTGCTTTGGGCGATTGGAATGCGGTGAAGGTGGCCAAAGGCGTAGGCCCCAAGATCGCGCAGCGCGTCGTGTTGGATTTGAAAGACAAAGCGCCGGGCGTGATGGCGATGAGCGGAACAGTGGCCGAAGCCTTGGGAGAAGAGCCTGCCGAAGTGATCGAAGCGCCCGTTGCCCGCAAGCCAAAAGCGTCGGCCCCGAATGCATCCGCGCAATCCGAGGCTTTGTCTGCACTTGCCAACCTTGGCTACGGTCCCGGCGATGCGGCAGGTGCTGTTGCGCAGGCAGCGGGTGACATACCGGACGCGGAAACACCCGCATTAATCCGCGCGGCGTTGAAACTGCTGGCCCCAAAAGGCTAGTGTGCGCTCAGACGTCCTTTTGCGGTTTTGGATAATAAATGAACGACAGTGACCCGACATTGCGGCCCGAACCGCTGCCCGAGGATTTTGACCGCGCCTTGCGTCCGCAAATGTTGGATGAATTTGTGGGACAAGCCGAGGCACGTTCAAACCTCAAGGTGTTCATTCAGTCCGCGAAACAACGCGGCGAGGCGATGGATCACACCTTATTCCACGGTCCTCCCGGTCTGGGCAAAACCACGCTTGCCCAGATCATGGCGCGGGAATTGGGTGTTGGGTTTCGCATGACCTCTGGGCCAGTTCTGGCAAAAGCCGGTGATCTGGCGGCGATCCTGACCAACCTTGAAAAACGCGATGTGCTATTCATTGACGAGATTCATCGGCTTAATCCTGCGGTGGAGGAAGTGTTGTATCCCGCGCTTGAGGATTTTGAACTTGATCTGGTGATTGGGGAAGGGCCGGCTGCGCGCACGGTGCGGATTGAATTGCAGCCCTTTACGCTTGTGGGCGCAACGACGCGGATGGGCTTGCTCACCACGCCCTTGCGGGATCGCTTTGGCATCCCGACACGATTGCAGTTCTACACTGAAGACGAATTGTTCATTATCGTGGACCGCAATGCCCGCAAATTAGGCGCACCTGCGGATGAAGGCGGTGCGCGCGAGATTGCCAAACGTGCACGGGGTACGCCGCGAATTGCGGGACGCTTGTTGCGCCGTGTCGTGGATTTTGCTGTGGTCGAAGGTGATGGTCGCGTGACCCGTGAGCTTGCGGATATGGCGCTGACCCGGCTAGGCGTGGATCATCTGGGTCTTGACGGCGCGGATCGTCGGTATTTGAAATTGATCGCAGAAAACTATCAAGGTGGCCCGGTCGGCATCGAAACCATGTCAGCGGCACTCAGCGAAAGCCGCGATGCATTAGAAGAGGTGATTGAGCCATTTTTATTGCAGCAAGGATTGATCCAGCGCACCCCAAGGGGACGTATGTTGGCGCAAAAGGCTTGGACGCACTTGGGGATGACGCCGCCTAAATCGCGCGGTGACCTGTTTGGATGATCCGGTGTGGAGTTAACAAATATGAAACCAGAAGAAATTGAGGCGCTGTTCACACGCAGCGATGATAGCTATGCGTTTGCGCGCTGGGGCAGGGCCATCTGCCCGGTTGTGTTTGGGGTCGACGATGCGACGCTGGGCGTTGTCAAAGACGCTTTGGAGGTCGTTGTCACGCTGGCAGGGCATGAAATGGGCGACATGGATGCGGAACTTGGCAGCAATCTGATGATGTTCTTTTTCTCTGATTGGGCAGAACTGCCTGACGTCAAAGGTATGGACCGTTTGGTGCCGGATCTTGCGCCCTTGGTCAAACGGTTGCAGGCGGCAGATGCCAACCAATACCGGATTTTCCGCTTTGACGAGGCAGGGGCAATCAAGGCGTGTTTTGTATTTCTGCGGATGGACGAACATTTGAACGCCGTGCCTGCCCATACGTTGGCACTGTCGCAGATTACCCAGTCGATGGTGTTGTGGTCAGATACAGCATTCCAAGATCGATCCCCCTTGGCGGCCAGTGGTGAAACAACGATCATGCGCCCCGACATCGCGGCCCTGTTGCGCGCGGCCTATGATCCGGTCTTGCCTGTCGTTGCACATGATCCGTCACATGCGCTGCGCTTGTCCGCTCGGGTAGGGTTGGTGCAATGATCCACCGCTTTCCGATCCGGGTCTATTACGAAGACACCGACATGGCGGGCATCGTCTATTACGCCAACTATCTACGTTATATTGAACGCGCGCGCAGCGATTGGGTCCGGGAAATGGGCATTGACCAGCTTGCAATGAAAGCCGAGGGCGTTGTCTTTGCCGTGCGCCGGGTTGAGGCGGACTATCTGGCCCCCGCGCATTTTGATGATGTTCTTGAGGTGCGCACAAGCGTACAGGCCATCACACCTGCGCGCATGACGTTGGCCCAAGAGGTTTGGCGCGATGAGACCCATCTATTCAGCGCAATTGTGATCCTTGCCAGTATCGGCGCAAACGGAAAGCCCGTGCGTTTGCCAGCGAAACTTCGCTCAATCACGCCTGCGTAGGCGGCGTCCCACCAACAGTCTAGCTTTCCCCGTTGCACTGCGTTAGATTCATGCCAAATGGAGCCTTGGAAAACCGGGGCCTTGAGGCAGCACGCCGCGCAAGCGGTGGTTAAATAGAGCAGGACATATGCAGACAGCATTATTAGCAGCCAACGTTGGGGGCAGCATTTCGGTATGGTCAATGTTTGCCGAGGCAACCGTGACCGTGAAATTGGTGATGATCGCGCTGATCTTGGCATCGTTTTGGTCCTGGTCGATCATCGTTCAGAAAATTATCCAGTATCGCAAGGCCCGTGCTGAGGCGGCTGAATTTGATCAGGCGTTTTGGTCCGGTGAACCGCTGGATGCGCTCTTTGACAATGTCGGCGCTGATCCGGATGGACCTGCTGAGAAGATATTTGCGGCGGGCATGTCGGAATGGCGTCGCTCGCACCGCGATGATGGGGGCCTGATTCCCGGTGCCACCGCGCGCATTGACCGCAGCATGGATGTGGCGATGGCGAAAGAGGCCGAGAAGCTGCAAAAAGGCCTGCCTGTGCTGGCGACCGTTGGGTCAACCGCGCCATTTGTCGGCCTGTTCGGGACCGTGTTCGGCATCATGAACGCCTTTATTGAAATTGCAGAACAACAAAACACCAACCTTGCAGTTGTGGCCCCCGGTATTGCCGAAGCGCTCTTGGCGACAGGCATGGGCCTGATGGCGGCGATCCCGGCAGTTGTTTTCTATAACAAGTTGAGTGCTGACAGCGACCGTATCCTTGGTGGATATGAAGGGTTCTCAGACGAATTTGCCACCATTCTTAGCCGTCAGTTGGACTCCTAAGCCATGGGCGCGGGTGTCATCAAAAAACAAGGCGGGCGGGGGCGACGCCGTGGGCGCAGTCAGCCAATGGCCGAGATTAACGTCACGCCGTTTGTGGACGTCATGTTGGTACTCTTGATTATCTTTATGGTTGCCGCGCCGCTGTTAACCGTTGGTGTGCCAGTTGAACTGCCGAAAACAGCCGCAGGTGCCTTGCCGTCAGAACAAGAAGAGCCGCTGACTGTAACCATCACCGCAGATGGCGGTGTGCAAATTCAGACCACGGAAACCGAACGCGCCGATCTGGTCAACAAATTACGCGCCATTGCGGCAGAACGTGCCAGCGACCGCGTTTTCCTGCGCGCGGACGGTAAAGTACCCTATGCGGCGGTGATGGAAATCATGGGCGCGCTCAACGCAGGTGGCTTTTCTAACATCGGTCTGGTCACAGACATCGGTGGTCCGGCGCTGGATGGCAGCGACGCATCGGGTGGCTAGGCGTGGACACCGGGCATTATATTTCTGGTACGGGGCATCTGGTGTTCATCGGATGGCTGCTGTTTGGCAGTGCATTTGACGCGGACCCACCGCCGTTTGAAATGACCGAAGTTTCGGTGATTTCGGGTGCGGACTTTGACGCGCTTGTCGCGGCTGGGCAATCACCTGATACAGCGACGGATGTCGCGCAACCTGCGTTACCAGATGTCCCCGCAGAGGTTCCCGATGTTGCGGCAACGCCAGATGCGGCGATTGAACAGCCAACACCGATTCAAACCGAAACACCACCCGAAGATATCGCGCCAGAAGTGCCAGAACTGTCACTGCCGCCAGAAGCGCAGGTGGATGATACGCCACCAGAGCTGGATCAACCGATTGGCGATGTGGCTGTATTGGTGCCAGAAATCGCACCCCAAGCTGTGCCGCGCCCGGTTGAGCGGGTGGCCCCGGAACCTGTGGCCCAACCTGATCCTGACGCAGCGCCTGATACTGTTGAACAGGAAGCCGTGGCACCAGACGCCACAGGCGAAACTGTGGAAGAACCGCAAGAGGCACAATCGCCCGAAGAAGCCACAACCGAGATTGTGACCGAAGCGACGGCAGCGCCCAAAGCATCATCGCGCCCACCCGGACGCAGGCCCGCAGCGCCACAGCCGCAGGTGGCGGAAACGCCGACCGAGGCACCTTCTGAAACTCCAGCCACACCTCGTACAGATACCGATGCAGTGGCAGCGGCACTGGCCGAAGCGTTAAGTGGGGCAGAAACGCCCGCCGCCACCGCGCCAAGTGGCCCACCGCTGTCTGTTGGTGAAAAGGAATCGCTGCGTGTTGCGGTCTCTGCCTGTTGGAACGTGGATGTTGGCGGCCGCTCAGCCGATACTGTAGTAACAGTGCGGGTGAACCTTGATCGCGAAGGTAAAATCGTTGGGGACGTCCAGCAGATCGCCGCAGAAGGTGGCAATCCGGCTGCTGTAAATTCCGCATTCCAAGCGGCACGCCGGGCGATTTTGATCTGTCAAAAGCAAGGGTATCCGCTTCCGGTCGAAAAATATGACCAGTGGAAGGTCATTGAAATGACGTTTGATCCCAAGAAAATGAGGGTCAAATGATCCTGTTTTCGCACCACATATCCGCCTTTACGGCAATAAACAGCCCAAGCAGTGCGACTGCTGCCCTGTGCTGCGGTGCCAAAGGCGATAAACTTCCCCTCGAAAAGTACCGTCAATACCGACACATTGACACGACGTTTGGTCCTGAAAGGATTTGCCTCAGATGAATTTACGTTTTCTCAGCATTTGCTTGGCGCTGCTTTGTGCCGTTGCCGCGCCGTATCAGGCCCACGCACAAGACCCGCTTAAGATCACCATTGATGAGGGGGTCATCGAACCGTTGCCGTTTGCGGTGCCGAGTTTTCAACCCGAAAGCGCCGAAGCTGGGCAGATGGCAAGTGATCTGGCCCGTGTTGTTGCCGAAGACCTGACCGGCACTGGGTTGTTTCGTGAAATTCCAGCCAGCGCGTTTATCTCAACCATCAGTGATTTCAACGCCAGTGTGCAGTACGCCGATTGGAAAGCGATCAATGCACAAGCGCTGGTGACCGGTGCTGTGAATGTGCAGGGCAATTCTGTGAATGTTAAATTCCGGGTGTATGATGTGTTTTCTGGTGCTGAAATGGGCAACGGATTGCAGTTTTCTGGCAGCACCGAAGGGTGGCGTCGTATGGCGCACAAGGTCGCGGACGAGGTCTATAGCCGGATCACGGGTGAGGGCGGTTATTTTGACAGCCGCGTTGTTTACGTGTCCGAAACTGGCCCAAAGGATGATCGTAAAAAGCGACTTGCCGTTATGGATTACGATGGCGCGAATGTGCAATTTCTGACCGATTCAGGGTCGATTGTATTGGCCCCCCGGTTTTCACCCAGCGGGGATCGGGTGCTCTATACCAGCTACGAAAGCGGATTTCCGCGCATTTACGTCCTCGACATCGGCAGTGTTTCGCGCCGTGTGCTGGAAAGTGCCGAGGGCACAATGAGCTTTGCACCACGGTTTTCACCGTCCGGCCAAACAGTTGTGTTTTCTCTGACCACAGGTGGCAACACGGATATTTACACGATGGATATCGCCAGCGGTTCATCCGTACGGCTGACAAATACCCCCGCGATTGAAACCGCACCCAGCTTTGCACCAGATGGCCAGCGTATCGTATTTGAAAGCGACCGTTCTGGCACACAGCAGCTTTATGTCATGTCCGCGACAGGCGGCGAAGCCAAGCGAATTTCCTTTGGTGAAGGGCGTTACGGCACACCTGTATGGTCGCCGCGCGGTGATTTGGTCGCATTCACCAAACAAAACAAAGGACGCTTTCACATCGGCGTCATGCGTTTAGACGGCTCAGAAGAACGTCTGTTGACCGCCTCATTCTTGGATGAAGGTCCAACATGGTCCCCCAATGGCCGCGTGATTATGTTCACCCGCGAAACCCAAGGTGCGGGTGGGTCATCAACGCTGTACTCAGTCGATATTTCAGGACGTAACCTGCGCCCGGTCCGCACGCCAGATGGTGGATCAGACCCGTCTTGGTCGCCCTTGCAAAAGTGATCACATCACAGGTGCGTAGAATATTCCCAAACCCTGCGTGGCTGTGATAAACAGAAAAATAATTGGCAAAAAGCCATCAATGAAGAGGCAGTAGCATGAACCGTTTTTTAACGAGCACGATCCTGATCGCAGCATTGGCCGTTTCGGCCTGTACCAACCCCAACCGCTTTGGTGCGGGTGATGGCAGCGGGTCCGGTGTGAATTCATCCCAAAATGGCGGCATCGTGCCGGGCAGCGCCAATGACCCATCCTCTACCGCTTACTTTCAACAAGCCGTCGGTGATCGCGTGTTGTTTGAAGTTGATCAATCCACATTGACCGCAACAGGTCGTGCGACATTGGATGGACAGGCCGCTTGGCTGTTAAGCAACTCTGATTATCAGGCCGTGATCGAAGGTCACGCAGATGAGCAGGGCACACGCGATTATAACCTCGCGCTTGGGGCACGTCGCGCCAATTCAGCGCAAGAATATTTGGCGTCCAAAGGTGTGCCATCGTCACGCATGCGGGTTGTGAGCTACGGCAAGGAACGCCCGATTGAAATTTGTTCAGAAGAAGCCTGCTATGCCAAGAACCGCCGTGCGGTGACTGTTCTGGCTGGCGGTCTGACCAGTTAAGGTAAAGTTGACTATGATGACACGCGTTGTTTTTGCTGTGACTTTGGGGCTGCTCGTCAGCCCCCTGGCGCTATATGCACAAGATGGACAGACCCTTGCGGATGTGCGTCAAGAACTCACTATCCTGAACGTTGAGGTGCAAAAGCTTAGACGCGAACTGTCGACCACTGGTGCTGTGTCCGTGCAAACAGGCAGCGGTTCTGTGCTTGAACGTGTGAACGCGATGGAAAGTGAACTTCAGCGCGTCACATCAAAGACGGAAGAATTGGAAAACCGCATTAACCGTGTTGTGTCGGATGGCACCAGGCGGATTGCTGATCTTGAATTCCGCTTGGTCGAACTTGAGGGCGGCGATATTTCGACGCTTGGTCAGACATCGACATTGGGCGGCGAAGATCAGACCACAACGCAGGCCCCTTTGACGGCCCCATCCACGCCAACCGACACAGCATCCCTTGCTGTTGGTGAAAAGGCAGACTTTGAGCGGGCGCAGGCGGCGCTCGCATCCGGTGACTTTCGCGGCGCCGCTGACCAGTTTGCGACCTTTAATCAAACCTACCCCGGCGGACCGCTAGCCGCCGAAGCAGATTTGCGCCGCGGTGAGGCGCTGAGCAGCATTGGTGACACCAAAGAAGCCGCGCGCGCATTCCTTGCCAGTTTTACCGCAGAACCTGTCGGTCCGGTTGCACCCGCTTCCTTGTTTGAACTGGGCCGTGCTTTGGGCCAATTGGGCCAAACCCAAGAAGCCTGCGTGACCCTTAGCGAAGTCGCCGTGCGTTTCCCTGATAGCCCTGCCGTTGCCCAGGCAACCGCAGAAAGAACAAAAATCGGCTGCTCGTGACCCAATGACCCCACGTTTGACACAACAGGTTGCTGATGCATTCTTGCCGCATCCACCTGACGTGCTGGGTGTGGCGGTGTCAGGTGGTGGCGATTCAATGGCCCTTTTGCATCTGATGCATGGGTTTTGCACATTTCATGATACAAAATTGCGGGCCGTGACCGTCAATCATGGTTTGCGCGCCGAAGCTGCCTCAGAGGCAGATATGGTGAAACGCTATTGTGCGTCCCTTGGTATTTTACACGACACGTTGTTGTGGCGCGAATGGGACGGGGCTGGCAATTTGCAAAATGCGGCACGTGATGCGCGCTATGGGCTTATGGCGGCTTGGGCCAAAGAGCACAGCATCACCACAATCGCTTTGGGTCACACAGCTGATGATCAGGCGGAAACCTTTTTGATGCGGCTTTCGCGCCGTTCTGGTGTCGATGGGTTAAGCGGCATGTCCGCGCGCATCCTGCGCGAAGGTGTAACGTTTGTACGGCCCCTGTTAGAAGCCAATCGCGCGGATCTGCGTAGCCATTTGCAAATTCATGATATCAGTTGGATCGAAGACCCAAGCAACGAGGATGTTACGTTTAATCGCATCAAGGCACGCCGTATTTTAGAAACCTTAGCCCCGTTGGGGATCGATGCAGAAGGTTTGGCTGAAGTGGCCTCACACATGGGTCAAGCCCGTAAGGCACTGGATTGGCAAACCTTTTTGGCAGCGCGCGAGATTGTGCAGATTGACGCAGGCGCAATTGTGATCTGTGAACGCAAACTGCGTATCTTGCACGTGGAAATTCAGCGACGCCTGTTGGTGCGTGCATTAAGCTGGGTCAGCGGTGAAACCTATCCTGCACGTCGGACTGCGGTGGGCACACTCATGCAAGCGCTGAGCAAAGGGCAGGCCGCAACGGTTGATGGCTGTCATGCCCGCCGGGCACAGGGGCACATCTGGGTGTTTCGTGAATTAAACGCAGTGAAAGATATTGAGGCCCCGTTGGATACGCTTTGGGATGCGCGTTGGCGCCTGATCCCAGCTGATCCAGAAGGAGATTGGCGTGACGTTACGGTACGTGCTTTGGGTCCAGACGGCCTTGAACAATGCCCCGATTGGCGTGCGTCAGGGCGTCCGCGCGCAATGCTTTTGTCCACGCCAGCGGTCTGGAGAGATGATGTTGTGATCTCAGCCCCCCTTGCCGGAAACTGTCAGAAATGGCATGCGGATGTGGACGGTGGTGAAGAGACCTTCTTTGCCGCACTATTAACGCATTGAACATGTGAAGATCATCTCTATCTTAGTGGGGTGGTTGCATCATGTTGATGTGCCTTTTGGGCCGCGTCCCCGCGCACCCAGTTGATATTAGGAGAATTTCCTTGGGCAATGTTCGTAATCTCGCCTTTTGGGTTGTGTTGATGTTGTTGGTTTTGGCGTTGTTCAATCTGTTCAACGGTTCCAACAACAATCTGCAAAGCAATGAGATCAGCTATTCTGACTTCGTGAGTTCCGTCAAAGACGGTGAAGTGCGCAATGTGACACTGGACGGCGAAGAAGTGCGGTTCCGCAAAGGCGACGGTACAGATTACGTGGTGATCAAGCCCGAAGATGCTGAAATCACGACGCTTTTGATCGACAACAATGTGCCCGTCAAAGCGACGCCGCAAGAACAATCAGGGTTTTCAACCTTCTTGATGTCGCTGTTGCCGATCCTCTTGCTCATTGGTGTGTGGATTTATTTCATGAACCGCATGCAGGGTGGTGGCAAAGGTGGGGCGATGGGTTTTGGTAAATCCAAAGCCAAGATGCTGACCGAAAAGCATGGCCGCGTGACCTTTGATGACGTTGCGGGCATTGATGAAGCCAAAGAAGAGCTTGAGGAAATTGTCGAATTCCTGCGCAACCCGCAAAAATTTAGCCGTTTGGGCGGTAAAATCCCAAAAGGTGCCTTGCTTGAAGGCCCTCCCGGTACGGGTAAGACATTGCTGGCTCGTGCGATTGCGGGCGAAGCGGGTGTGCCGTTCTTTACAATCTCGGGTTCTGACTTTGTTGAGATGTTCGTTGGTGTCGGTGCATCGCGTGTGCGCGACATGTTTGAACAAGCAAAGAAAAACGCGCCTTGCATTGTGTTCATCGACGAAATTGATGCTGTGGGCCGTTCACGTGGCGCTGGCTATGGCGGCGGTAACGATGAACGCGAACAGACCTTGAACCAATTGTTGGTCGAAATGGACGGTTTTGAAGCCAACGAAGGTGTGATCATCATCGCCGCGACCAACCGTAAAGACGTGTTGGACCCTGCCTTGCTACGCCCCGGTCGTTTTGACCGTCAGGTCACCGTGGGTAACCCCGACATCAAAGGCCGTGAAAAGATTTTGCACGTGCATGCACGCAAAACCCCACTAGGTCCTGACGTTGATCTGCGTATTATTGCACGCGGTACACCCGGATTTTCCGGTGCGGACCTTGCCAACCTCGTGAACGAAGCAGCCTTGACCGCTGCGCGTTTGGGGCGTCGTTTCGTGGCGATGCTGGATTTTGAAAGCGCCAAAGACAAGATCATGATGGGCGCTGAACGGCGTTCCATGGTGATGACGGCTGCGCAAAAAGAAATGACAGCCTATCACGAAGCGGGTCACGCGCTGGTCGGGATGCTTCTGCCGAAATGTGATCCGGTCTATAAGGCCACGATTATTCCGCGCGGTGGTGCCTTGGGTATGGTGATGAGCCTGCCGGAAATGGACCGACTCAACATGTTCAAGGACGAATGTCACCAGCGTCTGGCCATGACCATGGCGGGCAAGGCGGCTGAAATCTATAAATATGGTCCTGATTCAGTGTCCAACGGCCCGGCGGGTGACATCATGCAGGCCTCTGGCCTTGCACGCGCGATGGTGTTGCAATGGGGCATGTCGGACAAAGTTGGTAACATCGACTATTCCGAGGCTGCCCAAGGCTATCAGGGCGCGACGGCTGGCTTTTCTGTATCTGCCAACACCAAGGAAACGGTTGAGGAAGAGGTGCGCAAGTTTATCCAAGATGGCTATGATTGGGCGCTGAAACTGATCAAGGAAAACGAGAAAGAATTTGAACGTCTGGCGCAGGGCCTGTTGGAATACGAAACGCTGACCGGTGACGAGATCAAGCGCGTGATGGACGGATTGCCACCGGTTGCTGATGAAGGTGACGACAATTCTGACGAGGGTAACGCACCAAGCGTGACTGCCATCCCCAAGGCCAAGGGCAAGAAAACGCCCCCCGCTGCGGGACTTGAGCCAGAGCCATCAACCTGATCCATTCGGATCAGTGATGTGAACATCAAAAGATATCATAAGGCCCTGCATCTGCGGGGCCTTTTCTTTTGTGACGGTTCTGCGCAAGTTGGCATCGCAATATAAGGGGTTTATCAATGGCAGAACTGCGTCCAACAGACTTTATCGCAACCATTACGTGGTTGGGCAAAGTGCCACAAAATCGGCCCAACATTCGCTCTGAACCGATCGATGAGGCATTTGCAAGCTATGCCGGATTTGCAGGCGATTATCACAGCGGCCTGACCCGCGCGTCCTGTGTTCGTGTTGCTGAACAACACCCTAAAGGCACCGAAATCCGCAATACCCGGCAATTGTCGATCCTGTCGGTTGAGGAGTTGCGCGAAATTGCCAAAGCCATTGGTGTCAGCGATTTGGACCCAACGTTGTTGGGCGCATCGATCATCATCAAAGGCATCCCCGATTTCACCTATGTACCGCCCGGTTCACGCCTGCAAACGCCGGGTGGGGCGACGATTGTGGTCGATGTTGAAAACGGTCCCTGCAATTTCCCGGCCCGCGAAATCGAAACCGACGCACCGGGTCATGGCAAAGCGTTCAAAGCGGCGGCGCGTGGTAAGCGCGGTGTGACGGCCTGGATCGAACGCGAGGGACAGCTGACTGTCGGCGACACCTTGCGTTTGCACGTCCCGAACCAACCGGTTTGGCCTCACTTATAGGTTAGCGGTTTTACGAAAAATGCGACGCGTGGATGACCGCTCGACGCATCAAGGTGTGGAAATGTCGGAAATGCGCCCTCGTTTGAGGGCCGCCCCCCTGTATGACAGGCAAAGCAACACCGCCGCATAGGGCAACAGGGGATTCTCACATGGCTTTTAAGACTGACATCCAAATCGCACGTGAAGCGAACAAAAAACCGATCCAAGAAATTGGCAAAAAGTTGGGCATTGGGTCCGATGACTTGCTGCCCTACGGCCATGACAAAGCAAAAGTCAGCCAGAGTTTCATCAACTCGGTTCAGGACCGTAAAGATGGTAAACTAATCCTTGTGACTGCGATCAACCCGACCCCTGCTGGCGAAGGTAAAACCACAACAACTGTTGGTCTTGGTGACGGTCTGAACCGTATCGGCAAGAACGCTTGTGTGTGTATTCGCGAGGCGTCCCTAGGGCCAAACTTTGGTATGAAGGGTGGTGCTGCTGGTGGTGGTTACGCGCAAATCGTTCCTATGGAAGAAATGAACCTGCACTTCACAGGTGACTTTCACGCCATCACATCCGCGCACTCTTTGTTATCTGCAATGATCGACAACCACATTTATTGGGGCAATGACCTTGAGATCGACACCCGCCGTGTTGTGTGGCGCCGTGTTGTTGATATGAATGACCGTGCCCTGCGCCAGATCACCGCATCGCTTGGCGGTGTGTCTAACGGTTTCCCACGTGAAACCGGGTTTGACATCACAGTGGCATCCGAGGTCATGGCGATCTTGTGCTTGGCGAAAAACCTTGAAGATTTGCAAAAGCGTCTGGGTGACATGATTGTGGCCTATCGCCGCGACCGCACGCCAGTATTCGCACGCGACATCAAAGCAGACGGTGCAATGACTGTGCTGCTCAAAGACGCAATGCAGCCAAACATCGTGCAGACACTGGAAAACAACCCGGCATTCGTACATGGCGGTCCATTCGCCAACATCGCGCACGGTTGTAACTCTGTTATTGCGACAACCACTGCGCTGAAGCTCGCAGATTACGTTGTGACCGAAGCGGGCTTTGGTGCTGATCTCGGCGCTGAAAAGTTCATGAACATCAAGTGCCGTAAGGCGGGCCTGTCACCGTCTGTCGTGGTGGTTGTGGCCACCGTGCGCGCGATGAAAATGAACGGCGGCATTGCCAAGGCTGACCTCGGCACAGAAAATGTCGAAGCGGTTGGTAAAGGTTGTGCAAACCTTGGCCGTCACATCGAAAACATGAAATCCTTTGGTGTGCCTGTTGTTGTTGCGATTAACCATTTCGTCACAGACACAGATGCCGAAGTTCAAGCCGTCAAAGACTATGTCGCCAGCCAAGGGTCCGAAGCGATCTTGTCACGTCACTGGGAATTGGGTTCTGAGGGTTCTGCTGATCTTGCAACGCGCGTGGCCGAAATTGCCGACAGTGGTTCCGCGAATTTTGCACCGATCTATCCTGACGACATGCCTTTGATGAAAAAGATCGAAACCATTGCCAAGCGTATCTACCGCGCTGACGAAGTTCTGGCCGATCAGAAAATCCGCAATCAGTTGAAAGATTGGGAAGCACAAGGATACGGCAACCTGCCGGTCTGTATGGCGAAAACGCAGTACAGCTTTACCACCGATCCAGATCGTCGCGGCGCGCCAACGGGCTTTTCTGTGCCGGTGCGCGAAGTACGCCTGTCTGCGGGTGCTGGTTTCATCGTCGCAATCTGCGGCGAGATCATGACCATGCCGGGCCTGCCACGTGTACCTTCAGCCGAAAACATCTGCTTGAATGCAGACGGTGAAGTCGAAGGATTGTTTTAAGCAACTACTAGGGGCGGTGGATTAATCACCGCCCCTAGTTTTGCTCAGGCTGGGGCATTCTCAGCTAACATGAGGGTGAATGTTTGGCACACCATAAACGTCCTGGGGGCAGGTCGCTTGAGCTATTGCTCTTACTTGGAGTCTTGGTGCTTTCGATTATTGTGGTTGGTGCCGCGCTACTTTTACCAGTTGGCAACTATAAAGGCGGCAGTTTGGTCGCTGCGTGCTTGATCCTCGCCCCTATGTGGAAGCTATTTCTTGGGTACTATAAATACGATGCAAGTACTCTTCAGCCCCTGAACGAAGACAAGGAAAAACTAGATGACAGCAAAGATCATTGACGGCAAAGCCTTTGCAGCGAAAGTCCGCGACCAAGTCGGCGAACACGTGACGCGCCTGAAAAATGACCATGGCATCACGCCGGGCTTGGCTGTGGTGCTGGTGGGTGAAGACCCCGCATCACAGGTCTATGTCCGCTCCAAGGGCAAAATGACCGTCGAAGTTGGCATGAAGTCGGTTGAGCACAAGCTGGACGTGGAAACGCCTGAGGCTGATCTGCTGTCGCTAATTGATCAGCTGAACAATGACCCTGAGATCCATGGTATTTTGGTTCAACTGCCCTTGCCCAAGCATCTGGACGAAGATTTGGTGATCAACTCGATCTCTCCCGCCAAAGATGTGGACGGTTTTCATATCTCTAACGTGGGCCTGCTGGGCACTGGCCAAAAATCAATGGTGCCTTGCACGCCGTTGGGCTGTTTGATGATGCTACGGGACCATCACGGGTCATTGTCCGGCATGGATGCTGTGGTTGTTGGCCGCTCCAACATCGTTGGTAAACCCATGGCGCAATTGCTGCTGGGCGATAGCTGCACCGTCACAATCGCGCACAGCCGTACCAAGGACCTCGCCGACGTTGTGCGCCGCGCGGATATCGTTGTTGCCGCTGTGGGGCGTCCAGAAATGGTGCCGGGTGACTGGATCAAAAAAGGTGCAACCGTGATTGATGTGGGCATCAACCGGCTGGACGCGCCTGAAAAGGGCGAAGGTAAAACCAAGCTGGTGGGTGACGTTCACTATGAATCCTGCGCCGCTGTTGCCGGTGCCATCACGCCAGTGCCGGGTGGTGTTGGGCCGATGACCATCGCTTGTCTTTTGGCCAACACCGTCACCGCCTGTTGCCGCGCCAACGGATTGGACGAACCCGAAGGTCTAACCGCCTAAAAATACCTGATGCATGATCCGGCCGGGGAGAAACGTAAACGCCCCGGCCAAGATCAACGCACCAAACACCAGTGATTTCATGCCCCGTTGATGTGCGCGAATATTGCGCGCCCGCGCAGCCCGCACATTCATCACCAGACTGTACAATGTCAGGACCGACAGCAGGTGAATGGGGCTGAACGGGCCCAACAGCTGGATCTCATTTATCCAAAAACTGCTGAGTGCCGTGACCGTCATGGCGATTACCCACACCCAACCAAGCACCTTATGAGCCTTGCTGCCACGCCTAATACTGAAAATGGCGATGACTACGCCAAGGGCCATCATGGCAAAAAGCGCATGTAGTTGGATCACCAAACTGGCGTCTAAGAGGGGGGCTAAGGTCATTTTGAAGTCTCCATTGCGTCTGTTGCCCCCTACATGGCAAAAGAGTTCAGCACCCCCAATGCGCCTTACGTGAATGTCCGTTCCGATACGTCAACAGCAGGAAATCGACCCTTATGTCATTCACGCTTCGTGAAAATCGTAGCCTTTTCACCCTGATTGGGATTTGGGTGCTGGTCACGGCACTGGCGACAGTCACAGGACCGTTCGGCACACAAGAGCATCTGACACTGTTGCCGCGTTTCGCGTATTGGGCGACAGTTGCGGCGCTTTCTGTGGGCGGCAGTCACCTTGCCTTCACCACTGAGAAACCGCGCACGATCTGGCTGCGCGGTTTACTGTGGGTGTTGTATATTTTGCCGATCAGCATCTTGGTGTTCTTTTTGAACATGGCGGTGTTTGATGCTTGGGTTGGATGGGGGTTTTTCTTTTACCTGCTTGGCTCAGTCACCTTGATCGTTGCGATTGTACATGGGGCGATTTGGCTGATTGATTTGGCGCGCCCGGACAGAGCTGCCGAGGCTAATGATGATCCACTGTTGGGCTTTTTGCGCCGTATCCCGTTGGCACAACGCGGCCCATTGATCCGGATTGAAGCACAGGATCACTATCTAAATGTCATCACCAATAAGGGCAGCGCTTTGATTTTGTTGCGATTGAACGAGGCAGTGGCCGAGCTGGGAAAGGTAAATGGTCTGCAAGTACATCGATCTCATTGGATTTACCTTGATGCGGTCATGGATCATCGGCGTAGCCAAGGGCGGGATTTACTGGTGATGTCGGATGGCACTGAGGTTCCTGTCAGTCGCAGCTATCGTGACGCGGCGCGCGCTGCTGGATTGTTCTGAACACTAGGCAGGCACTAGCACCATCGTGCCTTGCAAGATTGCAATCAAGATGCGGGTGTCGCCCGTTTCTGCGTGGACCTCGCCAGTAACAACACACAGCCGTTTGCCGGGCTTGATCACCCGTCCCGTTGCGATCAACCGATCACCGCGCGCAGGGGCCAATAGGTTCACTTTGATCTCTGCTGTGACAACTTCCATGTCCAGCGGCAACATGGTCAGCGCGGCATAGCCAGCAGCGGAATCCCCAATTGAAAAGGTAAGCCCGGCATGCCCAAATCCCTGTTGTTGTAAGGCCAGCGGCAGTATTGGCGCGCAGATCACAACGCTGCCTTTATTGATTTCAGTTATCTCTGCGCCAAAGGTGGTCATCATACTTTGCGCCGCAAAGCTTTTTCGGATCCGTTGGATTTCAATCGGTTTCATGTGACTACCTTGGCATTGGGATGATCAGCGGTGCCCGACCTGTCAAAATCGCGCAAGCTTCGGGACGCATCAGCGTTTTTAAAACCTCTGATTGACTGCGCAGTCCACCGGTATAGGTGCCGTAGGCAGGCATGATCAAACGGTCACTGTCAAACAAGAACGCTGGCCGTGATATGGTGCGGCCCTTGGCGCTGACAGAGGCTTTGGGATGATAATGCCCTGAAATCTCGCCACTTGCGCCCTCCTGCGCGATATGGCGAAAGGTCAGCGGGGCCAGAGGAAGTTCAGCCAGATGGCTGCCCCCCAGATCAACGGGGCCGGGATCATGATTGCCCTCAATCCAAACCCAGCGCCGCCCGGCTTGTAAGCGCGTGATCCACAGGCGTTCTTCTTCGGGCAGCGCCATTGCCGCGCCAAGATCATCAAAACTATCGCCAAGGCAAATCACAACCTGTGCAGCATAGAGCGCTAAGTTTGCGGCCAAACGGGTCAGCGTGTCACGGGTGTCATAGGGCGGCAGGGTCGTACCACCGCGCCGGGCAATGCGTTCTGATTTACCCAGATGCAAATCACTCACACAAAGAACCCGCTGATCCGCCCACCAAAGCGCGCCGCTGCCAAGCGCCGTCAACTGCGCGCCAGCAAGAGTGAAATCATGACCGTTCATCCTTTGTTCATGTTGGAAATTGTGGTCGTTTGCAAGTCACCATTCAGAGCAGGTGCTTGGATCACAAGCTGTGCATCGGTATTTAAGAAAGGGTGAATGGATAAGGTTCATCCTTTTTTAGTTCAACAGTGCCAAAGATAGGGCGCGGTACAGGCTGCGGAGCCGATGACCGCAAAGGGTGAAGGCGTGTCATATCTTTCTGGATCAGGATCCAACTGTTGGCGCGCCTTTCATTTCACCCTTTCTTAAATACCGCTGCGGGGTGCCTGCCAAGTACGCAAAGGCTGGTTAGAACCCAACACGCCAACGGGGCTTGTCAGAGGCGGCAGGCGTAAGCCGTGCCAAGCCTGATTGCTCCATCAGGCGGTGAGACTCTTCTGCCAGCAGCCGCTCCTCAGCTGCGCCTTTGATGGGAACGCGGCCCATTTCCAAAAACAGCGGTGCGGCAAGCGGTGAGACACGGCGCAATTTCTTATGGTCAATCCGCCCTTCAATACGGGCAATCATTTCCTCAACACGACCAAAATCGACCAGTCCGCGCAAAGCTTCTTCGCGCGTAATATCCAGCATCAGATGATCAGGATCATAGCGGTGCAGCGTGTCATAAAGAATATCAGAGCTGAAAGTGGCTTGCCGACCTGATTTGCGCGCTTGTGGCAGATTGCGTTCAATCAACCCGGCGATGGTGGCGCTGGCGCGAAACGTGCGTTTCATAACTGCATTGCCTGCTAGCCAAGTCTCTAATCCGTTTTGCAGGGTTTTGAGATCAAATAACGGTGCAGGGTCTTCGAGCGCATTCAAGCCCCAAATCAGCGTCGCATAATCAGTTGCAACAAAACCGAGTGGATTTAGACCCAATTCCTCCATCCGTTTGGTCAACAATAGGCCCAATGTCTGCATCCCGTTTCGGCCCGCAAAACCATAAACCACGGTCTGTTGACGACCATCATGCGGAAAACTCTCGATCAGTAAGCGGCCGGGTTGGGGCAGTTGGCTGACCTCGCGTTGCAGGTGCAGCCACTCTGCCGTGTGCGCGGGTAGTTCGGGCCATTTGTCTTGGGTAAACATACGCTGCACGCGGGCGCTAAGCTGCGTGGATGTGGCAAATTTAGTGCCCATAAATGTTGCGATCTTCGGCTTTTTGGCAGCATCACGGCTGACCTCGACTGTCATTTCGCGCAGGCCCTCGTATTTGACGATTTGCCCACCGATCAGAAAGGTATCGCCGGGCGTCAGCGTCGCCGCAAAGCCTTCTTCGATCTCGCCCAAGGGTTTGCCGCCGCGATTGCGACGCATCCGCACCTTGAGGGTATCTGTATCCTGAATTGTTCCGATGTTCATCCGGATACGCTGCGCGGAACGCGGATCGCGCAATTGCCAAAAGCCATCGGGGCGTTGGATCAACCGTTGCCAGCGGTCATAGGCACGCAAGGCATATCCGCCCGTCGCGCAGAATTCGAGACATTGATCAAAAGCGGCGCGGGTCAGCGCGTTGTAGGCACCTGCTGATTTAAATTCAGCATAAAGTTCATTTTCATCAAAAGGCCCGGCGCAGGCAGTGATCAGAATATGCTGACACAGCACATCGCGTGGGCCTGTCCCGCGGGGATCGCCGTCAAGTTCACCTGCCAGTACGGCCTCAAGTGCTGCGACACATTCAACAACTTCGAAACGGTTGGCAGGCACCAGCAAAGCTTTGGAGGGCGCATTATAACGGTGATTGGCGCGACCAATGCGTTGCACCAGCCGTTTGACATTTTTGGGCGCACCAATTTGAATCACCAGATCAACGTCGCCCCAATCAATGCCCAGATCCAAACTGCCTGTGCAGACAATCGCGCGCAATTCACCGCGCACCATCGCCCCCTCAACACGGGCGCGTTGTTCGCGATCAAGGCTGCCATGGTGGATGCCAATGGGCAGGCTGTCGTCATTGGCGAGCCACAGATTATGAAAGAAAATCTCAGCCTGCGCGCGGGTATTGTGAAAGATCAGCGTGGTGTTGTGTTGTTTGATCTGTTCCAGCACGGCAGGGATAGCATAGGCGGCACCACCCCCCGACCATGGCGGCGCGGCATCCGTTGTCAGCATTTGGATATCAGGGCCGGGGCCGGGATCAGCCATTAGAATTTCGCACGGATCAGGATGGCGGGCCATCAAATGCGCAATGGCTTTTGGATCATCGACGGTCGCAGAAAGACCAACGCGTTTGAGGTTGGGACAGATCGTTTGTAGCCGCGCCAAGGCCAGCATCATCTGATCGCCGCGTTTGGATTCCGCCAGCGCGTGGATTTCATCAATGACCACCCGTTTCAGACCCTTAAACATGCGCGGTGCGTCTTCGTAACTGACCAGCAAAGCGAGGCTTTCTGGTGTGGTCAGAAAAATATGCGGCGGGTCTGCGCGTTGGCGTTTGCGCCGAGTTTGCGTCGTGTCGCCGGTGCGTTCGTCAATGGTGATGGGTAGGTTCATTTCCTGCACAGGTGTCGTCAAATTGCGTTTGATATCAGCGGCCAATGCCTTGAGGGGTGAGATGTAGAGCGTGTGCATGCCCTCGTGTTGACCATCAGCGAGGTCCATCAATGTGGGCAAAAAGCCAGACAGGGTTTTACCACCCCCGGTTGGTGCGATGAGCAGTAAGGCGGGCGCATCCGCGCGGTCCAACATCATTTGTTGGTGCGGGTGGATGGACCATCCTTTGGTTGCGAACCAATCTGTGAATTTTGGGGGTAGGGCGTTCATGTCATGCAATGTAGCATTGCGCGGACTGGGGGCCAGCCCCCGAACCCCCGTTATATTTTAGAGAATAGCGAAGTTAGTTACGGCGTTTCAGTGCTGCGATATGCGTTTGGATGGTTTTGGGCAAAGTCAGATCAGCGCCATCCGGGGCTGCATCAAGCGCGCTTTCAACGTCCTTAACAAGGATGCCAATGCTGTTGTCATTGCTGTGGCCATCACGCGCGAATTCGATATTGTCAAAGCCAGAGGCAAGCCAGTTTTGCCCCGAAGACGTGGCGATCAAGTTCAATAGCTTTTCTTCATCCAGACCTGCATCATCAGCCCAATCCAAAACCATTCGGGTCATGGCTGTATGGGAGGCCGCAAGCAAGTTGTTGAGGACTTTGGATTGCATACCATTGCCGAACTTGCCCATGCGGTGAAAGTGCCGACCCATAGCATCAAACAAGGGTTGTGCCGCATCAAGTTCGGTATCATCGCCACCCAACATGAACGACAGCCGTGCTTCTTGGGCGGCGATTTGCGCACCTGACATCGGGGCATCGATCAATGTGATGTGATCTGGGACACGTGCGCGCAACTCACGCACATAGCGAGGCGAGAGGGTGGAGCAGATGATGATCCGATGCAGGTTGGGTGCCGTGATAAAATCCTGTGCCCCAAAAAGAACGTCGTCTGTCTGTGCAATGTCACGCACCACAGAGATCAGGGTTCCGACCTTTTCTTTGCAGGTGCCAAGATCATCGGTGATATGGCTTTGGCCTTTGGGCACCACGTCATACCCTTGCACGTCCAACCCGGCGCTGCGCAAGGCGGTCAACATGGGGCCACCCATTCGACCACAACCTGCGACAATAATCATTTAACGATCACCTCGTCGCGCACAAACATATTGGCCCATGCCCGGTCTATTAGATCAGGGGACATTTGATAAGGGATGCCTTCAAAATCACAAATCGCAATCATCTGGTCGATCAGGAATATCGGCTGATAGTTGGCATATACATTATCGATGGTCGGGTATTTGACCTTGAGCAAATGCACCAACGTCGCCTCATCCAGCGCCATGCCCTTTTTGCGGGCGACCATGGCAAAAATCTTGAGGAAGTTTTCCTGATTGGGTCCATCGATTTTGATCTTGAAAAAGATACGGCGCAGGGCGGCGGTGTCAAAAATCTCATTCGGGTGGAAGTTGGTTGAGAAAATCACCAGCGTATCAAAGGGGACTTCGAACTTTTCGCCAGATTGCAGGGATAGAATGTCTTTGCTTTCTTCAAGTGGAACAATCCAACGGTTCACAATGCTTTGCGGGGGCTCTTTTTGGCGGCCAAGGTCATCTACGATAAAGATGCCGCCCGTTGATTTTAACTGTAACGGTGCCTGATAGGTGCGCGCGGTTGGGTTATAGACCAGATCAAGCATGTTGAGAGAGAGCTCACCGCCAGTGATCACAGAGGGGCGTTCGCAACACACATAGCGGCTGTCAAAGCGTGTTACGCGGCGTAGGGAATTGGGGTCTTGAACGTCAGATTCGGCAGCGGAATGCACAATCGGGTCATAGACCGTGATCACCTGCGAGGCATATTCAATGGCACGCGGCACGTAAACCTTGTCACCCAACGCATCACGTATCCCGTTGGAAATACTGGATTTACCATTGCCGGGTGGGCCGTACATCAGAATGGAGCGTCCAGCAGATACCGCAGGCCCCAGATGATCCAGCAGGCTATCGGGCAAAATCAAATGCCCCATCGCGCCGGTTAATTGTTCCCGGCTGATTTGCAGGTTGCGTACAGATTGGCGTTTGACCTGTTCGCTGTAAACATCCAGCGGCACCGGCATTGGGCCGAAATATTCTGATTGCTTCAAAGCATCTTGTGCACGTGCCTTGCCTGCATCGGTCAGTTGATAGCCCATTTCGTTGCCGTTTTGGGCGTTGAGCGTGCCGGTCGCCTCAAGCAAGCGTTGCTCGCGTGCCATATCAACCAATTCCTGGGTCACCGGGATCGGCAAACAGACGGCACGAGACAATTCGCTGACCATTTCGACATTTTGGCGAAAGATCGTTTTAAGCAGGATATCCCGCATCATCACGATGGGCAGTTTCATGTCCTCCAACCGCTTGGGCGGTGGCGGGGCCATTACATTGGTTGTTTGCATGTTCATGACATCACTCCTGAAACAGGGCGGAAGGTTGCGCGGATATTGCGCCAAAAGGACTGAAGATGGCGTGAACTACGCACCATATACTGCCCCTAAAATAAGATAGGCTGCCAAAGTTGGACCAAGTGCGAGGCCCATTGGGAATTTTTTGACTTTTGTCCAACTGACCCAATCAGGGGCCAGACGTCGCAACGGCGTTATTTTCGCCAGTCGGTGGGCGATGAAAGCGGCCAAAAGAATTGCCATGAAAAGCATCATCAGCAGGCGTAAGTCACCCAAAGCGACATATGGGGCACCGGCGGCAAGAAACTTGGAATCCCCAGCGCCCATCGCGCCAACGGCATTCAGGATTACGCCGACGACCAATACAACGACAAGGCCCAAAAGCCGCCACAGGTATGTCTCAAACGGCAACGTAAACACGCCAATGACAATGAACACCACTGCCAAGGCGACAACAGCCTGATTGGTGATCTTCATCTGGGCCAGATCGGTATAGGCCACATACAGACATATCGGCAGCACAAAGGGTAGAAACCACAATGCGGATGTGGCGGTGATGGTCATCGCGTTACCCGTTGTTTTCAAGGGCGCGCAAGGACCGCACTGCCGCTTCAAAGTGCTGCGGATGGGTGTCTATCGCTTCTTGCAGCAGGGCCTTGCCAGTTTGCACATCACCCTGTTTGATCGCAGATAGGGCCATTGTGTGCAGCAATTGCGCGCGCTCTGACTGGTCCATCGGGATCACGGGCAATGTGTAATCGCGCTGTCCGGCACGGGCCAGAACAAGGTTGTTCTTGGCGGTAAACAATGTCTGATCTTGACGGATCGCATCAGAAAACAGCCGCTCGGCGTTTTTGTAATCACCGCGGGTCAATTTTGAATACCCCCAGTTGTTCATCACTGACGCAGGGGTCGTTGTGAGGCCAACAGCAGTTTCATAGAAACTATCGGCTTTTTTCCACTCTTTCTTGCTGTCTGCGATCAGTGCGGCCAGACGGTAGCGTTTAAAGGTCTCATGGGTGGGCGGCACCGAATTGAGCACGGTTTCGGCCTTGGCCCAATCACCTGAGCGGATCAACGCATCGGCATGTTCAACTTTGTCGTCGTTGGTTGCACCGGGCATTTTGGTGACTTTGCCCCATTCAATCGCGCCTTCGGTTGTACGTTTGGCACGAACAAGGGACGAGGCAAGACCGCGTTGATGATCAATACGTGTGGGATCTTGTTTGATGGAGCGCGAGAAATAGCTGACCGCCTCGTTCGGGTCTGCCACAGTCAGCATCACATCTGAAAGATTGGTTTCATCCACCACGTTGACGTCCTTAAAGGCACGTTCAACGGTCGCGTTTGCATCTTTTTCACCACAGCCTGCAACTGCGGCAACACCTGCAATGCAGGTGGCAAATAGGATAGGGTGGCGCATGTGTTGCGTCCTTTTTACTGCTCTGCCTCGATATTGATGTCATTCACAGCGGGGAGCCGATCAAATAGTCCCCTGCGCCGCGACGCACCAATTTATAATTATTGTCGTCAACCTCTGTAATAACAGGATTTTCCAATTTTGCGAGCGCTAAGCGCAGATTGTCACGGATTGCGTCACTTTCGCCATTATCTAGCGCGTAAGCGCGGCGAAATATCTGTACGGCCTCAGCGGTTTTGCCGCGTTCCATCAATACGACGCCCAGATTGTTCCAATCTTCAGGCTCAGTTTCGTCTTCTTTGATGGCGCGGCGCAACAATTGTTCAGCTTGGCCCAGACGCCCTAAACCCAAATTTGCACTGCCCAAACCAGAAAGTATTTCCGCATCAATACCTTGATCCAAGGCCGCGCGGTTGAACGATTTGATTGCCAGTTCATATTGACCCGCGGCCATTAAGCGATGACCAACCTCTATGCCATCAACGGCTTCTTTGCGTTGGTTCACACCGGGGGCAAAAAGGCCGTCGTTACCCGCAGAAAAGCCGCCCGGTGAACAGGCGGCAATTCCGAATGTAGATGAAAGTGCTAGGGCGCAGGTTACCCTGCGCCAGCGTCTTGATGTCATTATTGGCCTGGTCCGCTAATCTTACCCAACTCAGTGATACCATGTACCGATGGGCCAACCAGAATGATCAGCAGTGGCGGTACGGTCAACATCATAGTGGCAAGGGTCATCTTGGTTGGCAACTTGTTTGCGGCCTCTTCTGCACGCATCACGCGTTTGTCACGCATTTCACCCGCATAAACCCGCAAGGCGTCCGAAATTGACGTACCAAAAGCGGCCGATTGCACCAACACGGTCACAAAAGACGATACATCCTGAACACCACAGCGTTCGCCCATATCATTGAGAACGGATGTTTTCTCTTTACCCGCTTTCATCTCATAGGCCACGACCTCAAATTCATCGGCCAAAGCTTTGTAAGACGCGCGTAATTCATTGGCGACACGCACAATACATTGGTCCAACGACTGACCAGCCTCAACACAGACCAACATCATGTCCAAGGCATCGGGAAAACCACGTTCGATTTCTTCTTTGCGCATGCTCACACGACGGGTGACCCAGTATTTAGGCAACAAGTAGCCAATGCCACCGGGGCCAACAGTATAGATCATCATCTTTTGAGTGCTCATGCCTTCGCCGCCACCCAAAAAGTTGATATAGATGATACCCGCCAACATACCCATAAGGCCCAATGCCATCTGGGCAAAATAGAACATCCGCACGGCGTCACGTGATTGATAGCCCGCCTGACGCAGCAACAATTGTTTGGCGCTCAACTCGGCCACATCTTCTGGTTCAAGAAACTTGGCGAACTTTTGCAGCTGTTGGTTGCCATCAGCCTGACGCAACTTTTTGTTGTGGTCAGAATCTGGCGTCCCGGTTACCGAAGACCGTTTCAGTTTTGCCAGCGGATCTTCTGGCTGGCGCACCATCATAACAATCGTGATTGCCACCAAGGCAAGGCCAAGAACACCCGCGATGATGATCAGGCCCATGGGTCCAAGGATCACACTGATCTGGTCATTGATCTGAGTTAGAATTTCCATCTCAAATGCTCCTTACACTTTGATGTCGGTGAGGACGCGCATCACCATCAGGTTAGCCGCGAGGAAAATACCCACCGTAAAACAGGCAGGGATAAACAACGCGTGGTCGCGTACATCGTCATAATAATTTGGGTCGGCCAAGTTGATCACGATCAATGCCAGGACCGGGAAAGCGGACAGGAATTTGCCAGACCATTTTGCCTCGGCTGTGATCGCTTTGACACGGCGGAACAGACGGAACCGTGCGCGGATCACCTTGGCCAATCCGGCCAAAATTTCAGCGAGGTTACCACCAGATTGCTGTTGGATCGTCACGGCCACAGCAAGGAAACGTAAATCCTGCATGTCCAGACGTTCGGCCATGTCTTTCAACGCTTCACCGACATCGCGACCATAGGCGCTTTCGTCAGCGATCACACCAAATTCAGAGGCAAGCGGATCCTGAATTTCCTTGGACACAATGGTAATCGCGTTGGTAAAAGGGTGACCCACACGCAAGGACCGGACCATCAATTCCACTGCGTCAGGCAATTGTTCTTCGATCATCCCCATGCGTTTGTTTGCTTTGGAGGACACCCAGAAATACACGCCACCCACGCCGATGCCGACAGCCAGCAATGCGCGAACGGATGGTTCTGTTTCCGTACCGATTGTCAGCGCCATAAAGGCAAAGGCCGCAAGACCAGCCATGATCAACAACAATTGCTTGGGTGAAAACGCGATAGCCGCCTTTTGCGCCTTTTTGGCCAACAGCGAATACAGCGGAATGGATTTCGCAGACATATGCTGCTGCATTTCCTTGCGCAGTTTATCAAGCACCTCTTCGCGTCGGTTGCCTTTTTCAAGCATCTCAAGGCGACGGTTGACCCGGCTGTTGAGGCTGATGGATTTACCAAAAGCGACCAGGTACAGGCCTTCGACCAGCACCAGTACACCGATAAAGATCAGGCCATAGATAATTGGTTCTGCACTCATGACGAAAAATCCTTACTGCGCTGCAATGGGTTCATAGATGGACGATGGCAGGTCATAGCCCCACATGCGGAAACGATCCGCGTAGTGGCTGCGCACGCCTGTGGCCGTGAAATGGCCAATGATTTTGTTTTCCGGCGTCAGGCCAACACGCTGATAGCGGAAAATTTCCTGCATCGAGATCACATCACCTTCCATGCCGGTGATTTCGGTGATCGACGTCATGCGACGCGACCCGTCTTGCAAACGCGAGGCCTGCACAATCAGGTTCACAGCGCTGGAGATTTGCGAACGCACAGCTTTCAAAGGCATCTCAATCCCCGCCATCGCAATCATGTTTTCCAAACGGGACACACCATCGCGCGCAGAGTTGGCGTGAATTGTAGTCATTGATCCGTCGTGGCCCGTGTTCATGGCCTGCAACATGTCGATCACTTCTTCGCCGCGCGTTTCACCCACGATGATCCGGTCTGGGCGCATACGCAGGGCGTTTTTCAAACAATCGCGCGGGGATACTTCGCCTTTGCCCTCAACGTTCGGCGGGCGGCTTTCCATCCGGCCCACGTGGGTCTGTTGCAGTTGAAGTTCCGCCGTATCCTCGATTGTCAGGATACGTTCGGCGTTATCAATAAAGGATGACAGCGCGTTCAGCGTGGTTGTTTTACCAGAACCCGTACCACCAGAAACGATGATGTTCAGACGTGTCGCAACAGCGGCCTGCAAATAGGCGGCCATTTCTTCGGTAAAGGCACCAAAGTTCACCAGATCATCAATGCCCAGTTTATCCTTTTTGAACTTACGAATGGACACAAGGCTGCCATCCACCGCAACGGGCGGGACCATGGCGTTAAAACGCGAACCGTCTTTCAAACGCGCATCGACGTAAGGGTTGCTTTCGTCCACCCGACGACCCACGGCGGAAACGATCTTATCGATGATCCGCAACAGGTGCTTTTCATCTTTAAATGTCACTTCAGTCAGCTCAAGCTGACCATCACGTTCCACAAAAATCTGTTGTGGACCGTTGACCAGAATATCGTTGACGGTGTCGTCTTTCAACAAGGTTTCAAGCGGACCAAGGCCTGTAACTTCATCATAAAGTTCGGCGTTCAGGGTCATGCGGTCTTCGCGGTTCAACACGATGCTTTTCTCTGAAAGCACCTCAACAGCGATGTCGTTGATTTCCTGACGCAAATCCTGTTCGCTGGCGTGCTCAAGGGCGGCCAGGTTTAGGTTGTCCAGCAGCGCGCGGTGTAATTCCAACTTGATGTCACTCATGCGCTGCTTGCGCTTGACCTCTTTGTCGACGGGTGCAGCGGCGGCAGGTTTCAACGCTTTGCGCATTGATACAGGTGCCGCAGCGGCGGCATCCTTAACCAAGGCCAAGTTTGCCGCGGCTTCAGGTTTTGCTGCTTGGGGGGCTGCCCCTGCTTTTTTATACTTCGAAAACATGTCGCGCTCTTTCTATTTGGGCTTCAAGCCGCTTTGGCTTCGTCGCCCTTGAGGTCGTGGATAGAGGCCGCCAATTTGGCGATCTCACGGCGCAGTGGGCTTTTGGGTGCCGAGTTTGCCAGCGGCAAACCGTGGTCATTGGCCTGCGTGATCGGCTTGCCGCCATCGGGCAGGTTCACATCAATCGAAATACCTAGCGATTCTGCCATGCGTTTGACCCGGCCCTTGGCGTTCAGATCGGTAAACTTGGGCGCGCGGTTCATCACATAGCGCAGCTTTTCTACCGGCAGATCTTCGGACTGCAACGCGCGTTTGAAACGCAGCGTGTTCTGGGCTGAGCGCATGTCGAGTTCCAGCATCGCGAAATAAACATGCGCGCTGTTCAACACGGTTTCGGACCATTGCACCAAAGTAGATGGCATATCGACGATCACGTAATCGAACTGATTGCGCGCGATGTCCAAGATTTTGGTCACATCTTCGGAGGTGATCAGGTCAAGCGGCAACATATCTGTGGGTGCCGTTAACACCTGCAACTTATCCTCATAGGTCAAAAGGGCCTGCCCAAAGATTTCTTCATCCATGGTTTCAGTGTCGGCCAGCATTTCATAAACAACTTCGCGGCGTGGCAAATCGAGGAAGGTCGCCACAGCACCGAACTGCAAATCAAGATCCAACAGACACACCGACGGTGCGTTGTCTTTGTCTGCGCAGGCCAATTCCCAAGCGAGGTTCACAGCCAGCGTTGTGGCACCAGTGCCACCCGCCAATCCATGCACAACAATCAAGGCACCATCTTTTTGTGCGCCCGCTTTTAACTGCGGTGCGTTAACGGCAGGGGCAGGGGCTTGCTCTACGGCGCGCACCCGGTCAATGGCCTGGGCCAATTCACCTTCGGGCAGGGGGTAGGGTACAAATTCATCCGCACCTTGGCGCAACAATGAATGCAGCGCGGCAGGCGTGACGTCTTCGGCAATCAAAATCACCTTGATATCGCGTGCTTTGGCTTGGGTGATGATCTCGGTCATCAGGACCAGATTGTCCTCGTCCGTTTCATCCATCGCCAGTGCGACAAATTCCATGCCTTCGGCTTCGGGTTGCCCAAAGAATGCAAGTGCTTCAGCGAATCCCAGATCACCCCAGCTTTCACCAAGGGCGTCTTCCATGTCCTCGATCAGCAAATCAAAGTTCTGCACATCACGACTGATGGTGCAGGCCACGATGGGCGCTGTTTCGGGTTGTGGCATACTGCTGCTCATAGCCTAAATCCTTTTTTACCAAGGGTTTGGCAGCAGATTATGCACGATTGAAACGCACCTGATTACCTGCTGCGGCCACCCATGCCCGGACTTTTGCCCAGACACATTTGTCCTATTGCAGTGAATATCACAGCCAACTTGGGCAGGATTGGGGCTAAAAAGGTCTTATTGTTGGGTATCTTGAAACGATCACATCAAATGCTGTGGATTGATCAAGAAGGGCGCAGAGGCCAAAACGCGCGCTCTTTAAACAAAAGCGCGCGTTTTTAGGGCGAGGTAAACTTAGTTAGGGTCGCCAAGAACAGTCGTGGTCAGTTGTTCAGGCGGTACAGCGCTGCCAACATAATCGCGATAGATGATCTGTGCATACTTGCCATCCAGAACGGTAGGATGACGTTTCACAAAACCGCTGACTTCGGTCACGGTGCGGCGATTGCGCCGTTCGCGGCCTTGGGTCACGATCAAAGGCTGGGTTTCACCAAAGGACACCACCGCTTCGAGGCGGCTGCGGCTGATGCCAAGTGATCCAAGATAGGCAACGACAGCATTCGCGCGCCGTAAACCCAATGCTTTGTTAGACCGGTTTGATCCGACGGCATCGGTATGACCATAGACGCGGAAACGAATTTCAGGGAACTGTCTGATCCATCCAGCTTGCTGGCGCAGCACGGCTTGTGCAGTGCCATCTAGTTGGGCTGAATTGAACTCAAATGTGACAGTCGATGTGACCTCAGATGCGAATCTGTTGGCCAAATCAAAGGTGTACTGGCGTTCGCCGGTCATCACCAAACGGTTGTTCAAGTTCGCGTTGCCAAAACTGCCAGTGTCCGCAAGTGAGCCCGCTTCACGGTAAAACTGCGTATATACAGGATCAGAGCTGGGCGCGCAGCCCATCATAACGGCCAAGGTGGCCGTCAGACCGATTATGGAAGTTTTCTTGGCCATCGCGCTTTTCATTGGTTCAGTCCAGTACATAGCCATATGACCCGCCAAAGTCCTGTTTGGCAACCTCTCCCGCAGCACCTTTCTTGGGTGTGCGGGTGCCTTCGGCTGTGCGGCCAAACAAAAACAAGTCTTTTTCAGTCGGTGGTTTGATCCGGTCTGTCGGGAGGGCCAGTGCATCGCCACGTGTTGGCGACACCAGATGCGCGGTGACAATGATCACCAATTCGGTTTGGCTGCGCTCAAAATCTGCGGAACGGAACAAGGCACCCAAAACGGGTACATCGCCGATCCATGGCAATTGGCTTGAGTTGTCTTTGAAATCATCGGTCAACAGACCAGCAATCGCAAAGCTTTCGCCGTCACGCAATTCGACCGTCGATGATGTCTCGCGCCGGGTAAAGGCAGCAATTTCGATGGATCCCAATCTCAGCGTGTTTGTCGGGTCAATCGCTGACACAGCGGCCTTTAGTTCCAGGTTGATCAGATCTTTGTCCACAACCCGTGGAATAAAGGCCAGTTCAACACCGTATGGTTTGAATTCGATGGTAATCCGGTCACCCGTTTGTGCAACAGGGACGGGGTATTCACCACCCGCAAGGAATTTTGCCTCTTGGCCCGACAAGGCCACCAGGTTTGGTTCCGCTAGGAAACGCACAACGCCTTTTTTCTCAAGCGCTTCAAGCAGGATACCCACCTGAGTCGACCCTGCGTTAAATCCAAATAGAACTGCGCCAGCATTTTCGTTTATTGTTGGAACAGTACCGCCAAGCGTTGAGGCAACACCGCCTGCTGTGTTTACCGTACCTGTACCACCATTCACGCCTGTGCTGCCACCAAGGACGCCATTTAGCGCCAGTGAAGAGCTGAGGGATTTGGAAACATTGCGCTGCATTTCAGCAAAACGCACTTTGAGCATCACTTGCTGGATACCGCCAACGCCCATGAGGTTTGACACGCGTTCAGGTGCATAGCGTTCAGCCAAATCAAGGGCGCGCTGCAAACGTTGCGTTGATGAAACAATGCCTGACAACACGATGCCGTCGTTTGCTGTGCGTACTTCAATCTTTTCGCCGGGCAGGATCTGGCGCAGGCGTTCTTTGAATTCGGATACATCGGCCGCGACACGTACATCGACGTTGGTGATCAATTGGCCAGCGGCGTCCAGCAGGGTCAGCGTTGTCAGGCCGGGGGATTTGCCCAGCACGTAAATGGTGCGGTCTGACAAGGATGAGATATCAGCGATACCGGGGTTGGCGATGCTCAATTCTGCGAAGGGTATGTCGCTTTCTACCACCACAGCCCGGTTCATCGGGACTTCAAGCGTAGAGTTGGTGCCCTTTTTAACCACGCGCAACGTGTCGGCAAATGCCGATGTTGGCGCAGTAAGTGCCAATGGCACAACGCTCAACGTCAACCCGACAAGGGCTGCTTTAATAAATCTATCGATTTTCATGTGACCTGCCTTTTTGATCACGCCTCAATGTAGGGTCTTTTTGCCCGTCGTTTGGATCACCTTGGGGCAAATTGAATTTTATTGCAAGAATCAATGAGTTCAGCGTCAACCCTTATGTGGATAAATGGCAACAATACTAAAACGAGAACGGCACCGCAGGATGTGCGGTGCCGTATCAAGCATTTGGTTTTGCCCAAGTTTGTGGGCGGTCGATCAGTTTGTGCAGGGGATCGGAAGTTCCATCACTTCAGCGCCACGGCGGGTTCTGATGGTGCAAACTTTCTCCTTGGCGATTTCTGCTTCGACCTCTTTGGTGGCAATGCCCAAGAGGGAACGCTGATCAACTTCGATGGTGTCAGCAACCGTGTCATCACCTGCGCCAACCAATGACAAAGACAGCTTGCCTGTCGATTGGGCTTGGGCAAGGGATGCAACCTGCTGTGGGCTGATGGCAACTGTAACAGTCCGCGCGATGGTAGTTTCACCCAATTCTCCGCCGGCACTTTGGTCAATCGCAATCAGCTTTACGCCAGCTTCGATCAGTTTGGTGACGTCGCCATTGTCACCTTGACGGTCAATGTTCACGCGGCCCGTCCAATAGACGTCAACGCGGTCACCGGGGCGCAAGAAACCTGACACGCCGCTGGATACGTCAACCTTGATGGTAAAAGCACGTGCACCACGTTCCAACCGTGACGTCAGGCCGGTGTCTTCTCCCGGCTCGGTCACTTTCAGCGCCATGATGGCCTCGTCTTTTTCAATGGCACGCAAAACGACGCGCAATTCATCGGTGTTCTCGGGAAAGAGGGTGGCCATATCAAGGAACGATCCCTCGGGGATCGCATTTTCAGGCCAATCAACAGCGCGTACATCTTCGACTGTCAATTTCTGACCATACTGAAGAGACTTTTCAGCCACATAAACAGTCTTGGTCGGAACAATCTTTGACAGTGCCGCCTGTGCCCGCGCATTGGCCGCTTGATATTGCGCGATCCGATCCTTGGCCAAATATACAGCCCCACCAGCAAGCGCGATGCCCACCAATAGAACCAGTCCAAATACCATTCGCATTTTGTCACCTCATTTAAACGTTTTGCCGGGAACATGGCCCGGACCTGCTTTGGTAAACTATGTCTGCCAAATATGTTTTTTGTTTGCCGCTGATCAGGCGAAACCACGGTCTTTGCAGCCAGGTGTCAGAGCATCTGATCGGGACAAAGCAAAAAGGCCAGCCAAGGAAACGGCTGGCTTTATTTTTTAAGTTCTAGACGTATCAGCCGCCGACAGGGCGATCGCCGATATATGTACCAGTACCTGAACTCACGCTGCCAGAAGCGCCGTTGATGGTCACAAGGATGCCAGCAGCCAGGACAACAAGGGCAGCGGTCAGAACGACCCAGTCAACTGTTACAGCACCGTCTTCGGATGCGCGAAATTTCTTAAATTTGCTCCACATAGTCTGTTCCTCAATATTGGAATGAATGGAAGGTATTACTGGTTAAAAGGGGCTGCACGCTGTTGTCAGCATACAGCCCCCAGATAGCATCAGTTTTTAGAACCTAAACTTAGTTAGGATCCTGAAGTTCGATGTAAGCAGACGTGTTCGCGGTCAGTGCCTGTGTACCTGTCTCGATTGACTGGTATGCAGCAACAGCCAAGCCAACAACAGCAGCGGTCAAAACAACCCAGTCAACTGTTACGGCGCCGTCTTCGTCTTTGCGGAAGT
>JBARCK010000064.1:0-20080 GCA_049794015.1 Sulfitobacter sp. | reverse complement strand
ATCCACCAATTCGGCTTTTTCGCCACGTTGCGGGACCAGTAATTCGACTTTGCGGCCAATCTTGCCCGTCAGAGCATCCGCCATCAGATCAGGGTTTTCGATCTGGTTCGACAAAATCAATTGCCGTGGTGGCTCCCGGTTGTCATAAAACTGACCAATAAACGCCTCCAGCACCTCAGCGGCATCCACATCCGCGCCCACCCGTGGATAATAATCGCGGTTACCCCAATTTTGGTTGGCGCGAATGAAAAACACCTGAACACAGGCCTGCCCGCTGTCCATATGCAGCGCAATGATATCCGCCTCTGACACGCCTTTTGGGTTGATGCCCTGCGCTGTTTGCACCTGGGTCAATGCCTTGATCCGATCACGCAATGCGGCTGCACGTTCAAATTCCATCTCTTCAGACGCACGTGACATATCAGCGGCCAGTCGCGCCTGAATGTCAGTGGTTTTCCCAGATAAGAACCGTTCGGCATCTTTTACCGTCTGGGCATATTCATCCTTGGAAATCTTACCAACACAGGGCGCAGAACAGCGTTTAATCTGGTGTTGCAGACAAGGCCGCGTGCGGCTGTCGAACATTGAATTTGAACAATCACGCAGTAGAAATACACGCTGCAACTGGTTCAACGTGCGGTTCACTGCACCCGCGCTGGCAAAAGGGCCGTAATAGCTGCCCTTTTCCTTTTTTGCGCCCCTATGTTTCTTGATCTGAGCAAAATCATGCTCTGCTGTCACCAATATATTGGGGAAACTTTTATCGTCACGCAGCAACACATTGAACTTGGGCTTTAGCTGCTTGATCAGATTTTGTTCAAGCAACAACGCTTCGGTTTCGGTCTTTGTTGTGAGGAACATCATCGAGGTGGTCGCCGCGATCATCCGTGCAATACGCCCAGAATGTCCGCTGGGGCGTGCATAGTTGCTTACGCGCGCGCGCAAATTCCGCGCTTTGCCAACGTACAAAACCCGGCTTTCCACATCCAACATCCGGTAGACTCCCGGTGATGAATCGATGGTCTTGAGATAGCTTTGAATGACCTCATGACCCTGAGGTTGAATGTCTGGTGTCGTGCTCATCTTATATCTTGATTCTCTGTTTTGGCTGCAACATAGGCGCATCTGGAACAAGGCTTAACATGTCCACGTAACCTGTGGATAACTCTGACGATAACTTATGGCCTAATCGAAAAAACTGTTACTTTTAGCACCTTTCGCTGGTTTGCCTAATTTTTAGGCACCTCACCATCTTATTGTTTTCAATGGATAATATTTTAATATTTGACCAAGCAACTGAAAACAAAGGGCTTTTGGTAACAGCTTCGTAACAATTGTGAACACAGTGCAGAACTTGCGCCGCGATGCAGCATCACTCAACGCCCAACACGTCAGGAGTCTGCCATCCCAGATGCTGCCCCCCGTCAACACAAAGCAGTTGACCCGTCACTGCGGGGGCATCCAGAAAATAACCAAGTGCGGCGGTGATATCATCTGCATTTGAACCGCGACCCAAGACAGTATTGCGCCGCTGCGCCTCAAAATGTTCATCAGTTTGCCGCCCACCTTGCAGCGTTGGTCCCGGCCCTATGGCATTGACGCGGATCGCCGGGGTCAATGCGCGCGCAGTTGTCTGCGTCATCGCCCATAGACCCATTTTTGCAATCGTATAGGTCATAAACTCTGGGGTCAGTTTGCGCACGCGTTGATCGATCATGTTTACAATCAACCCTGTCGCACGTGGTTCACCAGCGTCATCTATATCAGCTTTTAAACCCTGCGCCGCCATCGCTTGGGTGAGCACAAAGGGCGTCCGCAGGTTACTACCCATGTGCTTGTCCCAACTTGCCCGCGTGGCAGACGTCACATTGTCATATTCAAAGATCGATGCGTTGTTCACCAAGCAGGTGATAGGCCCGCCTAGCGCCGAGGCTGCCGCTGGCAGCAATGCTTGACTGGCATCTTCTTCTAACAAGTCAGCTTGCAAAGCGACGGCATTTCGACCCATCGCCTTGAGTTCGGCCACGACGTCTTGCGCGCCTTGTTCAGAGTTAGCGTAATGCACCGCGACATCATACCCGCGCGCACCAAGATACAGCGCCATTGCACGGCCCAGACGATGCCCGGCCCCAGTTACCAATGCACATCCCATGGCAAAGGTCTCCTTAGATAAGAACGACAATCATATAAAGCGCATATAGCGCGCTCAGCGCAATGCCCCAGCCACGTGTGATGTCGCGGCGGAAATACACGAATGGGATCAAGAGCAAAGACGCGCCCAGCATGACCCATAGATCAAACTTTAGGAAAGCAGGGTCGACAGTGATAGGTCCAACCAGACTTGCAATGCCAATGATCGCCAAGAGGTTAAACATGTTTGACCCAATGACATTGCCCAATGCCACGTCCGCTTGCCTGCGCAAGGCCGCCATCACTGTGGTTGCAAGTTCAGGCAGTGAGGTGCCGATCGCCACCAGCGTCAATCCAATGACAGTGTCACTGACACCATAAGCACGGGCGATGATTGTGGCGTTATCTACCAACAGGCTTGCGCCCAAGGGCAGACCGATCAAGCCCAGCACAAGGAACACCGCAATCTGCCATCCCGGCATATTCGGATCCGCACTTTCAAGGTCTTCAGCGTCATCGCCCTTGCAGGCACGGCGGTGGTTTTTTGCCTCGCGAAACTGATCTGCAAGAACGTAGGCCAGCGCACCGAGCAAGACCAAACCTGCGATCCAATCAAACACCCCGCGAAACGCCAGCGCGATGAAAAGAATACTGGCCGACAACATGTAATTGTACGATTTTCGCGTATGACATTCAGAGGTGTGCATCGTTGCCAACAGCGCAGGAATACCCAGCACCAGTAGAATGTTCGCAGTATTTGATCCAACCACATTGCCCAATGCAAGGCCCGGCGCGCCGTCTAAGATTGCCTTGATTGAGATCAATAATTCAGGCGCAGAGGTGCCAAAAGCAACAATTGTCAGGCTCACGATCAGCGCAGGTACGCCCAAACGCAGCGACAGGTTTACCGCCCCTTTGACCAGCGCGTCCCCTGCAAATAGCAAGATCAGCAATCCCAATCCGGACAGCACCCAAGGCATTAACATCAATGCTTTCCCTTACAATTACAGGGACCTTTGCCGATGCGATAACGTCCGCAAGCTGTGCATTTGGTTTGGCTCAAGCGCTTGGAACCCAGCCAATGCATTTTACCAAACCACGCGAGAACACCCATAAACACCATGAACAATAGAACAACTTTGATGACCATGCTTTATAGACCAAACCGCGCAAATGCTGCGCGTTCCTCTATGCCTTGCACGGCATCTTGAACCATTTGCACCCCAAACCGGGACAGCAATCCTTTTTTCACGCCATAACGGCGGAACTTTACCTTGTCCCCAAAGCGATCTTTGAGAAACGGATTGATGTGGCCAATGCCATCAATCAAGCCAAGTTCAGTCGCGCGTTTCGCCAACCAAATCTCACCTGTGAACAGGTCTTGACCATCGGGCAGTTTGTCACCGCGCCGTGTCTTCACGTGGTCGATGAAATTGGTGTGGATGTCTTCTAACAATGTCTTGAGGCGTGCGACATCTTCGGGTTGTTCAGGGCGAAACGGGTCAAGCATCGATTTTGATTGCCCAGCGGTATACACCCGCCGCTCAACCCCGTGTTCTTTGATGAATTCATGCGCGCCAAAAGATGCTGAAATCACACCAATCGACCCCACAACCGAACTGGGATCTGCATAGATTTCATCGGCGGCAGCTGCCAACCAATACCCACCAGATGCAGCGACATCTTCGACAAAGGCGATAACAGGGATGTTCTTTTCTTCCGATAACCGCCTGATGCGCGCACCAATCAAAGACGATTGAACCGGGCTGCCACCGGGCGAGTTAATCTCAAGCGCAACGGCAACCGGCTTTCCTTTGGCGAATGCTTTTTCGATCACAGGGCCGATGCTTGCGTCATTCAATCCGCCCCGGCCTTGCATGCCAATGGCACCCGACAAGCGGACGATAGCGACGATCGGATCAGATTTGAGAAAAGGTAACCAGTGTTTCATACCAACCCATGTAGAGCGCCCGGACCGGGCAAACAAGGCAACAGACCCAAGGTTTATTGCCGGATCCGCCAACCCGTGCGGAATATCCACCAGATCACTGCCATACACAGGCCAGTAAACAGCCCGATGGCCAGTAAACTGGTTAAAATTGGCACATCAGCAGAGCCAAAAAATGCCCAGCGGAACCCTGAGATCAAATACACAACTGGATTAAAATGCGAGATGATCTGCCATGTCGGTGGCAACATCGAGATTGAATAGAACGACCCACCAAGGAAAACCAATGGCGTAACGATCAACAAGGGCACCAGTTGCAACTGTTCAAAATTACCCGCCCAGATGCCAATAATGAATCCCAGCAAAGCAAAGCTGATGCAGGTCAGCACCAAAAACGCGACCATCGCAAAGGGATGCGCGATGTAGATATCGACAAAGAAAAACGCAGTAATCAGGATGATGACCCCAATGAACAGGGCTTTGGTCGCCGCCGCACCGACATAGCCAATGACGATTTCCAAGAAATTCACTGGCGCAGACAGCAATTCAAAGATCGTGCCGATGAATTTTGGAAAGTAGATGCCAAAGGATGCGTTTGATATGGCTTGGGTGATAACACTAAGCATGATCAACCCCGGCACGATGAACGCGCCATAGCTGACGCCTTCGATCTCTTGGATCCGGCTGCCAATGGCGGCCCCGAACACAACGAAATACAGAGATGTGGACAGCACGGGTGAGATAATGCTTTGGGCAATGGTGCGGAAAAAGCGGGCCATCTCAAAGGTAAAGATCGACTGAATTGCGGTCCAGTTCATGCCGCATCCTCCTGAACCAAATCGACAAAGATATCTTCCAGACTGCTTTGCCGGGTCATCACATCTGCCAGCACCAACCCTGCATCCGCGACATCTGCGAGCAACTTGGTAATGCCAGTCCGTTCAGCGCGCGTATCATAGGAATAGATTAGCGTTGTGCCGTCTTTGGACAGTGTCAGCGCATCAGATTGCAAGGATTTGGGAATGGCCTTGATCGGCTCACTCAGCTGGACTTCCAATTGTTTCTTGCCCATCCGCGCCATCAGCTTGGCTTTGTCCTCAACCAGCAGCAATTCACCATGGGCGATTACACCAACACGGTCGGCAATCGCTTCTGCTTCTTCGATGTAATGGGTCGTCAGAATAATCGTAACGCCATCTGCCTTTAGGTCTGCCACGATCTCCCACATGTCTTTGCGCAACTCAACGTCGACACCAGCGGTCGGTTCATCCAAAAACAAGACGCGTGGATCATGCGCCAGCGCCTTGGCAATCAACACACGCCGTTTCATGCCACCTGATAATGCCCTGATCTGGCTGTCTTTCTTGTCCCACAGTGACAGTTGTCGCAGGATTTTTTCCAAGGCGGCATCGTCCCTGGGTTTGCCAAACAACCCACGCGAAAACCGCACTGTGTTGATGACTTTTTCAAACGGCTCTAGGTTGATCTCTTGTGGGACCAAGCCAATCATCGACCGCGTTTCGCGGTATCCGGTGATGATGTCATGCCCCCCTACAGTGACGCTGCCACTCGTTGCTGTTGTGATGCCGCAAATCGTGGAAATCAGCGTTGTTTTGCCTGCACCATTTGGCCCAAGCAGGGCTAAAATCTCGCCTTCTTCGATCTCCAGATTAACGCCCTTGAGCGCCTCAAAACCACCTTCATAAGATTTGCGTAGGTTTTTGATGTCCACAATGGTCGGCATGTGTCACTCCACTTGATGTTGCGTGGAACCTAGACCGGAAAATCACAAGTGAACAGAGCGGTTCAGTCTTTGGAGCGCCCGAACCAGCCCTTTTTGACAGGTGGCTCTGCTTCAGGGTCAACATCGCCTTCTTCGGCTGGACCTTCTAAGGCTTCTTGGAGGTTGTTGAAAAACTGATCTGCCATCTTTTTGGCAAAGCCATCAATGATCCGACTGCCAAGTTGCGCCAGTTTGCCACCAACTTTGGCCTCAACATCATAGCTCAACTCAGTCCCGCCATCTTTGCCCAACAATCGCACCTCTGCGCCCCCCTTGGCAAACCCCGCAGCACCGCCTTTGCCTTCACCCGAAATCGTCAACGACGTATCTGGCACCAGATCACTCAAGGTGACTTGCCCTTTAAACGTCGCTTTGACCGGGCCGACCTTTTGCACCACGGTTGCCTCATATCCATCGGCAACTGATCCTGTAACCTCTTGGGCACCCGGCACGCATTTTTGCAACATCTCAGGATCCAATAGCGCAGCATAAACCTCTGATGGGGGGACGGCGATCTGGCGGGTGTCTGACATTTGCATGGCGTGTAGTCCTTTGGTTGGCACGAACCTAAACCCTAAACGAGTTTCGAACGCCGCGCCAATATCAAAGGTTCTGGACTATGCGCGCCAGATTGATAGGTCATGGGTCATGAACGTCGTTCTCCAAAACCGCGCCGGCTTGGCGATCATCTTTGTGTTGGTTGGTGTCTTTGCCATTTCCATCAATGATATGCTGATCAAACAACTGTCAGGCGGTTACCCATTACACCAAATCGTGTTCACACGGTCGGCGATTGGGGTCATTATCAGTCTTGGCTTGGTCAAACTCGAGGGTGGATTTCACCTATTGAGAACAGACAACGTCGGGCTGCATATTACCCGTGGGCTTTTGGTGGTCGTGTCTAACATGGCCTTCTTCTTGGCGCTTGCTGCACTACCGCTTGCCGAGGTTACTGCGCTTTTCTTTGCGGCCCCCCTATTTATCACGCTGTTATCGATCCCGATCTTAGGCGAAAAGGTCGGCGTGATGCGTTTAAGCGCCGTCGCGGTTGGGTTTATCGGCGTGATGATCATGCAACGCCCCTGGGCCGGAACAGAAAGCATGCATGCCTCACGCTTGGTGCTGTTGTTGCCGGTGCTGGCCGCCCTCACCTATGCGCTGAACCAATTGATGACTCGCAAGCTGGGGGTCACCGCCAAGGCATCTGTGATGTCACTTTATATTCAGGCTGTGTTCATTTTCGTTTCCCTTGGCTTTTACGTGATTGCCGGGGACGGTGGTCTTGTTCACGAAAACAGCTCTGTTTCTATGCAGTTTTTACTGCGCGCATGGGTTTGGCCCGCGCCGGGGGATGAATGGGTATTTCTGGCACTGGGTCTTAATGCAGGCATCATCGGCTATTGCCTTAGCCAAGCATACCGCATCGCAGATGCAGCCACCGTCGCACCTTTTGAGTATATCGGACTGCCATTGGCCGTCTTCTGGGGCTTTGCCATTTTTGGTGATCTACCCACGTGGGAAGTCTGGTTTGGCATCACATTGATCCTCACCGCGGGCTTGTTCGTGTTCCTGCGTGAACGTCAAAAGTCACGCAACATCACCCGCGCGCAGGCGGGGCGGCGATAGATTTACTTTGGTGGAATAACCGCCTGCTTGGCTTCTGTTTGTTTCTTCGCTTCGGCTAGCATTTTGGAGTTCACAAAATTCAGTGTGATCTTGTTACCCCCTGTCGTCACAGCCTCAGATTCAGCACCGATGCCCACAACAAACGCCTTGATTTCCGCTTTTGCTGATTTGGTTTCAACAAAAACAAAGGACAATTCGATCTCAACCGACTTGGGTATCAACTGCGGCTCTTTGGACATGGTGGACAACAAGGCAGAACGCGCAGCAAGGGCAAGCTCTGACAGGTCAAGCCGCCCTTTCTTTGGCTGACCCAGCATAATTTCACCGCTGGGGGCCTGAAGCACTAAGGTCATTTTTGAGCCTTGGGTTAACTTCACTGATGTTTTGGATTCCAAAGCGGATTCTTTGAACACAGGCACGGCCAAGGACGCCTGAGCAGATTTTGTATCATCTTTTTGCGTGGTCAATTCAATCGTGACATCGCCCAATTCAAGGCCCGCAGTGTCCCCCGGCGTGCCCCCGATCAAGGCAAGTTCAAGCTTCAGATCGGTGATCGTGTCTTCCAAAGACATGCTAGAAACATAAGCGGGCGGATCACCAAAAAAGCGTGGATACAAAAGATCATGCGCAGCCCAAAATGCGATGGCCGCCAATGTGAGTGAGAAAACGATCTGCGTCATGTCACGCCTTTATTCTATGACCTTCGCAGCCATGAGTTGCGACTTGGATATCCCATATTTGCCAAACTCTGCGCGAATATAATCGGGATCAACCAGACCTGCCCCGACCTCCCAAGGTGCGGCATCTGCCACCGGAAGTGCGGTATCAACCAATATCTGTTTAATCATTTTCCAAGGCTGATCCATCCAATAGGTGTATTCCATACCACCCTCAGCCGTCGATGTGGCGCGCCCCGTCAGGCGTGGAATTGAATTGTCATGGGCCGTGATCCTTTCCGGCCCCACCGAGATAGAAAACAATCTGTCGCCTTCATTTGGGTCACCTTCTTTGATCATTGCTGTCAAAAAGAACGCCACTTGCCCGGCAGCATTTGAAACCTGTGCCGCAGCCATGCTTGACCCACTTTGCATGGTGTATTTGTCCCACGCCTCTTTTGGAACGCTCTTTCGGAAACGTATATTGCCCTCATCGAAACTGCGCTCTTGTGGCGTCTTTTCACGTGCGCTGGTCATCGGCCCAATCACATTTACACCCGGGGCAATCACGTCTGGCCAAGTATAAGGCACCTGCGGATCACCAGTTGATGAATGTTCCCAGACAGTGCCTGAACGATGATCCCATGCTCCGACGGACAACACCCATGGCGGGGTGCTCCATGGATTAACAAAACCGGGGGCGGTGCCACCTGTATTGCCAATGGCTGCAACCGCCAATCGCCCTTGGCGCGCAAAATGCCGTGTCGTGCGTGCGACAGGCGTGTCAAAATCAAGTTCTTTACGATACAGACCGCTGGGCGGACCAAGCGACATGTTTGCAATCAATGCACCTTGATCCAAAGCATGTGTCAGATTTTGTACCACGTTTCGCGTCAACTGCGCCTCATCTGGATGCAAATACCAGACCCATTCAATGCCTTCGATATCGGCAAGCCTGAACGCTTCTTCAACCGAAAGCGTTGCAGCGAAACCATTTAAGATCGGCAGCTCCACGATATTTTGAGCCGTGATTGCGCCCTTCAGCAAAACCTGATCACGCTGCGTATTCGACTGAAGGGTAACGACAAAATCATAATGCTGCGCCATTTGCCCACGCAATGCGTCCACAACGCGTTCCGGCCCAAGCGACCCTGCGATAGCCTCAGATGTCACAAGGGTAGCAGCCGCAGCAACACCGGCGATGTTTCTCTTGAAGGCCATGTCGTTCCCCCCAGAAGGCATGATTCACTCGAATCATACCACCCAGAGGCGAACTTTAATAGTCAGACGCTATTCTGATGCCACTTGCACAACCACTTTACCCGTCGCTTTGCGGGTGCGCAGCAGATCCAGCGCCTCGTTTGCTTGATCCAAGGGCAAGACATGGCTGACATGGGGTTTCAATTTTCCCTTGGTGTACCAATCGATCAGCACTTGAAAGCTATCAGTCAAAACCGAAGGCTTGATCCGCGCGTATCCGCCCCAGTAAAAGCCCAGAACACTTAGATTTTTGACCAACAAAATATTGGCCGGAATCTGCGGCACCTCACCCGATGCAAACCCCAGCGGGATCAACCGCGCTTCTGGATTACAGGCACGCATCGCGGCTTTGAATTGATCACCGCCAATCGGATCATAGACCACATCGGCACCCCCAAGTGACTTAACAACCTCCCGGATATCATCGGTTTCTGAATTGATCAGATAATCCGCCCCAGCCGCTTTGCAGACTGCCAGTTTGTCAGCACCGCGCGCGCAGGCGATCACTTCTGCGCCCATCACCTTGCCCAACTCAACTGCCGTCAACCCAATGCCACCAGATGCGCCCAAGACCAACAACCGTTCCCCCGGTTGCAAGCGCGCCTTATAGTCCAACCCCACATGGCTGGTGCCGTAGGCAATCAAAAATGCAGCTGCATCAACAGCGTTCATTTCATCCGGGATCGGTACACAAACCGCCGCAGAGATCGCGGCGTATTCGGCCAAGCCGTCAAACCCGGTATAGGCCGCGATACGTTGACCCACTTTCAAATGATCCACCCCGTCGCCCAACGCGGTAATGGTACCCGCCATTTCCATGCCCAATGTGAACGGCAAAGGCGGCTTTTCCTGATAGGTGCCTTTGATGATCAGCAGGTCACCAAAATTCAGCCCACAGGTATCGACCTGCACCAACACTTGGCCCGCAGCAGGCACAGGCATGTCCAACTCTTGCATTGACAGCGGTTGGTCATAGGCGGTGACTTGCATGGCTTTCATAGGGGGCTCCTTGTCGGTTTGGGTCAAAGTGGTCAGGTGGTGCAAATTTGGCAAGAGGGTGCAGTGAACCGCACCTTACGTAAGGTGGACGCGCCGTCCACCCTAGCCTGCAAAAATGACCGACCGAATGGCATAGGCAACAACGGCCAACGCCAAAACGGATCCAAGCCAAATCAACGCAAACCACCCAATGCGACCAATCCAATCGCGCATCAGTGATAACCCTCATCCGGGTTCACTTTGCCACGAAACACCCAGTAGGCATAAGCGGTATACCCAAGGATCATCGGCAACAAGATCAATGTACCCACAAGCGCAAAGGCCAGTGAACTGTCCGGGGCCGCGGCCTCTGCTATGGTCAAGCTCGGCGGGACGATATGGGGATAAAAGCTGATCCCGATCCCGATGAAACCAAGCACGAAAAGGACCAATGCGCATAGAAACGGTTGAACGTCCCGTTCTTGTCTGACCCCTAAAAACAAACCCACGACCACGATGCAAACCAATCCCGGCACGACCACACTAAAGGCCGCTGTCGGCCATGCAAACCAACGGCTAAAGTAGTCATTATCTAGAAACGGGGTCCACAAACTGACCGCTGCCATACAGACCAACGTAGCGACCGCCAAAGGAATGATAAGACCACGCATATGCTCTTGAATACGGCCCATCAATTTCATGTTCAGCCATGTCGCACCCAACAGCGCATAGCCGACGGTCACGGCGATACCTGTCAAAACAGAGAATGGCGTCAACCAGTCCCACCAGCCACCCGCATAAGCGCGACCTTCAATTTCGATCCCCTGCACCAACGCGCCCAGCGCGATGCCTTGGCAAAAAGCTGCTGTAAGCGAACCACCAAAAAACGCCATGTCCCACAGCGGCTTCCAGCGCTTGGTGCGCCAGCGATATTCGAACGCAACACCGCGAAACACCAGCGCCAGCAACATCAAGGTGATCGGCATGTAAAGCGCGGGCATGACAATTGCATAGGCCAGCGGAAAAACCGCAAACAATCCGCCACCACCCATCACCAGCCATGTCTCGTTGCCGTCCCAAATAGGGGCGACCGAATTCATCATCACGTTACGTTCGTTTTCGTCCTTTGTGACAGGAAACAGCAGCCCGACCCCAAGGTCAAAGCCATCGAGAATAACGTAGATCAACACCGACAGTGCAATGATCCCCGCCCAAATGAAGGATAATTCCAGACCGAACATATCAGCGATCTCCCTTTGCTTGGGTTTGCGCGACCGGGGTGGTGCCAGCCGCGCGAACGGGTGCTTCATCGCGCATCGGTTCTTCGCTCACGACTTTCACAGGCTGCCCCATCATACGCAGAATGTAATAGGTGCCCGCCCCAAAGACAAAGAAGTACACGATAATGAAGGCCGTCAGCGACGCCGCCACAGCAGGGGCCGCGATGGGTGCCAGACTGTCAGAGGTGCGCAACAATCCATAAACTGTAAAGGGTTGTCGCCCAACTTCGGTCGTGATCCATCCTGCAAGGACTGCGATAAATCCAGTTGGCCCCATCAAGATCGCTGCCCGGTACAGCATTGGTGCATCAAACAACCGCCCCCGCGCCCGCGTCCATAGCCCCCACAGGCCAAGGCCCAGCATCGCAAACCCAAGGGCAATCATCACCCTGAATGAAAAGAATACGATGCCGACGGGCGGCTCATCTTCATCCGGTATTGTATCAAGACCAGCCAGTGGCGCGTTCAGATCATGCTTGAGGATCAACGAGGATAGCTTGGGAATTTGCACAGCATAATCAATCCGTTTTTCTGTCGAATTCGGGATGCCGAACAAGATCAGCGGCGCACCATTTTCATGGCTGTCATAATGCCCTTCCATCGCCATCACCTTGGCGGGTTGGTGTTCAAGCGTGTTCAACCCATGCAGGTCACCCGCGAAAATCTGTAATGGCGTGACAAAAACAAGCATCCACATCGCCATTGAAAACATCCGCCGGCTTGGCATGTCATTCCGGTTGCGCAACAAGTGCAGCGCACCAACCGCCCCAACCACCAGCGCCGTCGTCAAGAATGCCGCCAACACCATATGAACCAAGCGGTAGGGGAACGATGGGTTGAAAACGATCTGCCACCAATCCACCGGAATGAACTGCCCGACCTCATTCATGCCAAACCCGGTAGGCGTTTGCATCCATGAATTCACCGACAAAATCCATGTGGCCGACACCAAAGTTCCGAACGCAACCATGCCCGTGGCAAACATATGCAACCCATTGCCCACACGTTTGCGCCCAAACAGCATGATGCCCAAAAATCCAGCTTCAAGGAAGAATGCGGATAGCACCTCATAGGCCATCAAAGGCCCGACAACAGGCCCCGCCTTGTCCGAAAACACCGACCAGTTGGTGCCAAATTGATATGACATCACAATGCCCGACACGACGCCCATGCCGAACGCGACGGCAAATATCTTTTTCCAATAATCGAACAAGACGCGGAACGTGTCATCCCCGGTCCACAACCAACGTGCGTTGAGGACGGCCAAGAAACTGGCAAGACCGATTGAGAACGCAGGAAAGATGATGTGAAACGATATGGTGAAGGCAAATTGCACCCGCGCCAACATTTCAGCTGAAAAACCGTCAAGCATAGTCAAACCCTCGCACTTGGTTCCCTATCAACATAGGACGCGGGGCCGGGATGCACACATGCACAAATCGCCGCATGCTGGCGTCAAAACCGCAGCGTCACCCGTAACCCCGGCGCATTGTCTTGCAATTGCAATTCGGCACCATGCAGATTTGCAACCGCCTCAACCAGACTTAGCCCCAGCCCATTGCCCGGCGTATTGCGGCTGCGGTCCAGTCGGTACAGGCGTTGCAATGCTTTTGCGCGCTCCGCCTCTGGAATACCGGGTCCAGTGTCAGCGACGGTCACCAGCGCGCGACCCTGATCTGAGGCTAGCGTTACCATCACTGTCGTTTCAGACGGCGTGTGTCGCAGCGCATTTTCAATCAGGTTAGACAACATTTGACCCAACAAAGCCCGATCCCCATCAATCATCATAGGCGTTTCGGGCAGATCGCAACGCAAGATGTGATCACCTTCGCTGGCGGCTGGTTCGAAGACCTCCACCAATGTCCGACAAAGTGCTGTCAGATCAACCTTGGTGAAACGCGATTTTGGTGATCCCGCTTCGACTTGGGCCAGCTGCAAAAGCGATTGAAATACGGAGGCAATACCAGCCAATTCGGTTTGCGCTTTTTCTACCAAATCAGCCTGAACCGTATCTGGCTGGGTATTATGTGCCAAATCGTCCAGATGCACCGATACCCGTTGAATTGGCGTTTTCAGATCATGTGCGATGTCCAGAGACACCTGTTTCAAAGCGGCCACAGATGCCTCTTGCGCACCTGCCATCTGATTTAGCTTGCCCCCAATTTGATGCAGATCGTCCGACCAGCGTGGGCCAATCTGTACCCGCGCGCCAAGGTTACCTGTTGTCATTTCATCCAGTGCATTCCCAACAACTTCGACATGTCGCTTAGATCGCCGTGCCAGGATCAAGCCACCTGACAAAGCGATCAACACCGTTGGAAGCAGCGAGATCAACAGAATGTTGATGAATACATCCCCGAGTGCGGCAATTTCCGCCCGACTGCGCGCAATGGTCAACAACCCCCCATAGAGTGGTTCAGTCAAGGACAGATAGGCCCCGTTATACTGCGTTCGATCCGCATCCAACGAAACGATATGAAACCCCTCATCGTCCCGTGCGATTGCGCCGTTTCCATAAATCTGACCGTTGGGTGAAACATAGCTTAAGATCAAACGATTAGGGTCCGTTTCACGCGACTCTGCCTTGACCAATAACGCAACTGCACGGGCGTTTGGTGCAGCACGAAACCCTGCCAAGTCCTGCGCCAGATCCGCGCGAATAGCTTGTTCAAACGAGGATTGTGTCACCGCATAACTCGCCGCCAAACTGAGTAAGCTAACGGTAGAAAACAACGCGACCAACAGCACCGCCAAACGCAAAGGCATAGAGCGCCACAATTGAGCAATGCGCGCCCTCATTCAGCTATCCGATAGCCTGCGCCGCGCACAGTTTGGATCAAATCGTGGTCAAACGGCCTGTCGACTTTGGCGCGCAAACGGCTGATATGCGTTTCAACAACATTGGTCATCGGATCAAAGCTAAGGTCCCAGACCGCCTCTAGCAGCATGGTACGCGTCTGCACGCGCCCTTTCCGGCGCAGCAGATGTTCCAACAGAGTAAATTCCCGTGGCAACAGATCGATATCCGCATCCCCGCGCGTCACCTTTCGGGTGATCAAATTCATCTCTAGATCGCCCGCGCGCAGGGTTGTTTCCTGCTCTAGGGCTTGTGGCCGACGCGCCAGTGCTGCAACCCGCGCCGACAATTCACCAAACGCAAAGGGTTTGACCAAATAATCATCAGCGCCTGCGTTTAACCCTGCAATTCGATCATCCACATCGCCCATCGCGGTCAGCAGTAGCACAGGCACTCGATTGCCCGCGCCACGCAATGTCTTGAGCAGGGTTAACCCATCCACTTGGGGTAACATCCGATCTATGATCAAGACGTCATGACCGCCGCCCGTCGCCGCAATTAACCCGGCACGGCCATCCGCAATCAAATCCACGACATGCCCCTCTTCGCGCAACCCGCGTGCGATATAGGCCCCGGTGGTTGCATCATCTTCAACAACAAGAAGTTTCATCTGAGTGCGGTCCTGCATCTGTCTAAGGCCTATATAGCCATAACTTTCGCGCAAAAGGTCATTCTAACAAATTTGTATAAACTTCCAAAAGGCGCTGTAAACCTAGGGGACCATGTGGGGAAGGTAACACAAGAATGCGAGGAGCATCTCACATGAAACCCTTTCTGATCAAATCACCCCGGTTTGCCGCACTGGCCCTAAGTGCTGCGCTGGTTTCAACATCCGCGCTCACACTTTCGCCCACACCAGCATTTGCGGTCCCCGCTGGTGGCTACGCTGATCTGGTAGAAGCCGTATCGCCCGCCGTGGTCTTTATCGAAGTCACTGCCAAAGCGCAAAACGCCAACACGACTTTACCGCAGAACATGCCAGAGGAATTGCGCAAACGGTTCGAAGACATGATGCCCGGTCAAAACGGCGCGCCTGAGCAACGTCAAGGGCTTGGGTCTGGGTTCATCATTTCCAATGATGGGCAAATTGTGACAAATCACCACGTCGTTGATGGGGCTGAGGAAGTCTTGGTAAAATTGGCTGATGGCCGCAGCTTTGATGCTGTCGTGATTGGCAGCGATCCGATGACGGATATTGCATTGCTGAAAATCGAAGCAGAGGTTGATCTGCCGTCTGTGGCATTCGGCACATCTGAGGTCCTGCGCGTTGGCGATGAAGTTGTTGCAGTTGGCAACCCCTTTGGCCTTGGTGGCACTGTGACATCCGGCATCATCTCGGCCCTGTCTCGTAATATCAATTCCGGGCCGCTTGATGATTTTATCCAGACAGATGCCGCGATCAACCGGGGCAATTCAGGTGGCCCTTTGTTCAACAATGATGGTGATGTCATTGGCGTGAACACAGCAATCATTTCGCCGGGTGGTGGTTCGGTTGGTATCGGATTTGCCGTGCCTTCCGACCTTGTGCAAACCGTTGTCGCTGATCTGGCCGATGATGGCTTGATCACGCGTGGTTGGTTGGGGGTGAACATCCGGCCCATGACCCAAGAAGTTGCCGATGTTCTGGGCTATGACGCGCCCAAAGGCGCAGTGATTGAGGCCGTCTCAGATGACAGTCCAGCAGACAAAGCGGGCCTGCAAAAGGGCGATATTATTGTGTCATTCAATGGCACAGAAATCACCGAACTGCGTGATCTAACGCGCGCCGTTGCAACAACCACGCCAGATGCGGCGGCCAAGGTTACCGTACTGCGCAAAGGGTCTGAGCAAACCTTAGATGTCATTGTTGGTGCGCTAAAACCCAAGGCTGCATAAAACCAGACCTCGAAAAATCTGGCTGGTCCCCCACGCCAGATAGCCCCCACAGGATACGCCTGTGGGGCGTCATGCTTCGGTGTCGGGGAGGCATCGGAGCATGATCTCAGACCTAAACCCATTGGCATTCAAGCGCGCGCTTTCCTAAATGCCGGTGCTACCGCTTGCCCTTGGTTTCAGACATAAACTGCGCCGCAGCGTCGGGGTATTCACCATAAAAGAACGGCATCGGGGAAGGGGCGACCACATATTCACACTCATGTATCGCTTCATATTCTTCTTTGAAGACTTGAAATGGATGTACTTTGGCGGTCGAATTTGTCGCAACGCCGCCGTGCATTTGATGGAAACTACCCTCGCCCAACAGGACAATAGGGGTAATACCCGCGACCTGCCAAAGACGGTTCACAAAATCATGGTTCATAAGACCGCCACCGGGCGACACAAAGCGAATATCGTAGCCACCCATCGCGTCATAAGTTGATTTGCGCATCGCAAAATAGCTACATTCCGATGGCATGCCACCTTTGACCCAGTGCCGGGATGATGGCGCAAGCGTCGAAATCTCAAACAATCGATAACCGTTCTGCTTCCAATTGATCGACGCTAGTAATCGCCCCTCTTCTGCGCGGTCATAGCCATTTTGCATGGAAAATCGCTGCTCATCGGGGCCGAGGTGCCAGGCAAGTGAACAAACAAATGGATCTTTGACATTTTCCAAGACCGTCAAAGTCTTGGCTATTTTTCCCGGCGTGACCATGCGGGCACCATCCACGATAAGAGCAACAAATTCGCCCCGGGTTTGTGACATGCCAAATTGGATTGCGCCAACGGGACTAACCGATTGCGTATCATGGAAATGATAAGACGTGTTTGCAGGGAAATCTGCAATTTCCTCTGGCGTTAGAGGGAGTGAGGACCCGTTTTCAACCACGATCACCTCGTAATCATCTTTCTCAACCCCCTGCTGATATTCCGGTGACAAAGAATAGATCGTACGTGGCGCTTCGCGACGCATATTATGCAATATCACAACGACCGAAAGACGCGGTTTATGGTTTGATTGATCTGTCATTTTCTGTGGTTCAACCTGCTTTTGCCTGACCCCAAGCGAATTTTAGATGAAACTCTGAAATCAATTTGTAGTCAGTGGTAAAACGTTGATCGACAAGTTCCTTTGTGCGTGGGTCAGACAAGGCACGCTTTTTTAAATTGTGTGAGGCCGCCGACACGTTTGCGACAGGCAGTTCGAAATCCTGCATAGGAAAGTCATATTCGCGGCAAAGATCAGCAAAGTTTGACTGTAAGTCTCTAAATCGCATCACATGATCAGGCATCCTGATTTCCCCATCAACCGTAAGGAAATCTTCGAGAGAATACATGTGCGCCACCAGTTTTTCAAAGCGGTCGATGTCCCAATATGGATCTTGATAGTGCCATCCTTCGTCTTCAACGACCATCCACTTGTGCGGTGAGAAATATAGTGAAACAGCGCGTGCAAGTGGATCACGTACCGTTAGGGCAACTTTGAAATCATCAAAATCTGTACCTAGAATTTCTTTGTACTCGGGCAGCTTCGCATGTTTTCGCGGTGAGACACCTTTGATCCCGAACCGATCTATCGCATCCTGATAATCATTCAACGTCATTTCATCGTCTGAAAAAGGCAGCAATGTCTTGGTGACTGAATTGCCACCAGTTTTTTGCACGTGCAGAAAAATTAGTTTTCGAGATATAAAAATCAATGTGTCGTCCTAGTTGTACCATCAAGGTCACACGCTGCTTTGAAACACTTAAAATAAGGTGTGTTCCATACGGCCTCCAGCGTCATAAAATTAGCTGCACTGTCGGACAGTGTAATTTGTGCATCAACAGGCGAAACCCCTAAAGCGCCAATCAATTGCTGATTTGAATGCTCAAATGTGTTTTGAATAACCCTGCGTTGATCTGGAGTGACAAATGACACCTTTGGCGCGTCCTTTGACGGGGTGCGCAGACACACAACACGAGCCTTTTCATAGTCTTCGCCAGATCGATCACGCATGATGTCCAGCAAATACGCGAGGTGATGGCTGGTCATGGATACCTGTTGCGCCTCAATCTTTGGCAAACCCTCTAAAATCGGCAGTCCAGCCGCATTCAGAAATGCACCATAGAGATCCTGCCTGACTGCGTCGAAAAACACCACTTCACAGGTGCCAAATACATCCACCCACTGACGCCATTGCGCATACCAATCGGGCGTACAATAGCGGCCGTTTTCATTGCGTAGAACATCGTCCAAGAATTGGTCCATACTGGCGCGGATATTTCCTGTCTTGGTCAGTTGGTTGAAGTAAGATTCAAACCACAAGTCTTGACGGCGCACGAACATCACAACCTTAATGTCAGCGTCTTGAGGCAGTATCGCGTGCAATCGGGCAGCATGATCCGGCATGAAGGTTTCCGCAGACAGCACCAGTGTTTCTAAATCTGGTTTCCAATCTTTCAGCAGGTCGCGCGCAATATCTGCGGGGTCCAATGCCATCGGATCAATGTCTGGAAAGGCGCGCCTGAAACTGGGCGTGACGTGGCCCAACATACTGCTTGCCAGTAGTTTTGCATTCCCCGCCATCTGCGCGACCTGTGGCAACACAGGGTAATATACGCCCTGCCCCCGAATAATGTCAGGTGCAGATTGTAACATCCGCTGAATATAGGTCGAACCCGTCTTTGGGGCACCGATATGCAAAACAATGCTGCTCACTTGGTCACTGTTTCTGTGTAGCCTAATTGTGCGGCTTCAGATTTGCATATGTCCCAAACCTCTGCGGCCTCATCACTGTCGATAGCAACAGCAGAAACCCGGTTTGCATCCACAGAAAATGGGGTGTCTTGCCTAGACGAACTTAGGCCCAAATAGTCAGAAATTTTCTGCGCTGTGGGTTCTGAATTTGTGCAAATGTCTTCGTATGTGACAGTCAACGGTCGTAGTGCCAAATGTGCAGCCGCAAATGTCTTGAGAACAATATCAACCTGAAACGCCCAACTGGCGGCATTGCGAATGTGGGTTGGGTCATTTCCCATGCTTTCAATGTCACGCCCAATATAGCGGTACGCAGCCGACAATGCCGCCATCCCCATAGGTGTGCCTGGCCGTGATGTCATATGGCTGCGCCGACAACAGGTGGTGACGGGATGGCGAACAAGGTGGACGATCCGCGCATTCGGAAACGCACGACAGATCAGCGGCGCGATCAAGGTGGTTTCTGGCAGCTTCCAACCCCATGCATCTGACTTGGCCTTTCCGCCTGCGTTCAAAACCTGTGCGGCAGTTGCGCGCAAACGCTCGATTTCAGCAGCTTCATCTTCTTGTGCCCCGTTCCAATGCGACATCGAAAGGTCGTAGATGGTTTTGACCCATTCAACCGAGTCAAAACTGACGTTCAAATCATTGCCCATAAACACATCAAGAGAGGTCACAAATTCGGACAACAACCGCGTGCCGCCTCCACCTCTGCCCAGCAAAATAATTGGAGAAGACTGGCCAGCATCAGCGGCAGACCAAAGACCTTTATTATCCGTCATATCCAAACCTCGCTGCCACTGGTTGCGCAGCCGTTAAAATCCCAGCCGCTAAATCGGTATCCAAATCTTGCTGCCATTGGCCTAACGATCTCGCATCGACGGGGCGCTGCCGATCTGTGC
>JBARCK010000063.1:0-70039 GCA_049794015.1 Sulfitobacter sp. | reverse complement strand
TCGGTAAGGTGGGCGCATCGCCCACCCCCCATCTCAGGTCAGAGCATCCAATATCCGCGCCCAGCTGCGGATGCCCTTATGGAAACTCTCCATGTCGTATTTTTCATTCGGGGAATGGATCGCGTCGTCGTCTTTGCCAAAGCCGATCAACATCGGTTCCGTGCCGAGAATGCTTTGGAAATACCCCGCAATGGGGATCGATCCGCCGCAGCCGATGTAGGCGGCAGGGATGTTCCATTCGTTGGACAATGCTTGACGCGCGGCCTCGAACATTGGGCCGCTGGTGTCCGCACCTGATGCGGGGCCAGCGCCGTGGGCCGAAAATTCGACGCTGCAATCAACGGGCAGGGCGTCCGTGACCATCGCGCGGAAGTTTTCGCGGATGACAAACGGGTCTTGGGTGCCGACAAGGCGAAAGCTGATTTTGGCTTGGGCTTTAGAGGGCAGCACGGTTTTGAAACCCTTACCCGTATATCCGCCCCAAATGCCATTGACCTCGCAGGTCGGGCGCGACCAGATCATCTCAAGCGGGGTGCGGCCTTGTTCGCCAGCAGGTTCAGACAGGCCCACATCGCCAAGGAACGTCGCGTGATCAAAGTTCAAGCCCTGCCATTGTGCTTCTAATTCGTCGGACAGGTCCGGCACACCGTCATAAAACCCCGGCACGGTGATGCGGCCTGTCTCGTCGTGCAAGGATGCGATGATGCCCGACAATACGCGAATGGGGTTCATCGCGATGCCGCCATACATGCCGGAATGCAGATCCAGTGAGGGCGCGGTGATGGTTATTTCCTCACCCAATAGCCCACGCAACATGGTCACAATCGACGGTGTCTTGCTTTGGAACATGCCTGTGTCACAGATCAGCGCGATGTCGGTTTTTAATTCTTCGGCGTTTTCTTTCATAAAAGGTACAAGGGAGGGCGACCCGCTTTCTTCTTCACCTTCTAGGAAGAATGTGATGCGGCAAGGCCAGTCGCCTTTGACGGCCTTCCACGCGCGCAATGCCTCGATAAAGGTCATCAACTGGCCTTTGTCATCCGCCGCGCCCCGGGCGCGAATGACCTTCCCTTTCGGGGTGTCTTGGATTTCAGGATCAAATGGATCGCGATCCCATAGCTCAAGGGGATCAACCGGTTGCACGTCATAGTGGCCGTAAAACAGCAGGTGCGGGCCTGTATCGCCCACATGGCCCACAACCATCGGGTGGCCCGGTGTTGGGCGCTTGGTGGCGGGAATGCCAAAGGCGTTAAGGTCATCAACCAGCCAATCAGCGGCACGGTCACAATCACCTTTGAACGCGGGATCGGTTGAGATCGACGGGATGCGCAACAGGTCAAGCAAACGCTCGGTCGCGTCAGGCAGATCAGTGTCAATCCGGGCGAGGACATCATCAAGTGACATTTTATTTACTGACATTGGCGGGCGGTTCCTTTGATCAAATGGGGTGTTTGATCGGGACCGTATCAGTCAGCGGGGCCATGTCCAGTGGCAGCGCTTGCCCATTTGCCGATCAGCAGTGCGATTACGGCGGCGACGCCAAATCCGCTGACCAATGCGCCAACCCCACCTGTGAAGCTATCACTTATCAGAATACCAATTGGGATCGACACAAGGGTCGACAGGGCGCCAACAACCGCAGCGCCAAGCCCGGCCATTTTGCCCAATGGTTCCATCGCCAAGGCGTTAAGATTGCCAAAAAGCAGGCCCATGCCAAAGAAGGTGATGATGATCCAGCACATGAACATCGCAAAAGGTGGCACGCCGTTCCACGCGCTCACGGCGATCATGAACAGGCAGGCGGCGATCACAACGCCGATCAATGCAAGGTTTGACAGGAATCGCATGCCCAACCGTTCGACCAACGCTGAATTCAGGATTGAGGCCGCACCAATGGACAGCGCGGCAACTGCAAACCAAAGGGCAAAACTGCTGCCTTTGTCATAGCTGCCTTGGAAAATCTGTTGGGCCAGACTGAGGTAGGCCAAAAACGGGCCAAAGATCAGACCCACCGATAGGGTATAGCCAAGGGATGCACGGGTTTTGAAGATGATGACAATGCCCTGAAACACACCTCTAAAGGAAAAACTGCGTCGGTCTGCCGGGTCCAGCGTTTCGGGTTGGCGCAGGGCAAACCACGTCCAACTGGTCGCGGCGATCACCAGCAACAGGGCAAAGACCGCGCGCCAGCCTGCGAGGGCGATGACAACCTGCCCAATGGCCGGGGCGATGGCGGGGACGATAATAAACACGGCCATCACAAACGACATGATGCGCGCCATGGCACGCCCTTCAAATCCGTCCCGTACAATTGCAACTGCGATGATGCGTGGGCCAGACATGCCAAGGCCTTGCAAAACGCGGCCCAGCAAGAGCATTTCAAAACTTGTGGCGAACATCGACAGCGCACAGCCCACCAAGAATAGCGCGTAACTGGCGTGAATCACGGGGCGGCGCCCATAACAATCTGACAGCGGACCCACGATCAATTGTCCGACAGCAAATCCACCAAAAAGCACAGAAATCACCAGATGCCCGGCGTTTGGATCGCGTTGCCCCAAATCAGTGGCAATAAGCAACAGGCCCGACAGCATGACATCGGTGGTCATCGCCACCAGCGAGATCATAAAGGCGATGAGAACAATAAATTCAGTGCGTGATGTAAGTGCGTTCATGACCCTGACTTGGCCCAATCACATTTCGCGCGCAATACCAAAGCCACCTCATGGACGGACAGGTCCGGCAATTGTTGATCCAGATCAAGGCTGCGACATCACGTGCCAGTATAAAGAGTTGAACGCAGGCACTACTTTGTTATAACTATTCTAAGAATAGAATGTGAATACGGGTGCCTTTTCCGTTTTCATGACTGCCAAATGGAGAGGCGCAATGGACTACACAACTCAGCTTGATACGGCGATTGCGCGCCTGCACGATGAAGGCCGGTATCGGACATTTATCGATATTGAACGCCGAAATGGCCAATTTCCCCATGCAGTTTGGACACGCCCTGATGGCACCGAACAGGACATTACTGTATGGTGTGGCAACGATTATCTGGGGATGGGTCAAAACCCTGTTGTCCTTGAAGCCATGCAAGAAGCATTGAATGCGACAGGTGCGGGTTCTGGCGGTACACGTAATATTTCTGGCACAACGGTGTATCACAAGCGCCTTGAGACCGAATTGGCTGATCTGCATGGCAAAGAGGCGGCGCTGCTGTTTACTTCTGCCTACATCGCAAATGACGCAACGTTGTCGACACTGCCAAAATTGTTTCCCGGTCTGATCATCTATTCGGATGCGTTGAACCACGCCAGCATGATTGAAGGCGTGCGCCGCAACGGTGGTGCCAAACGGATTTTCCGTCATAACGACGTCGCACATCTACGCGAGTTGCTCGAGGCAGATGATTCTGCCGCGCCCAAATTGATTGCATTTGAATCGATTTATTCGATGGACGGCGATTTTGGTCCAATTGAAGCGCTGTGTGATCTGGCCGATGAATTTGGCGCACTGACCTATATTGACGAAGTGCATGCCGTTGGCCTGTATGGTCCGCGTGGGGCAGGGGTGGCCGAACGGGATCGTCTGATGCACCGTTTGGACATCATCAACGGCACTTTGGCCAAAGCATACGGCGTGATGGGGGGCTATATCGCGGCCTCTGCAAAGATGTGTGATGCGATCCGGTCTTATGCACCTGGATTTATCTTTACCACGTCGATCCCGCCTGCTGTTGCGGCGGGTGCCGCGGCGTCAGTTGCGTTCCTAAAGCGCGCGCCAGAATTGCGCGAACAGCATCAACAACAAGCCAAGGCGCTTAAGCTGCGTCTGAAAGGCTTGGGTCTGCCAATTATTGATCACGGGTCGCATATTGTGCCTGTGATGGTTGGCAATCCTGTCCACACAAAGATCTTGTCAGACATGCTGTTAGAAGAATACGGCATTTACGCGCAGCCGATTAACTTTCCAACCGTACCACGCGGCACCGAACGTCTGCGCTTTACCCCGTCACCTGTGCATGGTCCCAAAGAAATGGACGCATTGGTGCATGCAATGGACGGACTTTGGTCTCATTGTGCGCTGAATCGCGCCGAAGCTGCTGGATAAAACCATAAAATTCGTAATTCGCGTTGCGTTATGTTATCGTTATCGAAAGAAAAGGCCAAACCCGAATCGAATGGTAGGTTTCGGGCCAAGGTTGCAGGCAAGTTGAGAGTTACGGGGCATTGGGTATGATCGGGCGTTGGTCCTCCAAGATCGTGAAAGAAGAAGTGGTCGAGCCGAAGGGTTTTGACGACTTTGAATTGCGTTTGGGTGACATGATGCGCGGCGAACGCGCGACCCTTGGTAAATCCTTGCTTGATGTGCAGCGCGAATTGCGGATCAAAGCATCCTACATCGCCGCCATCGAAAGCTGTGACCCGGACGCCTTTGACACACCCGGCTTTATTGCGGGCTATGTGCGGTCTTATGCACGCTATTTGAACATGGACCCTGACAAAGCTTTTGCAGGGTTCTGCGCCGAATCCGGTTTTTCGGTTGCCCACGGCATGTCTGCCGAAGCGTCGGTGATCAAAAAACCCAGCTTTGAAGAACGCAAAAAGCGCCCATCAGAAGAAAATCTGTTTGCGCGTCCAAATGCACCCTTTACCCCAGCAGGGGACAGCATCCTTAGCCGTATTGAACCCGGTGCTGTTGGATCAATGTTGGTTCTGGTTGCATTGATTGGCGCGATTGGGTTTGGCGGCTGGTCTGTTTTGCAAGAAGTACAACGTGTGCAGGTCGCCCCTGTTGACCAGACACCTGTTGTCCTGTCTGATCTTGATCCGATTGAAGGTGCTCTTGATATCGCGCCCGAAGCCAATGGCAATTCCGCAGCCCCACGTGTGATGGAAGCGCCCCGCGCCGATGCGTTGGATCGTTTGTACCGTCCACAAGCCTTGGACGTCCCTGTGCTGGTTGCGCGTGATGCGCCCATTGCAACAATTGATCCGCGCTCTGTTGGTAACTTTGCTTCACCTGCTGCCCAGTCACCAACCGATGGTTTGACCGCTGGCACAGTCATCGCAGAGAACGTTGTTTCGGGCGTGCCGCAGGTTGTTGAAGGCCCGGCAGATATGGTGCGTATGGTTGCGGCCTATCCATCATGGGTGCGTGTGCGCGCGGCGGATGGCACCGTGATCTTTGAAGGTGTGATGAACAAAGGCGACACATGGGACGTGCCCGCAACTGAGGAACCCGCAACGTTGCGTACCGGTGAATCTGGTGCGTTGTACTTTGCCATGGCGGATGGGTGTTTTGGCCCGGTAGGCGCACGTGGTTCAGTGACATCAAACCTGCCACTGCACCGTCAGGCATTGGCTGAACTTTACGAACCCGTTGATCCAACGGCGGATACATCGCTCAGCCGTATGTTTGCGGACCTTCAAGGCTCTGACATCGACGCTGCTGTTTTGGCCGCGATGCCCTGCCAAACCCGTTAATCCGACCATTGCGATTATGACCTTGGGTGACTAGGTATGGGGTAACCAAACCCTTGCCAAAAGGTGCGCCCATGTCCCTGAACCACATCCGCCCATGGCGTAATATTTATCGCCGTAAATCGCGTCAGATCATGGTCGGCAATGTGCCTGTTGGCGGCGATGCCCCGATCAGCGTTCAGACCATGACCAATACGTTAACCACTGATGTGGCCGCGACGATCGCGCAGGTTCAAGCTGCGGCTGATGCGGGGGCCGACATTGTGCGCATTTCGGTTCCGGATGAAGACTCTTCAAAAGCACTGAAACTGATCGTGCCAGAAGTGTCCGTGCCCATCGTGGCGGACATTCATTTTCACTATAAACGCGGCATTGAGGCGGCAGAGGCGGGCGCGGCCTGTCTGCGCATTAATCCCGGCAATATTGGCGACGAAAAACGTGTGCGCGAAGTGATCAAAGCGGCGCGTGACAATAATTGTTCAATCCGCATTGGCGTGAATGCGGGGTCACTGGAAAAACATTTGCTCGATAAATACGCAGAACCTTGCCCCGACGCGATGGTTGAAAGCGGTCTGGATCATATTAAAATTCTGCAAGATAATGACTTTCACGAATTCAAGATCAGCTGCAAAGCCTCGGATGTGTTTATGGCCGCGGCTGCCTATCAACAATTGGCCGAAGCCACGGATGCGCCGATTCACCTTGGCATTACCGAGGCGGGGGGCCTGACCTCTGGCACGATTAAATCCGCGATTGGCATGGGCAATCTGTTGTGGATGGGCATTGGCGACACGATCCGTGTGTCGCTGTCGGCGGACCCTGTTGAAGAAGTCAAAGTCGGCTATGAAATCCTAAAGTCACTGGGCCTGCGCCATCGCGGTGTGAATATCATTTCCTGCCCGTCCTGTGCGCGTCAGGGGTTTGACGTGATCAAAACTGTTGAAGCACTGGAAAAGCGGCTTGAGCATATCAAAACACCGATGAGCCTGAGCATTATTGGTTGTGTCGTGAATGGGCCGGGTGAGGCATTGATGACCGATGTGGGTTTCACGGGCGGCGGTGCCGGATCGGGCATGGTGTATTTGGCGGGCAAACAAAGTCACAAGCTGGGCAATGAGGGTATGATCGAACACATCGTTGAGCAGGTCGAGGCCCGCGCCGCTGTGATTGACGCCGAAACAGCAAAAGACGCCGCCGAATAAAGGTCGCACTTTATTTATGATCGACACGTCAAGAACGCTTGGCTAGTAATAGATGTGGTGTCCGAGGTGCAAAAATATCCAAGATATGCGGAGTTTTTCTGCGGTGGTGGCATGGTGCGGGCAGCCTTGTGCCACCGGTGGCAATGCAGCCTGGCCAATGATATCGATCCGATGAAATGTCAGGTTTACGCCCAGAATTGGGGCGCTGATGGCCTTGTTCAAAGGGACGTCGGTCATTTGGACGCCAGCCATCTGCACCAAGATATCGATATGTATTGGGCCTCAAGCCCGTGCCAAGATTTTTCGCTCGCGGGTAAGGGCCTTGGCCTTGCTGGACGCAGAAGTGGGGTTTTTTCGACCTGGGCTGATCTGATCACCGGGGCGATCAGCGAAGGATACGCACCGCGCATCATCGCTTTTGAAAACGTTAATGGCTTGATTTCACGCAACAAAGGCGCTGATTTTTCCGCCGTGATCCGCAGGCTTGCAAAGCTGGGATATCGGGTTGGGGCCTTGGAAATTGATGCCGCTGTGTTCCTACCACAAAGCCGATCACGCCTGTTTGTGATCTGTCTGCGCGAAGACATGTTGATGGAGCCTTTGATCAGTACGGCACCGTCTGGTCCGTTTCACAGTAAGAAGTTGGTGAATTTTGTTAAGTCAGCGCCCCGGGATATTGCGCGCAATTGGGTTTGGTGGAACCACCAAATGGCTGCGTCTGTCCCCACGCCTTTGATACAGATGATTGATCCGGCGCCGGACACAGCATGGTTGCCCAAGCGCGAGATAAACAGATTGCTGTCGATGATGTCGCCGCCCAGCCGTGCCAAGATCGAGGTGGCCAAACAATCAGGGCAGCCCGAGATTGGGATGCTCTATAAACGTGGTCGCCCTGATGCAAAGGGCGCAACACGTCAACGCGCAGAGGTGCGTTTTGATGGGATTGCCGGATGTTTGCGCACACCGGGAGGCGGATCATCACGCCAGACGGTTTTGTTTGTTGACGGCGACACCATACGGGCGCGTTTGTTGTCCTCTCGCGAAGCGGCACGCTTGATGGGGCTAAATGACAGCTATCAGATGCCGGAACGCTACAATAATGCTTATAAGGTCGCGGGGGACGGCGTTGTTGTGCCTGTGGTGAAATATTTGGATGAACAGATTTTTCAGCCCGCGCTGAACCTGCCGATCCGACAGGCCGTCGCGTGAGTGCTGCCCAAGATTTCCGCTCAAAAGCATTGTCTCAATTGACCAATGAAATCGGGGTTTATGCCCTGTGCGATCTTGATGGGCAGCCGATTTATGTCGGGCAATCCATTGACGGTATCCGCACACGCGTGCGCCGGCATCTGACCTCGGCGCGCTCTGATGTGATTGCCAACCGTCAGATTGATGTCTGGGAAATTGCCTATGTCTGGGCGTGGCCTGTAGGTGCGCGTGATCAGGTTGGTCCCTTGGAATCCGCTCTGTTCAATCAATTTAACGACGAGCAACCTTTGATGAATGGCAAGGGGTTGATGATTACAGACGCGCCTGTGTTTTTCCCTGAAAAAGAGACCATCCAAATCATCGATGAACAAGAGCGGTTAAACCGTTTGACGCCATCACAGCGCCTGCCAAGACAAATTCAGCAGTATAATCTGCTGGTTGATTATATTTTGAATGTGAAAAACGCGCCGCACCTGAAGGTGTCACTCGACGCGCATTTTCAGCGTTTGGTGAAATATCACCAAACGTTTCTTTAGCCGCGCTTTTCGTCAACAACCGCGCGCATCTGATCATAGGGCAGGTAACCGCGCAGCAATTCGTCATGCAGTACAAAAGTTGGCGTGCCCGAGATTTGCAACTTCTGTGCCAACGCGCGTGTTTGCGCAATCTCGCGGGTCACTTCATCGCTGTTCATCGCTGCTTCGATTGCATCTGCATCAAGGCCAAATGTATCCGCCAAGCGGCGCAGCGCAGGCAGGGTCATATCCCCATTGAAAGACATCAACGCATCGTTCAGCGCATGATAGCTGTCACCACCAGCGACCTGTTTTGTCGCAATGGCAAAGCGTGACGCAAGCACAGATTGTTCCCCCAAGATTGGAAATTCTTTGACAATTAATTTGATATTTCCGTCTGTTTCCAAAAGCTTGGCAACTTCAGAGTGGGCTTTTTTACAATACCCGCACCGGTAATCAAGGAACTCAACCAGCACGATATCGCCGTCTGGGTTGCCACCAACCCATGAATATCCATCGTCAAAGATTTCGGCAGCATTGTCAGACACAAGCGTGAAATCTGCTGTTGCCTGTTGCTCTGCCTCGCGGGTCTGCAACAGTTCAACGGCTTCCATGATGACCTCTGGATTGTCCATCAAATAGGCGCGGACCTCGGCGCGGAATTGTGCGCGCTCTGCATCGGTCAATTCGGTCAGGTCCATGGCGCTGGCGGGCAGGGCCAGTGCGGCGGCAAGGGCGGGGGCAATCAGGCGATGCATCATAATAAAAACCTTTTGAACGGGCAGGACGGGTTGACGGCTGTCGTCTGACACGGGTTAAACACTCCCAACAATAGGAGCAAGCCCATGCGCATATCAACCCGATCCAACGTTGATCCCTTTATTGTGATGGATGTGATGCAAGCGGCGTCCGCGGCTGAGGCTGCGGGGCGTCATATCATTCATATGGAAGTCGGCCAGCCCGGTACAGGTGCGCCCAAAGGGGCGGTTGATGCGTTGGCACAGGCGATGAACGGCGGGCCACTTGGGTATACTGTCGCCTTGGGGTTGCCAGCCTTGCGCGCCCGGATCGCGCAAATGTACGGCGAATGGTATAATGTTGACCTTGATCCCGCGCGGGTGGTGATCACGCCGGGGTCCTCGGGCGGGTTTATCCTTGCCTTCACAGCGCTGTTTGACACTGGTGACAAGGTCGGCATTGGGGCACCGGGGTATCCTAGTTATCGCCAAATTCTCAAGGCATTGGCGTTGAACCCCATTGATTTACCCACCGCATCCGAAAACCGCTATCAGCCTGTGCCAAAAGACTTTTCTGCAATGGATTTGGCGGGGTTGTTGGTGGCATCACCTGCGAACCCAACAGGGACAATGTTGGATCGCGCGGCCATGGGGGCACTGATTGATGCCTGCGCAGACACAGGTGCATCTTTTATCTCAGATGAAATTTATCATGGCATTGAATATGAGAAAAAGGCCGTAACCGCGTTGGAAGTGACGGATGATTGTTACGTGATCAATTCATTTTCCAAGTATTTCTCCATGACTGGATGGCGTGTCGGCTGGATGGTCGTGCCCGAAGATCACGTGCGCGTGGTCGAACGCATTGCGCAAAACATGTTCATCTGCGCGCCCCATGCCAGTCAGATTGCTGCCCTTGCCGCGATGGATTGTGACGCTGAATTACAGGGCAATATGGATGTCTACCGCGCCAACCGTACGATGATGTTGGAGGGGCTAAAGGCGGCGGGTTTCACCACTTTTGCACCACCAGACGGGGCATTTTACGTCTATGCAGACGTGTCGGACCTGACAAATGACAGCCGGGCATTGGCCGCAGAGATTTTAGAAAAGGCAGGTGTTGCCGTGACACCGGGGTTGGATTTTGACCCCATTCGTGGCCACAAAACGCTGCGCTTTTCCTATGCGCGCAGCAGTGCAGACATTGCCGAAGGGTTGGCACGCTTAACAACGTTCATGGCATCCCGTTAGGGCGCTGGTCCGTGCTTGGTATTGATGATATAAAACTGCAAAACAACGCACCAAAACGGGCACATGAGATGCGGGCATTTCTATCGGTACTGGTCATTTGGATGACTTCACTGTCCGGCGCTTTGGCGCAGGATTTGACAGCACTTGCCCGTGTTGATGCCGAACGCAGCGAGATCAGTGATGGTTGGTTCGGCAAATCCACCATTTCGCTTGGGCTGAGCCAAGGTGTGCCTTTTCGGGTCTTTTTACTCAACGATCCTGCACGTTTGGTTGTGGACTTTCGCGAGGCGGATTGGGCCGGGGTTAAAGCAGATGAACTGTTGACCGAACCGGGCCGTATTTCGAATATCCGATTTGGTGCATTCCAGCCCGGTTGGTCGCGTTTGGTGGCGGATTTAGCAGAGCCGATGTTGCCAGTTGAAATCGGCATGCCAGTGGAAGAGGGCAGTGGTAAAGCCACGCTTGAGATCACCCTTAAGACGGCCACAGCCGAAGAATTTGATGCACAAGTGGGGACACCCGTTGATCCGTCATGGACGCAAGCATTAACCAAAGCGCCAAAGCCCAGAACACCAAAAGATGATACATTCACCGTTGTCTTGGATCCCGGTCATGGCGGCATTGATCCGGGTGCCGAACATGGTGACGTCATGGAAAAAGATCTGATGCTGATCTTTGCGCGCTCTTTACAAGATGTTTTGAAACGCAGCGGTGTTGAAGTGGTTTTAACCCGGGATGATGACTATTTTGTAGCCTTGGAAACCCGTGTTGCCATTGCCCATCAAGTGCAGGCGGATATTTTCATTTCCCTACATGCCGACAACCTAAGCCAAGGTGGGGCAAAAGGCGCAACGCTCTATACGCTCTCTGAGGATGCAAGCGATGCAGCCACCCAACATCTGGCCGCGCGTCATAACCGATCTGACATTATTGCGGGCGCTGATCTGACCGGATCAGACGATCAGGTGGCAGGCATTTTGTTGGACCTTGCGCGCCAAGAAACCGAACCACGTTCAGCCGCTTTGGCGCAGATGCTGGTGGCAGATATGACAGAAGCGGGCGGCCCGATGAACCGACGCCCTTTGCGCCGTGCGGGCTTTTCAGTGCTGAAATCAGCCGACATTCCATCGGTGCTGGTAGAGGTCGGTTTTTTGAGTAACAAGCGTGATTTGGCCAACTTGCGTGATCCAATTTGGCGTGCAGTCATGGTGAATGGCATGGCTGATGGCATCTTGGCGTGGCGCGATGCAGATGCGGCGCGTAAACCGTTGATCCGGCAATAATTCAGCGCGAAATTTTGCGCGGACTTCCGCCCCAAATGCGCGCGTATGTGTTTTGACCCTGTCGATGGCTTCCTATATAGAACGACCAACAAAACGTCCCAAAACGGTGGTATCTGCGTGTTCCGATTTGTCCTGTCTTTTCTGGGGGGTATCTTTACCACCCTGACCATGAGCATCGGTATGGTGGCGCTGACCATCGGTGCGATCTTTTGGATGTATGGGCGTGACCTGCCCAGCCACGAATCGCTGGCACAATATACACCGCCCACGATCAGCCGGATTTATTCGGGGCAGGGACGCTTGATCGATGAATTCGCCAAAGAACGTCGGCTGTTTGCACCTGCTGACACGATCCCTGATCTGGTGAAACAGGCGTTTATCTCAGCGGAAGACAAGAATTTCTACGAGCACGAAGGCTATGATTTGCGCGGCATCGGGGCTGCGGCCTATGACGCGGTGCGCACGCGGGGCCGCGATGTGCGCGGTGCCTCGACGATCACCCAACAGGTGATGAAAAACTTTTTGCTGTCAGGGGATCGCCGCGCCGAGCGCAAGATCAAAGAGATCATTCTGGCTGCGCGTTTAGAAGAAACTCTGCCAAAAGAGAAAATCCTCGAACTCTACATGAACGAGATTTTTCTGGGCCAGAATTCTTATGGTGTTGCGGCTGCCAGTCAGACTTATTTCAACAAAACGCTGAGTGAACTGGCCCCACATGAGGCGGCCTTCCTTGCATCCTTGCCCAAAGCGCCGTCTGATTTTCATCCGGTCCGACGCAAGGATCGCCTGCTATCGCGCCGCAATTTTGTGCTGCGTGAAATGAATGAGAACGGCTATATTACGGATGCCGTTTATCAGGTCGAAAAGGAAAAACCCTTAAAGTCGGTTCAAAACGGTGACTTTGAAAGCTTCAAAGCAGACCTGCCGCCGCGTGACTATTTCACCGATGAAATCCGCCGCCAATTGTCTGAAAACTTTGGTGAAGGCGAGTTCTTTACGGGTGGTTTGACGGTGCGCGCGACCATCGACAATGAGATGCAGCCGATTGCCGCAAACGCTTTGCGCCGCCAGCTTGAACAATATGACCGCAGTGCAGGCGTTTGGCATGGGACGGGCAAGACAATTCCCGCCGAACAGCTAAACGATGAAGCCACATGGCGTGAGGCATTGTCGAATGTGCGGGTGCCGCGCGATATTGATCTGGAAAACCAGTGGTATCCGGCAGTGGTGTTGGAAGTTGGGGAAAACGATGCGCGCGTCGGGATCGAAAGCGTTGAGGAAGACGGCGATGGCCACTGGATCCCTGCCAAGGATGCACAATGGGCCCGTAAGCGGCTTGAAGACGGCAAATTGGGCAAGAAAGCCCGTGTAGCTGGTGATTTGGTCGCTGTTGGTGACGTGGTTCTGGTGCGCCGTATGACGGCAGATGGCAGCGGCGAATTCATCCGTTGGACATTGCGCCAAGTGCCAGAAGTGCAAGGTGGTTTCGTCGCCATGGACGTTGACACGGGCCGGGTGATCGCCATGCAGGGCGGGTTCTCGTATCAGGCGTCGGTGTTCAACCGCGCCACCCAAGCCAAACGCCAGCCCGGTTCCAGTTTCAAACCGTTTGTCTATGCCGCCGCTCTTGATTCTGGTTACAGCCCGGCGACGGTGGTGGTTGATGCCCCAATTGAGATCAACACACCGCAAGGCGTCTGGCGGCCTCGGAACTCGTCCAACAAATTCTATGGCCCAACGCCACTGCGCACCGGGATTGAACAATCTCGGAACCTGATGACCATTCGTTTGGCCCAAGAAATCGGCATGCAAACTGTCGGCAGCTATGCAGAACGCTTTGGGGTCTATGACAACCTCTCACCTGTTTTGGCAAACGCTTTGGGATCCCAAGAAACCACGTTGTATCAAATGGTTGCAGCCTACGCGATGTTTGCCAATGGCGGCGAACGGGTGGAACCCACATTGGTTGACCGCGTACAGGATCGCTATGGGCGCACCGTCTATAAGCATGACAAGCGTATCTGTAATGACTGTGAACTTGCTAGCCTTGATGCGGGCGTGGCCCCACGGGTGATTTCGAACCGTGAACGGGTGATGGACCCGGTTACAGCCTATCAATTGACGTCAATGATGAAGGGCGTGGTTGATCGCGGTACAGCCAAAGGCGCTGTAAATCTGCCGGTGCCAATTGCAGGTAAAACCGGGACAACAAATGACGCCAAAGATGTCTGGTTTGTGGGCTTTTCATCAAACATTGTGGCGGGGTGTTACATTGGTTTTGACAATCCCCGCTCGCTTGGGCGTCGTGCCTATGGCGCTGGCATGTGTGGCCCTGTTTTCCAAAGCTTCATGTCCCAAGCCATTAAAAAATACGGCGGCGGGCCATTCAAAGTACCTGAAGGGTGCGAATTTATTAAGATTGACCGCTTTTCTGGCGCGCGTCTGAGTGATGGTGCATCAGGCGGCAATGTCGTGTCTGAATGTTTCCGCGAGGGCGAAGAGCCGATCTTTGGCATTACCTTTGACGGTGGCTTTGCGATGGGCGCGGACCTGCCCTTGATCGAAGAAGTGGGTCAGGGATCGCGTCAGGTCACAACGTCAACGGGCAAAAAAGCGGTTGTGGGCCCCAAGGCCAGTTTTGGCACCTTGTCGTCAGGTGGCCTATATTAATCTTTGGGGCTACCCAATCCCTTGCTGAGGCGGGCGTGCTGGTTTATCTGGGCGTGATCCAATCAAAGGCAGAGAAACATGCGCGCTGAGGCACAAAATACGGCAGACCAGATCACCAAGTCATTGGACTTGCTGGCGCAACGGCTGAACGTTGAAACCGCCCCTTACCGGTTGGAAGAATTTAACGCGCGTGTTGAGGACCCAAATCTGTGGGATGACCCGGAAGCGGCGCAAAAATTGATGCGTGAACGTCAGATGTTGGTCGATTCCATTGCGACCTTTGAGGGCATCAAACAGGAACTTGCCGACAATGTTGAACTCATTGAAATGGGCGAGATGGAAGACGACGCAGAAGTCGTTGCCGAAGCCGAAGCCGCGTTAAAGGCACTGGCGGTGACGGCTGCGAAAAAGGAACTTGAGGCATTGCTGGACGGTGAGGCGGATGGCAACGACACTTTCCTTGAAATAAACTCTGGTGCGGGGGGGACAGAATCCTGTGACTGGGCCAGCATGTTGGCGCGGATGTATGTCCGTTGGGCCGAGAAAAAGGGCTACAAAGTCGAATTGCAATCTGAGTCTGCGGGCGAAGAAGCGGGTATTAAATCTGCGACCTACAAGATCAGTGGCCAGAATGCTTATGGCTGGATGAAATCGGAATCCGGGGTGCACCGTCTGGTACGGATCAGCCCGTTTGACAGTGCTGCCAAGCGTCACACCTCGTTTACATCGGTTGGGGTATATCCGGTTGTTGATGATAATATCGAGATCGAAGTGAACCCGTCTGACATTCGCATCGACACCTATCGGTCATCCGGTGCGGGTGGTCAGCACGTGAACACGACCGATTCTGCTGTGCGGATCACCCACGCCCCAACAGGGATCGTGGTGACATCATCTGAAAAATCGCAGCACCAGAACCGCGACATTGCGATGAAAGCGTTGAAGTCACGGCTTTATCAGATGGAACTGGACCGCAGGAATGCTGCCGTCAACGAAATGCACGAAAACAAAGGTGATGCGGGGTGGGGCAACCAGATCAGATCTTATGTTTTGCAGCCATATCAGATGGTCAAAGACCTGCGTACAAATTACGAAACTTCGGACACCAAGGGTGTGCTGGATGGTGATCTAGATGGATTGATGGGCGCGACTTTGGCGCTGGCCGTCAGTGGTAAGAGCCGTGCAGAAGCGCAGGGTGACTAGGGCATCATCATTTTGATTGGCGTATCTGCATCAAACAAATGATCCACTTGGGGGCTAGCCCTCAAACACACGATTTATTGGGGGATAGCCCCCAAACCCCCAGAGTTTATTTGGCTAGATGAATGGGGGGCGTTGCACAAAACCTTGAATTTGGGTTTTGTGGGGCAATGGATATTTTGAACATGGATGCGCTGGCCTTATCAGGCGCAATTAAAGCCAAGGATCTGAGCGCTGTTGAGCTGATGCAGGCCAGTTTGGCGCGCATTGCCGCGGTGAACGGTGACGTAAATGCGATTGTGTCGTTGCGAGATGGCGATGCGTTGCTTGCAGAGGCCGGCGATATGGACAGCACCCCGCGCAAGGGCTGGCTGCATGGTATACCCATTGCGATCAAGGATTTGGCCAATGCCAAAGGGTTGCCCACCTCAATGGGGTCGCCCTTGTTCGCTGGGCAAGTGGCACAATCAGATGATTTGTTGGTTGCACGGTTGCGCGCTGCTGGTGCCCTGATCATTGGCAAGACCAACACACCTGAATTTGGCCTTGGATCACATACGTTTAACCCCGTGCATGGTGCCACACGTAACCCTTATGACCTTAGCAAGTCGGCGGGTGGATCATCGGGTGGGGCAGCAGTGGCGCTGGCCACGGGCATGTTGTCGATAGCGGATGGTTCTGACATGATGGGTTCGCTGCGCAATCCTGCGGGCTGGAACAACGTCTATGGGATGCGGCCAACCTGGGGCACTGTGCCGTCCGACCCCGAAGGCGATATGTTCCTGCACCAGCTTTCAACCTCTGGACCGATGGCGCGCAGCCCTGCCGATTTGGCTGCATTGCTGGACACGATGACGGGGGATGATCCGCGCCAACCACATGGGGTCAGCCCGGCAGATTGCCTGCCGCAGCTAGACCAGCCCTTGTCGCGTCAACGTATTGGATGGCTTGATGATTGGAATGGCGCGTATCCTTATGCAGAGGGGATCAAAGAGATCAGCCAATCTGCACTGCTGCACTTTGGGGGGCTTGGCCATGATATCGAATGGTTGGCACCGCGCTTTGACGCTGATGCGCTCTGGGAAAGCTGGACAACCTTGCGGTCCTTTTCGGTGATGGCCGGTATGGCGGATATTTACGCTGATCCGGAAAAGCGGGCATTGCTGAAACCCGCTGCGATATGGGAAATTGAACGTGGCTTAAAGATGGACGCGGTGACCCTTCATAAGGCCAGTCTGATCCGGTCTGATTGGTTTCGACGTACGACCAAGCTGTATGAGCAGGTTGATGTATTGGCATTGCCCTCAGCGCAGCTTTGGCCCTTTGATGTTGATATGATCCATCCAACTGACATTGCGGGTGTGGAGATGGATACATACCACCGTTGGATGCAGGTCGTTATTCCGGCAGGTCTGCTGGGCTTGCCTGTTGTAAATATTCCGATTGGGTTTGGCGCTGAAGGATTGCCTGCGGGCCTGCAACTGATCGGACCACGCGGCAGCGATGCGCGATTGCTGCAACTGGCGCAGGTCTGGCACCAAGCGACGCAGTGGCCGCAAAAATACCCACCGAGAATCTTGACCTAAGCGGGTATCTGCTGGCATCTTATCTTTATGGATAAGCCAGATATAGACCCCGATCGCCCACATGGGCCTGCTGATCTGACGGTGCCAGATATGGCGATGTTGCGCCGCGCGCTGGGGGCGGGGTGGCACGATTTTATGTCTGCACCGGTCTTTGGCCTAATTGTCGCTGCGGCCTGCGTAGTGGCGGGATGGGCCATGGTTGGCATCACGGCCGCATCGGGCAACACCTTCTGGTTTGTTCTGGCTGTCTTTGCATTTCCTATGGCGGCACCCTTTGCGGCTTTTGGCACCTACGAAGTTTCACGCCGACGCGCACGCGGAGCGTCAACCGGGTTTTTCGACATTGCCAAAGTGCTTTGGCGTGAACGCAGCGGTCAATTGCCGTGGTTGAATGGGCTGATGGTGGTGATCTTGCTGTTCTGGTTTTTCCTGGGGCATATGATCTTTGCGCTGTTTCTTGGGCTAAAGCCGATGACCAACATCATGTCTTCTGGAGAGGTCTTTCTTAGCCCCAATGGCTTGATGATGTTGGCGATGGGCACGTTTATCGGCGGCTGTTTTGCACTGTTGTTTTATGCGGTTTGCGTGATCGGATTGCCGATGTTGCTGGACCGCGATGTGGATTATGTGACCGCGATGATCCGATCCGTGAGTTTGGTACTGGCGAACCCCTTACCCATGCTGGCATGGGCTGCATTGATCGCGGTTCTGCTGTTCTTGGGCATGTTGCCGGGGTTTCTGGGGCTGTTGTTGGTGTTGCCATGGTTGGGCCATGCGTCTTGGCATTTGTATGCAGGGCTCAAAAAGGCTTAATCAGCTGGTTCACGGCCATGTCTTACCAGGCGCGCGCGTAACGTCGCGCAGGCCGGATCAGCCAATTCCAGCGCAAAAACATAGGCATGCGTCAGGTAGAAACAGGCGGCATTGATGTCGCTGTGTTCCACCTGATCCGCGGCAGATGTGTAAAGCTGCACAAGGGTTGCGCCATCACCAGCCTCGTGCGCGGCGCGCAATTCATCGTCCAAGCCCATCATTGCGCGGCTTGCGGCACGGCCCGGTGGGATTGGAACTGGCTGGCGACCCAATCATGAAACAGATGCGTTGGCCCATCCATCGCAGGCGAAAACCGACCGCCGTCAAATGTGACCGCGTGGCGCCCGCGCTGCATGCCTTCAACCACAAAGACGTCTTCGGCAAACACGTCTTTCCAAAGATGCGTATTGCGTTCGCGCAGGTCAGGATCCGTACCAGCTTGAGCGTAATACAGATGAATATGCTCAATTGTCTTTTCAGTACCTTGCGGCACCAACACGATGGCAAAGGTATGATCGCGGTGCACACCCAACAACACATTTGGATAAACGGTGATATATTCTGCGGCTGTGTCCCACTTGTCCGAAAGCTCTGCAAAATCGGGAAATGACTTCCCATCTTCGCCCTTAAGTTGGCGATAAACCAAGGTGCCTTGGCCCGAAAACTTGCCCGCTGCCTCAATGTGATAATGATCCTCAAGGCGCGAATAGCTGTTCAGGCCGGGGTGAACCCAAGGCAAATGATAGCTTTCGCAATAGTTTTCCACTGCCAGTTTCCAGTTGCAATTGACCTCTAGCTGAAAACGACTGTCAGCACCGCCGTGGTGCAAAGGTTTGTCAAATTCAGACCAGCGTGCCAACAGATCCGCGTGCGCATCTTCAAACGCAGGGGCACTGCCCGAAATGTTGATAAAAATTACGTCCATCCAGATGTGACTGCGGATTTCGGTCAAGCCCAGCAAGGCGCGATCAATACCTTCATGGGTGTTCTGGCCGGGGCCACCAACATGGGGCGTGCTTACTAACCTGCCATCCGTCGCATAGCACCATGAGTGATAGGGGCAGCGAATGGCCCCTTCGATTTTACGCGCTTCTTCAACCAAGATCATACCACGATGCCGGCATGTGTTTTGAAAGACCCGCACGACATCCTGCTTGTCGCGTACAATCAGCAGCGGCATGCCCAGATATGTCACCGGAACCGCATCACCAACCTCTGGCACATCCGAGGCAACGGCCAGCCCAGACCAATTTGCAAAAAGAACCGCGTTCTTTTCTTCATCAAACACATTTGGATCGATGTAGTGGGCATTGGGTAACCCGTTTGCCTCCGCAATGGGACGGCGCACATTACTCAAATCTGTGGGGCTTAGATCGGTGGGGGACTGGACCATTTTGCTCTCCTGATGTTGAGAAGCAGCATAGCCATGATTGAGATCTGCTCATTGCCTCAAACGACCCGACTTTATCACGGGCGACATCAAAAGATGATCAGCTAAACTCAGTGTCGGGCTTTAGGAAGCGGCGGTGAAATGGCAGCAACGCGTCGCTAGAGCAAAAACCAGCACTGCGCGCAGCAGGCAGAACATCCGCCATATTGGTTCCCAAGTATTCATAGACCAAACGCGTGGCGCGCAACCCACCAATGCTTTCTGGGACGGTTCGGGTGACATAGCCGGACATAAAGTTGTTCTCAAATGATGCAACTTTGCTGAGATAGTTAAAAGAACAGGTCATCGCATTGCTGCGCGAAGCGATAATGGCAATGCCGTCCTCTTGTTGCATGACGATACCGCGAAACTCACGTGACGCCGCATCTGTGGGCAGGTCTTGTACTTTCATCGCGGCTTTTGCTTCGTAGCCGCGTAGAAAGGTATTTGTACCATCCCGGCGTACATGCACCAAACCAACGACATAGACGTCATGGGTGACAAAACTGCGGCGGGAAAAGCGATAAAAACCACTGGGGAACAGGCTTTCGGGAACATCTTTTGCGCCATTGCCGACAAAATCACGCAAAAACGGATTGGCAATCGGATCTTGTTTGCTGCCAATCTGATCAACAGGTTCCAATAGCACACGTGCGTCTACTTCAAAGAACGAACAAATGCGTGCCAGAACATCAGGGCGTGGAAAACTTTCTCCAGACAGATAGCGATTGAACTGGGTCCGATTGATTCCTAGTTGCCGCGCGAGATCCGATATCGATACATATTCGGCCGCGAGAGTTCGCAGATTTGCACCAAACATGTTGCGCAATTGTGCTGGAGATTGCGTATTCTGGGCCATTATGCCGCCTAAATTGCGCCCGTTGCGTTGTATTTGCAATGGGTCGTGGATTTTTTCAACTATTATCATCAAAAAATGACGCTATTTGGCGTCGCATATGATGCTGATTTGTAGCAGCACACTAGGCATGGCGACACAAATTGCAAGCGAGCGTTACGCAATTAACCATGTCCCATGACCTACTCTTGTTGTTAGCAAAGAGAATAGGGACAGGAGTTTGATAAACATGATCGGTGTCGTGCTTTGGAGTGATCCGGCGGATCGCAAGGCAGTTTTCTGGTGCGAAGATCAGGGCGATTTGGCGTACTATGAAGACATGTCGCAAGAACAAGACGGGTTCGGCTTTTTTGATGCGGGCGATATGGTTCAGTTTGAGATCAAAATGGAACGCAAACTGCGCCGTGCACAACATCCAACATTGATCCAAGAACATGCCTGTTCTGGTTTGCCAGAATCGCTACGCAGCACTGCGCCGCGTAAGTCGGTAGATACGGGTACGCGTAAGTCTGCAAAAATTATTGCATTTGGCAAAAGAGACAAAGACGCCGCAGCGCCTTTGTCGGCTTTAAAAGCTTAAATCAATCGCCGCGGGGCAGGGCGGCGATACCTGTGCGCGCCACATCGACCAATCCCAAAGGACGCATCAGGTCAGCGAAGGCGTCGATCTTGTCCGGCACGCCAGTGATCTCAAACACAAAGCTTTCCAGCGTGCTATCCACTACATTTGCACGGAAAATGTCAGCAAGCCGCAATGCTTCGACGCGATTGTCGCCTTTGCCAACAACTTTGAACATTGCCAATTCGCGCTCAACGCTAGGCCCTTCAACTGTCAGATCGTTGACTTTGTGCACCGTAACAATGCGGCCCAACTGCGCTTTGATCTGCTCAATAACCTGCGGTGTGCCAGACGTCACAATTGTGATGCGGGACAGGTGACCAGTGTGGTCCACCTCAGCAACGGTCAGGCTGTCGATGTTATAGCCACGTCCCGAAAACAATCCAATCACCCGCGCCAAGACACCGGGTTCATTTTCGACCAATACCGCCAGCGTGTGTTTTTCGATCACGTCAGAGTAGCTGGGTTTAAGGTTATACGCCGAATGTGACGTTGAGCCTTTTTTGATTTTTAGGGCGTTCATGAGCGGATCCTTTTGAGACAGAAGGTTTCGTAGCGGCAAGGAAATTGAAATGTGTGGTTCATGACATCGGCTTTCGCCAGAGGGCTGCACCGAAGTGATAGATACCCTGATCGCGTAGGCTACGATCGAGCGCAATCAGTCGGTCACTCAATGTCGGGTCTTTTTGCTCTAGGCCATTGATGAAACCACCGCAGAGATGAATGACGGATCCCCCAAGAATTGTCATCTTTTCACCGGTGTATTTTTCATACACAGCAGGAATTAAGTCGCTTTGAGGGGCCTCGGACGGATCGCGTAGGAATTGTTTGTATCGACGGAACAGGGTGCCACGGCGCACCCGCTTTGGATCCACTTCAATGACATCATAATTGTCGCGCAGGAATCCGCGTGCGGTGCGGGTTTCAATAGGACGCCATTGCAGACGTGTTGGGCCGATATATTCCGAAATCAGCAAATACCCACCGGGTTTGAGCGCGCGGACTGACCAGGCCATCGCACGGTCCACATCGAACATGTGATGCAGCGATGAATCCCATAGCACGAGATCGTATTTGCCTTGGATATCTTCTTCCAATGCATCCGCCAAATGCTCCGTAAAATTGTCTGAAAGACCTTCGGACATGGCGAATTCACGGGATTCTCTGATACGGTCGGCTGAGACCTCATAGAGATCAAAATGGTTAACCAATCCAGATTTGACCAAGGCACGTTCATTGAAACCGGTGCCCGCACCAACCGATACGCCACGCGTCAGTGGCTTGTCGCCCGTGGCCGCGCGTAAAGCGCCGGGGTATCCAGTCTCATACTCGGTACTGATCTGATTCCGAAAGTAATTCAGAAATTTCTCGTTATCGCTCCAACGCGTGTTGGGTTTTGCCGGTTTCCATTTTCGCCCTGAAAGTTTGTGAAGCAGCTTTTTCATTGGATCACACCAACACTGACCCTTTTGCGTCAATCACACCTTGGGTATCTGCGTCCCCCATCAACATCTCGTTGTGTGCTTTGCCTGACGGGATCATTGGATAGCAGTTTTCATGCTTTTCCACCAAACAATCAAAGATCACCGGGCCGTCATGGTTCAACATTTCCATAATCGCATCGTCCAGATCATCTGGGTCAGAACACAAGATGCCCTTGGCCCCAAACGCCTCAGCCAGTTTCACAAAATCAGGCAGGGATTCTGACCAGCTTTGTGAATACCGCTCACCGTGCAGCAATTCTTGCCACTGGCGTACCATGCCCAGACGTTCGTTGTTCAAAATGAATTGTTTGACGGGCAGGCCATACTGCATCGCGGTGCCCATTTCCTGCATGTTCATCAACCAAGACGCTTCACCCGCGACGTTGATCACAAGGCTTTCGGGATGCGCCATTTGCACACCGATTGAGGCAGGGAACCCATAGCCCATCGTGCCCAAACCCCCGGAGGTCATCCAGCGGTTCGGGTCTTCAAAGCCCAGATATTGTGCCGCCCACATTTGGTGCTGGCCCACTTCGGTGGTGATGTAACGGTCATGGTCCTTGGTCAATGCCTCAAGGCGTGACAGCGCGTATTGCGGCTTGATCACCTTGCCTTTTTGCTCAAACTTCAAACAATCAATGCTGCGCCATTCTTCTATCTTGGTCCACCACTGCGCCACGGCGGCACCATTGGTTTTGCGGCCACGTGATTTCCAAACCTTCAACAGGTCTTCAAGTACATGGCCAACGTCCCCAACAATCGGGATGTCACAGCGGATCACTTTGTTGATCGACGATGGATCAATGTCGATATGCGCCTTTTTCGATTTCGGGCTGAATTCAGGGATCGTGCCGGTGATACGGTCGTCAAAACGCGCACCGATATTGATCATAAGATCGCAATCGTGCATCGCCATGTTGGCCTCATACAACCCATGCATCCCCAACATGCCCAACCATTTGTCGCCAGACGCCGGATAGGCACCAAGGCCCATCAAGGTCGATGTGATCGGGAAACCCGTCGCCTCAACCAATTCGCGCAACAATTGCGACGCGCCGGGACCAGAGTTGATCACGCCGCCACCTGTATAAAACACAGGCCGCTTGGCTTTTTCCATCGCGGCCACCAATTCGGTGATCTCTTCCATGTCGCCTTTGAGTTGCGGTTGGTAATGCGAGGTTGATGGCTTTTTCGGCGTGTAGGTGCCGGTGGCAAATTGCACATCCTTTGGGATGTCGATCAAAACGGGACCGGGACGGCCAGAGGTGGCAACATGAAACGCCTCATGCAAAACGCCCGCTAATTTGTCGGTCTCTTTGACCAGCCAATTGTGTTTGGTGCAGGGGCGCGTGATGCCAACGGTGTCGGCCTCTTGGAATGCGTCAGAGCCGATCATGAAGGTCGGCACTTGGCCCGTCAAAACGATGATCGGGATGGAGTCGAGCAAGGCATCCGTTAAACCAGTCACCGCGTTTGTGGCACCGGGACCGGACGTTACCAAAGCCACACCAGGTTTTCCGGTTGAACGCGCATAGCCTTCGGCGGCATGCACCGCACCTTGTTCGTGGCGCACCAGAATATGTTTAATACTGTTTTGCTGAAATACCTCATCATAGATCGGTAGGACAGCACCACCGGGATATCCAAACACAGTATCGACACCTTGATCAATCAAGGCTTGGACGATCATTTTGGCTCCGGTCATTTGGCGTGACATCTGCTGTCTCCGTATAGAATGGGTTAGTTTGTTTCTTCGTAGCGCATAAAAAAACCCCCGATTTTGACGGGGGCGCATGGGGTAGAATATGGAATTTCCGTTACCGGCCCATGCGCGTATTTCCTAGAATGACGACGACGTCGATCATGACGTGAGGCTCCTTTAAGCGTGGCGCGACATTATGAGCGGGCTGCGGTAGGGTCAACAGGCAATTACCAGAAATTTATGTCGCACAGGCAAAAAAATACGACATATTATTTCGCTAATGGGGGTAATAGCGAAATTTTGATAATTTCAGGTCGCGTTGCAATCGACTTTCACCCTCTCAGGTTAAGAAATACGATCCATATCGCCGCGCGCTGCTTTGGCGAGGGTCTGAATTTCTTCTGCAAGGGATTTGAATTCATGGGCAATCACCATCAGCCCCTTTCCTACATCACCTGCGCGCGCCGCTTCGACACTGGCATTCAATGAGACAAGGCGCACGTGTTTGCCGATGCGGTCCAGCCGGGTCAAACGGTCCCCCAAGGAAAGCGCCGCTTCGGTTGCCTGTTCCAGCGCAAGACTGTGTTGTGCATAGATATCATCCCACAACGCATCGCACAGGGTTGTGACCGCATCAAAAAATCCATCGCGCGCCACGCGCATATGTTCGGCCAGGGCGCTGCGTTGCTGGCTGGATCCTGATTGTGCGGCTGTTAACACATTGCGCGACAATCCATCCATTTGCACAATTTTGGCCAAAATGTCGGGCATCTGTGCGGCGGTGAGTGCAATCCAATCCGCAATGATCTGCGGCGTATCGGGCAGGGGGCTACCACGGGTCAGTGTGGCGCAGACACGGGTGATGGTTTCGACTTCGTCCGTTAGGATATCAAGTTCACGTATTCTTTGTGCAGGATCAGAGGGCACAGCCGGATCAGGGCGATATAAGAACGTGCCAAACAATCCCACCCGGATCATACGCGCACGCAAAGTTGCAACCAGATCAATGGCGCAGCGCAACGCCTGTGGCGAGGCATGTTCAGTGATGTTGAGGGCGGTGGGCGTTGTGGCAAAAGTCATGGCGTAGGTTTAGTGGCAAATGCCTAACAAAGAGTATGTGCGCACCAATGCCAAAGCCGCCCTAAAAGCTGCCGCCCGTGCCCTGTAAAACGCCGTGTTCCAAGGCATAGCGCGTTAATCCCGCAGTGCTGGAAATGCCCAGTTTTCGTTTGATATTCTTGCGGTGGGTTTCGACAGTGCGCACAGAGATTTCCAACACGATGGCGACGTCTTTGTTGGATTTCCCTTGGGCCAATTGCAACAGGATGGTTTGTTCACGCTCTGTCAGTGCTTCGCGTGCGCCACCTTGTTTGGGCGCGATCGACCCTTGCGCACCGGTGCATAGATATCGTTGACCAGCCATCACCATATCAATGGCCTGTTTGATTTCATCGGTTGGCACGTCCTTTAGCAGATATCCCATGGCGCCGTGGCTGAGAGCGGAGGAAATATATTCAGCATTATCATGCATGGTCAGGATCACGATGCGGGTGTCAGGGCGGCGTTCCAACACGATTTCTGTGGCGGAAAGCCCGCCCAATTCGGGCATGTTCAAATCCATCAGGATGACATCTGGGTCAAGCGCATCAAGTTGATCAATCATTTCACGACCATTGGACAAAGTCGCAATTACGTTGATGTCGTCATAGCTTTCTAAAATGGATTGGATGCCTTCGGCCACCATTGGGTGATCATCAACGATGACAACTTTGATTTGATCACTCATGAAATAGCTTTCTGTTGAGAAGAGGTCGGTTTTTCTGGAGGCAGCAGATGGGTCAGGGGCACGGTAGCTTCAATTGCAGTACCGCCACCCACCACATCGCGTAGGCGCAGGGTGCCACCCAATTGTTCCATCCGTTCTTGCATGTTGCGCAAACCAAGACCGGGCGTGCGGGCCTGATTGCGCGCAACCAATCCTTTGCCATTATCGCTGATCTTTAATGTGGCACCACGGGTGTGACCACGCAGATCAATTTGCACTTTGCTGGCGGATGAATGGCGTTCCACATTGGTTAGGGCCTCTTGGGCAATGCGGTAGAGCGCGATTTTGGCGTCATTATCCAGGCGGTTGCGAAACACGACTGTATCAAAGTGACAGGTGATGCCGGTGCGGGCCTGAAATTCCTCAGACAAGGTTTTGATGGCAGGACCAAGGCCCAGATCATCCAATACACCGGGGCGCAGATCGCGGCTGATCCGGCGGACTTCGGTGATCGCCTCACCAAGCGATGCAATCCCTTTGCCCAGAGGTTCGCTTGCGGTGTTGTCACCACGTTCCAAACGGCGCCGCGCATTGTCGAGCGCATAGCGCACGCCCACTAGTATCTGACTGATCCCGTCATGAAGCTCGCGCGCCACGCGCCCGCGTTCTTCTTCTTGGGCGTCAAACACCCGTTGGGTCAGCTTTTTCAGCTTTGCATCCGCCAGCCTGCGTTCACGTAAGTTAATGATCATACCCGTTCCAAACACCGACAATAGCGCGGTCAGCGTTATCGCCCCGATATATACGAACGTCCGACGCACGCGCGCTTCGACATCCGCGCGCGCTGTGGCCACAGAGGCCAGCACATCATCGATGAACACGCCAGTGCCCACCGCCCATCGCCATGACGGAAAGGACGTCACATAGGTGATCATGCGCGCGTGTTTCCCGGTTGAGGGCTTTGGCCAGATATAGGTGTGATACCCCGCACCATCACGCGCAATGCGGATCAATTCGTCAACGACAGGTGTGCCTTCGCTGTCTTTCTGGCCGGACCAGTTTTGATTGATGCGTTCGGTTTGGCGCGGACTGACCAAGGCGTTGCCATCATAATCATAAACAAAGAACTGCCCATCATCGCCATAAATCATCGCGGCTAAAATCTGGGCAACCTGTGCTTTGGCGATATCATCATTTGGCGCAGCGGACCCATAGATAAAGTAGAACCCATTGCGCGCTTGGGTCACGTAATTGCGTAACTCTGCTTTTTTGGCTTCAATCAACTGCACTTCAAGCGTGGCGATTTCACGTTCTGCCAAGGCGCGCGATTGCACCGCGACCAAAGCCGCAATGGCTGCCACAGCCAAGATCAACGGCACAGCAGCAAGCAAGGTCAGCTTTTGACCGTAACTGGGGATAAAAGAGGCAAGGCGGCGCATGGATCGATTCGATACGCGTAAAAAGGCGCGAATCAAAGGGCTGAAACCGCAATTTTGCGCCCTCTAATCCAACTGTTAGCGCTGCCTGCGGGGTATTGGGTATGCAAATTAACCAAATTTTCGAAACAACAGGCACGTCCTACGCAGTACTAGGTATTCCCTATTCCAAACGGGTCGCTAAGGTAGCGATACTTGAAACGACCCGCGCGCCATGATTGCGACGTGGGCATCCTATCTGGGAGGAATATCTATGGATCGTCGTTCATTTCTGAAGACATCTGCACTGGGCGGTACAGCCGCTGCCGCGACAACCTTGGCCGCACCTGCGTATGCGCAAGGCAAAAAGACGCTTACAATGGTGACATCATGGCCACGTGGCTTTGCCGTGCTGGATGATGCTGCCACGTACCTCAACAACATGGTCAACGAGATGTCTGATGGCACCTTGACCATCGACAAAAAAGCGCCGGGCGAATTGGTTGGTGCCTTTGAAGTGTTTGACGCGGTGTCTTCCGGTCAGGCTGACATGTACCACTCTGCTGATTATTATTTCATCGGCCAGCACCCAGCCTATGCCTATTACACTGCCGTACCATTCGGCGGCACAGCACAAGAGCTGACAAACTGGTATCACCACGGTGGCGGCCATGACCTGCACAACGAATTGGGCGAGATCTTTAACCTCAAGTCCTTCCTTGCAGGTAACTCTGGTTCACAGTCCGGTGGTTGGTTCCGCAATGAAATCAAATCTGCCGCAGACTTTAACGGTCTCAAGTTCCGTATGCCGGGCCTTGGCGGTAAAGTGTTGGGTAAACTCGGCGCATCTGTTCAGAACATCCCCGGTGGTGAACTCTATCAGGCGTTGTCATCTGGCGCGCTGGACGGTCTTGAGTGGGTTGGCCCATTTGCAGACGAACGCGCGGGCTTCCAAGAAGTTGCGAAAACCTACTACACAGCGGGCTTCCACGAGCCAGGTTCCGGCCTTGCCGCAGCCGTCAATCTTGATGTCTTCAACGAGCTGTCACCAGCCCACCAGAAGATCATCGAATACGCATGCATGGCGACAACACACGTTCAGCTGGCCGAAACGCTGGCAAACAACGGTGCCGCACTGAAGCGTTTGCAGGCGCAAGGCGTGAAAACCCTTCAGTTCACTGATGACGTTTGGGATGCATTTGGTGCAGCCTCTTCCGAAGTCATGGACGAAAACATGGGTGACGAGCTGTTCGCACGTACACGCGAAAGCTTTGAAGCGTCATTGACGTCTTCTGCGGAATGGCTGTCAAAATCTGACGCCTTCTATGTTGAGCAGCGTGAGCGCGTGCGCAACGCAGGCTAAGCCATCTGATTGTTAAGTTCAGGGGCCACGTTTCAGTGGCCCCTGATCGTCATCAAAAGTCCCCGGCAACGTACCCGGGGCAAGATATCCGCGAATAGACCAACGCGTCTATGGTGCTGCGGGGAGGGGAAATTATGGAAAATGAAGTTGCCACAAGTGGCATTGCTACCCTGTTTAATGGGGTGATTTGGTTTTTCACCAACATTGCGATGTCGGTCTATAATTTCTTTTACGCTATCTTTCATCCCGGTCTCTGGCTTGACTGGTCGAGTAAAGAATCCCTCACACGGTTTGTGTATTACGGCGCTTCAACGGAATTTTTCTTTGTCATTTTGACCCTTTTCCTGATCGCGACGGTTGTCGGCTTGATGAACCACAAAATCATGTGGGGCTATGTGCGCGTGCTAGAAGGGTTCGCCAATAAAACGGGCCGACTGTTTGCATGGGCGGGCCTGATCATGGTGCTGCAACAGATCATCATCGTCTTTATGCAACGTATCTTTACCCGGCCTGATATCTCGGTTGGCTTTGGTATTCCGCTGCAATTTGACATCTCTTGGTTTGCAGAAGAACTCAAGCTTTTCAATGCTTTGGTGGTCTGCCTTTGTGTGACATATACCTTCGTACAGGGCGGCCATGTCCGCGTTGACCTGTTTTATGCCGGTGCAAAATTCCGCACCAAAAAGATCGTTGATATGTTTGGGGCTGCATTCTTTATGATGCCCTTTGCGGCGCTGACATGGATGTATGGCTGGTTCTTTATGTGGCGCCACCTGATCGTGCCAAACCCGTCCGCGTCTGACAGTCTGGAACGTCTGCTGCTAAAATCCCGTGCTTTGCGTTGGAACGTTGAAACCATCGGTTTCTCTCCAAACGGCTTTAACGGGTATTTTCTGTTTAAAATCCTGCTCTGTGCGTTCTGCGCGATGGTGTTCTTGCATGCAATTGCAGTGATCTATCGGTCCTATTTGGAACTGCGTGAAGGGCCGGAAAGTGAAGGTAAATATCTCGACAAGGATACTCTTGGCGAGGGCGAAGAAGCCTATGAGGGAACGCACTGATGCTGTTTGGTTTGGACGGGGTCGAAGTCGGCCTGATCATCGTTTTTGTCTGCCTGTTTGGCGGCATCCTTTCCGGCTTTCCCGTGGCGTTTGCCATCGGTGGGGCAGGGATCATATCCTTTGGCATCATCGCTGCCTTGGACAGCGCCGGGTTGCTGATCCATCAAGCGATTGACACCTCTAGCGATGCCTATCGCGCCTTGGTGAATTCTGGGATCAGAGAAGACACAATATCGCTGTTTCGATACCCCGAACTTCCCCGAATGGCCGAAGCCGTGTTCCCCAAAGGCTGGGAAGTTGCCCTAGACCGCAACGTTAGCTTTATTGTGAACCGCATGAACGAACGGGTGTTGGCAGGTCAGTCCATTGAGACACTGCTGGCGGTTTTGATGTTTGTTTTGATGGGCATCACACTGGAACGCTCAAAGATTGCGAATGACTTGTTGACCACAATGGCGCGCGTCTTTGGCCCGCTGCCCGGTGGTTTGGCTGTGTCGATTGTTGTTGTGGGTGCGTTCCTTGCCGCCTCAACAGGTATTGTGGGTGCGACTGTTGTGACCATGGGCTTGTTGGCCTTGCCCACGATGTTGCGCAATGGCTATTCACCAGAACTCTCTACAGGGGTCATTGCGGCTTCTGGTACGCTGGGGCAGATCATTCCGCCCTCTATCGTTATCGTTCTTCTGGGTACACTCGCGGGTGACCTGTATTCTGCTGCACAAGAAGCACGCGCCACGTCTGCGGGCTGCACGGACGCGCTGACATTCCTTGGCGAACCAGCCGTGGTTTCGGTTGGGACGTTGTTCCAGGCGGCCTTGCTGCCCGGCGTGATGCTTGCCCTGCTTTATGCGCTTTATGCCTTTGGCTATGCGTTGTTGAACCCTGACAAGGCACCCGCCGTGCCGATGGGATCAACAAACGCAGAACCCGTGACCCGTAACGAAGCCTTCACATGGTTCCTTGGCGCGCCTGTTTTGCTGATTGTTGGTACAATTGTGCTGGGCAACCTCGGCGTTGTTGGCAGCCAATCCACCACGGTGTCCAGCTATTCTGATATTGGTGATGCGGCCAGCCTGCGCACAAATGTTGGCCCTGAATGTCAGGCGGCAATGATTGACCTGCATGGTCAAGATGCATGGGATGCAGCGCTTGCTGAACAATCCATCATTGATGACGCAGGCGGCATTCAGCAAAGCGAAAAGCTGAGCGAAGAAGCCTTGGCCGAAAAACAGGCGCTAAAGATTTCAGACGCCGCACCCATCGGTACTGGCGTAGCGATCATCTTGATCATGCTGTCCTTGTTCATGACCACAGCGCGCGGTGTGTCGCCGTCTTCTGATACGCGCCCGCTGATCATCGGTGGCATCGGTGTGGTGTTGACCTTGTTGGTGGACATTGCGCTGGTTGGGCCAACGACAACATCCGGCACGATGGTTGTGATGATGGCGATACCCTTTGCCATGGTGATGTACGGCGTTGTCTATGCCACCAAGCTGTGTGTCACCAATGAATTGATCCGCGTGGTGTTCCCACCGCTGGTTCTGATCATTGCCGTGCTTGGCTCAATCCTTGGCGGCATCACCAATCCAACGCCTGCGGCGGCTTTGGGTGCGGGGGGCGCGTTGATGTTGGCGGCCTATCGCAAGCTGAAAGATCAGGATCGTTCGCCCAAGGTGATCATCTGGTCTACGCTCGCGATCATCATCTGTATCCTTGTTGGTGTGAACTTTGATCTACGGATCAACCAAGACGATGTTGGCTTTGAGAACTGGATCGCCTTCTTTGTGGCCTATGGTGCCTACCTTTATGCGGTCTTTGGTCTGCTGTTCTCGTGCTGGATTTTGTACACCTCTGGTGTTCTCAGCCCCGTCGTGCGTGAAACAGCCAAGGTGACCTCAATGGTCTTTACCATCCTGATCGGTTCACAGCTGTTAAACCTCGTGGTGATCAGCTTTGGGGGCGAACACTACATCCAGCAGTTCCTCAAGTCGTTCGACAACGAATTGACGGTGTTCCTGATTGTCATGGTGGTGCTCTTTGTTCTGGGCTTCGTGCTTGATTTCCTTGAGATCATTTACATCGTTGTTCCGATTGTCGGGCCGGTGATCTACGGCGGCACGTTTGACCCCAAATGGGTGACGATCATGATCGCGGTGAACCTGCAAACCTCGTTCCTGACACCGCCCTTTGGGTTTGCCTTGTTCTATCTGCGCGGCGTCGCCCCGGCGAGCATCACGACAGCCCATATCTATCGCGGCATCGTCCCATTTGTACTGATCCAAGTGGCGGGTCTGGCCATTCTATGGATGTTCCCAGCGATTGTGACGATTGTACCGGATTTGATCCCGAACTGATCACGCGCATCTCAAAAAACAAAGGCCGTCCCCCTGAAAAGGTGGGCGGCCTTTTTCGTTTTTCCGCAATCCCGTACCAATTGGGACAAAATTCTGCCTAAGAACTATGCGCTAGTCAGGGGGTATTGAGTTCAAAGTTAAGGAGGCCAGAACATGTCAGAAACCAGTTTTCATTCACGATTGGCGCAGCTGGAATCGGCCGCCAACATCCGTGCACAGCATGTGAAACCGACATTTCATAAATCGCGCAACCGCAAGGAAAAGCTCGCGATTGCCCTTGCACACCTTGAAAGGGGTGGCATTACGGGCAGCTATGCCTATGCGCCGCTTTTCCACGCCTGTGCCCGTGTCGGCATCATCATGAAGCCACTGCACTATCGGTCGTGGGTTGGCCTTACCCTCTTTTTCATGGCGCTATCTGTGTTCATTGCGGTCTTCGTTTTGGTCGCCTCTGCGCTGACTGGCGTTATGCCCCGTCCGGTGCGCGGTATGATCGAGGCTGGTCCACAGGTATTTTTCACAGGATGTTTCATTCTGAGCGTGCTTTTTGCCGGAATCCACAAACTCAAAGCAATGCAAATCGGGCTGCCACGCTGGCGTGATATCTAACAGCAGGGTCTCTACCGACGCTTTTGGGCCATATCGGGCAGGGCAATATTGGCGACCTGTTCTGCAATCGGATCATTGCTAAGGGGATGCAGATCCGGTTCAAAATCATCGGGGTTTTTCATCTTTTGCCAGCTGCCGCCCATATAGACCTCAAGTCCTGAGAACTTGGCCTTGTAGCCCATCTTTTGACTGCCCGGCACCCAATAGCCCAGATAGACATAGGGCAGGCCCGCCGCACGTGCGATTTCGATGTGGTCCAGAATGATGTAATTACCCAACCCGTCACGTGGGCGATCAGGGGTGTAGAACGAATAGACCATGCTGACGCCGTCGCCCAAAACATCGGTCAGGCAGACCCCAATCAATTCGCGTGTCTCGGGGTCGGTGTATTCAATGACCCGGCTGCGGATTGGGGTCTCTTCTACCATGGCCGCGAATTCAAACACATCCATGTCAGCCATGCCACCATCGGCATGGCGGCTGTCCAGATAACGGCGGAACAGGGCGTATTGATCCTCTGTCGCCCAAGGTGACGTCGCGCGGCGGTCAAGATACGCACTGCGTTTTATAATACGTTTCTGGCTTTTGCTGGGTTTAAACGCCGCGACATCAATGCGCGCCGACAGACAGGCCGCACAATCGGCACAGGACGGTCTGTACAAAACGTTTTGAGACCGGCGAAACCCTTGCGCAGACAGGCTATCATTCAAGTCAGCCGCGTTTTCACCCTGTAACGCAGTGAACAGTTTTCTCTCCATCCGGCCCTCAAGATAGGGGCAGGGTTGGGGCGCAGTGACATAGAACTGCGGGGCAAGAGGAAGCGTATGGCGCATGGGATTCCGTGATTTGTTGCGGGATGATACCAATCCCGTCGCCATGCGCCAAGTCAAGTTTTGTCAAATGGTTACGCGGATCGACGCCGGTTCACAGCAACAGTACCAAGCACAATGTCTGACAAGCCTTGTTTACGTTCGGTGACACACATCATGACCATTGAAATCAATTGTAGCGGGGCCATGGCCCACGAGATCGAATATCCCAACGTATGAAACAGCGCCGTGCCAAAATCAAACGGCCTGTCAAGCACGTCGCGCAATTCCACCGCCATCAGGCGCATACCCCATGTGGCTGATCCAGATGTCAGGGTGACCACCCGGTAAATAAAGCCCACAACCAGCATCAGGAACGGGAAAAAGAATATCCCAGTGAAGGCCGTGAAGGGCAGGGCCAACAGACACATTCCAATGATCACAACCATGTCCAAAACCCACGCGAATAAGCGTTTGCTGGGCACGCCGGAATAGAATTCGGCCTGTGTATGGGGGTCAGGTGTTTGGGTCATTTTCGCGGTCTCTTACTTTGGTTTTGCCCCTCGACGAACACATCGAAGGGCTGGGGGGATCTATATCGTTTAGGCGTTGCTTGGATCTTGCGTGCGCTTGGCGCGGTCGTCCATGAACGTGTCAAACTCGGTTTTGTCTTTGGCGTCGCGCAGTCGGGTCAGAAACCCCTCGAACTTTTGCTGCTCAACCTCAAGACGTTCAATCATATCAGAGCGATAGGCGTCAAAGCTTGCGTTGCCGCTGGTCTTTTGCGCGGTCGTTGGCACCAGCGATTTCACCGCCTCATTCATATTGCGCGGTGGCGCTGAGGGCGTGCCCGTGGGGGCAAAGCCACCGCGCCAGGCAAGGATAATCGCAATCGCCACACCTGCTGGCCAAAAGACGTTCAACGCCACAATTGTCACAGGTATGGCAAAGGCCCCGAACAATAGTGTTGAAATGACCTGCACCGCGACGGGCATCTGAGCCGGGTGTGAGGCAGGGGCGGGGGAAGCATGAGGGTCTGCGGTCATTGTCATCGATACTGTCCATGGTGAAATTGTTTATGAAAATACGGGCACCCCGGTGTGTCGGGGTGCCCGTGGTGGGGCTTAGCTGGATTTTACGTCAGGCTCATCTGCCGCGTCGTCATCTTTGCGGCTGGCACGATCGTCCATGAACTGATCGAATTCTGCCTTGTCTTTGGCCTCGCGCAGACGGGTCAGGAAGTCTTCAAAGTTGCTTTGCTCTTCTTCCAAGCGACGCAGGGTGTCCGCCTTGTAGGCGTCAAAAGCTGCGTTGCCGGTGCTGCGGGATGGGCCCGAGAAAGGGGCGTTAAAACGGGCGCTACGCGGTGCGCAGGATTTGCCAGAAAACATACGTTTGCTCCAGATCATATAAGCGAGAAGGGCGAGGCCAACAGGCCAGAAAAAGATAAAGCCAAGGACCATTGCAGCGATCCACGCGCCTTTGCCTTTGTCATCAAGCCAAGCCTCTGTGCGGGCAAACCAGCTTGTACGCGGTGCATAGCCTTGCTCTGAGGTAAGTGTGGTCATTTGTTTGGTGCCTTTCGGGTTAAGAGGGTTGGGGACGCTGCCCCGGGTTTGAGGTTGGATGTAAATCTCTTTCACATCCATAACCTCAAGATTGGTGTTGGGAGCGATTCTTGCAAGAGATAATGTGAATGTTTTTTACATTAACTTTTATTATTGTTATAAATCATATGGTTAGGTAAATTATATTTTCAGGTTACGAGGGTGAATAACCCTAGATTGTTCTCAAACTAAACGTCGCGACCCGTAATTCGGGCCAATGCCTGCTTGAACGCGACATAAGATGTGCCGCCAGATTGCCGGATGGCGTCAATGATGGGGGCCACCCACGCCATCAGGCTTTGACCATAGGGCTGGGATGCTGCCAGTATGATTTAAGAATTCTGGAACAGCCATAGAACAAGGGCGTCAGCGCGATTGATAGCAATGCCTGAGACAACAGCGGCGGTAGCAGCGATGATCGTGTTGCGGTTGATGATCGTGCCCGCCAACCCGCGCCGTGTGCTGGGGGCTTGGCCCTTGGCCTGATCTGCATAGCTGCGCAGAAGTTCACCGATGATGTCGTCAGATGTACTGATCTTTGCCAGCAGGGCATCTTTGACGTCTTGGTCGATGGGCGCTTGCAGGTCGTCATCGCGGGTGCGTCGGTTTTCAAAATCTTCAACATCTGCATTGTCACGCACAAGGCCGGGGCCAATCCGCGCAATTTCACCAAGCGAGACAACCATCTCGGCAGAAAGAATATCCTCGCCTTTGCGCTCATCCCGTTTGGCTAGGACGTCCGCCAACATCTCGATCCCAAAATGCAGGTCTAGCATATCAAGGTCGTTAAAAGGTTTGTCGAGCTTTTCATAGAAGCTGCGGGAGCGTTGCGTCAGCCGATGATGTTGGTTGCCCGATGCGGCAATAAAGCTTTCGACGGCTTCTTTTAGTTGGGTATGACACGCGCGCTTGATCCGGTCGTCAAGTTCCTCTGGGGTAGGGGTGGCAGCATCGACATCTAGTTTTTCATCTGGGGTGATTTGGACACTGAGGATGCGGTCTTGGTCTGGTTCTTTGGGTATAGGGCGGGAACGTGATGGCGGCCATTCAGTCAGAGTTTTTAGATATGCGAGGGTTTCGCGGGTGCGTTCTTGGTTATCCTCTATCTCTGAGAGGCGTTTGAGTTCTGGGTCGAGTTTGGTTGCAGCGCAGTTTTTATAGGTGAGTCCAGCGTATGCCTCTTGAGAGGTGAGATTATTTAGATTCTTGAGTGGGCGTAGGTCCGAGATACTTGTGTCTTCGAGATCAAGCCCTACCAGATTTGTCAAATTGGCGAGAGTCTCAACCGTTTCGATCTGTGTTCCGTTAAGATAAAGCAAACTCATATCTGTATGAGCGGTCAGCGGTTCCACGGAGGTAATCGGAGTGTTGGTTAGGCTAAGCCTTTTCAGATTTGTGAGCGTTGAGAGGGGTTCAGCAGAGGTGACCTGTGTGCGGTTCAGACTAAGAGTTTCCAACTTTGTGAGTGTTGAGAGTGGTTCCGCGGAGGTGATACTGGTGTGGCTAAGATCAAGCCAATCAAGCTTTGAGAGTGTGGCAATCTCTAGTGGGATCGCCTCAAGATTTTTAATGCTCAGGCCAAGCTCCGTCGCATCTGGATCTGCCGCAATCCTGCGCTGTGCCTCTTCATAGGCATCTTGGGCTTTGGTCATGCGTGTAATCCCCTCTTGGCTCAAACTGAGCGTTGGCCCCTAAGATTGCAAGACCAACAACGCCGCTCACCCCCACACCCTCTTGCCCATCGCCCCGCACTCGCGCAATGCTATTCCCATGACAACAACATCGCTTGCCGCCCGTATCACCCAGACCCCGCGCATCTATCATCAGGATAGGGCGACAGATGCCGCTGCCTTGGTGCCGGATGCAGCCCCCGAGGTGCGCGCGTTGATCAAGGGGGCCGCGTCAACCGCGCCCTATCTGTTGGCCTTGCTGGAAAAAGAAGCCGAATGGGTCAAGCAGGCGGTTGCTGACCCGGATGCAGCGGTGCGCCAAGTGATCGCGGATGCGGCGGGTTTTGAGGCAAACGCCTTGGCCGATGGATTGCGCCAAGGCAAGCGGCGTGTGGCCTTGATGGCCGCCCTCGCGGATTTGGGCGGCGCGTGGTCGCTGGAACAGGTCACAGGCGCGCTGACCGATTATGCGGATGCAGCCTGTAACGCTGCCTTGCGCGCCGGGCTGGCAGCCCAAATCAAACGCGGCAAGCTGCCGGGGATGACCGAAGATAACTTGCATGATGCGGGCGGCATGGTGGTGCTGGCGATGGGCAAGATGGGCGCGCATGAGCTGAATTATTCCTCCGATATCGACCTGATTTGTCTGTTCGATGAAACCCGCTTTGATCGGGGTGATTTCCACGATGCCCGCACTGCCTTTGTGCGTGCCACCCGCGCGATGAGCGGGACGTTGAATGACCTCACCGGGCAAGGCTATGTGTTTCGCACCGACCTGCGCCTGCGCCCTGATCCGGCGGTCACGCCTGTCTGCATGGCGATGGAAGCGGCCGAGCGGTATTATGAATCGCTGGGCCGCACATGGGAACGTGCCGCCTATATCAAGGCGCGGCCCTGTGCGGGGGATCATGTTGCAGGGGGTAAATTTCTGAACAGCTTGCGGCCCTTTGTCTGGCGCAGGCATCTCGATTTCGCAGCAATCCAAGATGCCCATGACATGCGCCTCGCCATTCGCGAACATAAGGGCCTTGGTGGGCCGATCACCTTGCCCGGCCACAATATGAAGCTTGGGCGTGGCGGTATCCGAGAGATTGAGTTCTTTACCCAAACCCGCCAGTTGATCGCGGGAGGGCGTGACCCTGATCTGCGGGTGCGCGGCACCTGTGATGGGTTGGCGATTTTGAGTGATAAGGGCTGGGTGCCTGACTATGTTTCCGCAACCTTGACCGATCATTACCGGCAACACCGCACAATTGAACACCGCCTGCAAATGGTGCGTGATGCCCAAACCCATACTTTGCCTCAGACCGCTTCTGGATTTGACCGTTTGGCCTGTATGATGGACATGGATACGGATGTCTTGAAACAGGACATTCATGACCGCCTGTCTGCGGTGCATGAATTGACCGAAGGTTTCTTTGCGGCATCACGCGCGCCCGTGGCGAAACCCGACATCGCGCCACATGAATTTGACACGCAAATTCTGGACCGCTGGCGGTCTTATCCTGCATTGCGCAGCGAACGGGGTTCGGAAATCTTTGAACGTCTTAAACCTGATCTGCTGGCACGATTGGCAACATCTGCCAAACCAGATGAGGCACTTCAGGCATTTGATGGGTTTTTGGCAGGCTTGCCCGCAGGGGTTCAATTGTTTTCATTGCTCAAGGTAAATCCACAGCTTGCTGATCTGCTGATTGACATTGTCAGCGCTTCCCCCGCTTTGGCACAGCATCTGTCCCGCAACGCCGGCGTTTTTGATGCCGTGATCGGCGGTGACTTCTTTAGCGATTGGCCGGGGCAAGAGGCGCTGACCGCTTTGTTTAACGCTCAATTGGCCGCAGAGCCGGATTATGAAACCCGCCTTGACGGCACCCGTCGCTGGGCGCGCGAATGGCATTTTCGCATTGGTGTGCATCTGCTGCGCGGGTTGACCGATGCGGTGACGGCAGGCCAGCAATACGCTGAACTGGCGCGCGCAGTGTTGAGCGCCCTTTGGCCTGTCGTGATTGACCAATTTGCCACCCGTCACGGTCCACCACCGGGGCGCGGTGCGGTGATCCTTGGCATGGGGTCATTAGGGGCAGGGCGGCTGACCGCCACCTCTGATCTGGACATGCTGGTGATCTATGACGCAGATGGTGTTGACACCTCAGAGGGCAAACGCCCGCTGGCTTCGCGCCTCTATTACGCGCGCCTGACCCAAGCGATGATCACGGCGATGACCGCACCGATGTCTCAAGGCAAGCTTTATGAAGTTGATATGCGGCTGCGTCCCTCTGGCAATAAGGGGCCCGTGGCCACCAGCCTTGCCAGCTTTGAAAGCTATCAAAAGAACGAGGCTTGGGTTTGGGAACATCTGGCACTGACACGGGGGCAGGTGGTTGCGGGGCCAAAAGCACTGGCAGACGACGTCGAAACCCTGCGGCAAGAGATCGTCGCGATAGATCAAGATAGCATCAAGGTTCTGGGCGATGTGGCTGACATGCGGATCCGCATTGCCGCCGCCAAAACACCGCATGGTGTGTGGGATGCAAAGATTGGTGCAGGGCGTTTGCAAGACATTGAATTGCTGGCCCAAGCGGGGGCCTTGATCGCAGGGCAGGCGGCGCGCGACATTCCCACAGGGCTGAACGCGGCCCATGAGGCAGGGGTTTTCACCCAAACGGACCTGAGCGTCTTAAAAGACGCCTATGCTGCGTGCTGGACCCTGCAGTGTGCCGCGCGGCTGTTGTCAGCTGATGCCATTGATAGCGCAACATTGGGTCAGGCGGGGGCTGCTTTCATGTGCAGATCGCTTGGCAGCGACAGTTTGGCGGCACTTGAGGCGCAGATGAACCAGACCTATGCATCTGCGGGTCAGATCATCAACGCGGTCTTGCAGCCTTATGGCGGGGGGCAAGCAACGTCTGAGGCAGAGGGTCCAGCATGATAAAAGGTGACACGAATGACCCCAAGGGGCTGATCTATGAATCCTACCGGATTGAGGGGATCACCAAATCTGAGTGCCGCACGATATTCTTGGATTGGGCGCTAAGCTTGCCGCTTGAGAACGACACCGGAAATACGATTAAGACCGTGCTCGCCCAATACGGCACCGACAATCCGGACCACCCGATGACCGAAGTGCTGAACGAAGGGTTGGTCAGCATGGCCGCGCCGCGCCGTCGCGGCGGATGGCGTAGTAGGGCGCGCAATTAAGCGCAATGCTGGCTTAGGCGTTGGTTTTAGGTGTGAAATCAGTCCAGACAAACGAAAGCTGGGTTTTGCACATACTTGTGCTGTGCTGGGGGGCAAAACGGTGCCCCATTTGGGCGGATTTTTTGCAGCGATCAGAGCACTCATTCGTGGGTGTGCCATTAGGAATGAGAAGCGTGACCACCTATCCGAACCGCTGGTGTGAGGCCCCTTTGGGTTCCCCAATAATCTCTTTTGCAATGGACTTTGGTAGGGGCCAGGTGGGATGCAGGACAGCTTCGACGGCCACCTGATCAAGGACCAATTGCGCATGATGTTTCACTGCGAGATGTTGCATGCGGTTATTCTCTTTTAAACAAGTCATTTGAATTGTCCCGACACGCCTGTCTTGGGCCATTGCAAAGACTTCTTCAAACAACGCATCTCCGACCCCGAGGTTTTGCCAGTCAAGTTCGACAGAAAATGCAGCTTCGGTCGCGCAAGGCCATGAATGAAAGACACCGCGCAGTTCCCCTAGCCCCCTCAGTATCCCGCCGACACATGCGCCAAAAACAATGCTGTCGTATCTAAAAATGTTTTGCGCGTATTTCAAAACCCCATCGTTACCCACGGTCCCACAAAATCGGGCCCGACGTGACTTGATGTCCAAACGCAGGAAATGATCGCAAATTTCGACTTGATCCCTTGCATGAAGGCGACGGACTATCAAATCTTGCGGAAGTTTGCGGGTGCGCATCAGTCATATCTCCCGTTGGACAGGATGATTTAGGCCAGCATCTTCGGGAGGAGGTGAAGATGCTGGCCTTGTGCGTTGGCGTTCCCTGTTGATTTTTTCGCCGCCGCTCGCGCTGGCTTACTCTGGGAGGAGCGAGAACCAGCACTTTTCAGAAACGCTTCAGACCAACTGGCCTGTTTCGTTATTCGTTTGCCATAAGTGTTTCGGCATATTTGGGGATGTCAGATCGCGAAATGCCAATCTGAGTGAGCTGGTAATCGCTCATGTTTGTAAGCGTAGATATCATTCGGGCCATTTGAAGAGTCTTCATGGCAGCGTTTGCCTTTGCCCCAAGTGATGCCAGTACAGAAATAAGACCATTGATTGCATGAGAGCCACCTGTCTCTGCCGGTTGAGTATTAAAGGTCATACGCCGCCTCCATTGCCAGTCGTTTGATATTGCTGCGTGAAATCCCCAAGTCATTGAGGTCCCGATCCGTGAGCGCAGAGAGTTCATTGTGCGTGTCGCGATAGATTTTACGTTTTGCCAACGCACGCTGCATTCCATTGCGCTTTTGATGAAAGAATGTGCGGCCAGCATCCAGAACGACATCTAGCCAATTGTTTGATCGTGTTATCGCCATGATATTTTCTCGCCTCTTGCTGCAATGCAGAATTTATGCTGCAATGCAGAGATACGAGGTTTCGATAGCGCTCACAATTGAGCGATTTGGCATAGGACCCGTTCCAGTTTGGAACAGACAGGTGGTGTAAGATGGATATTTCCGCGCAGATGTTGATCTTTGCAACGGTGGTCGAGCAGGGAAGCATTTCTGCTGCGGCAAGATCAATGGGGCAGACGCCTTCGGCTGTCAGCAAGCAGATCGGTTTGCTTGAAGATCAAGTACACTATCGCCTGCTCAATCGAACGCGGACTGGCATCTCTCCAACGCAGGAAGGTCAGGACTTTTATGAAAAATGCAGAGCAATGGCTGATAAATTCAAAGAAGCCGAGGCACTGATCCAAAACATGGACGGCATCCCGCGTGGTACCTTGCGCATCGCGTGCACAGTTGCGTTTGGAAAATCTCAACTGATACCTGCATTGCCAAAGTTCATGGCTGAAAATCCAAAGGTTCAGGTCTCACTGGATTTGAAAGACCGAGAAGTCGATCTGCAAGGAGAGGGCTTTGATGTCGCAATTTGCTTTGCCGAACAGCGCAAGAACCTCGATGTTGTGGTGCGGCGGATTATGCAGAGCCGAAGGGTGCTTTGCGCGGCACCCTCGTATCTTGAACGTTGCGGCACGCCCTCAGAGTTTACAGAACTGGCAAAACACAATTGTTTAAGGGTGGCTGGTAGCAACAGGCGCAACTCATGGAGCAGCGGTGAGCACGACACTGAACATGCCTTCGAGGCACAAGGGAACTTTGAAGGAAACAGTACAGATGTTGTCTATCGGGCCACGCTTGCCGGGGTCGGCATCGCGCGGCTGCCATACTATATGGCCCAAGAAAAATTCCGCATAGGCGAACTGGTCCACGTCCTGCCGGAATATGCGCCGCCCAGTACTGATATCGTCGTCATGTTCGCTCAACGGCGTAACCTTGCCCCAAAAACGCGCGTATTTGTCGACTTTATGGTGCGTCAGTTTCGCGATGTGCCGGAGCAACGGATGGCCGGATAAATTGCGTCTGATCAAAGTGAAATTTCCGACAAGGTGTTGCGCTGACCAGAACAACATCAGATGCTCGAACAAACCTGTCCGACCAATTAAAGTCGGTGATGTAAGTCGCCTTGAGCAAGCGCTTTCGCCCTGTATCACACATGGTTTTGCTGCGCTGCGTCGGGGGCTGATTGCTGCCCCTACGCGTGAATGAATGTGCGTTGGTCGTCATTTAATATTCCTAATCATAGAAAAGACGCCTTTCGCAACCATTGTCAGGTGTCTGCACTTGAGCGAAGTCTCACTGTTTCGAAACCTCCAAATGCCCATTTATCAGTCGTCACACCATCTAGCTGCACAAAACGTAAACACATCAGGCAATCCGCCGCACGACAGCGTTCACGCCGATGTCCTCTCATGCCCTATGGCGCTACCAGAAAAGTATGAGAAAAGACCTCCGCATCCTTGTTGTCGAAGCTGATAGCGCCAAAGCGAAAAACATTATCGACGCGCTGCTGGAGGCAGGGTGGAGTGATGTGCATGCTATTGCGCAGGTTTCAGGGCTGGAGAAGTCGATCGCAAAGCATGCCCCTGATATTGTGCTGATCGACATGGCCAACCCTGATCGTGACACGCTGGAACATATCGGCACAATTTCTGATGCAAAATCCCGGGCGGTTGCGATGTTTGTGGACCAGACCGACCCGCACCTGACCCAAGCCGCCCTTGCCGCTGGCGTTAGCGCCTATGTGGTTGACGGGTTGCAGATGAACCGCATCAAATCCGTGATCGAAACCGCAATTGCGCGGTTCCAGATGATGCGGCAGATGCAATCCGAACTGGACGCTGCCAAACAAGCGCTTGTGGATCGCAAAACAATTGATCGCGCTAAAGGTATTGTGATGCGCAGGCGCGCCATCCCCGAGGACGAAGCCTATAAACTGATACGTAAGGCCGCGATGGATCAAGGGCGCAAGGTCATTGATGTCGCACAGGCCTTGGTGACAGCATCGGACCTAATGTCATGAGCAGGACCGTTTTGAATTGCGGCTATGTGCCGTTGATCGACTGCGCACCGCTTATTATTGCACGTGAACTTGGCTTTGCTGCCGAAGAAGGGCTCGATCTTAATCTTGTCCAGCAACCGTCGTGGTCGGCGCTACGTGATATGCTTGCTCTGGGACATCTGGATGCTGCACAAATGCTGTCGCCGATGCCTGTGGCGATGTCGCTAGGGTTGGGGGGCTTGCCGGCAAAAATCGACAATCTGATGGGGCTGTCGGCCAATGGTACGGTGTTCGGTGTCTCAACAAAGCTTGCTGATACTTTGGGCGCGCTGCCCTTTGGTGCACCAAATTTACTGATTGCCGCGTTAACTGCACGTGCTCCAACGTCGCTGCGTGTGGGTGTGCCGTTCCCCTTTTCCATGCACCGCTTGTTGCTGTCATATTGGACCGCATCCACCCCGGATCTGAACGTCGAGATTGTGACCGTGCCCCCGCCGCGCATGGCGGACGCAGTGGCGAATGGACACGTAGACGCATTTTGGGTCGGAGAACCCTGGGGCAGTGCGATTGTTGGACGCGGTGTCGGAAGCATCTTAATGGCGGGTTGCCACGTCTGGGGCTTTGCACCAGAAAAAGTGCTGGCGGCGCGAAGCGACTGGATTGCTGATAATCCCGATACGACCCGGCATTTGATGCGTGCTGTGTACCAGTCCGCACGGTGGTTGGACCATGAAAAGAACAAGCCACTGGCGATTGAAATTCTGGGGCGCAGCGAACACCTTAATCTCGCGCATGAGATGATTGAACCGGCACTCACCGGCTTTCTAACGCCGTCGCAGGGCGGCACACCAACATGGGTTGACCGGTTTTTAATGTTTCATACCCATGCCGCGTCTTTTCCATGGCGCAGTCAGGCCGCGTGGATTGCGGCACAACTTGGCGCGGACAGGGCAGGCATCGCACAAGCCAAACAGTGTTTTCGCACCGATTTGTACCGCACCAACCTTGGTCCTATTGGGGCAGACTTGCCCGGTGCATCGGAAAAAATTGAAGGGGCGATGCAAGAAGAGACTGCCGTGGCCTCATCACGCGGTCAGATGATTCTTGCGCCGGATGCTTTTTTTGACGGCAGAACGTTCGATTTTTAAGAACCACTGGTGAATAAATAGGCATTTGTATGGGTCTGCCTTTCTTTTTATGCCGCAGTGCAGAAAATACTTGAAGCTGCGCACAAACTGCTCAATTTTGATCTCAACGCTTCGGGCACTGTTGCCTGATTTCTTTCTGCCAATGACGGTGGAACCCTCCCAAGAGCAAAGCCGCTCGTAAGAAACATGGAATTTTCCGTGGCGCTTACGTGCGGCTTTTTTCGTTTTTCCGACTTTGCCCTCCCATACGAAGGACATCCTAAATGTTTAGAAAACTCCCCTTTGCAATCACCGCATCCGGCCTTCTGGCAACCGCCGCCTACGCGGAAATGCTGGACCTCGAAAAGGACGAGCTGACCTTTGGCTTTATCAAACTGACCGATATGGCCCCATTGGCTGTTGCCTACGAAAACGGATATTTTGAGGACGAAGGTCTGTTTGTCACACTCGAAGCACAGGCCAACTGGAAAGTCCTGCTTGATGGTGTCATCGACGGCCAGCTTGACGGGGCTCATATGCTGGCCGGACAGCCGCTTGCAGCCACCATTGGCTACGGGACCAAGGCACATATCATCACGCCATTTTCGATGGATCTGAACGGCAACGCCATCACGGTATCAAACGAAATTTGGGAACAGATGAAACCAAATGTGCCAACGATGGACGATGGCCGCCCGCAACATCCGATCAGCGCCGCCGCCCTTGCGCCAGTTGTGGAAAAATACAAAGACGAAGGCCAGCCGTTTAATATGGGCATGGTTTTCCCTGTCTCTACCCATAATTATGAGATCCGTTATTGGCTGGCAGCCGGTGGGTTGCAGCCCGGGTATTACTCTCCTGAAGATGTGACTGGGACAATTGGTGCGGATGTATTTCTGTCAGTTACACCGCCCCCGCAAATGCCGGCCACGATGGAAGCTGGTACAATCTATGGCTACGCCGTGGGCGAGCCGTGGAACCAACAGGCTGTTTTTAAAGGCATCGGTGTGCCGGTTATCACCGATTACGACATGTGGAAGAACAACCCCGAGAAGGTCTTTGGCATCAACAAGGAATTCGCGGACGAGAACCCCAATACGACCATCGCCTTGACCAAAGCGCTGATCCGCGCGGCAATCTGGCTGGACGAAAACGACAACGCAAACCGTGAAGAAGCGGTGGAGATGCTGGCGCGGTCTGAATACGTGGGGGCGGATGCCGAAGTGATCGCCAACTCCATGACCGGCTTTTTTGAATTCGAAAAGGGCGACCGCCGTCCCGCACCCGATTTTAACGTGTTCTTCCGCTATAATGCGACCTATCCGTATTATTCGGATGCCATCTGGTATCTGACGCAGATGCGCCGCTGGGGCCAAATCGCTGAGCCGAAATCCGATGAATGGTTTATGCAAACGGCCAAAGACGTCTACCGCCCTGATATCTATCTTGAGGCAGCAAAACTGCTGGTAGATGAAGGCATGGCAAATGCAGCAGACTTTCCCTTTGACAGTGATGGCTTCAAAGCGCCGACACCTGCCGCGGATATCATCGATGGCATCGGCTATGACGGACGCACGCCCAACGCCTATCTCGAAAGCCTGCCGATTGGCCTGAAGGGCGAGCAAATGATCGTTGATAACAAAGTCAAAGGCTGAGCGATGCGCGCCCCGCGGCATTTGCTGCGGGGCCTCTGCGACATCTTTGCCCAAATCACAGGATACCTCACATGTCTGCCACCGATCCCGATACATTCACAGCTGTCCCTTTGGACAAAGAGGCCCGACGCGCTCGCTTGTTCACCCGCATCAACAAGGCTGATAACTGGTTTCAGGTTCTGGGCCTTGCATGGCTTACCCCGATCTTGAAAGCGGCGGCAGGCGACAACCCCAAAGCACAGATTGGCGAAGTTTGGCGTTTGTTGGGCGTCCCCTTGTTGGCGATTGCCCTCTTCCTGCTGGCATGGGGGGCGCTGGCCCCCAAAGTTCAAACCTCGCTTGGCGCTGTGCCTGGTCCTGCGCAAGTCTGGGAACAAGCCATCAGCCTGAACGCAGATGCTATCCGAGAGCGCGAAAAAGCGGCGGCATTCTACGCGCGTCAGGACACGCGCAACGCAAAACTGATTGCCGACGGCAGAGCCGATGATGTCAAACAGCGCGTCTATACGGGCAGGCCCACCTATTACGCCCAAATCTGGACTTCTATCGTGACGGTCTTTTTTGGGTTTCTAATCGCCTCCGTTGTCGCCATTCCGCTGGGCATCGCGGCGGGCCTGTCCAAGACGGCAAATGCCGCCCTTAACCCGCTTATCCAGATATTCAAACCTGTGTCTCCGTTGGCGTGGTTGCCGATCGTGACCATGATTGTCTCTGCGGTCTATGCCAGCAATGATGGGATGTTTTCCAAGTCATTCTTGATCTCGGCCATCACTGTCACGCTCTGCTCGCTTTGGCCGACGCTGATCAACACGGCCCTTGGTGTGTCCAGCATCGACAAGGATCTGGTCAGCGTGAGCCGCGTGCTCAAGATGAACACATGGACCAAAATCACCAAACTGGTATTGCCCTCCGCGCTGCCGTTGATCTTTACCGGTTTGCGGTTGAGCCTTGGGGTCGGCTGGATGGTTCTGATCGCCGCTGAAATGCTGGCGCAAAACCCCGGGTTGGGCAAGTTCGTCTGGGACGAGTTCCAGAACGGATCGTCGCAATCACTGGCCAAGATCATGGTGGCGGTCTTTACCATTGGGGTCATCGGCTTCTTGCTGGACCGCGTGATGTATGCGCTGCAATCCATGTTCACCTTCTCGGCAAACCGGTGACCACTATGAGTATTTTATCCATCAAAAACGTGAACAAGGGGTTTGGCGTGGGCACCCACCGCGCCGAAGTTCTCAAAGACATCAACCTTGAAGTACGTGAGGGCGAATTCCTCGCTATCCTCGGATTTTCGGGCACCGGGAAATCGACGTTGATGAACCTGATTGCAGGGCTTGAGACACCGGACTCTGGCAGCCTGACCTTCAAAGGCACGCCAATCATTGCGCCGGGGCCAGAGCGCGGTTTGATTTTTCAAAGCTATTCATTGATGCCTTGGCTGACTGTTGGCGGCAATGTCGGGCTGGCCGTTGATGCGGTCTTTCCCAAGCTGTCCAGGGCAGAGCGGCAGGAAAAGATCGAGCATTATGTGTCAATGGTCGGCCTCTCGCCTGCCATTGCGCGCCGTCCTGCTGAATTATCGGGTGGCATGCGACAGCGGGTTGCCGTCGCGCGTGCACTTGCAATGAACCCTGAAATGTTGTTGCTGGATGAACCGTTGTCGGCACTGGATGCGCTGACACGGGCCAATCTGGCGGATGAAATCCTCGACATTTGGGAACGCGATAAAAAAACCTGCATCCTGATCACCAATGACGTGGACGAGGCGATTTTGCTGGCTGACCGGATTGTGCCTTTGAACCCTGACGGGACATTGGCTGATCCAATTGAGGTGAAGATACCACGCCCGCGTGACCGGATGGCGATGAACAACGACGAAGCATTCAAGGCGTTGCGGGCCAGCGTGACCAAATACTTGATGGATGTTGGCATCGAGGCAAAAGTTGAAGAAACCAAGACTTTGCCCAATGTGTCCCCGATCCATGCTGTACCACGCGTTGTGGTTGAGGCGCAAAAAAGCCCAATCGAAGAGCGCTATCTGAACTTTTCGCAGTTGCACAAAGTATACCCAACGCCCAAAGGCCCCCTGACGGTGGTTGAGGATTTTGACCTCAAGGTCAACAAAGGCGAATTTATCTCGCTTATCGGGCACTCCGGCTGTGGCAAATCCACCGTGCTCACGATGGCTGCGGGGCTAAACCCGATCTCAAAGGGGGCAATCCGGCTGGACGGCTGGAACGTAGAGGGCGCAGACCCCGAACGCGCTGTGGTCTTTCAATCGCCAAACCTTTTTCCGTGGCTCACCGCCAAAGAGAATGTCGCGATTGGCGTCGACAAAGTATACCCCAAGGCCTCGCAGGCCGAACGGCAGGACGTGATCGAATACTACCTTGAGCGTGTTGGCCTTGGCGACAGCATGGACAAGAACGCGGCCTCCCTTTCAAACGGTATGAAACAGCGTGTGGGTATTGCGCGGGCTTTTGCGCTTTCGCCCAAACTGCTGCTGCTGGATGAGCCGTTTGGCATGCTCGACAGCCTCACCCGCTGGGAGCTGCAAGAGGTCTTGATGGAGGTCTGGTCGCGCACCAAAGTCACCGCCGTATGCGTCACCCATGATGTGGACGAGGCGATATTGCTCGCGGACCGCGTGGTGATGATGACAAACGGGCCACAAGCGACGATTGGCAAGATCACAGATGTGAAACTGCCCCGTCCGCGCACGCGCAAGGCGCTGCTTGAGCATCCCGATTACTATTCTTACCGGCAAGAGGTTATCGATTTCCTTGAGGAATACGAGCATGGCAACACGTCCAAAAAGGACGCTGCCACCCCCAAAAAATCAATCGCAGCGGAGTGACGATATGAAACAAAAGCTGATCATTATCGGGGCCGGCATGGCCACGGGACGCGCGCTGGAGACCTTGTTGGAAACCGCACCGGACGCCTACGACGTGACCTTGTTCAACGCAGAACCACGCGGCAACTACAACCGCATCATGCTCTCGCCCGTGCTGTCCGGTGACAAAACCTATGCCGAAATCGAGACCCATACTCCGCAGTGGTATGCAGAAAACGGCGTGACGTGCCGCTTTGGCGAAAAAATCACCAGTATCGACCGTGCGGCCAAAACTGTGACCGCTGTGAACGGCGATGTGCTGCCCTATGACAAGCTGATGTTTGGCACCGGGTCCAGCCCTTTCATCATCCCACTGCCGGGGCATGATCTGGAAGGCGTCATTGCCTACCGTGATCTGGAAGACACCGAACGGATGATGGGGCTAGGGCCTGACAACACATGTGTCGTCATTGGCGGCGGCCTGTTGGGGCTTGAAGCCGCTGCTGGCATGGCGGCGCGCGGCGTTGACGTTACGGTTGTGCATATCATGGGCCACCTGATGGAACGTCAATTGGACGAAGCCGCAGCCTATCTTTTGCGCCGGGCGTTGGTGGACAAAGGGATCACCATCAAATGTTCCGCCAACTCAAAAGAAATACTGGGCACAGACGGACATGTCCGCGCTTTGTTGCTGGATGATGGCACCGAACTGCTCTGTGATCTGTTGGTCATGGCCGTCGGTATCCGTCCCAACGTGGCACTCGCGGCAGAAGCCGGATTGGCCGTAGGGCGCGGTATTCATGTGGATGACCAGATGGTTACCTCTGATACCGACATCTTGGCCGTGGGCGAATGTGTGGAGCATGACGGCGCTATCTTTGGCCTTGTCGCGCCACTCTACGATCAGGCGCGGGTGGCGGCCAAAACCCTGCTGGGCGAGGACGCAACATTTGTTCAAAAGGAACTTTCAACCAAGCTGAAAGTCACCGGATGTGACCTGTTCAGTGCAGGTGATTTTGCTGACGCAGAGGGCCGCGAGGACATTGTGTTCCGGGATCCGGCGCGTGGTGTCTATCGCCGTTTGGTGATCGAAAATGACGTTGTAATGGGTGCCGTGATGTACGGGGACACCGCCGACAGCAATTGGTTCTTTGGGTTGATCCGGGACAAGACCGACATCTCAGAGATGCGCGATACGCTGATCTTTGGTCCTGCCTATCAGGGGGGCACCCCCCTGGACCCGCTCGCAGCCGTTGCAGCCTTATCGCGTGATGCGGAAATTTGTGGCTGCAACGGCATTTGCAAAGGCCAGATTGAAGACGCGATAGCGGCAGGCGCGGGCGATCTTGCGGCGATAAAGGCCACCACCAAAGCCTCGGCGTCGTGCGGGACGTGTACCGGACTGGTTGAACAGGTTTTGGCGGTCACTTTGGGCGATGATTTTGTTTTGCCTGCTGCCGCCTCGATCTGTGCCTGCACGGATATGACCCATGAGGACGTGCGCCGCATGATCAAGTCGCAGCGCCTGACCTCCATGCCCGCTGTCTGGCAGGAGTGCGGTTGGAAAACGTCCTGCGGGTGCCATGTCTGCCGCCCTGCGCTCAATTTTTATCTATTGGCAGACTGGCCGCTGGATTATGTTGATGATCCGCAAAGCCGTTTCATCAATGAACGCAAGCACGCCAACATCCAAAAAGACGGCACATTCAGCGTGGTACCGCGCATGTGGGGCGGGATCACCACGCCCGATGAGCTGCGTGCGATTGCAGATGCGGCGGACAAATACGCTGTGCCCACTGTAAAAGTTACCGGCGGTCAGCGGATTGATTTGCTGGGGGTCAAAGGTGAGGATCTCCCCGGTATTTGGGCCGATCTGAACGCGGCGGGAATGGTATCAGGACACGCTTATTCCAAAGGGCTACGGACAGTGAAAACCTGTGTTGGCACGGATCATTGTCGTTTTGGGACCCAAGACAGTACAGGTTTGGGCATCAAGCTTGAGAAGACTTTGTGGGGGTCGTGGACCCCGCATAAGCTGAAACTTGGCGTATCGGGCTGCCCGCGTAACTGTGCAGAGGCGACGTGCAAGGACATTGGCGTGATCTGTGTCGATAGCGGTTATCAAGTTTCCATTGGCGGTGCGGCTGGCATGGATGTGCGCGAGACCGAGTTGCTGGTGCAGATCGCCACAGAAGAAGAAGCCATCGACGTAATCAAAGCGATCACACAGGCTTACCGCGAAAACGCGCGTTATCTGGATCGCATCTATAAATGGATGGGCAAGGTGGGCATGGACTGGATCAAAGAGCGCGTGGTCGAGGATTTGACTGAGCGTTCGGCCCTCGTAGAGCGGTTCGAGTTGAGCCAAAGCATTTATCGCCGCGATCCATGGGCGGATCACGTACGCGACAAAGCACAAATCTATCAACCCTTGGCAAACATTGGATTGGAGGCTGCGGAATGAGCAACTGGATGGATATAGCCGCCTTGGACGACGTGCCACAGCGGGGCGCGCGGGTTGTGAAAACCCATCAGGGCTGTGTTGCGGTATTTCGCACAAGTGCAGACGAAGTTTATGCGCTCAACAACTCTTGTCCACATAAAGGTGGCCCATTGGCCGAGGGAATCGTACACGGCGCGTCCGTGACATGCCCGTTGCACAACTGGGTGTTTTCGCTAGAGACCGGACTGGCACAAGGCGCAGACAGCGGTCGCGTGGACACCTATCCGGCTAAGGTCGAAAACGGGCGTATCTTGCTGGACAGAACGGCGTTGAAACAGCGTGCCGTCGCATGAGCATCACACGCACAACATGCCCCTATTGCGGTGTCGGTTGTGGCGTTCTGGCAGCTGCTGACGGGACCATCAAAGGTGATCCTGACCATCCAGCGAATTTTGGCCGCCTGTGCTCCAAAGGATCGGCGCTGAACGAGACAATTGATCTGGAAGGGCGGCTGTTGCATCCGCAGATCGCGGGAAAGCAGGCCACATGGGACTGTGCCCTTGATCTGGTCGCGCGCAAATTCAGCGCGGCGATCCGTGATCATGGTCCTGATAGCGTTGCCTTTTACGTGTCGGGCCAACTGCTGACAGAGGATTACTATGTCGCCAACAAACTGATGAAAGGTTTTATTGGCTCGGCCAATATCGACACCAATTCACGGCTGTGCATGGCATCTTCGGTGGCGGGACACAAACGCGCGTTTGGCACTGACACTGTGCCCGGCACCTACGCCGATCTGGAGGAGGCCGACCTGATCGTACTGGTCGGTTCGAACCTCGCGTGGTGTCATCCGGTGCTGTACCAGCGCATCGCGGCGGCCAAAGAAGCGCGGCCACTGATGCGCGTCGTCAATATTGATCCACGCAAAACGGCAACCTGCGATCTGGCGGATATACATTTGGCTGTTGCTCCTGACGGCGATGTCGCCTTGTTCAACGGGCTTCTCGCTTATCTGGCGGATCACGATCACTTCGATGCAGAGTATGTCGCGGCGCATGTGGGCGGCTGTGACATGGCATTGGACGCTGCGCGTGCTACGGATTCGCTTCAAAGCGGGATTGCGCCGGACACGCTAGCGCAGTTCTACAAGATGTGGGCGCAGACGAAAAAGGTTGTCACCGTCTATTCCCAAGGCGTGAACCAATCGGCTTGCGGCACCGATAAGGTCGGCGCAATCGTGAATTGCCATCTGGCCACGGGGCGCATCGGTCAGGTGGGGGCCGGTCCGTTTTCGGTCACCGGACAGCCAAACGCCATGGGCGGGCGCGAAGTTGGCGGGCTTGCCAATATGCTCGCCAATCATCTGGATATCGAGAATGCAGCGCACCGCGATACCGTGCAAACCTTCTGGAACAGCCCAACCATATGCACGTCAGCGGGCCTTAAGGCCGTTGATCTCTTCGATGCCTGTGGCGCGGGCAAAATCAAAGCACTCTGGGTCATGTCTACCAACCCTGCGGTCTCGATGCCCGATGCGGACAATGTTGCCCGCGCCATCGCCAATGTCCCCTTTGTCGCGGTCTCTGATATCATGGCGCGCACAGACACGGGCGATTTGGCTGATGTGGTGCTGCCCGCAACGGGATGGGGCGAAAAGGACGGGACGGTCACCAACTCCGAGCGTCGAATTTCGCGCCAACGCGCCTTTCTAAGCCCACCAGCCGAGGCCCGGCCAGACTGGCGTATCATCAGTAATGTGGCGATGCGGATGGGGTTTGGGGATGCCTTTGACTATGGGTCGCCCTCAGAAATATTTGCCGAATATATCGCATTGGATGCAGCCGCACGCCCCTTTGGCCGTGATCTGGACCTAAGCATATTTGCAGATGCGGATTATGCCAATCTGCTGCCAACACAATGGCCAGGCAATGACACGCGCTTTTTTGCTGATGGGCAGTTTTATCACGCAGATGGAAAAGCGCGGATGATACCGATTCAAGCCCCTTTGCCGCGCAGCAGCGGTCTGTTCCTCAATACCGGCCGCAACCGCGATCAATGGCATACGATGACGCGTACAGGAAAGTCCCCGAAATTGGGCGCGCATCTGGCGGAGCCCTATCTGGAAATTCATGCCGATGACGCAGCGGACATCCATGCCGCGCATGGAGATCTGATCGAGGTTGAAAATACGCTTGGCAAAACGATATTGCGTGCGGTGGTGACAGAGCGTGCGCCAAAGGGTCAGCTTTTTGCGCCCATGCACTGGACCCGCCAAACGGCGCAGAATGGCACAATCAACAGTGTCATTGCCCCAGTTACCGACCCTTTTTCCGGTCAGCCCGCGTTAAAAAGCGGCAATGTGTCAATCAGCCTGCACGCGGCAAAGTGGTACGGTTTTCTGGCCTGCATGCACCGACCCGCAGCAGAGACTTCCTATGCTGCCATCGCGCGCACCCCGACGGGATGGCAGATGGAATTGGCAGATACGCAGACGCCTGATGATTGGATATCTGAGGCACGTCTTTTTGCGACTGCGCCCGAAGCCGAGGCTTCGATCTATGAGGATAGCACATGCGGCACGGTGCGTGTGGTTCTTCATGAGGAGGGCGTGGTCCAGGCCGTCTTCTTTGCGGCGCGTGAACCGGTGATCCTGTCGCGTGGTGCAGCAATCGCATCTGTTGGCACCACCACCGGATCGCTTCACGCGCTTGCGGGGCGGATGGGGGCAGACCAGCCAGATCCGGGAAGTGTTGTCTGTGCTTGTTTTAATGTCGGTCAAAACACCTTGCGGGCGGCAATAGGTGAGGGCGCGCAATCGGTCCAAGCGTTGGGTGAAATGACCTGTGCAGGAACGAATTGCGGCTCGTGCAAGCCAGAGCTCGCCCGCCTTGTTGCGCAGAATATTTTGTCGGTGGCTGCGGAATGACGCTGGCCCCCTTTGTTCGAATTGTCGCCCAAGGCAAGGGCCGCGCCCGCGCGCTCACATTTGCTGAGGCGCAAGAGGCGATGGTTGAAATACTGGAAGGTCGCGCAGCACCCGAGGCCGTAGGCGCGCTGTTGATGGTATTGCGGTTGCGCGGCGAGGAAGCGCAAGAGATCGCTGGTTTCACGGCCGCTTTGCGTGCGCATGTGTCCGGGACGCTACCCGCCGCTGATCTGGATTGGCCAAGCTATGCGGCAGGGCGCAGTAGGGGTGCCCCGCTTTATTTACTTGCGGCGCGGCTGGTGGCGCAGGCGGGGGTCCGCATCTCGATGCACGGACATAATGCCTATCAAAATGCAGCGCTTGGGCCCAACGACATCCGTGCGGTGTTGGGGCCGTTGGTGCGATATGATCCGCTTGCAACCATGTGTCCCGAGGCGTTCCATCTGCTTGATTTGCGCGCTGACCTTGGCCTGCGATCTTGCATCAACACGGTTTTGCGCATGTGGAATCCCGCGCGTGCGGCTGCCACAGTTCAGGGCGTTTTTCATCCATCCTACCGCAGTTTGCAGGCCCAAGCCGCCAAAATGTTGGGGCAACAAACCCTAAGCATTATCAAAGGGGGGGGCGGCGAATTTGAGCGGCATCCGTCAAAAGACACGATTTGTTTCGGTCTGCGTGCGGGCACCCACATCCAACAGGTTGCACCGGCATTGCTGTCTGAGACTCGTCGTTTGCATGAACCTGATGCTGTCGTCGACGTCCAGAAGCTTTGGCAGGGCGAAACGCGTAACGCTTTTGCAGAAGCGACCGTGACAGGGACGGCGGCACTTGCCCTGTGGACCACACGTCCCAGCACAACACTCGCGCAGGCCCAAGTGACAGCGCAAGACCTATGGGCCAATCGCCACGCATACGAAGGAATCCCAGCATGAAGACGTTTCCCATGTTTTTCCAGATGGTCGGTCGCAAGGTCGTGATTGTTGGAGGTGGTGAACAAGCCGCGCAGAAAACCCGCCTGATGCTTAAGACAGCCGCCGATATCGTCGTGATCAGTGATGTTCTTGACACTGAACTGGCAGCCTTAGCCAGCTCAGGCCAGATCACACAGCACAGTGGTCAGATCGACATCAGCGATTTTGCTGACTGCGCATTGGTGTTTGTTGCGACAGGATGCCCCGGTGCGGACAGTGCGATCTATGCGTTGGCAAAAGCCGCAGGCGCGACAGTAAATGTGGTCGACCAACCAAGCCTTTGCGATGTCATCACGCCCTCAATCGTGGACCGTGATCCGGTGGTGGTGGCCATCGGAACCGAAGGCACAGCCCCGGTTCTGGCCCGCCAGATCAAGACCCAAGTGGAACAACTGCTTGAGCCAAATCTGGGCGATTTAGCCGCCCTTGCGGGACGTTTGCGCGCCAGTGCGGCGGCTCGCCTTGCCCCGCGCGTGCGCCGTGATCTGTGGCGTTGGGTGTTCGGGGGTGCGCCGCGCCGTAGCCACGAACGCGGTGCTGCACGCGAAGCGGCACAGATGATCAAACAGGCCATCGAAACCGGCAGTTTTAATCAGGATAAGGGGGGAAGTGTTTCTTTGGTAGGTGCAGGCCCCGGTGCCAAAGATCTGATTACTCTGCGCGGTGTCAAACGGCTTCAGGAAGCAGATGTGATTTATTATGATCGTTTGGTTGATCCGGGCATCCTTGAACTTGCCCGCAGGGATGCCGAACGCATTTATGTCGGCAAGACGCCCGGATGCCACAGTTGGCCGCAAGAAAAGATTACACAAACGATGGTAACGGCCGCAAAGAACGGTGCGCGTGTCGTTCGGTTGAAATGTGGTGATCCTGGGATTTTTGCGCGCAGCTGTGAGGAAATGGACGCGTTACGTGATGCTTCTATCCCATTTGAAATTGTGCCCGGTGTCACAGCGGCCTGCGGTGCCGCAGCGGCGTCAGGTCAGACATTAACCGAACGCGATGCAATCGACACGCTGATCCTCACAACCGGCCATCTTGCTGGTGGATTCAGCACAACGGATGCGGTTAGAAACCTGTCTCCGGGCAGCTGTGTTGCCCTTTACATGTCAGTGGGTGCAGCAGAGGGCATCAGCGCGCAATTGGCTGCCAAACCCGGTGCCGATGATATCTGCATCACGATCATTGCAAATGCACAATCGGACGCGCAGATTATTGCGACATGTGATGTTCAATCTCTGCCGACAACTCTCGCGCGTCATGGAATTAAAAACACGACGACGATCCTTTTGAAATGGCGCAAGCAAATCGGGCAAAATCAGCAGGTGCCAAAATCAAATATCTCCGAAACGTTAAAGTTTGAAAAAACATCAAACGAAGTTGCCTCCTTGATCTGCTCCGGCCCCCCAGCACTGCGTCAATGATCAGCAAGGGCTTTACACGCCTGCCGCCACACGGCACCACCGCCACATGTTTGCTTATATCGGTCTCTTTGCCTCTGCCCTGATTGCAGCCACCATTCTGCCCATGCAGTCTGAGGCGGTGCTGGTGGCGCTGTTGGTCGAAGGCAAACGATCGGTTGTCATCCTGCTGATCGTCGCCACAACAGGCAATGTGATGGGGGCGCTCATCAATTGGGTTCTGGGACGGTTTGCCTTGCGCTTTCAAAACCGCCGTTGGTTTCCTGCCTCTGATCAACAACTCGCCCGCGCCCAAGAGTGGTATAGCCGCTATGGCCGCTGGTCGCTGCTGTGCAGTTGGGTGCCCATCGTCGGTGATCCAATCACGGTGGTCGCCGGAATATTACGCGAACCACTTTGGTCGTTTGTGATGCTTGTCACATTGGCCAAGGGGCTACGCTATCTGGTTTTGGCTGCTTTAACGCTGGCGTGGCTTTGAAAAGCGGTACTTTTTTGCTTGGCCGCTGAATGGTCGCGCGAAAATACCAAATTTGTCTCAAACCTGCCTTATTTCCCGTTCAGATAGGTATCAACGAAAAAACATAACACCACTGGACCCAAAAGAGGTTCGGACGGAGGGACGAGATGAAAACTTTGAAATTGATCGCAGCACTGGGACTTGGCGCATTGGTATCTGCATGTGGCAACATGCCTGACATCGCCAGCCGGAACGCTCCGTTTGAGGCCACAGGTCTGGCCGCAGCAGCGCCTTACGCACAAACGCAATTGCCACAATCCATGCGCGTTACAGCCGTTCACGTGCGGGTGCCCAGCAACCTCACCGTTTCTGAAGCCAACGTGTATTACCCACGCGCCGATCTGGTGTGGCGCGGTGAGCCGATTGGCGACCGCCATGCACAGATCAAGTCAATCTTTGAAACCGCGTTCACCCATGGCACCAAAGACATGGCAGGGGACGCAGATGTAACCTTGGACGTTGAAATCCTGCGCTTCCATTCGGTCACAGAAAAAACCCGCTATACTGTTGGGGGCGTACACAACATGGAATTCCGCTTGACCGTGCGCAGTGCTACAACTGGCCTTGCGCTGGCCCCAGCACGTGACATCGAAGCAAACCTACCCGCCTTTGGTGGTGGACAAGCAGTTGAAGCAGAACGTCGCGGTCAAACCCAAAAGGTACGTGTGACCGGGTATTTGGCGCAGGTGATCCGCCAAGAGCTGGAAAAACCAACAGTACCAAATGCAGATGGCTCTCAGGCATTTGCTGCAAGATAGTAAATCAATCCTTTCGCAAACGCTGCGAAACGACTAGAGGGGGCGCTATGACAGCGCCCCTTAACACATCCCGCCCCACAAATTCTGAAATGCCAACCGTTCGGTTGCTGCCCAAAGCCAATGCGCGCGCCATCCGGCACGGCTTTCCTTGGGTCTATGCAAACGAATTGGTGACGGACCGCCGCACCAAGGGATTGACGCCGGGCACCATCGCCCGCCTTGAAGATAGTGACCGCAAACCGATGGGCGTGGTCGCGATGAATTCTAATTCCAAGATCATCGCCCGGATGCTGGATCAAGACAGTGATGCGGTGATTGATCAGGCGTGGTTTGAGGCCCATATCACCCGCGCGTTAGCGTTGCGGACACTGATGTATGATGAGCCGTTTTATCGTCTGGTCCATGCAGAGGCTGACGGTCTGCCCGGTGTGATCATTGACCGTTTTGGTGATACCTGCGTTGTGCAGCCAAACGCGGCTTGGGCGGATGTATTGATCGAAACCCTTTGTGCTGCGCTTGTGAGCGTGACGGGTGTTACAAATGTGTTGAAAAATGCAGCTGGTCGGACACGTACTCTAGAAGGTCTGGATGATGTTTCTGCTGTTCTTGCAGGCAGCGCGCCTGATAGCCCAATCCCGGCCCAGATGAACGGTGCGACCTATATGGCTGATCTGATTGGCGGCCAGAAAACCGGGTTGTTCTATGACCAGCGGCCAAATCATGCGTTTGCGGCACGTGTTTCACGCGGCGCACGGGTATTGGATGTATTTGCCCATGTTGGTGGCTTTTCACTGGCTGCGCTTGCCGCAGGCGCTGAAAGCGCGTTGGCCGTGGACGGGTCTGCACCTGCTTTGGAACTCGCAACTCAGGGTGCGGCCGCGATGGGGATGAGCGACAAGTTTTCGACCCGCCAAGGTGACGCATTTGATGCGCTGACGGCCTTGCGTGCTGAGGGCGCGGAATTTGATGTGGTGATCTGTGATCCGCCTGCGTTCGCGCCGAACCGCCAAGCGATGGAAGCCGGATTGCGGGCTTATGAACGTGTCGCACGTCTGGCGGCACCGCTGGTGGCGGAAAACGGCATCTTAGGTCTGTGTTCATGTTCACATGCTGCTGATCTGGGCCAGTTCCGCACCTCATCCGTGCGCGGTATTGGCCGGGCAGGGCGGCGCGCGACGTTGCTGCACACTGGCTTTGCTGGGGCGGATCACCCGCAACTGCCGCAATTGGCAGAAAGCGGTTATTTGAAATCCTTGTTCTTCCGCCTCTAAACCCGTGCGCGTACTGCTAGATGCTTGTGTGCTTTACCCCACCGTCATGCGTGAAATGCTGTTGGGGATTGCCGAGATGGGCGCATATGAGCCGCGCTGGTCTGCGCGTATCTTAGAAGAATGGGCGCTGGCTGCGCGCAAACTTGGACCGCAGGGCGAGGCGCTTGCACGCGGCGAGATTGCAATGATCAGCGCCAAATTTCCAAACGCATCTGTGAAACCTGCGCCGGGCTTGGAAGCACGGCTTTGGTTGCCTGACGAAAACGATATCCATGTGCTGTCCTCGGCGGTCTCAAGCCATGCTGATGTGATCGTCACCGCCAACGCCAAGGACTTTCCGCGCGGTATTTTGGCCGAAGAAGGGTTGAGCCGCGCTGACCCGGATGCGTTTTTGCACGGCCACTGGCAAGCACAACCTGAAGTGGTCGCGCATGTAGGTGAGAAAGTCTTGGCTGAGGCCATAAGGCTATCTGGCCAAGACTGGAATCTGCGATCTTTGATGAAAAAAGCGCGGCTGCCGCGCCTGGGCAAGGCGATGACGTCTTAGAGCATTTCCAGTTAATTTGTGATCGCTTGTTCGCTGCCTTTCGCTTCGCTCAAACGCGAAAAGCGATCACAGATGCCTCAATGAAAACTAGAAACGCTTTAGGTGTTCCAACGCTGTTGTAGGCGGGTGAGGGCGGCGATACGTTCTTCGGTCTTTGGGTGGCTCAACAACCAAGCAGGCGCAGTGCCACTGTTGCTTTGGGTCAACGCCTCAAGCTTTTTGAACAGCGAAATTTGTGGCGCAACACCGATCCCAGCCTTGGTCAGCAGGGCAGCCGCATAGGCATCTGCCTCGTATTCATCACCGCGCGACAGGCGGGCCGCGAGGAGGGTGGTCAACATATTGGCGATCCAGATGCCAAAGAACGGAATGAACCGGCCCAGCACCATCGCCAACACGGTACGCATGGCGTTCTGACCGGAGAAATCAATCATCCTGCGGCGCGAATGGCCCAAGGCAACATGACCCAATTCATGCGCGATCACGCTGGCCAGTTCTTCGGCGCTGACCTCGCCTGCTTGGAACTTCTTATAAAAGCCACGGGTGATGAAAATGCGCCCATCTGGGGCGGCAAGGCCGTTTACGGGTTCAATTTCGTAAATATGCACCTTGATGCGCGGCAGATCGAGCGCCGTTGCCATTTTGGCGCTCATATCTTTCAGCGCAGGATCCATGAGTACAGTAGATTTAGCGTCCAATTCCTTGGCCGTGCGCCACGCGGAAAAGCGGTACATGGCATAACCGTAAAGTACGGCAAGCAGAATGGGGAGGACGCGTATCATGATGTTAATATGGGGGTGTTTTCGCGAGGGGCAAGCGCCGTATCGCGGTATTTAAGAAAGGGTGAATGGATGGCACGCATATTCTATCGCGTCAGTTCCTTAATACCACGACTTAACCCTTCAAGGGTCATCGGCACCATGGCCTGTTCGCCAAACACCTCTTGGATCATCGCGATGGATTGGGTGTAAGGCCAGTATTTTTCCGGCACCGGATTGATCCATAGATGGCTGGTCCATTGATCGCGCGCGCGGGCCAGCCACGTTGACCCGGCCTCGGCGTTCCAATGTTCATTTGCGCCACCGGGATAGGCGACCTCGTAGGGAGACATGGATGCATCCCCAACAAAAATACATTTATAATCAGGGCCGTAGGTGCGCAAAATCTCATGGGTGGATCGTTGTTCGTCCCAACGGCGGCGATTGTCACGCCACACGCCTTCATAAAGGCAATTGTGGAAATAGAAGTATTCAAGGTGCTTGAATTCGGCCTTGGCAGCGCTGAACAATTCCTCGACCAGTTTGATGTGCGGGTCCATCGACCCGCCTACATCGAGGAATAACAATACCTTCACCGCATTACGACGCTCGGGGCGTGTTTTCACGTCAAGATAGCCATGTTCAGCGGTGGCGCGGATGGTGCCATTCAAATCCAGCTCATCATCCGCCCCATCGCGCGCCCAACGGCGCAGACGTTTAAGCGCCACCTTAATATTGCGCGTCCCCAGTTCAACTGTGTCGTCTAAGTTCTTGAATTCACGCTTATCCCAGACTTTGACGGCGCGCTGATGGCGTGATCCTTCTTGACCAATGCGCACGCCTTCGGGATTGTAGCCATACGCCCCAAAAGGTGAGGTGCCAGCCGTGCCAACCCATTTGTTACCACCTTGATGGCGACCCTTTTGTTCCTCAAGACGTTTTTTCAGCGTTTCCATCAGCTTATCAAAGCCACCTAATGCGTCGATCTCGGCTTTTTCCTCGGCGGACAGGTGCTTTTCAGCCATCTTTTCCAGCCACTCTTGAGGGATTTCAACCGCTTCAAGAACGTCGTCTAAGGTTATGTTTTCTAACCCTTTAAAGGCGGCAGAAAACGCGCGATCAAATTTATCAATGTTGCGTTCATCTTTGACCATCGACACGCGGGCAAGGTAATAAAACGCCTCAACATCATAGGTCGCAAGACCTGCGGCCATGCCATCAAGGAACGCCAGAAATTCGCGCATCGACACGGGCAACCCGTGTTTGCGCATCTGATCAAAGAAAGGCAGGAACATCCGCGTCAGGCCACGCTAAGCAGGCGGTCCAAAATCACAGTTAGGATCATGCCAACAACCATAAAGGCCATGGCAAACCCAACTGCATATTGTGCGATATCTTTGTGATTGCCGCGCCGTTTACGGGCGGTGAACCCACCCATCAGCGCGCCCAAAATGCCCAATACGATGATAATCATAAAATCTTTGCCCGCTTTATCCTTTGAGCGGGTTCAGCGATGCAATCTCGCGCAGCTTGGCCCGCACAGCCCAGTCTGGACCAAAGCCGTATCGCGCCCAGCCGATGCTGTCCAGCCTGACGCTGCGCGCTTCTGCGGTGCGGTTTTCCAATTCCAACGCTTCAGAGCGCAGCAAGAGCAATGTAGACAGCAGGGCGGCGTTCTGACTGTTGCGTGCGGTTTGAATGTGCGGTGCGATCAGACCCAAGGCTTCTGAGCCGGAACCTTTGCTGATGGCGTAGGCCCCGAGTTGCGTGGCAACATAGGCGCGGTGCAATTCTGTGCCCGGTGTCTGGCGATAATAGCGATCTGCGGTGACATAGTGCTTTTGTGCTGTTTCCGGATCTGTGTTCTGCAACACCCGGCCCATCGCATAATGGGCAAAGGCGCGGCGGTTGTCTTGCCAGCCCATTGCCGCAGAGATGCGGATGGCCTCGTTGGCAGCGGATTGGCGGCCTGCATAAGAAATCGAACGTCCAAGGGCGGTTTGTATGGCACGGCTCCAGGCGCGTGGGGTGCGTGTGGGAAAACGTGCGGCCTTGTTGTTGCCGCGCGGGTTGATGCGCGACAAGATACCGGGCAGGGCAGCAGCCACTTGACCGCGCGACATGCCTGAACGCAAAGCCGGATCATAATAGGCGCGTAGGATCAGCATATCAAAGCCGGTCAAAACGGTGTGGACATTATCGTCGTTAAAGACGCTGTCGGGCAGGCGGTACAGATCGTTGAGTGGCCCCAAGGCTTGTGCCAATTCTTCGTGAAGGCAATCGCGGACTTCCTGCGGGCTGGCGTCATTGGGCAGGAATATCGCCAAACGTTCACGCTTTTGCAGCAGGCTCCAGTTGGTCTTGGGCTGGCGGCGGGCGGATTTGTATTCAGACAGCGTGCTGACGTTCGGGGCGACAAAACAAGCGGCTTGTGGCAACACTTTGCGGATGTCCGCGCGACTGACAGCTTCAATTGTGATGTTGGCATTGGAATTGGTCGTATAATTGATGTCGATCCGCGCCTCTGAGCGCAGCCGTGAAATCAGGCGGTTAAGGTCGGACCCGAGGGTTGCAGGCGGTGCACCCGTCACGCGCACAGAGATCGGCGTTTCAAACCGCGTGAGAATGGGCAATTCGCGGCCACTTTCCATCTGGAACGACAGTTCAATGAAATCGAGCGCAAGGTCATTGTTCGAGCGCACAGGGGCAACGGGGGAGTTTGCCCCAAAACTTTTCATTGGTGGCAGTGTGCTTTGGGCAAAACTCGCACGTGTTGCGACCTCTGGATGAGAGGCGGGAACACAGGCGTTCAACAGCATAACCAGCGGGAGGACAATACGCCCTCTCATGCGGTAAACCCTTTTGAAACAGGGGCTTGCACTATATAAATACATTCCGCGACCACGCCAAGCGTGCGCACGGAACGTGCGTATTGGATCATCATAACTGCCTGCCTGCCCTTTTTGAGCGTTGGAATTAGGGTCTTTTCGCCCGTCATCCCGACCTTAGTAGGGAGCAATTAAGGCAAAAAAGAGGCAAATTGGGCAGATTAAGGCAAGCAGATTCAATCTGGTAAGGTTACCATTGCGAGCGTGCCATATTTGTCGATGGGGAAATCGAACAAAAGGAGGGCGGCGATCCCTTTCAGGACGCCGCCCCGCCAATTGAGTGAGGTTAGCGTCCGCCGCGCGCCATAAACGCCAGACGTTCGAACAGATGTACGTCTTGTTCGTTCTTTAACAACGCACCGTGCAGCTTGGGCAGGGACGACTTGCCATCTTTTTTCAGATCATCCGCGTCCATGTCTTCGGCCAACAGCAGTTTGAGCCAATCCAAGACTTCGGACGTGGATGGTTTTTTCTTCAACCCCTGTTGTTCGCGGATTTCGTAGAACTGCGTCAGGGCCGTTGTCAGCAAAGCCTCTTTGATCCCGGGATGATGTACTTCGACGATCTTTTTCAGTGTCTCCATTTCTGGGAAACGGATGTAGTGAAAGAAGCAACGCCGCAAAAACGCGTCTGGCAGTTCTTTTTCATTGTTCGAGGTGATGATCACGATGGGGCGGTTGACCGCCTTAATGGTCTCGCCTGTCTCATAGACAAAGAACTCCATCTTATCGAGTTCCTGCAACAGGTCATTGGGGAATTCGATATCGGCCTTGTCGATCTCATCAATCAACAGCACGACTTTTTCATCGGCCTCAAACGCCTGCCACAGCTTGCCTTTGCGGATGTAGTTTTTCACATCATGCACGCGTTCTTCGCCCAATTGGCTGTCGCGCAACCGGCTGACCGCGTCGTATTCATACAGACCTTGTTGCGCGCGGGTGGTTGATTTGATGTTCCATTCGATCATCCGCAGACCCAAGGCATTGGACACCTGGCGCGCCAATTCGGTCTTTCCGGTGCCGGGTTCGCCTTTGACGAGTAAGGGGCGTTCTAATGTCACGGCAGCGTTGACCGCAATGGTCAGGTCATCTGTCGCGACATAATCAGCGGTGCCTTGGAATTTCATAGTGTTTTCAACCTCTCATGGCGCAATCTGGCGTGGTAACCTTTAACCAAAGTTCCCAAGCATTGTGTAGTGACAATTGACAATTGCTGCGTTAAACGCGGCGACAATGGAGCAATCCTAGGGGACGATCTCAGATGTCAGCACCAAAAACTGTCGAGGGAGACACGATGAAGCAGGATGTTTTTCTGGCCGACGATTATACGCCAGCCGAAGATGAACCATTCATGAACGACAAGCAGGTCGAGTACTTTCGCCGCAAGTTGCTCAACTGGAAAGCCGAACTTCTTGCCGGAAGTCGTGATACCATTGAAGGGTTGCAGGACGGCACGCGCAACATCCCAGATGTGATTGATCGCTCGTCCGAGGAAACAGACCGGGCATTGGAATTGCGCACACGCGACCGCGCCCGCAAACTGGTCAGCAAGATTGAAGCAGCATTGCGCCGCATTGATGAGGGTGAGTTTGGGTATTGTTCGGTAACGGGCGATCCGATTTCACTAAAACGTCTGGATGCCCGGCCCATTGCCGTCATGAGCCTTGAGGCGCAGGAAAAGCACGAGCGCCGCGAGAAGGTTCACCGTGACGACTAAGCTTTCGTGATGTGATTTTATAAAACGCCGGGGCAATTGCTCCGGCGTTTTTGTATGGGGTAAGAGTATGGATATTTCAAACGCGATTGTAATCGGCGGCGGCATTGGCGGATTGGCTGTTGCCACGGCTTTGGCGCGTCGCGGCGTTGCGGTTACGGTTCTGGAACAGGCCACCCGCATTGGCGAGGTTGGTGCGGGATTGCAGATCAGCCCAAATGGATTGGCGGTTCTGCGTGCTCTTGGTTTGGAAGGGGCGCTGAATCAACGCAATGCCGTGCAGGGGCAGGCGGTGGTCTTGCGCGATTACGCCGCTGGCAAACCTGTTGCGCGCTTGGACCTGACGCGTTTGGCAGATGATCAAAAGTATTACTTTGTGCACCGCGCTGATTTGATTGATGTGCTGGCGGGGGCGGCCAAGCGCGCCAATGTCACTTTTGAAACGGGGGTGCAGGCCGCATCGGTGCGCCCCGGTGCTTTGCCCATGGTACAAATAGCGGATGGCAGTACCCGGCGCGCCGAATTGATTGTCGCGGCGGATGGCATCCATTCTGTCACGCGCCCTGTTTTGAACGGTGCCGATAAGGCGACGTTCACAGGCCAAGTGGCATGGCGCGCGTTGGTCCCAAATCGATTTGATCACCCCGTAGAGGCGCATGTGCACATGGGGCCGGGGCGCCATCTGGTCAGCTATCCGGTGCGCGGTGGCAAGCTGGTCAATCTGGTCGCTGTCGAAGAACGCAAGGATTGGGCGGCAGAAGGGTGGAACCACACCGATGATCCTGCAAATCTGCGCGCGGCCTTTGCAGCGTTTGGCGGGCCTGCCAAAGCACTGATTGACAGTGTGAAAGACGTGACCCTTTGGGGCCTGCACGCGCATCCCGTTGCCGCGACCTGGCACAAACAGGGTGTGGCGATGTTGGGCGACGCGGCCCATCCGACCTTGCCGTTCCTTGCTCAAGGCGCGAATATGGCGCTGGAAGATGCTTGGATTTTGGCGGATCACATTGCGCGATTGCCCCGTGACAGCGCACTGGCAAGCTATCAGAACATCCGCGAACCGCGCGTACGCCGGGTGATCAAGGCCGCAGCTGGCAACGCCGCGCGCTATCACATGCACCCCGGCGTCATGCGGTCGACCGCCCATCTGGGGTTGCGACTGATCAGCCGTATCGCACCGGGGCGCATGATTGGGGCCTTTGATTGGCTGTATACCTATGACGTGACTGCACAGAAGTGATCGGAAACTTTGAAAGTTTCCGACCGTTTTCTTTTAAAGAAAACGCGCGTTATTTCGCGCGTTGCACCATGCCAAACAGATCACGTGGGTCTTCAGGATCGGCCAGCAGATCAAGCGGTTGGAACAGTTTGGTTTCAGCAATCTGATCGCGCACATAGCGCAGCGCCGAGAAGTCTTCGATGGCAAAACCCACGCTATCAAACAGCGTGATTTGCTTGTCATCCGTGCGTCCTTGCGCCTGACCTGTCAGCACCTGCCAAATCTCAGTCACGGGATGATCTGCATCTAATTGCTGGATTTCGCCCTCAACCCGGGTTTGTTCGGGGTATTCCACAAAGATACCCGCCCGGTGCAAAATGGCGGGGGCCAGTTCGGTTTTGCCGGGGCAATCGCCGCCAATTGCGTTGATGTGCACGCCTGCGCCTACCATATTGTCGGTCAGGATCGTGGCGTATTGTTTGTCTGCGGTGCAGGTCGTGATGATCTGTGCGCCAAGTATGGCTTCTTCTGCGGTTTTACACGGCACTACTTTGATGCCTTGACCCGCCAGATTGGCCGCACATTTGGCGGTGGCTGCCGGGTCAATGTCGTACAGACGTACTTCGTCGATGCCCGCGATGGCCTTCATCGCCATGGTCTGAAATTCTGATTGCGCGCCATTGCCGATCATCGCCATGACATGCGCACCCTTGGGGGCAAGCAAGCGGGCAACAACAGCGGATGTTGCCGCCGTGCGCAGCGCTGTCAGGATGGTCATTTCTGTAAGCAGAACAGGATAGCCCGTTGCCACATCAGCCAACAGGCCAAAGGCGGTCACGGTTTGCAAGCCATCTGCTGTGTTGTCCGGGTGGCCGTTCACATATTTGAAACCATACACATCACCGTCTGACGTCGGCATCAATTCAATCACGCCCACGTCGGAATGGCTGGCAACGCGCGGGGTTTTGTCAAACAATTCCCAGCGCTTAAAATCGGCCTCAATATAATCGGCCAAGCCGATCAGCATCGGTTCAACACCGATATGGTTGATCAGTTTCATCATGTGATCGACAGAGACAAAGGGCACAAGTGCCTTGTCGGAAGGTTTCAGATTGGTCATTTGATTAGTCCTTAAAGTTCAACTGCGCCGGGCAAGGTGCAGGCCAGCGATCATGCAGCGCACGGATCCGCCAGCGGTCTCGATTGTTGGGATGTTGAGCGTGACAATTTGGGCGGATGCTTGGATCCGGTCAATTTGGTCGGGTGAAAGCGCCGCAAGCGCGCGGGCAGACAGCGCCATGATCAACCCATCGCGCCCCTCTAGTTCGATGGCATTGCCTGCAAACTCGTTGATCTGATATGCACTGAGGTCGATCACGTCACGTCCGGTTTCAGCCAGACGCTCCTGCACCATAGCGCGACGTTTTTCGCTGGTGATCATGTCAAGGCCGACCATCGCACACCCGGTCCCAATCGCCATCAACACATTGGTATGATAGACAGGGCGGCCCTGATCATCCGCCGCGTCAAACGCAATGGGTTCAAAGTTGAAGTTGGTGCAGAACCGTTCCAACAAGACTGGATCGGCCCGGTGTGAGCGCGCAACAAAGGCCACGCGGCCAATATGGTCGAGCACCATCGCCCCTGTGCCTTCAAGCGCCAAATCATCATGTTCAAGCCCGGAATAATCGATGATGTCCTGCACGCGGTATTCGGTTTTCAATAGTTCAATCACATCCCAGCGCCGTTCACGACGACGGTTCGCGGCATACATCGGATAGACCGCCACATGCCCGCCTGCGTGGGTCGAAAACCAATTGTTCGGAAACACGGAATCTGGCGTGTCGGTGCCAGTATCATCAAAGTCATGCACGGTGACGCCATGGCTGCGCAGAGTGTCGACCACATGATCAAATTCAGCGCGGGCGGCCGCGGACACGTCTTCGTTTCCAAGACGCTGAAACGCATTATCAGCCGCTGTTTCTGGGTTGGATCGGAAATGATGCGGGCGGATCATCACCACCGCTTTGGGGGATTGCACATACATCTTAATACGCCCGTGTTGGGCGATCAAACACGCGACGCCCCAAGGCTGAGGCAGCCAAATCAACCATCAGGGATGCAGTGCGCCCGCGTTCGTCGAGGAATGGATTGAGTTCCACCAGATCAAGCGAGCTCATCAACCCGCTGTCACTGATCATCTCCATCACCAGATGGCCTTCGCGCACCGTGGCACCACCGGGGACGGTTGTGCCAACCGCCGGGGCAACAGAGGGGTCAAGGAAATCAACATCAAGCGACACATGTAGCAGCCCATTGGCCGCTTCGACTTTGGTAAGGAAGGCCGACAGGGGCCGTGCAATGCCGGTTTCGTCAATTTCGCGCATGTCCACATGGGTCACTGCGGTTTTTTGCATCGCGGCGCGTTCGGCTGGATCAACGGACCGCAGGCCAATGATTGCGATGTTTTCCTCGGGCAGCGGGTTGTCGACCTTTGGAAAGCCCATGAACCCATCGCGGCCCGTGACATAGCCCAAGGGCGTGCCGTGCAAATTGCCGCTGTCCGTGGTGTGCGGGGTATGAAAGTCGGTATGCGCATCAAGCCAAAGCACAAACAACGGGCGATTGACAGCGTCGGCGTGACGCATGGCACCCAGGACCGTCCCAAGCGACAGCGCGTGATCACCGCCCATAAAGATCGGCAGACCGTCTTTCATCGCTGCCTCTGAGGCATCCGCAAGACTTTGCGTCCAGGCGATGGTTTCTTCCAATTGTACCAGCTTTGGATGATCTTTGGGCGTGAAGGGGGCAGGGGTGACATTGCCCCGGTCACTGACAGTGTGGCCGAGATCACGTATCGCATCCGCCAGGCCAGCCGTGCGATATGCATCTGGGCCCATCAAACAGCCCTTGCGCCGCTTGCCACTGTCCATCGGTACACCGACGAGAATGCAATCATTATCTGCCATGTTTCTGATCCTTTAATTCTGTTGTCTCACCATATCTGGCGGATACGATCATAGACAATTGATCAAACTGACCATATTGGGGGGTAGTTGATCAAAATGGATATACGATATGGACGAAACGGATCACCGTCTGATTGCGGCCCTGCGCCATGACGCCCGCGCGGCTCTGTCTGATTTGGCATTGGCGCTGAACCTGTCGCGCACCACGGTGCGGGCGCGCATTGCGCGTCTGCGTGAACGCGGCGAAATCGTTGGGTTTACGGTCGTTACCCGTACAGACGTCATGCAAGACCCGGTGCGCGGCATGATGATGATCGGGATCGAGGGACGCGGTGCCGAACGTATCACTCGGCAGTTGAACGGCATGCCAGAAGTGCGTGCGGTTCATTCGACCAACGGCCGTTGGGATGTGATTGTTGAGATTGGTACCAAAACTCTTGAGGATTTTGATGCGGTTCTAGGGCGGATCAGGCGGCTGGACGGTGTGGTGGCAAGTGAGACCAGTTTGTTGTTGAAGACCCGCAAATCAGGGTGATCTATTCTGGCAGCAGCGCCTCAATCTCGGCAAATCCAATGGCTTTGTGGGAATAGGTGAAACTGCCCTGATCCAGCACTTCACGTGCTGCATCAATAAACGCGCCATACGCCGTGCGTGCCATTGCGGCACCGACGCTGATCCGGCGCACCCCTGCATCAGATAGTTCCGAAATGGTAAAGGTCGCGCCGGGCAGGCCCATGACGACAT
>JBARCK010000062.1:0-65254 GCA_049794015.1 Sulfitobacter sp. | reverse complement strand
CACGAAACCGCGTGCGCAGCTCTGACGATAGTGCTGATGACATGAAACATCCTCCCAATAGGGATGAATCACAAATCAAACCCGATGGGAATCCCGCGATTCAGGTTTCAAGCTCGCCGCTTTAATGACTAGCATCTTCAGTCATCGGCTTCTTGAGGCACACGATGTCAACTTTTCTATAAAAGCTACCGATGAAGTTCCAAATACCAGTTCCTTAGAACGTGAAAAAATCCAAACCCAGTTTGACCCTAAGGCGGTTCTGATTGTTATATTTTCAATTTTGGAAGTGACCTTGGGATTTCTCTCATTCATGTACGCCCTAGCCTGGTATTTTCGCCCTGACGTGAACTATGAACCGACAATTGTACTCTTCACAGTGTCCCTTGTTGTCGTGGACTTGCTCAGGAAAAGACTTACTAGTGGATAAAGTTGAGATGAATGATGTCACATAGTTTAGCCTATGCGCGTTTGGAGAATCCGAAAGTGGTCATTGGCGTAACCGCGGCGAAATCATACTTTGTCCCGCAATCCCACCAATCACTCAGCCGCATAGGTCCCATCATAAATCGGCCCCAGTGTTTCCGCCTCAAACAGTGACGACACCGACGTGCCGTTCCAGATGTTCAGGATCGCTTGGGCAAACATCGGCGCTGTGGGTACAATGCGGATGTTGGCGGCTTCCTTGATCGCATCCGTCGGCGCGATACTGTCGGTGATCACCAGTGATTTCATCACGGAATTGGTCACGCGTTCGACCGCAGGGCCGGACATGACTCCGTGGGTGATGTAAGAATGTACTTCCTTGGCGCCTGCCTGCATCAGCACTTCGGCAGCTTTGCAGAGCGTGCCAGCCGTATCGCAAATGTCGTCGACAATCAGGCAGGTTTTGCCTGTTACGTCACCAATCACGGTCATTTCGGCCACTTCGCCCGGCTTTTCACGGCGCTTGTCGACGATGGCAAGCGGTGCATTCACTCGCTTGGCCAATTCACGCGCGCGTGCCACACCACCAACGTCGGGCGACACGATCATTAAGTCACTCATTTGGTCCTTGAAGGCATCCTTGATGTCCAAGGCAAAGACAGGTGAGGCGTAAAGGTTATCCACCGGAATATCGAAAAAACCCTGAATTTGTGCGGCATGCAGGTCCATCGTCAGAACCCGCTCAATGCCTGTACCGACCAGCATATTTGCCACCAACTTGGCCGTGATCGGTGTACGGGCTTTGGTGCGACGGTCCTGACGGGCATAGCCGAAATAGGGCAATACGGCTGTCACACGCGCAGCTGAGGATCGACGCAAAGCGTCCGCCATGATCAAAAGTTCCATCAGGTTATCATTGGCCGGGTTCGACGTGGATTGGATAATAAACATATCCTCACCGCGCACGTTTTCGAACACTTCGACAAAAATCTCACCATCATTGAACCGCTCTACCCGCGTATCGACCAAACCGACGTTGACCCCACGATGTAGCGACATGCGCCGTGCGATGGCTGTGGCCAGCGGCATGTTGGCATTACCAGAGATCAGTTTCGGCTCAGATGTACGTGGCATAGGGGCTCCGTGGCAGCGGGATATGACAGAATCGTGACGTTGACACCGCTTAGCATGACGTTAGCGTCTGGCAAACCTGCACCCATCAAATCGGAGAGCCAAATGGCCCATATCGACTATTATTTCGCAACCCTGTCGCCTTATTGCTACCTTGCCGGAGAACGGCTTGAGGCGGTTGCTGCAAAACACGGGGCCACCATCACTTACAAGCCGTTTGATATTGTCTCAGCGTTTGGCCGCACAGGTGGTACGCCCCCCAAAGATCGCCACATCAGCCGGGTCGAGTATCGTGCGCAGGCCTTGGTGCGTGAGGCGAAAAAGCTGGGCATGGCGTTCAATTTAAAGCCTGCACATTGGCCGACCAACGGTGCACCTGCGTCTTACGCATTCATCGCAGCACAAAATGCAGGTGGTGGTGATTTGGGTAAACTGGCGCATGCGATCCTACGCAGCGTTTGGGTTGATGAAAAAGATATCGCAGAAGACGACGTTGTGCGCGCTTGCCTAAGCGAAGCAGGCTTTGATCCGGCTTTGGCAGAATCTGGTTTGTTGGCGGGCGCTGAAACCTATGCGAAAAACCTAGAAGATGCAGTTGAAGCAGGCGCGTTTGGCGCACCGTTCTATGTCGTTGGTGATCAGCGTTTCTGGGGTCAAGACAAGATCGAAGATCTTGACGCGCACCTTGCGGGAAATCTGTGAGGGTACAGACGGGGTTCACGCCTCATGTCACAAACTTAGGGCAGGGTCAGCGCCGCGCGCTGGCCTTGCATTGCACACTGGCGTTTGGCGGTGTTTGGGCTGGTGTGGCGCGGCATCTGGGTCAGGACATGAGCTTTGTCGCCCCAGACATGCCAAGCCACGGGGAAAGTCCTGATTGGGACGGACAAAGTGATTTTTCCGACACTGTCTATGCCGCCGCATTGGCGTCACTGGATGACGCGCCGATGGACCTGATTGGCCATTCATTTGGTGGCATGACGGCCCTACGATTGGCCGCTGAGCATCCTGAACGTATCCGCAGTTTAACGTTGATTGAGCCCGTGTTCTTTAGCATCGCATCACTGGATGCACCTGCCACGATGGAGGACCATGACGCCCGCGCGACGCCATTCTTTGAAGCGATAACAGCGGGCGATCACCTGCTTGCTGCACGTGCGTTCAATCGGATGTGGAGCCGGGCAACGCCATGGGACATCTTGTCTGATCGATCGCGCTCTGCGATGGCGCGGGCGATTCCTGTGGTGCCTGACAGCTATGAATTTCTATATAAGGACGCCGCAGGACTGCTAAAACCCGGGGTTTTGGACCGTGTACACATGCCAACGCTGTTGATGCGGGGTGCAGATGCACTGCCAGCGATTGTTGCAATCAACGATGGGTTGGAGCAGCGTTTGCCGGATGCGACTCAGGCGGTCATTGAAAAGGCCGGGCATATGGCACCTATTACCCATCCAACCCCGGTGGCAGAGGCCATTCATGCTTTACTACACAGGTCTTAGAAATGGCTTAGAAACTGGTCGATTTGCGCATGGCTGATTGACCAGTCGCAGACCATGCGCGCGCCAACCATTTGTTCATCTGGGCCTTCAAGTGACCCTTCCCAGAGATAATATTTGGCCCCTGCATCATGTAGCTTGTGGTGAACCGCGCGTGGAAATTTAGCAAAGACCATGTTGGCTTGGGGTTCGTGCAAGAACACAGCACCTGCCTTGCGCAGGCCGTCGATCAGATAGGCCGCGTTATCGTTGGCCTGTTTCGCAGTCTGCATCCACAGATCATCCTGCAAATATCCCGCCATCTGTGCTGACAAAAACCGATGTTTTGAAAACAAATGCGCACCGCGCTTGCGACGCACTTCGAATTCCCATGCTTTTTGGGGATCAAAATAGACAACCGCTTCAACGCCCATGCACCCATTTTTGGTGCCACCAAAGCTGACCACATCAATGCCGGCCTTCCATGACATTTCCGCAGGCGTACATCCCAATGCCATCATCGCATTGGCAAAACGTGCACCATCTAGATGTACGGGCAGATCATAGCTCTTGGCCACTTTCGTAAGGGCGCGCAATTCTTCTAAGGTATAAACCGAACCGCGTTCTGTGACCTGACTGATCGACACCGGGCCACGTTTGGCAGAATGGATGTCATCGGGGTGGCGTGGCTCAATCGCAGCTGCCAAAGCGTCAGGCGTCATTTTGTCTGCGGTTGGGATGACCGTTAGCTTGGCAGCACCTGTGTAGAATTCGGGGGCGTTACATTCATCCTCTTGGATGTGGGCGACTTCAGCGCAGAAAATCGTTTGCCAAGGTTGGCAATAGGTCGCCAAGGCCAGTGCGTTTGCAGCGGTGCCTGTGGCAACCAGATAAACCACTGCATCGGGTGCCTCAAATGTCGCGCGAATACCGGCGCGGACTTCTTCCATGATCGGGTCTTTGCCATACGGCATCGCATAACCGGCATTTGCCGCGACGACACGGTCCATGATTTGCGGGTGTACCGGGCCTGTGTTGTCAGAAGCAAAGAACATTAGATCGGCTCCTCGATGATGTGATCTTCCCATTCCTCGAATGGTGTGTCGAATTCAGAAACGGTATTGCCCTGCACGCTGATGCCAGCGTCATGCACCGATTGTGACGTTCCGCTTATCAAAGGGTGCCAATCGTACAGGGGCTTTCCTTCCCACAACAAGCGATAGGCGCAGGTTTGGGGCATCCAATAGGCGTGCGTATCCAGGTTGTCGGGTTTTAGCACGATGCAATCAGGGACAAACTGATGACGGTTTTCGTAATGCACACAGCGGCATGTGGAATCGTCCAATAGTCGACAGGCCACGCGGGTCAGAGCGACTTCTTCGGTGTCTTCGTCTTCAAGTTTGTTCAGACAGCATTTCCCACAGCCATCACAAAGCGCTTCCCATTCTTTGGGCGACATTTTGGTAAGCGGTTTCTTTTCCCAAAATCGCTTGGTCAATCCTTTTGGTGCGATTGGGTCGGTCATAACGCGGCCAGTATGGTGCGGGCGCGCTGACAATCTGCATCCATTTGGCTGATCAATGCCTCTAGGCCGTCAAATTTTTCTTCGCCGCGCAGGCGTTCAACGAGCGCCACAGAGAGGTGCGTTCCGTATAGATCGCCTTTGAAATCAAATAAATATGTTTCAAGGTTGGCTTTGTTTTCGCCAAACATTGGACGAACACCGAGGCTGGCTGCACCTTGATAGCTGCCCTTAAATGATCCTTCGAGGATGTCGATCAAGACGGCATAAACACCAAATGCCGGGGGATGTAGCCCGTCGATAGACATGTTCGCGGTTGGAAAACCAAGCTCGCGCCCGCGTTGTTCGCCGCTGATAACCGGACCTTCGATGCGGTGCCAATGGCCTAGCATCGCTGCCGCCGCGCCGGGTGTGCCCGCGCTTAGCGCCTGCCGGATTGCCGTTGACGAAACCGTTTGTGCGCCCTGTGCCATCAAAGGCGCAATTGTGACGCCAAACCCAAGGGCGGCACCAAATTCGACCAGGTCTTGCGCTTTGCCAGAACGCCCTTTGCCAAAACAAAAATCCGCACCCACAACAACGTGGGACAACCCCAAACCATCGCGCAGGACATCGCGGGCAAATTCGTGAGGTGTGAGCGATGCCAATGCCGTGTTGAACCCCAATTCATAGAGCCTCTGAACACCTAGTTTTTCAAGTCGAGAGGCACGTGCTTCGGCCCCCATCAATCTGAAGGGTGCAGATTCAGGTGCAAAATATTCACGCGGATGAGGTTCAAATGTAACGATACCAAGTGGCGCATCGGGCGCGGCCTTGCGGGCTAGGTCAATGACAGAGCGATGACCGAGGTGCACGCCATCAAAATTGCCAATCGCGGCCGTTGCGCCGCGATCTTGGTGTTCTACAAATTGATAATCTCGAACGATCCGCATGTGCCTTGCGTAGCCTTGACGCGGCCCGGTGGCAAGGTGATCTAAGGCATCATTTGATCAGAATATCGGCAGAAAACCCTGCCTTTCAGCGCAGGTTTTTGGACCCGTATACCAATCAGTCGAATTTGCGTGAAGGTGCTAACACCGTGGCTTCACCGATTAGAACTTTCTTGCCATCAACTGCGCAGTGGCAATCCATTTTGACGCGGCGCTTTGAAAACTCAATATCAGTCACCTTCACTTCGGCATAAACCATGTCTCCGGGGCGTACAGGGGCCAAGAACTTTAGCGATTGACCCAGATAGACTGTCCCATGACCGGGTAATTGTTCGCCAATGACCGCTGAAACAAGTCCCGCAGTCAGCATGCCATGTGCGATGCGGCCCTCAAAAATTGTGTCTTGCGCATATTCATCGTCCAAATGCACCGGGTTACGATCTGTCGAGATTTGCGCGAACATCTCAATGTCCTCGTCTGTCACGACCTTGCGCAAATAGCGGGTCATGCCAATTTCGATGTCTTCAATACAGATCGTTCCGCGCGGCAGATTGTCCAACATTTCTCACCTTCAAGCAATAAAGTGACGCCTAGATATGACGTTTCGTAACTTTATTACTTTGCAGGTGCAGAAAATCAAGTAAAAACTGACCTACCTCAGAAGGCCAATTGTATAGGTTGGGGCAGACATTTCCTTTTCCAAGTAGGCACTTAGAGCAGATTCATTAGGCTGATATCCAGTTTTTGTTTCTGATGCAGCCAGTCCACCTGAGATGAAAAGAGAATCGATATCCTCGCCCATCGCGCCTTTGATGTCCGTTAGAACGCCATCGCCAATAGCAAGGATGCGATCGTCTGGCACATGTCGCCCCAATGCAGATAGCCGCCGCCGCGCCAGATCATAGATAGGGGGATGTGGTTTGCCGAAATATAGGCTTTCGCCACCCATTTCGGTATAAAGCGCAGCCAAAGCGCCAGCGCACCATTCACGCACTTCACCGCGATCCACAACAAGATCGGGGTTGGCACACAGCAGTTTCAAACCGCGTTGTTTCGCGAGCAAAAACTGAGGGCGCATTACGGCAGGGTCTGCCATCGGGTCGGCAGGCCCGGTGCAGACAATCCCCTCGGCCTCATCCAGCGGCACCTGTTCAATGTCGACCGGATTTTCCAACAGGCTAAGAGGTTCAAAGAATTTCTGATCCCGGTCTTCGCCAATGAACCAGACTTTGTTGCCGACGGCACCGCGATACATCGCGGATCGTGCAGAATCGCCCGAGGTTGCGATTGTGTCCCAAGAATCGTCTGGCACGCCAAAATGGTCCAGCTGCTTCATCACGCCAGCGCGCGGGCGCGGAGAGTTTGTGACCAACACCACCTTGCCGCCAGATTTGCGATAGGTTTGTAGAGCCGCGACCGCATCGGGTAACGCTGTGACGCCATTATGTACGCAGCCCCATAGGTCGACGAACAATGCATCATATTGCGCAGAAATTTCAGCGAGGGTTTCGACGATACGTGTCATGGCGAATGCTCCGTGAATGTTACGGGGCAGGCTTACGTGAAGTCGCAGGGTTTTGAAACCGGGGATGGATGCGCCCGCAGATACGGGCGCATATCCGATTACATTTTGAGATTTGGAATAATCTGCTTTTTGCGGCTCATGATGCCCGGCAGAACAACCATGTCGCCTGAAACTGTCGCACCAAAGCTGTTCTCAGCGATCTGTTTTACCGTGTCATTTGGCACCAGCAGCGTTGCTTCTTCTTTCAGGATATCGACGATAAACAGCAAAACCTCCGCTGCGCCGTCCTCGGATGCGACGCCGGGCATTGCGCCCATCAATGCGTCTTTGCGTGCCAGTAGTGGCGCAGGCGATGTGGTTTCCAAAACCGAAACGCGCAGGTTTGTGCCGTCCAGATCGAATTCCTTGCTGTCCATGCGCAGCAATTCCGCTTCGGAAAATGCGGACACATCAGATTTTGCTGCAAACATGTCAGCGGCCAAGGTGGCGATATCAACACCCAGATCATCCGCAATCGCATGGGCAATTGCGCGGTCTTCTTGGGTTGTAGTTGGGCTGCGGAATTCCAGCGTGTCAGAAATAATACACGACAACGCAGCACCTTTGATGCCGCGCGGCGCCTGCGCCCAGTCTTTGCCAATCATTTTGTACATGATGGTCGCGGTACAGGCGAGCGGTTGAATGTTGATTTCAATTGGGCCGCGGGTTTCAAGACCGGCCACCAAACGGTGGTGGTCGATGATGCCCGTAATGTCGGCATCGTTGATGTTTGATGGCAATTCGGCAGGGTTGTTGGTGTCAACAATCACAACAGGCGTATCTGCGGCAAGATCGGTCAGGATTTCAGGTTTGTCCAATTTCCAGTGATCGACAACAAACAGCGCTTCGGTGTTTGGTTCGCCGAGCAGGACAGGTTTTGCAGGTACACCTTTGATCTCATTCAGGTACCAAGACCAGATAATGGGGCTGCCTGTGCTGTCTGTGTCGGGTGATTTGTGGCCGAATACGAGTGTTGTCATGGGATGAATCCTGCGATCATATGGATGAATTTGCGCGCCTTATAACACGTTCTTTTCACTTGTCACCTTTTTGATGCTGCGTCGCAGCATCACAGGTCCAGCTCTGCGCGTTTCTTTTTGGAAAGGGCGGCGACAATCATGTCATATGAGGCACGTATGTGGTCGCGCAGGCTGTCCTCGGACAGGCCGGGTTCTTCATAGTGCTGTATCCATTTCATGCCGCGCGACGCGAGATATGGGGCAGGGCGACATCCGGGGCTGTCTGACAATACTTCAAAGGCCAATTCGGTTACTTTGAAAGTGAACGCATCACGCCCTTCGGCCCAGCCACCAACGGCAAACAGTTTGCCTGCAACCTTCCAAACATCGGAATTGCCCCACTGAACCACATGGGTTGTTTGGGGCAGGTTTGCGCAGAACGAGTTGAATTCATCACGGGTCATCGGGGTAGGTTAGGGGGTTCTCATCAGCTTGTGAATACTGATATCCTGCGCCTCATGAGCAGTGCGCGCGAAACCGATCTTTATCCCCCGATCAAAGGCTTCCTTGAAGATCAAGGATATGTTGTGAAATCCGAAGTCGGTGCGGCAGATGTTGTGGCGATACGCGGGGCAGAACCGCCGGTTGTGGTTGAGCTTAAGTTAGGGTTTTCGCTGGCCTTGTTTCATCAATGCATCGCGCGGTTAAAAGTGAGCGATGACGTTTATCTTGCGGTGTCGCGTCAAACTGGAAAACGCTTTGCCAAAGCTGTGAAAGAAAATACCGCGATGGCCCGGCGTTTGGGATTGGGCTTGATCACTGTGCGCCTGTCCGATGGGCTGGTTGAGGTGCATTGTGATCCGGGGCCATACGCACCGCGAAAATCGGCCAAGCGTCAAAACCAATTGTTGCGTGAATTTGCGCGACGCCAAGGTGACCCAAATGATGGTGGCCAGACACGTGCGGGCTTGGTCACAGCATATCGTCAGGACGCCTTGAAATGTGCGCTGTATCTCTTTGAAATTGGGGCCAGTAAAGGCGCGGATGTGGCCCGCGCTGCGGTTGTGCCAACGGCCACGCGGATTATGCGGTCCAACCATTATGGATGGTTCGAAAAGGTTGAAAAAGGCGTTTATGGGCTGACACAAAGCGGTGCCGATGCCGTCGCGACATCCTCACGTATTCTGGGCGCTGATTGAAGGGGCATGCGGCCAATGTCAGAGGCATTTGGTGATGTCCTTCGCAGATCAGCGCGTGACAAAAGAGGACGGCACCGCGCGTCATGCGTTAGTGTTGTTCCAGTCTTTAGAATATCTGCCTGTCCACCGTTTGGTGCCGCATAAAAGCTTTCAGTCCAAATACCGTCCACTTGCACCAACTGATGCTTTTCCATCAATAAATGCAGATATCTAATCCCGTTACTGCGGTTGTTTTGGATACGTGCCAAGCCAAAGTGTTCAGCCACATGCACCGCGCGTATCAATGCGCTGCCGTCCTTGATTGCAAAAGCGTGTTGGCGCGAAACATGCATGCGCCGCGTGGGTAATCCACATCCAAATGCGCCTTTTTCGATCACAACAGGGCGCCGTGAACTGAGATTCGCCAAGTCGGACACCTCAAAACGTGTTTCGAGCACTTCAACAATTGATTGCGGGCCCTCATCTGCCGTTGTGACAATGTCGCCCGCACGCAGGCTGCCAATGCGGCGTATTCCAGAAGGAGTTAAAATATGAGACTGCGCCGTGAAACAGGCGGGATTTAACGTACCGCCATTGCCGTTTTCTGGCGGTGTGTACTCACTGTCATCCACCAGTTGATTGCGCAGATCGCCCTCTGAATCAGGCTCGGTCCCGGGCGCAAAGTTGATGGTGAGGGAATCATTTGGGCTGCCGCCTGATTGGGTCAAGACCCATGTGCTTGGCCCAGTTTGCGTAAAGATGATGTCGGATTCTGGGATAGATCCGATGTAGATGTAATCATCTTCGCCCTGAAAATCATATGCAACATCATGCCCTGATCCAGCATTCAATCGTATGACATCGTGGTCGGTTTCGGATCCAACGTTGGTATAGGTGCCGTTGCCTGCATCACGGCTCATATAGATGGTGTCGTTGCCCGCACCGCCATCGAAATAATCATCGCCACTGCCGCCATAGAGGCGATCATCGCCATCACCCCCATACAGCGCATCATCCCCGGCATGGCCTGATACGATGTCGTTGCCATCTCCTCCTTCTATTGTGTCGCTGCCGCGACCCCCTAAGACAGTGTCATTATCCGCGCCGCCAGAGATGCTGTCGTTGCCATCATCGCCTTCCACCCAATCGCTGCCGCTGCCGCCAGATAAGGTATCGTTTCCTGACCCACCGTAGACGTAATCGTTGCCGTCGCCCCCTTGCGCATTGTCGTTACCAGCCTCGCCGTAGAGCGTATCATTGCCGGATCCGCCGTCTATCGAATCGTTGCCGTCCCCGCCGAACGCTGAATCTGCGCCAGCGCCGCCTGAAATGGTATCATCCCCCGCCTCACCCCACATCCAATCGTCGCCGTCACCGCCAGAAATGCTGTCGTTGCCGCTGCCACCATAGATGTCGTCATAGTCGCCATCCCCACTGATGGTATCGTCACCGTCACCGCCATAAAGCTGGTCATAGCCTGCGCCACCGGATATCGAATCGTTGTCGCTGCCCCCATCGATGGTGTCGCGACCATCGCCACCAGATAGGGTATCGTTTCCGGTGCCACCACGAACCGAATCGTTACCCGCACCTGCATCGACACGGTCATTTCCCGAACCTGCATCAACAGTATCGTTACCTGCGCCCGAATTGATGCTGTCATCACCCGCGCCACTGCTAATGCTGTCATTTTCAGCCCCAGTGTTGATTGTATCGTTTCCGGTGCCGCCATTTACGGTTGCCATCGCAACGCCCCCCCATTCCGCATATCTGGGTCAGCATCAGTCGATTGAACGAACTTTGCGTTAATAGTGGTCAGGCGGGCGCTGATAATATCCATCACATTTTTCATAAAGCTCCGGTTGACAGGTTATCCTGTGATCCCTAATTACACATCGTTAGCACTCGCACATGTTGAGTGATAACGTCTGTCGGTCCCATACGGGGGCCGCAGGCTTACAAGAGAATCTTGAGCCTTAAGGAGCTGCAAAGATGGCATTGAAACCGCTTCATGACCGCGTGTTGGTCAAACGTACCGAAAGCGAAGAAAAAACCTCTGGTGGGTTGATCATTCCTGAGTCCGCAAAAGAAAAGCCTGCTGAGGGCGAAGTTGTTGCAGTAGGCGAAGGCCTGCGCAAAGACAGCGGCGAATTGATCGAGATGGCAGTTAAAGTTGGCGACAAAGTTTTGTTCGGCAAATGGAACGGCCAAGAAATCACTGTCGACGGCGAAGAAATGCTGATGATGAAAGAAAGCGACATCATGGGGATCCTTTCTTAATCGAAAGGAATTCGGGCCACGCGCCCACCTAATCGCTGACATCAATTACAAGTTTTATGGAGAAAAAACATGGCTGCTAAGGACGTCAAATTTGACACCGATGCCCGCAATAAAATGCTTAAGGGTGTGAACATCCTTGCAAACGCGGTAAAAGTCACGCTGGGCCCAAAGGGTCGCAACGTGGTTCTGGATAAATCTTTCGGCGCACCGCGCATCACCAAAGATGGTGTATCCGTGGCGAAAGAAATCGAACTGGAAGACAAGTTCGAAAACATGGGCGCGCAGATGGTCAAGGAAGTTGCTTCCCGGACCAATGACGAAGCCGGTGACGGTACAACAACTGCAACAGTTTTGGCGCAGGCCATCGTTCAGGAAGGCCTGAAATCTGTTGCGGCTGGCATGAACCCAATGGACCTCAAGCGCGGCATCGACATGGCGACTTTGAAAGTCGTTGAGGCGATCAAAGCGGCGGCACGTGACGTATCTGACAGCGACGAAGTTGCACAAGTCGGTACGATCTCTGCAAACGGCGAAGCCGAAATCGGTCGTCAGATCGCAGACGCGATGCAAAAAGTTGGCAACGAGGGTGTGATCACCGTCGAAGAAAACAAAGGCCTGGAAACAGAGACCGATGTTGTTGAAGGTATGCAGTTCGACCGCGGTTACCTGTCACCATATTTTGTCACCAACTCCGACAAAATGACTGTTGATCTGGAAGACGCGATCATCTTGCTGCACGAAAAGAAGCTTTCTTCTTTGCAGCCAATGGTTCCACTGTTGGAGCAGGTTATCCAGTCACAAAAGCCACTTTTGATCATCGCAGAGGATGTTGAAGGCGAAGCTTTGGCGACACTCGTGGTGAACAAACTGCGTGGCGGTTTGAAAATCGCAGCTGTTAAGGCCCCTGGTTTTGGCGACCGCCGCAAAGCGATGTTGCAAGACCTTGCGATCCTTACAGGCGGTCAAGTGATTTCCGAAGACCTCGGCATGAAGCTTGAATCTGTGACGATGGACATGCTTGGTTCAGCCAAGAAAGTGTCGATCACCAAGGATGAGACAACAATTGTTGACGGTGGCGGCGAGAAAGCCGAAATCGCAGCCCGTGTTGCTCAGATCCGTACGCAGATCGAAGAAACCACATCTGACTACGACAAAGAAAAGCTGCAAGAGCGCGTTGCCAAATTGGCTGGCGGTGTTGCTGTGATCCGCGTTGGCGGTATGACCGAAGTTGAAGTGAAAGAGCGTAAAGACCGCGTCGATGACGCACTGAACGCAACACGCGCAGCTGTTCAAGAAGGCATCGTCGTTGGCGGTGGTGTTGCTCTGGTTCAGGCCGGTAAGCACCTTGAAGGTCTTAAGGGCGACAACAACGATCAGAACGTTGGTATCTCTATCGTGCGTAAAGCACTGGAAGCACCGCTGCGTCAGATCGCTGAAAACGCTGGTGTGGACGGTTCCGTGGTTGCGGGCAAAATCCGCGAAAGCGACGACCTGAAGTTTGGCTTTAACGCCCAGACCGAAGAATATGGCGACATGTTCAAGTTTGGTGTTATCGACCCGGCCAAAGTTGTGCGTACAGCATTGCAAGATGCAGCGTCTATCGCAGGTCTGTTGATCACCACCGAAGCCATGGTTGCGGATCGTCCATCGAAAGATGGCGGCGGCGGCATGGGCGGCGGCATGCCTGACATGGGCGGCATGGGCGGCATGATGTAAAACAGCCGTTTCGCGATTTTGCGGAACGTGCTGCCCTTTCAGGTAATTGTCGTAAGGCGGATTACCTGAAAGGGAATGCTACTCAAAAAGCTAAAGTAATAAGGGCGTATCGCATGCGATACGCCCTTATTACTTATACAGACCACGCATGGCGTTAAATTGGCAGTTCCACAATCCTTGCATAGGATTCAAGCATATCAAGAGCGGCGGCAAAGGTTTCAGACGGGTTCTCTTTGACGATATAGCCTGCGACATTTCGACTATACGCTGACCTTACATCGTCTGGTGTATCGGACGTGGTAAAGACAAAGACGACAACCCTTGCAAGTGCCGGATCAGACCTGATTGCGTCTAAAAACTCCAAGCCTCCCATCCGCGGCATGTTTAGATCAAGGGTTACAATAATAGGGGGCAACCCATGTTCGCTTTTTGCAGCTTCGTTTAGGTAGTCAAGGGCGTGTTGCCCATCCGAACAGACGGTGGTTTCGTTGACGATCTTTAGCTTTTTCATAGCCCTTTGCATGGCCATAACGCTAACTTTGTCATCATCAACAATTAGAAATTTTACTTCGCGGGTACGGCTAGGCATTGCTGTTTCCTTTAGGGGCAATCACGCTGCGATTGCAGTTTTTTGACTGATTGTATTTTCGGCCAGTTGTCCTATTGGCAAAGACACCTCAAATGTTGTTCCCCTTTTTATCGCGGGGTCAGAGACAAGTTTGATTTTACCTTTCTGCTGGGCGGTCAGTTTCTTGACGATGGCCAAACCCAAACCGCTCCCCTCAACTTCATCGCGGGGGCGCAATGTTTGAAACAGCTCAAATATCTTGCTTTGGTATCGAGGCTCAATTCCAGGTCCGTCATCGGTTACAGCCAACGACAAAATAGCAGCGGTACATGTGACCGATACCGTGATATTTCCGCGTTCAAGGTCATGATGTTTGACGGCATTGGTCAAAAGGTTGCCTATGATTTGTTGAAGCGGTGTCCGCTGCGTAAACACAAATGTCGCATCGCCCACATACCGTATCCGAAAGTGATCATCTGGATCAGCATATTGTGCCTGTTCCTTGACCAATTGGGCCACATCAATGCTTTCTGCCTTGGGGGCATCTTGACCGACACGGGCATAGGCCAGCAGGTCATTCAATAGCTTGTTCAATCGAATTACGCGTTGTTGCAGCAAGGTCAGATAGGCCTGACTTTCGCCGCTTAAGATGTTTTCATCGTCTTCGGTTATCCAAGAAGAAAGATCATGAATTGCACGCAAAGGTGAGCGCAGATCATGGGCCGCGACATAAGCAAATTTTTCTAACTCTACATTCGAATGCTGTAAATCTTCGGCAGTTTGTTTGAACACAACCAAAGCACGGGCCATATCACCCAGTTCATCCGTGCCAGAAATAGCGATAGGATGATCAAGATTACCCTGTGCAATGGCGCTAACCGAATGATTGAGCGTTTTAATCCGGTTGCTAAATTGCCGCTCAATGACGCCGTGATTGGTCAGACTAATGGTTATTAAGGCCGTTAAGAAAGCAATCGTTAGGACCCAGATGAGGTGATAAACAGCAGAGTTAAGATTCTGCGAGGTGCTTTGTACAAGCGCCAATGTGCGATTAACCAAATCAGTCGACATTTTTGATATTTCCACCATCAACGGCAGATGTGTCGCGCGGTTACTCTCAAACACCTGCTCAAATTGAAAACGCGACCACACCTGGGTGAAATAATCACCCTCCTTTGATAGTAAGTTCCTGATTTCATTTACATATCTGGCAAGATCGCGGCGGGCAGGGATGTCTGGTAACAAGGTTAGGCGGTTTGTAATTTCTTGAACTTTTGCCTTTATCAAGAGTTGGGTTCTGCCAGAGGCTTCGGTCTTGCCTGACATATCATGATTGCTGGACAATGCATGGATACTCTCCAACCCGTGCCCAATACTGCTGATGTTTAGGGATGCAATAAACAACGCGTTGATTTGATTATCCCTGTTCTGTGTCGTTGTTTTGCTGGCGATGTTGTTTGAACGAATCAACGTATCCATCTGGCTTGTTGTTTCGAACGACATCTCGTCCAAAATTAACTGGCTTTTCTCCTGAAGTTCAGCCAGTCGAGCAAGGGTTTCACGTACTGCGTTTTGTAAGGTGAATAGAGTGGCGTGGTGTTCAACCACGATCAGCGAAGACGCCTGTGCTGCACCCAGTCGACGGTTCAAGCCTTCGATAATCTTTACCGATACATCAAATTCACGAAGTGCGTTTAGATTGCCCCTCACACGTTCTGTATTGCGCGTGATTTCCGTTCTGACGTTCTTAAGTTCTGCGGGAGTCCGGTATGCGTCGATATTTTCCAAAACGAGGAACATTGCGTTTAAATCGCGTTCCGTACGTTGGGCCAGTGTCAGCATGGGCAATGCGAATTGGTTAAGCTCAGTATGGGCTTTTAAGATCGTCTTGGCCTGCGATAACGCGATAATGCCTGCTGTGGCGGTCACCAAACCGATCATCAGAAACACAAGCCGCAATCGCATCGCAATTGTGCTGGTCCCTTTTAAGAGTTTGGATTGAAGAAGATGCCATCGAGCCATGAACCTTGAATACATGGCGTGGATTAATTCCAACTTAAAGAGATCGCGTTAGGTGGAGGCAGGCTTCAAAGGATTTGAACATGGCTCACTCTAAGGTTCCCGCACAATGGTTGTCGCGCCGTGCGACGTTGTTTGGCGGTGCGGGCAGCGTTTTTATGGCGGGGCTTGGTAACGTGCCAGCTTGGGGTGAACAAACACTCAAAGACAGGGGGTTGGACAGCATAATTGTCGATGTAATTAGAGAGAAATTTGGTGACCTTCCTCACTCTCTTGTTGTCTTGATCCCTTCAGGATCAGGTGCAAATTTAGCACCAATTGTCGCAGCATTCGAACGCAAGACATCTGTAAAAATTCAACTGATCGAAGCAGACACGGACGGCATCAACACCGAACTTATGCTGGATACGATGTTGGGCGGAAATAAGTACGACGTCGCTTTGCCGGCCACCTTTGGCTTGTCCGATCTGGTGCTGGCGCAGGCGGTTTTACCGCTGGACGCGTATAAGCAACGGCATGAACCTGATGGTTTTCGCAAGGGGGTTCTATACCAGGGCGGCGATGAATTCGAAGGTCACACCTATGGGTTTCAGACTGACGGTGACGCCTATTTGATGTTTTATAACAACAAGATGTTAGGTGATCCCAGCCTTCAGAAACGATATGCAGATCGTTTTGGCATTGATCTAGATGTGCCACTTACTTGGGCGGAATTAGATCGTCAGATGTTGTTTTTCCACAATCCAGACCAAAATTGTTTTGGTGGTGCAATGTTTCGAACGCCGCAATATCTGGTTTGGGAGTGGTGGATCAGGTTTCACTCAAAGGGCATCTGGCCGCTTTCGTCTGAAATGTCACCACAGATCGATGGTGATGCTGGGATTGCTGCATTGGAGGAAATGATTGCGATCACGCAGGCATTTGTACCGGGAACAACCGAAATGGGGTTGTTTGAGAATTGGAAAAGATACGCGCGCGGCGATATCTATGCAAACATTGGATGGGGTGGGACGCAAAAGTACTTGAATGGCCCAAAGTCTAAGATGCGAGGCAAGATGTCATTTGGCCCGATGCCCGGTGGAAAATTCGGGGATGAAACCATACCGATGCCATATTTCAACTGGGGATGGAGCTATGTGGTGAGCGCAACTTCCTCAGAGCCAGAACTTGCCTATCTCTTTTCGCTTTTTGCGGCGAGCCCCGAAATGTCGACACGTGCGGTTCGCCAAGCTGACGGGTTTTTCGACCCGTTTCGGCCCGAACATTATGATGATCCGGGTATCATCAAGGCGTATTCGGGTTCATTCCTTGAGGTGCAACGCGCGTCATTGGAACAAGCCATTCCAGATTTCTACCTCAAGGGGCGTTCAGAATATTTTAGCGCACTGGCCGATGGATTGGATCAGGCGCTGCAAGGGGAGATTAAGCCAGAAGCAGCGTTGAAACGGGTTGCGCAGAATTGGCAATTAATCACGAGCCGTGCTGGTCGTGTGGATCAGATTAGACGATGGCAAGAGTTACGGTCGCAATACCCTGTCGCAGTGCGTCGTGTGCTGCGTGATCTGACGTAGGATGCGAGAGCGTCTGGGTTAGCCCCAGGATATGTATGAAATTGTGTTGCATTAAGAGAACCGCAAGGTTGCTAGGCTATCCAGAAACGATCCAAGCAATAAGGTGTTGTAATGCAGGCGAATTCCCAAGCTGAGTCAAACTTGATCTCGAAAGACCTGCCCAACGAATATAAAGCGTCCCAAGACATTGAGGACTTTATTTATTTGATTAGCCATGACGTGCGCAGCTCTGTGCGCGCCTTGTTAGAGTTGCCACAATGGATTGCCGAAGACCTCGAAGAAGCCGGTTTTAAGGTCGATGGACAAGTCGCCTCTTCTATTGACTTGATGAACAGACATACAGGTCGATTAGACCGGATGTTGGTTGATTTGCTGACCTTCTCGCGGGTCGGTCGGATGCAGAAAAGACGAGAGATCAGTTTAAACAGCGCACTCACAGAAGTATTGGATGAGATGAAGATCCCTACGGGTTTTGATGTCATCCGCGCTTTGGAATGTGATGCTTTGAATATCGGTGATCGTGATATTCTAACGCTGCTGAACGCGCTTTTGACAAATGCGGTCAAACATCATGACAAAGAGGGCGGTAGGATCGTTGTTGCGTCGCGATGTGTTGGATCAGACATTGTTCTCACCATTTCTGATGATGGTCCGGGTATCCCAGAGCAGTTTCATGAACGGGTATTTGGTCCTATGACAACACTGCGTCCGCGCGATGAAGTAGAGGGAAGTGGTATGGGCCTGGCCAATGTGCGCAAGATCGCGACGTTCTATGAGGGCACTGCAATCCTGACGGCATCGCCCTATGGTCGCGGGACTTGTGTAGAGGTGCAGATACCGACGGGGCTTTCACTTCAACAGGTGTAAGAGTACGTGTTTTTAACTTAAATCTTCCAAATCGGTATCCAGCCGTGATTGGAATATTAATCATTTGGCATCCCTTTTCGCCGCATCCTGTATGCGGGGTATTTCGCAATAGGGGGATAAGATGTTTCAAACAATGACATTGGAAAATGCAGGGCCGGTTGGCGCACCGTTGCCAAAGGTGATCAAAGCACTGCTTTTGGATGATAGTAATTTCGACAGGGCGCGGATCAGGCGGCTCAGTCATAAAACCGATCTTGCTGTTCAACTTGATGAGGTGTGCAGCATCGAAGAAATGGCAATTGCGTTTCAGCAGAACAGTTATGATTTGATCATGATTGACTACCGCCTTCCCGTGGGCGACGGGCTTCAGGCATTGAATCACGTTTTGCTTAATCCGATGAATCGGGATGCGGGCAAAATCATGATAACAGGTGACGGCGCAGTTGAAACTGCGGTTCAGGCGATGCGTGGTGGTTGCCATGATTTCTTAACCAAAGAAAGCATGGACGTGGATGTTCTGCGTGAGGCGATGCTGAATGCAATGACCCTCGCGCGCCAAAAAATTCAAATGCAGATGCAGTCTGATCACCAGCGCGATATAATTAGGCAGGGTTTGATCGCGGCCCTAGAGGACAGCGAAGTGCAAGGAAACGTGGTATCCATGCTTAGAGGGCAGCTGGCAAATACACCGCCCGATCACCCAAGAATGATGGCTGTTATGGACCCCGGGGATGTCGATGTATTGCTGGCTGGATTGTTGGACGAAGATGAGTTTGTGTTTCATTAATACGTATTGGGACTGACCTTTTGTGGACAGATTTATATTGCCACTTGGCGCGTGGTTCGCGAACAGCTAAGCCAATGGCATGCGCCTTGCCCTACTTACATCGCTTACTATGATGGCTTTTGCTGCGAATTCCATTCTGACAAGGATGGCGATTGAGGGAGGACATATCGATCCATCGGGATTTGCGTTGATCCGAATTTTGTCCGGCGCTTTGGTTTTGGGGATGATTATCAGCCATCGTGGCGGCGGGCTCCCTTTGTTACGCGCAAACCGTATCCCTGGTGCAATCAGCCTAACAGTATATGTGATCGGCTTTTCGTTGGCGTATTTAACACTTGATGCAGGTCTTGGGGCGCTGATCTTGTTTGGGGTCGTGCAGATCAGCATGTTCGCCTATGGGGCATTACGTGGTGCCGCACCCTCGGGTCGGCAGTTGGGCGGCGCTGGAATAGCTTTCATTGGCTTGATGGTTGCCCTTTGGCCGGGTGCGGGCGGGATGGCTGATCCGGTTGGCGCTATTATGATGGTGTTTGCCGGGATCGGTTGGGCCGCCTATTCGATCATAGGGCGCGGTTCGGCTGATCCATTGGCCGCTACAGCGGCAAATTTTTTACTCTGTTTACCGCTGGTTTTGATCTTGTTGGCGGGAACGGGTCTTACCTTTAGCGCAACGGGCATCGCGCTGGGCATTTTGTGTGGCGGATTGACGTCTGGACTGGGGTACGCGCTTTGGTATTCGGTCCTCCCGAAACTAGATGGGTCAACTGCGGCAATCGTCCAGTTAAGTGTGCCAATTATTGCTATACTCGCCGGGGCCTTGTTGCTGGGCGAAGAATTGGGATTGTTGGTAATCTTGTCAGCCACACTGGTTGTGGGCGGCATTGGCTGGGGTGTCAGCGCACGATCACTTCCAGTGGATCGTAAGTGATCCCAGACGGCCCCTCAAAAGCAACGGCGGATAGGCTGTCGGGTTTGTGGTGAATGCCGGACAATTCAGCCTTACTCACCCATTGCCACTTTGAAACGATTGCTTCGCTATCTTGCCAATTTGGATCAATTTCGGCTGATCCGATCAGGGTGCACTGGAAATAGACATCAACCTGATGAAACCCACTTGCGGGGTCATGAAATTCATTCACCAAACAAGGTGATCCGACCGAAATATTCAGCCCGGTTTCCTCAAAAACTTCCCGGCGCAGGTTGTCTGGCAGGGATGTGCCGACCTCAACGCCGCCGCCGGGTGCGCACATTAATGTGCTTTGCCCGTCCGGATATGCGTTTACCAATAAAAGCCGTCCTTCATGTTTGAGGATGGCGCGCACCGCAAGCCGGGGTGATTTGAGACGCATTGGCCCCCCTTTCGTAAAGTAATATCGCAGCAGCATTTCACAGGCGATACTTTTAATCTATCTGATGTCTCATGATATATCGCATCGCCTTTGTTTTTTCGTTTCTGGCTGTTTCTGCATTTGGTGCTCAGGCCGCTGAACGCTGCGTCGTGCTTTTGCATGGCTTGGCGCGCACTGAAACATCCTTTGCGTTGATGGAGGCTGCTCTTGAAACCGAAGGGTACCGCGTTGTGCGCCCGGGCTATCCTTCAACTGAAGAACCTGTTGAAACGCTGGTCAAACAGACTTTGCCTGCTGCTGTGGCAGCCTGTGGTACGGCCAAGGTTGATTTTGTCACGCATTCCATGGGCGGCATCCTTTTGCGCCAATGGGTCGCAGAGGTTGGGCCATCGCGGATTGGGCGGGCGGTGATGCTGGGGCCACCCAATCAAGGCAGTGAAGTGGTTGATGAACTAGGTGATATCACCGGATTTGACTGGATCAATGGACCAGCGGGCGCGCAAATGGGGACTGGCCCGGATTCTTTGCCGCGTAAATTGCCGCCTGCGAATTTTTCTTTGGGCATCATTGCTGGCTCTCAGTCGTTGAACCCGTACTTTTCAACGCTGCTGCCAGGACCGGATGATGGCAAAGTCTCTGTTGCCTCGACCAAGGTGAAGGGCATGACTGATCATTTGGTGATGCCTGTCACGCATACGTTCATGATGAACAATCCACGGGTCATTGCAGAAGCCATGGCGTTTTTAAACACTGGCGAATTTGACCGGAACATGACCTTTTTCCAAGGGGTGTTGGGCGCAATTGGCTGTCCCGAAGGTGGCTGTATTCCCGGTATAGAGGCGGATGATGGCAAACCTTGATCTGACAGGTGCACAGGTCTTAGGGCCGGATGGAATGCGTGATCAGACATTGTCGTTTGCTGATGGCGTGATCGTTGATGCGCCTGTCGGACGTTGCGTGAACCTGAATGGTTTTATGGTGTTGCCCGGGATTATCGATGTCCACGGTGATGCGTTTGAGCGGCATTTGGCACCGCGGCGCGGCGCGATGAAACAGATCAACGAAGGTCTGATCGCAGCAGAAGTTGAACTGGCGGCGAATGGGATCACCACCGCCGTTTTAGCGCAATTTGTAAGTTGGGAAGGTGGATTGCGTGGTCTTGAGTTTGCAGATCAAGTCTTTCAAGCCATCCGCGCGACGAACCCGACACTGGTCACCGATTTGCGGGCACAACTAAGGTTCGAGACTCATTTACTTGATCAATACGCTGACCTGCCTGCGCGGCTCAAGGCTTGGGATGTGTCATATGTTGTGTTCAACGATCACCTGCCTCATGATCGTTTGGCTGCGGGCAAGATGCCAAAACGTATGGTAGGGCAGGCGTTGAAGGCTGGGCGCAACCCTGATGCGCATCACGCATTGATGCAGGATCTACATGCACGGCGAGATGATGTTCCTAGCGCTTTGGATCAGCTTTGTAAGGAATTACAGGCTTCGGGTGTGCACATGGGCAGTCACGATGATCAAACCGCAGAACAGCGCGCAGCCTGGCGTGCGCGGGGTGTCACGATTGCCGAATTTCCCGAAACTCATGATGCAGCAGAGGCCGCGTGTGATGCTGGCGATGCGGTGATCATGGGGGCACCTAACGTGGTGCGGGGCGGGTCGCATAACGGTAATCTTTCCGCGTTGGATCTGATTTCGATGGGCGTATGTGACGCTTTGGCGTCTGATTATCACTATCCATCGCCGCGACGTGCCGCATTGATGCTTGCGGATGCGGGCGTTGTTGATCTTGCTCAGGCGTGGCCGCTTATCTCGTCGGGGCCAGCAGCGGTGCTGGGCCTGGCCGATCGTGGTGAATTACGGGCCGGATTGCGGGCTGACTTTGTTGTGCTTGATGCCAAAACGCGACGCGTCGCCGCAACATTTGTTCAAGGTCGCGCGTCGTACATATCAGGTGATATCGCAGACCGACTTATGTCTTGATACGCGTCGCTTTGGGACCTCACGCTGATCAGCGTGTGATCCGATTTACATGTCCCATTTTGCGACCCGGTTTGGTATCAGCTTTGCCATAGAGATGTAGTGCTGTGTCGCGTTCACGGGCCAATGTTGGGACCTTGTCCATGTCATCCCCAATCAGGTTTTCCATGATCACATCGGCATAGCGGGTCCCATCCCCCAATGGCCAACCTGTAACCGCACGGATGTGTTGTTCAAACTGATCCACGGTACAGCCGTTTTGGGTCCAGTGCCCAGAGTTATGAACGCGCGGGGCAATTTCATTCACGATCAGGCCTTGCGCGGTGACAAATAACTCAACCCCCAGAACGCCAACATAGTCCAGCGCATTCAAAATCTTTGCGGCCAGCAAAACAGCGTCGGTACGTTGCGACGCATTCAATCGTGCTGGGACGGTAGTGGTGTGCAAGATACCATCGCGGTGCACGTTTTCGCCGGGATCAAAGCATGACACATCGCCTGCGGGACTGCGCGCTGCGATGACAGAAATCTCGTGGCTGAAATCAACAAACCCCTCAAGGATCGCGGGTGCGCCGTCCATATCTGCCAAAGCAGACATTGCATCATTAGCAGTGCGTAGGCGTGATTGGCCTTTGCCATCATAGCCAAAACGGCGCGTTTTTAGAATAGAAGGTGCGCCAATGGTTTGCATGGCAACGTCCATCGCAGCAGCATCTGGGATGTCTGCAAAAGGAGCCACTTGCAAGCCAAGCTCTTGCAGGAAAACCTTTTCGGTCAATCGATCTTGGGAAATCCGCAGAGCTTCACGACCCGGGCGGATAGGCGCATGTGCCTCAATAATGTCCAGCGCGCCGGTTGGTATATTTTCAAATTCGAACGTCACCACATCGCAGGCTTGAGCAAATGCAGTCAGTGCAGCGTGGTCGTCATAGGCCGCGGTGGTTAGCGAATGGGCAACATCTGCTGCGGGTGGGTTTGCGCCAGGTTCAAAAATATGGCTTTTGAACCCCAAACGAGATGCGGCAACAGACAACATGCGGCCCAATTGACCACCACCTAGAATGCCTATTGTACTGCCGGGGGCAAGGGGATCAGTCATCGCTTGGCACCTCGGGGATTGATGCGGAAAGGGCTGTGCGCCACGCGTCAAGGCGGGCTGCCAGGCCAGCATCCTGAAGGGCAAGGATACCCGCCGCCATCAGTCCCGCGTTTGCGGCACCGGGGGCACCAATTGCCATTGTGGCAACGGGATAGCCTTTGGGCATCTGTAAAATCGAATACAGCGAATCCACACCCGAAAGCGCCTTTGTCAGAACGGGGACACCAATGACTGGGACACGTGTCTTAGACGCCATCATACCGGGCAAATGTGCGGCGCCTCCGGCACCTGCAATGATCACCTGTAGCCCCCGATCAACAGCAGTTTTGCCATATTCCCATAGCCGATCCGGCGTGCGATGTGCGGATACAATGCGGGTTTCATAGGCAATGCCTAATTCATCCAGCAATGTCGCGGCTTCGCGCATGGTGGGCCAATCAGATTGAGAACCCATAATGATGCCAACGGCAGGAGTGGTCATAAGGTTGCGCCCCTTTGGTCGTGTGAATTGAGCGCGCACTTAACCCGATGCGCAACTTGGTGGCAATGTCCGCTTTACGCGATGATATCTGGGGTGAGGCGATCGTCAATCTGGGCAATCAGGTCTTTCAGACGCAATTTGCGTTTTTTAAGCCGTTGTAAGGTCAATTGATCGCTGGTGCCGCGTTCGACCATAGCGCGAATGGCCTCGTCCAAATCGCGGTGTTCGCGGCGGAACACCTCGATCTCTACACGAAGCACGTCGTCGTTTTTCATCGAAAGGTCGGTTGGGGCGTTCATAGGTTAGGTGATTCCGTTGCCATGTAGGCTTGTAATATAGGCGTTAGGCATCCTTGCGCATAGCCCTTGCACCAAACCAATTGGCCCCCCATATTCATTTCATAGGTTGCCGATTTCGGGACCGTAATTCTGACTGTCGCTTGAGATGATAAGGACGTGTCGCATGACGAAACTAACGCTCGCCTCATACCCGCATATGCTGGGCTTTGAGCAACTCGAAAGGGTACTGGAACGTACCTCAAAGGGCGGTAACGAAGGTTACCCGCCGTTTAACATCGAACAAACTTCTGATTTCAGTTATCGCATCACGCTGGCGGTGGCGGGGTTTGCTGAAAATGATCTGTCGATTACTGTTGAGGACCGACAGTTGGTGATCCGTGGACGCCAAACTGACGACAGCGAAAACCGGGTGTTTTTGCACCGTGGTATTGCGGCGCGACAGTTCCAAAGGTCATTTGTTTTGGCCGATGGTGTCGAAGTGGGTGAGGCGCAGATGGAAAACGGTCTGCTGCATGTGGACTTGACCCGCGCCAAACCAGAGACAGTTGTTCAGACTATAAAAATTAAGAAAGGGTAAAGAATGGAAGCCATGAAAACCCCAGAGAACGGTGATAGAACTGTTTACGTCAAAACCATCGCGGTGATTGATTTGCCCCGTGAGGTGCGTGATCAGGCCGAAGGGCTAGAGCTACTTTATGCGGTGCACGATGCAACCGGTCAGCAGTTAGCACTTGTTGGAAATCGCAAACTTGCGTTTACGTTGGCGCGTGAACACGATTATGCGCCGGTGATGGTGCATTGATCTATTGAATTTCTTGTTTGACTGTAGATTCCAAAGGCCGCAGTGCAATCTGCGGCCTTTTGCGTTGTGGATGTTTTAACGCTGATCCTTTTGGACTACCAAGGGGCCAGATCACCGGAGACTTCAATGACTGACACGGCCATCGCTATTTTGCCCTACGGGAGCCGTTTTGGCGGGGCGTTGTCACGGCGGTCATTGGATGACTTACATTGGCCGTTGGGTCGGCCCGCGCGATTGCAAAAAGGTGTCGTGGGCGATCTGGCACCAGATGATCATTTGATCGTATTCCCCAAGACCGCGATGCATTTCCAGCTTCATTGGGGCACACGCGCCAAGGTGTCTGCGATGGTGGTCGAACCTTCTATGATTCACAGCCGTCATTTAAAATTGTTGCGCTGGACCCATCGGCGGTTTTATCGCGTGCTAAGCTATGATGATGCGTTGTTGGGTGCAATTCCCAATGGCATCAAGCATCCTTATGGAACGTCCTGGGTGCCACATGACGCTGCTCAACACAGCGCCAAGACCCAAAACATGTCTTTGATCGCTTCTGCAAAGCGGGATAGCGCTGGGCATATCCTGCGTCACGAAATGGTCGACTTTGTGCAAGATCAGGGATTGGACGTTTCTGTGCTGGGGCGTGGATATGCACCATTTGACAAAAAGGAAGAGGGGCTTGCCCCGTACCAATTTTCTGTCGTGATCGAGAATATCCAAGAGCCGAATTATTTTACCGAAAAAATCGTTGATGCAGTGCTGTGTGAAACGGTGCCCATCTATTGGGGCTGCCCTAATATTGGTGACTACTTTGACCCGGCATGCATGGTGATCTGCGAAAATGCAGAACAAATGAAAGCTGCTATTTGTGCCGCAAATACACAGCAGTACAAGGCGATGGCCCCGGCTTTGCGAACTGCAAAAGAGCAAGCCATAGAGTGGAGCGATTTGGAAGGCCGCGCGGCCAAGGCCATTCAAGCAACCCTATAAACGCCAAACGCAGCCTCGAAAGGCTGCGTTTGGTTGTTCAAATTTGGGTGAGATCAGGCTTTGATCAACCCCATGCTTTCCAATTTCAGCAAGACCTGATGCGCGCAGTTGTCGACATCGACATTTTCTGTGTCCAGCGCCAGTTCAGGGTTCGCAGGGACATCATAGGGGTCTGAAATACCTGTGAATTCCTTGATCTTTCCTTCACGTGCCAGTTTGTACAAGCCCTTGCGGTCACGCCGTTCGCATTCATCAATGCTGGTTGCCACATGCACTTCAACAAAGGCACCAAAGGCTTCGACGTCGTCGCGTACAGCGCGGCGTGTGGTTGCGTAGGGTGCGATTGGCGCACAGATTGCGATACCGCCGTTCTTGGTGATCTCAGATGCAACATAGCCGATGCGACGGATGTTAAGGTCGCGGTGTTCTTTGCTGAAACCCAATTCAGAACTAAGGTTTTTACGCACGATATCACCGTCCAGCAGTGTTACGGGGCGGCCGCCCTGTTCCATCAGCTTGACCATCAACGCGTTCGCGATGGTTGATTTTCCTGACCCAGAAAAGCCTGTGAAGAACACAGTAAACCCTTGGCTTGCGCGCGGCGGTTTGGTGCGGCGCAATTCCTTGACCACTTCTGGGAAAGAGAACCATTCAGGGATCTCAAGGCCTTCTTGCAGACGGCGACGCAATTCGGTGCCTGAAATGTTCAAGATGGTGACATCGTCTTTGTCTTTGATCTCGTCAATGGCCTCGTACTGGGCGCGCTCTTGCACCCAAACCATGTGTTTGAAGTCGACCATTTCGATGCCCATTTCCTCTTGATGCGCGCGGAACAGGTCCTGTGCATCATAGGGGCCATAGAAATCATCACCGGCTGAGTTTTTGCCGGGACCGGCATGATCGCGGCCCACAATGAAATGTGTACAGCCGTGGTTTTTGCGGATCAGGCCATGCCAAACCGCCTCGCGGGGCCCCGCCATGCGCATCGCAAGGTTCAGCAATGACATTGCCGTGGTGGATGCGGGATATTGATCAAGAACCGCCTCGTAACAGCGTACGCGGGTAAAGTGATCAACATCGCCGGGTTTGGTCAGGCCAACAACCGGGTGGATCAACAGGTTTGCTTGGGCTTCGCGCGCGGCGCGAAACGTCAATTCTTGGTGTGCGCGGTGCAGTGGGTTGCGGGTTTGGAACGCCACAACTTTGCGCCAGCCCAGTTTGCGGAAATAGGCGCGTAATTCATTGGGCGTATCGCGGCGGGCACGGAAATCATAATGTACAGGCTGTTGGATGCCTGTGACTGGGCCGCCCAAGTAAATTTTGCCTGCTTGGTTGTGGAGGTAATTCACCGCAGGATGCATGTCGTCGTCGGCACCAAAGACCTTTTCTGCTTCGCGGGCTTTGTTTGGCTCCCAACGATCAGTCACTGTCATGGTGGCAAGGATCACGCCTTCTTGGTCACGCAGCGCAATGTCTTGACCCAATTCCAGCTTGGCGGCAAATTCCTCGGAAACATCCAAGTTGATCGGCATCGGCCACAGGCTGCCATCTGCCATGCGCATGTTCTCGACCACGCCATCGTAATCTTCTTCGGTCAAAAAACCCTTGAGCGGATTGAAACCGCCGTTCATCAACAATTCCAAATCGCAGATTTGGCGTGGTGTCAGGTCATGGCTGACCAGATCACCGGCCTCCGCCTTGAGTTTCTGCGCGGACTCGTAAGAGACATAAAGTTCTGGAATGGGGGCAAGGTCTGGCGTTTGCATCATTAATCTCACATTTAAAATGGGGCATGGCACCCCCGTTGCGCGCGTCCTAGCCGTTTGCGTGACTAAAAATCAAGCGTTTCAAAGGGCTTTTACCCATTTGCATTGCAGGTGCGCGTTTTTTGCAGGGCTTAGGCGTCTTGCGCGACTTCTGCGCCATGACCCAAAGGCAAAGAGGTGTCTTTGCCGTCATCATCCCCAGCTTCCGCCAGAAAACGCTCTGCTTCAAGCGCGGCCATGCAGCCCATACCAGCACTGGTGACGGCTTGACGGTATTTGTGGTCTGTCAAATCGCCCGCTGCAAAAACGCCCGGAATGGAGGTTTCTGTGCTGTCAGGCTTGGTCACAACATAGCCGCCCATATGGGTTTCTAGCGTGTCTTTGACCAATTCATTTGCAGGCGCATGACCGATGGCCACAAACACGCCTTTGGCGGGAATATCGGTGATCTCGCCAGTTTTGGTGTGTTTGACCTTGATGCCCTCGACACCCAATGGGCTGTCGGTGCCGTATACTTCGGTCAATTCATGGAACCACAATGGTTCAATCTTGGGGTTCTTCATCAAACGGTTGATCAGGATTTTTTCAGCGCGAAGTTCGTCGCGGCGATGGATCAGGGTAACTTTGGAGGCAAAATTGGTCAAAAATAGCGCTTCTTCAACAGCGGTATTCCCGCCACCGATCACAACGATTTCTTGGCCGCGATAAAAGAATCCGTCGCAGGTCGCACAGGCGCTGACGCCGAAACCTTTGAATTTATCCTCTGTCTCTAAGCCCAGCCATTTGGCGCGTGCACCTGTGGCAAGGATGACCGCGTCAGCCACATATGTTGTCCCGCTGTCCCCTTTGGCATGAAAAGGGCGGCGCGACAGATCCAGATCAGTGATGATGTCACCGATAATTTCAGTGCCCATCGCTTTTGCATGGGCTTCCATCCGCACCATCAAATCGGGGCCTTGGACTTCGGTGTCGCCGGGCCAGTTCTCGACCTCGGTCGTCGTGGTCAATTGACCGCCGGGTTCAATGCCTTGCACCAAGATGGGTTCCAACATCGCGCGGCTTGCGTAGACGCCTGCGGTATAACCCGCGGGGCCAGAGCCGATGATCAGAACCTTGGTTTTACGTGTCTCGGCCATCTGGCACCCCCGAAAGATAAATTGCAGCTTGACTGATATAGACGTGCATTAAGCGCGCTTAAACCCCTCGAATGTAACAGCGTTGCGATTGATTAGGACTCTATCCAACTTCATCTAGCAAAATAAACCTCCGGGGGAATCGCCGCTTGCGGCGATGGGGGTTGGCCCCCTTCTTTCCGTTCGAATAGATCCCAGAAAGAATCTTGCGCGAATGCGAAACATTATTGCGCAGATCTGTGGCACTGCTATAAGAATCGCAAATTCACAGGGGGTGTTTACATGGCTGGTACCCGGCTTGATCCAATTGATCGCAAAATTCTGGCTGAACTACAGGCAGATGGTCGGATGACCAATGTTGAATTGGCAAAACGGGTTGGCATTTCTGCCCCACCTTGCTTGCGGCGGGTGCGTACGCTTGAGGAACAGGGCTATATCAAAGGATATTTTGCCAAGGTTGATGCCCGTGAACTTGGCTTTGAAGTGCAGGTCTTTGCGATGGTTGGGCTGGCCAGTCAGGCAGAAGTCGACCTGAGCGCCTTTGAACAAAAATGCCGCGAATGGCCACTGGTCCGGGAATGTCACATGCTAAACGGCGAAGTTGATTTCATACTGAAATGTGTCGCCCCTGATCTTAGCAGCTTTCAAAGCTTTCTGACCGGAAAACTGCTGACGACGCCCAATGTTGCAAGCGTCAAAACCAGCCTCGTGATCCGGGGTGCAAAGGATGATCCGGGCGTTCCATTTGATGTGTTAGAAGAACGGCTTGCAACGTCCCCCTAAAGAGCAGGTTTAAGGGGACGTAGGCCAGTACCCGGGATCAGGCAGCGACTTCGGGTTCTTGTTCTGGAACACGTGGATGGGCCAGTGGGCCGAAATCAGACACGTGGCTAATCTGTGGAAACATTGACAAAAACCGATCCCGCATTGTGTGGGACACCATGCGTGTTGCTTGTGCGCCGGGGTGGAAGGTTTCCATTTCAAGGCCACCTGCATGGATTGCCGCATGGCGTGATAGGCAGATGTGGAACAGGCGTACGGGGGTTGGTGGCACAACTTCGATCACGTTTACGCCGTCCACAAATTCGCGCACAGGCGTCAGCATCCGGGCACTACCAGCCTCTGAGCGCAGATGATGCGGCGTGTGCAAAATGCGTGCGCCGGGACCAACTGTCAGGAACGAACTGGGCCGGGCAGGGCCAAAGCTGTCTGCCATGATACGGATCAGCGGCATGCGACGTCCTGCATCAGCAGGCACAAAATTGCTCGACCCGATCCAGATCAGTTTGGCAGGCTCGCCTGACGTGGTGTTGATCATATCACCGGGCTGTAGGTCTTCGATGGCAATCTCGCCATCCACTGTTTGGATCAACGTGCCACGGGCAAAGGCCGAAAATGCAGATTCAAACAACGGCAATGCGGGCGCTTTATCTTGACCGATATAAAGCGATCCGTCCGTACGTAGCGCGGCAATCTCAAAGCTACGTGTTGGGATTGGCGCGGCAGGGCGCACGCCCCCGTTGGAGGGACCGGGAGCGTTGATGTTAAACCCACGGGGGAGCGTGGAGGGTGTCATGCGGCGCGAAGCCGGAACAGCAGTCAGTGTCATGCGATAACCTTTTCATTCGGTTGGTCACATCCGTGTCGGCCCCCACCGACAAGCACGGAAATAACGTTTTGCGTCATTTCTTGTCTTCAATGAGAACCAAATCGCCAGAACTGAGGGCTATTGTCAAAATTTACACAACATTAGCGTGAGATTTGGCGCTAATTTGATTGAAAACTGCCTTTCTGTTTCCTTAATTTGGAAATTTCCCGCCACATTTGCCCTGAAACGAAACAGCCCCCCGTACGAATCAACGTACGGGGGGCTGTGCACTCGAACCAGTGAACTGGTTACCGTTAACGTCGGTATTAAGGATCAAGCTGCTTTGCGCGATTTTTCTGCTTCGTTGCGCTTTGCAATGAACGCTGCGCGACGTGCGCCGCGGGCCCATGGCATGACTGTGTCATTCTTTGCGGCTGCTGCGACGACACCTTTGATGAAGCGTGTGTTGGTTTTCATGGCTCTGATCCTCGATTTATCTGTTGCGGGTGTTTGCCCTTGCTTGAGACTGAATATGACGCAGCAATCTGGCCGGTTTTTGGCAGGTCATAAAAAATCAAAGAAAAATGAAAGGATGTTGGACCCGCTTTGTGGTCCTGCTGCCTCATTTACCAATTAACCTTGTTTATAAGGCGTTGAGGCGGCGTTCGTGTCCAATCTGGCCAAAATCGCGGGATTGTTTCCATGGGTTAGAGCCGACAATGGGGCACGAGCACGGCAATACTTGCCCCATTCTTGCCCAGATCAGAGGGTGATGGCCGCAATCAGGCGGCCATAGTCGGCTTCTTTGGCGTGGGTGGTGCGCCGATAGGAATAGAATCGGTTTGGGTCGCTATAGGTACAGTGTCGCATCCATTCCGCATGGCCGACGCCCGCCGCACGTAAACGGTTCAAGCCAAAGCCGGGCAAGTCGAATTGCATCTTGTCGCCCTGACCTTGTGCGAAGTAGCGCGAATAGTCTGGATCTTCTGCCAGAAACGCATCCAAGAACTCTGGGCCAACCTCATAGGCGCTTTGGCTGATGGATGGGCCAATCACAGCCGTAATGCCTTCTGGGGTTGCGCCTAGGGCCACCATCGCATCAACCGTTGCAGATAATATGCCATCCAGTGCACCGCGCCAGCCAGCATGCGCGGCACCAATCACCCCAGCCGTTGCATCCGAAAATAAAACCGGCTGGCAATCAGCAGTCAGAACGGAAAGCGCCAAACCGGGTGTTTTCGTCACCAATGCATCGGCGCGCGGTTTTTCATCCAAAGGTTCGGTCACTGTGACAACATCTGTTGAATGTATTTGATGCACACCCAATAGGTTCTGAGTGGTCACGCCCATCGCATCGGCGACCCGGTTGCGGTTGATCGCCACGACGTCGGTTTGATCACTGCTGCCTGTGCCGCAGTTCAACCCTGCAAAAACGCCCGATGAAGCGCCGCCATGGCGGGTAAAGAACCCATGTCGCAACGGGGTCAGTGCGTCAGATGTCAGAATTTCTAGCGTCATGCGTCCAAGCCCGGTGGGGGCAGTTTGCCATTTTGGTACAGCCCCAGCACTTTGAATAGGTTTCCCATTTCTGCCGGGTGCGTCAACCGCCGATGTGCTTTGATATGCGCATCTCGTGCAGTGCCGTTTAATGCGGCGGCCAGATTTTGCGCGCGGGCAGTGACTCCAAGGCGTTCAAGAAACACACCTTGCGGCGTCAGCTTGGTATATAGCGCGGGTGTAGAAGCGGTTGCGAGCGCCTCAAAATCGACGTGCGCGGTCAGATCCGCATTACCGGGGGTGGCGAGGGGATCAATGCTTTGGTGGTTTTCGAGAGCTTGAAAGGTGTCCCCCAATGAACGCCAATCACCATAATCAATGATCAATGCGGCACCGCCACATGTATCGATGCGCTTTGAAATCGTATTCAGAATAGAAATGCCAGCGGCACAGGTCTCTATAACATCACCGTCTTTGGTGTCATCCAAGCGGTGCGCCAGCGAGGGCTGGGGCAGGGCGGCACCTTGACCCATCATCAATGCGCCGCCTTGCAGCCCAATCTGACGTTCACGCCAGTTTTCCCCATCCCGCGTGAATTGGCGGATCGGCAGGGCATCAAAAAACTCGTTTGCGATGAGATACAGGGGCTGGTCCGGCAGGTGAGCAGCATCATCGCGCCATGTAACGTCATACCCGCTTAATGTTTCAAGCTGGCGCGCGCGAAGCGTCGGAGATGCCTCAATCAAAGTAATCTGCGCTGCATCCAAAAAACCCGGTACAGTGCGACAGGCCCGCAAGGCGTCGGCCATCAATGTGCCGCGACCCGGTCCTAATTCGGCAAGTGTAAAGCGATCAGGCGCACCGTCATTTAGCCATTTTTGCGCGAGACAGAGGCCGATAAGTTCGCCAAACATCTGACTGATCTCAGGCGCCGTGGTGAAATCACCCGCCTGCCCAAAGGGATCGCGGGTTGTGTAATACCCCAAGGTCGGATGCAGCAGGCAAGTTGTCATATAGTCATCCAACCGCATCGGACCTTCAGTCGTGATGCGATTGATGATGTGGTCGCGCAGGCTCATGCCCGGCTGCGTGCGCGTAGTATCAGGAACAATCCTGCTGCCATCATTGGCAGGCATAGGACTTGTCCCATGGTCAACCCGTAACCGCCCACCTGCCAGGCAAGGCCAAGCGGGTTTCCAGCTGAGATGAACTGGGCATCGGGCTGGCGCACAAATTCGACAGCAAAGCGCGCGATACCATAACCGGCAAGGAATGTGCCACAGATCAGGCCTTCACGCTTTAATGCGCCGCGCCGCCATGCCATCCAGATCAGCAATCCCCCAAGGATCAAGCCTTCAAGCAACGCCTCGTATAGTTGCGAAGGATGGCGCGCGCAGATGCCTGCAACGGTTGGGCATATCTGTGCCGCCTCGGTTGGAAATGCGACGCCCCATGGCAAATCTGTCTGACGGCCCCACAATTCCGCATTGATGAAATTGGCAATACGTCCCAACAGCAAACCGGGGGCAAGACCAAGGCAAATCATGTCTCCGGTTGAGAGTTTGGGAAAGCTGTGGCGCCTTGCATAAAAGAAGGCCGCAATGATCACACCCATCGCGCCACCATGAAACGACATCCCGCCTTCCCAAAGTTTTAGAATTTGCAACGGGTTCGACAGATAGTGCCCGGAATTATACAAAAGCGCGTACCCCAAGCGTCCGCCCAGAATCACACCCAAAATCACCCAAAACAGCAAATCCTCGACCTGTGTTGCTGTCATGACTGGTTTTTCGTTTTTCCACAATCGCGGGGTACGCACCGCAAGAGATACCAGCCGCCAACCGAGCAAGATGCCCACGATATAAGCCAATGCGTACCAGCGCAGTGCAAATTCAGCACCAAAAACCGTGATTGTAAAAATCTCGGGCGAAATGTCGGGAAAGGGGATCATGGCTATCATGAGATTGATTGACCCTGACATTACGGGGAAGTCAACCTTGCGAGATCGGCGCGAAGACACCATATAGTGATTAACGCAAGACGCTGGAGGCCAGACATGCAAACCCGTAACAAGTTTTTTGATGACGTTTCACAGATGATGACAAATGCCATGGGCGTCGCCCAAGGTGCCAAGGACGAGGCCGAGACTGCCATGAAGGGCATGATGGACCGTTGGCTGGCCGATCGCGATTTTGTCACCCGCGAAGAATTCGACGCGGTGCGCGCGATGGCGCAAAAGGCGCGCGAAGAAAACGAAGCGCTAAAGGCGCGGTTGGATGCGTTGGACGCTAAAAAAAGCTGAAATAGCTTTTTGCAGGACAGTGTGACGATTTGGCGAAACGCCATCCCCTTGATTGGGGCTGGCGTTTTTTTGAGTTTATTTAGCTAGATGAAGCTGGGTCTAAGCGCAAAATTTTGATGCTTTTCCCGTTTTACCCACAAGATATTGCAGTTATCCCCTATGATTTGTGGTTATCCCCAAGAAAAGGGGTTGCCACAGACTCCGCTTGGCCGCACCATATCTGGTATAGGTAGGTGGCTTGCCCACGCCCTATAGTGCAGGCAACCAGCATTGGTGGCGCAAAGCGCGAACCTGTTGGAGCAGATAAAAAGGTGGCGAAATGGCCCTGAGCGAGCAGTATCTTGAGGACGACATTCACCCCATTGATATCGTCGAAAATTTGGCGGCGCATCACGAGTGGGATTTTGACCGTATTTCAGATGAACAAATCACCATGGCTGTTGAAGGCCAATGGCGTACCTATTCGATTACGCTTGCGTGGTCGGCTTATGACGAAACGCTGCGTCTGATTTGTACGTTTGAGATGGAGCCGCCCGAGGCGAAACTGCCAAAGCTGTATGAATTGCTCAATTCTGTGAATGATCAGTGCTGGGCGGGTGCCTTTACCTATTGGGCGGAACAACAGTTGATGGTGTATCGCTATGGTCTGGTGTTGGCGGGCGGTCAGGATGCCTCGGCTGAACAGATTGATACAATGATCGGTGCCGCAGTGATGAGCGCAGAGCGGTATTACCCCGCCGTGCAATTGGTGGTTTGGGGCGATCAGACCCCAACACAAGCGATTCAGGTCGCCATTGCAGAGGCTTATGGGCACGCGTAACACTTTGCCCTGAATGATGCGTATTCAGGGGATGTTTCATGAAAGAGAGCCGAATTGCGGCAGATGGTCTGGTGTTGCTGGGCTGTGGCAAAATGGGGTCAGCGATGTTGGCCGGGTGGTTGGCGCGTGGGTTGCCGCCCAAATCCGTATGGGTCATTGACCCGCACCCCTCAGATTGGCTGCGCGGGCAGGGTGTGCATTTGAATGCAGAACTCCCCGCGTCGCCTGCGATTGTGTTGGTGGCGGTCAAACCTCAGATGATGTCAGACGCTTTGCCGACATTGCAGATGATGGGTAACAGCAGCACCGTTTTTGTCAGCATCGCAGCAGGCACAACGATTGGATATTTCGAACAGACGCTTGGGGCGGACACGCCCATTATACGCGCCATGCCGAATACACCCGCAGCGATTTCCCAAGGCATCACGGCAATCGCGGCAAATGGTGTCGCAAGCGCGCAAGCCTTGGATGAGGCCGAGGGTCTGTTGTCTGCTGTGGGTGACGTCGTGCGGCTGGACAATGAGGCGCAGATTGATGCGGTGACGGGCGTCAGCGGGTCTGGCCCAGCCTATGTTTTTCACATGATCGAAACCATGGCCGCAGCTGGGGTGGCACAGGGATTACCTGCGGAGCTGTCGATGCAATTGGCCAAGGCGACGGTCGCGGGGGCCGGTGCGTTGGCATTGCAATCAGACGAGGACCCCGCGCAATTGCGTGTAAATGTGACCAGCCCAAATGGCACGACACAAGCGGCCTTGGAAGTCCTCATGGATCAAGACAACGGATTTCCTGCACTCTTGAAACGTGCTGTCAAAGCCGCAACAGACAGATCACGGGAGCTGGCCGGTGGCTGATCTGAATTTCGATGATTTCCTCAAGGTCGATATTCGGGTGGGGACTGTCACCAAGGCAGAAACGTTCCCCGAAGCCCGTAAACCGGCCCTCAAAGTGTGGGTGGATTTTGGGCCGGAAATTGGAGTGCGTAAGACATCCGCGCAGATCACAGTGCACTACACACCAGAGACATTAATCGGGCGGCAAGTGATGGGTGTGGTGAACTTTCCACCGCGCCAGATTGGTCCCTTTATGTCTGAGTTTTTGCTATTGGGTGTGCCAGACGTGGATGGTGCGATTGTTCTGATGAACCCTGACAAAGATGTGCCAAAGGGAGGGCGAATGCATTGAAGAAAATATTTATAACCAGACCATTACCGTCCGAAGTTATTGCAAAGCTTGAAGGCTTTGATGTGACTGTTCGCGAAAGTACGCTGCCGTTATCACCCGCAGAATTGCGATCTGTTTTGCGTGACTATGACGGCGTGTTACCAACCCTAGGCGATGTGTTTTCAGCTGAGGTATTCGCTGATGCTTCAGACCCGCGCTGCCGCATTTTGGCAAATTTTGGCGTTGGTTATAATCACATAGATGCCGCTGTTGCAAAAGCAGCGGGGATCGTTGTGACCAACACGCCGGGTGCTGTGACGGACGCCACAGCCGATATCGCGATGACACTAATGTTGATGAGTGCGCGGCGTGCGGGTGAAGGTGAACGTTTGGTCCGCGCAGGTGCTTGGGAAGGATGGCATCCAACGCAAATGCTGGGGCTACATTTGAGTGGCAAAACCGTTGGCATCGTGGGGATGGGCCGCATCGGTCAGGCGATTGCGCGGCGTTGTAACTTTGGGTTTGGCATGCAGGTGCTTTACTTTAACCGCAGTGACAAAGAAGTTGATTTTCCAGCGGAAAATACCTCGACGTTGATCGAGCTGGCGCAGCAGGTGGATGTGTTGGTCGCGGCTGTTCCGGGCAGTCCAGAGACCAAGCATTTGATCAATGCCGATGTATTGGCGGCGATGCAGCCACATGCGCATCTGATCAATATCTCTAGAGGCGATGTTGTCGAAGAAACTGCATTGATTGCGGCCTTAGAGGCGCGTGAGATTGGTGGCGCTGGGCTGGATGTTTATGAATTCGAACCACTTATCCCCAAGGCGTTGCGCGATCTGGATAACGTGGTGCTATTGCCGCATTTGGGTACGGCTGCCCTAGAGGTGCGTGTGGATATGGGGCTTATGGCGGTTGAAAATCTGCAAGCGTTCTTTGCGGGAAAGTCATCCCCAAACGCTGTTTAGCCATCACCAACGGCTTCTCGCCAATGTTTGCGGCATAACGACAGGTAGGTTTCATTCCCGCCGATCTGCACCTGAGCACCATCGCGCAACGCGTTGTTATCCTGATCAAAACGTACAACCATCGTGGCTTTCTTTCCGCAATGGCAAATTGTGCGCACTTCGCGCATCTCATCAGACAGCGCGAGCAAGGTCGCAGAGCCGGGAAACAGCTCACCTCGAAAATCCACACGCAGCCCAAAACACATCACAGGAACGCGTAAATCATCTACAACACGGGCCAATTGCCACACCTGATCGGGTTCTAAAAACTGTGCTTCGTCGATGAAGACACAGGCGCAAGGACCAGTATCCAAACAATTTTTGATCTTTATAAACAGGTCCTCGCCGGGGGCGAATGTGTCAGCCTTTTGTCCAATGCCGATACGGGATGCAATCCGCGCCTCGCCTGCGCGATGATCAAATTGCGCGGTCAAAAGATAAGGTTTCATGCCACGTTCGACATAGTTGTGCGCCGCTTGCAGCAACACCGTCGACTTGCCCGCGTTCATGGTTGAGTAGTGAAAATATAACTTTGCCATAGCAGCCGTTTAGCGCCTGAAACCCCGCACGATCAAGATGTGAAAACTGCGGGTCCGCATATCTTGCTGCCGGTTACCCGGCCTGTAACCCCCAACAGTCACAGAGATACGCGAACCACAACCAATACCGTTCAAGGGGGATAACGGTCACTGATACCTCCTGCGAATGCGGCAGGAGTGTTTTATAAATGACATTTCCAAGTGGAGGGATTAATGGGAAAACCTATAGTGCTTTCCCCCGTAGTTTTTTTGAGGGAAAGTAGCGTAGCGATTGGGAATTGTGACATGGCCGGAATTGGCAGCTATCTGAAAAAGCACACTGAGGCGTTGGTCAAAGACGTCGGCATAGAACCGGCTTGCGCCCTGACGGGGAAATCCAAGGCGACCTTGGGCCGGTATTACTCTGACAATGACGAGCACGCGGATCGATTTATGCCGATTGACGCAGTGGCACTGTTGGAAGAGGCGTCAAGCTATCCACATGTCACAGCTGCTTTGGCCGAGCTGAAAGGCATCGGTTTGAAATACGACGACCGCCGCCCGAATGCGGATCGCAAAGGCGGGGTGAATTCAGATGTTATTGCGTTAAGTCAACGGTTTGCGATGCTGATGGCGGAATATCAGCAATCCATGGAAGACGGCCGCATCACAGTGAACGAGGCCAAGCGGTTGTTGAAAGAGACGACCGGATTACAGCAAATCCTGATCGATATGAAACTGAATTTGGAAGAAGAAAGTGGCTGATACCTTTCCGGCGCTGCACGCAGATGCGTTGCCGCATATTGATGTGGATGGGCTAAGGGCGGCGGATGATCCGGGCCACAAACCTCGGATACTTCTGCTCTATGGGTCGCTACGCGAGGCCAGCTACTCGCGCAAAGCCGCCCTCGAATCAGCGCGTATTTTGCGGCTGTTGGGGTGTGAGACTAAGATGTTTGACCCCACGGGTCTGCCGTTGCCCGATGGCGCTGACCCAGATCATCCCAAAGTTGTCGAACTGCGCGAACTGGCCGTCTGGTCCGAAGGCATGGTGTGGTCCAGCCCTGAGCGCCACGGTGCCATGACGGCAGTGATGAAGGCGCAAATCGATTGGCTGCCGTTGTCGTTGCAAGGTGGTATCCGCCCAACCCAAGGCAAGACACTGGCCGTGATGCAGGTTTGTGGCGGCTCGCAATCGTTCAACGCGGTGAACCAGATGCGCATTCTGGGGCGCTGGATGCGAATGGTGACGATCCCCAATCAATCGAGCATCCCCAAGGCGTGGCTTGAGTTTGATGGCGAAGGTCGGTTGCCCGAGGGGCCGTTTTACGCCCGGATTGTGGATGTCATGGAAGAACTGGTGAAGTTCACGTGGCTGGTGCGAGGCCGTGCGGAGTATCTGGTGGATCGGTATTCAGAGCGGGTTGAGAGTGTGGCTGAGGTGCATAAGCGGGTGTCGGAGAAGTAGGGTGAAAGAAGCTATGAGTAGCTGATTTCCCAACTTGTAATGTACATGGCAAAGAAACCTACCAGTCCAAATGGTGATTGCTATTTAGTAGGATGCTTCGAGTGATTGGCCTTAATTAGTTGCAGCTATTTGTGCTGCCGGGACTTGAGAAAATATCCCTATGAGCGCGCTGCGATCTTCTAGGGATTCTCTCTTGGTAGCAGCAGGACTATTGGCCGGGTTTTGAGATCTCTGCATACTCGAATTGGTGCAACGCATCACATGTTGCTGGGCCAATGTCGGCGTCTTGCTTGATCTCATAGTGCGCAATGAGCAACGCAAAAGTCACTAGAGAAATAATAGTTTGCGTGATCCCAAGAACGAGATTTGTTTTTTCGAAGGTATTCATTATAAAGCTCCTATCTGGACGTTAGAAATCAGATATCAGTTGAGCAGTTGTCGCGTAAGTGACGGTAAATAAACGGGAATATTGACAGAAAACATATAAAAATTGTGAACCTTTGACCAGTTTCAAAGGGCAATGCTGCGTTGAAGCTAAAATAATGTTCTAACTCAGCAAGTCAGTTGTCGGATTTCGAAGGTGGGCCGTGTTCGCGCTATCATCGAGATATTGCGGCTTTCTCGGCGTGGCACGATCGAAAAAATGAACGAATCAGGAACCAACTTGTATTTACAAATAAAGGTTTTTTACCTTCATTTGTCATGGAAAATTTAATTTCGAAGTCCATAAACACAAGGATTGTCAAGAATATCATGTGAAAACATCGAAAATCTGGTTTGTATCGGTTATTTCTTGCTAATCCATGGTGGTTTTATGTCTCCATGCCTGTAGTTTGGCGAGAATGTCACTTTGCAAGGCTGCTCAAGAAATTTCATCACATGCTTTGGTCACAAAAAATTTTTGGTGTCTCGTTGCACCTTGAAAAGCTGGAGAACGGCTTGACCTCTGGTTATGAAATTAGGCCGGAGGAATTCTCGATTTCTGATGAGGAAATTCGCAGCAATGATATTTTCGTGGGCCGTATGAAGCATATGGCAATAATGTCTGAAGATTACGCGCAAAAACGAGACCAAGGAACTGTTTTGCATAAGCATCGCAAGTCTGGTGAGTTGATTATGAGTGGTACTGTGCGCAACCAAGCGGGATTGAGGTTTGAGCAAGACGGGGAAATTTGGTGGTGCAAATTACCCAATCGTGCTGCGTTCACTAAATGGCGGCAATGCGAGATCACAAATGCAAATAGGCACACCCAAAAATTCGTGATGTTCTATCTTTCGCGTGAAGGCGCAAGGTATTCAGACTACCGAACCTACCCTTTTGACAAGTTGCCTGACATCGACAATGCAGAAACACTGGCTGCATTTTTGAATGGCCTTGGGAACAACTAGCAGGTTAACGCTTGCCATTTCCTTCACCCCTGCAAAGCCTTCACCCCAATCTCATCCTCAGCCTGCGCTTTGATCGCCAAAGCTGCCGCATAACTCCCCGCCGCCGTCGTGAAATACGGGATCTTGTCGTACAGCGCGATGCTTCGGATGGATTTGCTGTCCTCAACCGCCTGTGACCCTTCAGTCGTGTTCATCACCAGATGGATCGCTTCGTCTTTCATCATATCGGTCACGTCCGGGCGGCCTTCGTAGACTTTGTTGACGATGCCACAGGTGTGGCCGTGTTCGTTCAGCCACGCGGCGGTGCCACGGGTGCCGACAAGGGTAAAGCCTTGGGCCAGCAGGATTTCAGCGGCGGATAGCATGTCAGCGGTTTTGTCCATGTCCTTGATCGAGATGAACGCACAGCCTGTGCGCGGCAGCGGGTTGCCAGCGCCGATTTGGGCCTTGAGGAAGGCACGCGGAAAGTCGCGGTCCCACCCCATGACTTCGCCGGTTGAACGCATTTCAGGACCAAGCAGCGTATCAACGCCGGGGAAGCGGGCGAAGGGCAGCACTGCCTCTTTGACCGAGAACCACGGCATGTCCGGGTTGGCCAGCGTCATCGGGTCGCCGAGCGGCAGTACGTCGGAATAGGCGGCTTGTGCTTCGTAAGGTGGACGCAATGGGAAGTTAGACAAGGGTTCTCCGGCCATGATGCGCGCCGCGATCGAGGCAATCGCTGAATCCGTGGCCTTTGCAACAAAGGGCACCGTACGCGAGGCACGTGGGTTGACCTCAATCAGATAGATATCACCATCTTTGACGGCAAACTGGATGTTCATCAGGCCGACAACGTTCAGGGCAAGGGCCAGCGCACGGGTTTGTTTTTCAACTTCTGCGATGATCTCAGGCGCAAGCGAGTAGGGTGGCAATGAACAGGCGCTGTCGCCTGAGTGCACGCCTGCTTCTTCGATGTGCTGCATGATGCCTGCGACATGCACGTCTTTGCCATCACAAAGCGCATCCACATCAAGTTCCACAGCGCCAGACAGGTAACTGTCGAGCAAGACAGGGCTGTCGCCAGAAACGACCACAGCAGACGTGATGTAGCGTTCAAGTGAGGCTTGATCGCGGACGATTTCCATGGCGCGACCACCAAGTACGTAAGAGGGGCGGATCACCAGCGGAAAGCCGATGTCGCCGGCGATTTTCAACGCTTCGGCGTCGCTGTGGGCGATGCCATTGTGGGGCTGCTTTAGGCCGAGGTTTTGCACCAGTTGCGCAAAGCGCTCGCGGTCTTCGGCAAGGTCAATCGCGTCTGGCGTGGTGCCAAGGATCGGGATACCCGCCTCTTGCAGGGCATTGGCGAGTTTTAGCGGTGTTTGCCCGCCGAATTGGACGATCACGCCATGCAGCGTGCCGTTTTCCTGCTCAACCCGCATGATTTCCATAACGTGTTCAAACGTGAGCGGCTCAAAATACAGACGATCCGAGGTGTCATAATCGGTGGACACGGTTTCCGGGTTACAGTTGACCATGATGGTTTCGTAACCCGCATCTGTCAGCGCATAGCAGGCGTGGCAGCAGCAATAGTCAAATTCGATGCCTTGGCCAATGCGGTTGGGGCCACCGCCCAAGATCACGACCTTTTTGCGGTCAGACGGGCGGGCCTCGCATTCTACGTCGCCCATCATCGGGGCCTCGTAGGTGGAGTACATGTAAGGGGTCTGCGCCTCAAATTCGGCGGCACATGTGTCGATGCGTTTGAACACGGCTTTGACGCCAAGGTTCAGGCGCGCATCGCGGACCGCGCTTTCGGATTGCTGGGCAAGGGTCGCAAGGCGCGCATCGGTAAAGCCCATCATCTTGAGGTGGCGCATGCCCGCTTCGTCCGTAGGCAGGCCGTTTTCGATCACTTCGGCTTCAGCGTCGACAATCTCGCGAATACGGGCGAGGAACCAAGGGTCAAACATCGTGACGCCGTGGATGTCATCGTCAGACATGCCGTGACGCATGGCTTGGGCGATGGTGCGCATCCGATCCGGCGTTTGTTTGCTTATGGCTTTGACGAGCGCCGCTTGCTCGGGCGCACCCGGGATATCTATATCATCAAATCCGGTAAGGTCAGATTCCATTGAGGCCAGCGCTTTTTGCAAGCTTTCGTGGATTGTGCGGCCAATCGCCATCGCTTCGCCAACAGATTTCATCGCGGTGGTCAGGTAGGGTTCTGATCCGGGGAATTTCTCAAACGCGAATTTTGGGATCTTGGTGACGACATAATCGATTGTCGGCTCAAACGATGCAGGGGTTACGCCTGTAATGTCATTGTCCAACTCGTCCAATGTAAAGCCGACAGCCAGTTTTGCGGCGATCTTGGCAATTGGGAAACCTGTGGCTTTTGACGCCAGAGCGGACGAGCGCGACACACGGGGGTTCATTTCGATCACGACCATGCGGCCATCCGCCGGGTTCACCGCCCATTGTACGTTAGAGCCACCCGTTTCCACACCAATTTCGCGCAAGACCGCAATCGAATGGTTGCGCATGATTTGGTATTCTTTGTCCGTCAACGTCAGGGCGGGGGCCACAGTGATGGAATCACCTGTGTGCACGCCCATAGGGTCGACGTTTTCGATGGCGCAGACGATGATTGCGTTGTCTGCTGTGTCGCGCACGACTTCCATCTCAAACTCTTTCCAACCGAGCAGAGATTCGTCGATCAGAATTTGGCCCATCGGAGAGGCGTCCATGCCAGAGCGGCAGAAGAATTCGTAATCTTCGCGGTTGTACGCAACGCCGCCACCTGTGCCGCCCATGGTAAAGGCAGGGCGGATGATGGCCGGCAGACCAACATATTCGAGCGCGTCCACGGCCAGGGCGACCCCTGCGGCAAGGTCTTTTTTGCCTGCGTCATTCTTTGGGGCGGTGACGATTGTGGCTTTGGGGTTTTCAATGCCCAGACGGTCCATGGCTTCGCGGAACAACTTGCGATCTTCTGCCATTTCAATGGCTTCGCGCTTTGCCCCAATCATTTCGACGTTGAATTTCTCCAGCACACCCATTTCTTCCAGCGCCAATGAGGTGTTCAATCCGGTCTGCCCGCCCATGGTTGGCAGCAAGGCATCGGGGCGTTCTTTTTCGATGATTTTGGCGACGATTTCGGGCGTGATGGGTTCGATATATGTCGCATCAGCCAGCCCGGGATCCGTCATGATTGTGGCGGGGTTAGAGTTGACGAGGATGACGCGGTAGCCTTCCTCTTTAAGTGCCTTACACGCCTGTGCGCCGGAGTAATCAAATTCGCAGGCTTGTCCGATGACAATAGGCCCTGCACCAATGATCATGATCGACTGGATGTCGGTACGCTTTGGCATGGTGGCCCCCTGTGAATAAGCAAATTAGCCGCGTTATAGGCATGGCGGCGCGGGGTGCAAGGGCCTATTGGGGCGCTGCCCCAAACCCCGGGAATATTTAAGGCCAAAAAGAAAGGCGTTGGGGGTCAGGCGTCGAGGAAAATGCGCGCTGTTGCTTCAAATTCGCGCGGCTTTTCTGCGTGCAGCCAGTGGCCCGCGCCGGGGAGTTTGGCAAAGCGTGCTTTTGGAAATAGCGATCTGATGTGAGGGCGGTGTTCTGGCAGGACATAGTCAGATGCACCACCAGATAGAAATAGGGTGGAGCCATCGAATGGGCCAATGACGTCGTCGGGCCATCCGATGATTTTAGGCATTTCGGCCTCAAGCACGTCAAGGTTCAACCGCCAGCTTTTGTTTGGAACGTCGAGCGATTGGGTAAAGAAACTTTGTAAGGCGCGTTCAACCCCTGCTGCGGCGAGTTGGTTTTCGGCGTCAGAGCGGCGGGTAAGGTTGGTCAAATCGACAGTGCGCATTGCGTCGATGAACATCTGTTGGGTATGGCCATAGGCCACCGGTGCGATGTCAGCGACAATGAGGCGGCGCAGCATGTTTGGGTTTTGCAAGGCAAATACCATCGCCGCTTTGCCACCCATCGAGTGGCCGCAGACATCGACGGGCATGTCTAGGTGCGTTATGACTTCGGCCAAATCGTTTGCCAAATCAAAATAGCTATGCGTGTCGCTGCGCGGGCTTTGGCCATGGTTGCGCATGTCCAGCGTAATCACGCGACGGGTATCAGAAAGGCGTTTGGCGATAACGCCCCAGTTGCGTCCAGACCCATACAACCCGTGCACAATGATCAGCGCAGGGGTCGTATCGGTGGGTGTGTGGTCGCCAAATTCTGAAAAACTAAGCATATGCAAAGACCTAGTACCATTGCAGCGGATGCGCCAGTGCGATTAGGGTGCAGATTATGTTGGATCACAAGGATATCGCCGCCAAGTCGCTGGCCATTCGGCAACAGCTAGAGGCCAAACTGGGCGTAAAAAGCCGGGACTTGTCGCAGGCGTTGCGCCGGGCGGGACGGCAGCTGCCGCGCCGCATACGGGCTCAGGGGGTGGTATTGGCGGACGCAGAAAAATTGGCGGGCAATCCAAAGTTAGCCCGTCAAATAGATGCGGGCGCGGTCAAGGATGCCTATACACAGCTAAGCGCACATCTACGCACCATCAATGTGGCTGACGCGCGCAAGGGACGTATCCTTGGCATTGTTGGGGTGATCGCGTTCAACCTGCTGCTGATTATCGTTGCGTTCATCATTTGGCTGTGGTGGCGTGGCTATGTTTAAGGAATGCGTGACATGACAGTTATTCGCATTGTGGCCAACCTTGCCACGGGTGACGTGCAGGGCGTTGCAGCGTTTTACAGTGATTTGCTGGATTTGAATGTGCTGATGGATCAGGGTTGGATCATGACGCTGGGCAGCGACGAATTGGGGCCTGTCCAATTAAGCATTGCCTCTGAGGGTGGTGGCGGTGCCGCAGTGCCGGACCTGTCTGTGCAGGTCGATGATGTGGACGCCGTACATGTGCGTGCGCTTAAGCTGGGATACGAAATAAACTATCCTTTAACGGATGAGCCGTGGGGCGTGCGCCGATTTTTTGTGACTGATCCGATGGGCCGTGCGATCAACATCATGTCACATATCTAAGTTGTCAGTTGGGCGTTACCCCGCTAAACCGTGAACGTGGTTCATGAGGCGAGGTTGGCAATGGCAGGCAAAGTAGAGGCGCGCAAAGCAGTGTTGCGCGAGGCGCTGATTGATGCGGCTGAGGCGCAGATCAAAGCGGGTGGGTTGTCCACCCTCAAGGCGCGCACCCTTGCCGGACAGGCAGGATGTTCTGTTGGTGCAATTTATAATATCTTTGATGATCTGGACGCGTTGGTGATGGCGGTGAATGCCCGCACATTCCGACAGTTGGGCGCGTTTGTATCCGCGCAAGTCGAAGGGGTGGCCACGCAATCGCCAAACGCACAGCTTATCACCATGTCTCACGCCTATCTGCACTTTGCGGTGGACCATACATATTTGTGGCGGGCGCTGTTTGATTTGGAAATGTCTGTCGATGGCACGGTGCCAGATTGGTATCTGTTGGAGTTGCGCGCCGTCTTTGGGTTGATTGCACAGCCCTTGGCGCAGTTGTTCCCAGACATGCAGCGGCATGATTTGGATTTGATGGTGCGCGCGTTGTTTTCATCGGTGCATGGCATTGTGCTGCTGGGGTTGGAACGCCGCATATCTGCTGTGCCGCAAGATCAGATTGAAATCATGCTGACTCAGGTCTTGCGTGAAATTGGAAACAGTTAGTTTTTGAACGTCGTTCAAAATAATGCTTGAACATCGTTCAGGAATCGCTATATCTCAATTTGTGAACGATGTTCATGAAATGGGAGAGCGATATGATTGCTACAATGAGAACACTATTTACTGGGGCATCTGCCCGCGCAGAACAGCAGTTGAGAGATCATTATTCAATTGAATTGATCGATCAGAAAATCCGCGAGGCAGACGCCAATCTAAAAGCAGCGAAACTTGGCTTGGCCAGCCTGATCCAACGCGAACGCAGCGAGGCGCGGCAAGTCGACGGTATGGCTGCCCGGATCACCGAACTGAGTGCGCGTGCCAAGGCCGCGATGGCAGGCGGGCGCGATGACATGGCAGCACAAGCGGCGCAGGCGATTGCCGATATGGAAAACGAACTGACCCGGCGCCGCGAGACTTTGGCACGACTTGAGGGACGCATTCTGCAACTGCGTCACTCTGTTGAAACAGCCAACCGCCGGATCATCGATTTGAAACAAGGTGCCGTATCAGCCCGCGCAGTGCGCCACGAACAAGGCATTCAAAAACACCTGCGCCGTCATCTGGGCGGCGATACCGCGATGGATGAAGCTGATGCACTGATTGGCCGTGTATTGGGCCAGGACGACCCGTTTGAGCAAGGCGAAATCCTGTCTCAGATCGACCGCGAATTGGATCACCGCGATATTGGTGATCGCATGTCTGATGCGGGCTTTGGTGCCAAAGGGCGCAGCACAGCGGCGGATGTCTTGGAACGCCTAAAAGAGAAATAACAGCAGAGTCCCTTAGCTAAACACACAACCTGCCCGAACGATGGGCATATCACACGAAAATTTTGGAGAGATTAAGATGACATATGAACGTAATGACAACGCGATGATTTTGATGCTGAACTTTGTGGGTGTGGCCGTGGCATATGGCTTGCTGGCGATCTCACTTTGGATGAGTACCGAAGTGCCACTGGCGACCAAGGGATACTGGGGCATGGGGATCATGTTGTTGACGCTAAGCCTGATCAATGTGGTCAAATACCGCTTTGACAGCCGCTCTACCGAAGATCGTATTCGCAAGATCGAAGAGGCGAAGAACGAAAAGATACTGGAAGACTTTGTGAGTGATGAAAAACGCTAAGAAAAGTTGAGCGTTAAGTATTTGAATGGCCCCCTGAAATCATGGGGGCCGTTTTTCGTTGTTAGAAAGGCTCTATGTGATCTGCTGAAAGCGCATAAGCGATATCGGCCAGCTGCGTCGAGGTGGACGCAGTGCCGAACATCCCGACAACATTCACAGCTTCAAACAGCCCAGAGCTTTCGTAGGGCTTTGCTGTCGTGACAAACACCAGCTGGTTCGCGGGCGGGGGCGGGACATGAACACAAGCGCCGACAAAAGGCACCAGTATAAAGGCGGTAACCCCCGTGCCGGAGTAGTCGATGGGCACGATATATCCTGGCAAACGCACGGTCTGGCCGTTCCAATCTGTGCGCACACCTTGCGAGGGCGGCTGTTGACCGGCGACGCTGGGGCCATCGTGGTTGATCAACCCTTGAAGATCAGGCGGAATTACCGGTTGGCCCTTTGGCACAAGGTCGCTCCAGTTCAAATCAACGTAGTCTTTGGCGACCCCCGATGAAGGGGCAAAAGCCAAAGTACCCAGCGCTGCCAAAACCGCCCTGCGATCAAAAACATGCTTTACCATTCGTAGACTTCAATCAGATCAGCATTCAAGGCGTAACCTATATCGGCAATCGTTGTGGATTGCAGTTCATGGCGCATGCGTCCCGTGACCCAAACCGGATCCCAAAGTTTATCACTGGGCCATGGTTTTTTGCTGTCCACAAAGACAAGCTGATTGGCCGGCGGTGGCGGCGTGTGGATACAGGCCCCGACATAGGGCACCATGATAAAGCTGGTCACACCAGCCGTAGACATGTCGATGGGCAGGACATACCCCGGCATTTTGATGTATGCCCCATGCAATTCTTTGTTCAGTTTGGTCGCGTTTTTATCAAATTCAGGAAGCCAGGTATCCTTGGCCTCGTCAACTTCGCCCCTGCCGATGATTTGGGCGTAGGGCACGCCCGGAGGAATAAGATCCTCCCAAGCAATAACGCGGGGTGTTGCGGCAAGGCTGGCACGCGGAAGCGCCGCACTTGCGGCAGCAATGGCAATGAGGTGGCGGCGGGAAAACATCATTGTATCAAACCCTCTGCTATATCCTGACCATCATACCATCTGCCAATGACATGCGGTAGGCCCGCAATGCTGGTACAAGGCTCACAATCGCGCTAGCGGCAACAACTGCCAACAAGACCCAGACCTCGCGTATCGAGGGCGGTTCAATGGGCAGCCACAAACCAAAAGCGGCGTCCATAAGAGGTTGTGCCACGATCAATCCTAGATACAGCAATCCCAGCCCGACGGCCGCACCAATGGCCGCCATAAGCGCGGCTTCAATCACCAGCAAGCTAAGGATCACGCGGGGCCGCGCGCCCATCGCGCGAAAGATCGCCATTTCGCGGCGCCGTTCATTCAGGCTGGAAAAGATCGTCGCCATCATCCCAATCAGCGCTGTGACCACCACCATGCCCGACACTGCAATCAGTGCGGTTTCGGCAATGCCCACAATTTGCCAAAGCTCTTGCAGGGCGACACCGGGCAGGATCGCCAATAATGGCTCTTGGGGATATTCGTTGATGGCGCGTTGCAAGCCGAACACCTGTAGGCGGCTTTTCACACCGACAAGGGCTGCTGTCACGGCTTTTGGTGTCAGGGTCATCTGACGGATGGTATCGGCGGGTGTCGCTTGTCCAGGTATCTGTGCACCGCTTTGCCAATCCACATGGATGGCTTCAATCGCTTCAAGGCTTACGATGACTGTGCGATCTATGGGCGTGCCAGTTTTCTCTAATATACCTGACACGCGAAAAGGCTGGTCTGCGTGTTCGATGAATGACGCGAGGCCATGTGCCACCACAATGGGATCACCGACTTTGTAATTCAGTGTTGCGGCCACATCTGCGCCAATGACTGTGTCGAAGAGGTCATCTATGACCGCGCCCTTTGCCACGGCAAGCGATTGTCCAGCGCGATATTTATAACGCTCAAAGAACGCTGTCGTTGTGCCCATGACGCGAAACTGCCGGTGGCTGTCGCCCAGCGAGATGGGCACGATCCAATCCACTTCTGGGCGGGCAGCGATATCAAGGTAACTTTCCCATGTCAGGTTGTTTGTGGCATTGCCGATGCGGAACACGGAATAAAGCAACAATTGCACAGAACCTGATCGCGCACCGATGATAAGATCAGTGCCCGAGATCGTATCGGCAAAGCTGGCCTTGGCCCCCGTGCGGACTTTTTCGACACCCAAGAACAAGGCGACAGATAGGGCAATGGCAAGGATCGTCATGCCTACGGTCAAAGCACGGGCCATCAAAGAGCCAAAGGCGAGGCGTAAGATCATGCGATGACCTGCGCTGGCTTGGCGATATCCGACATCTGCACAACCCTATCAAAATGCGTTGCCAATCGCGCATCATGGCTCACCATCAACAGCGTGCTGCCGGACGCGCGGGCCTGTGTGAACAGAAGATCCAGAAAGGTGGCTTGCGTCGCTGCATCCAATGCGGACGTTGGTTCATCCGCAATGATAAGTGGCGGTGCGCCGATCAAAGCGCGCGCGGCGGCGACGCGCTGCTGTTGACCCACGCTCAGAGTTCCTGCTTGGGCGGTTATGGTATTATCTGGCAACCCTAAACTGATGCAGAGTGTCCTCGCCGTGTCTTGTGGCGCAGGAAGGCGTCCACGACGTTGCGGTGCAAACCGCAAGGGCAAGAGGATATTGTCCAAAACACTCGCATAGGGCAGCAGATTGAATTGTTGAAATATCAGTCCAATCTGCTCGGCTCTAAATCTGTCCCGTTTGCCCGCTGAAAGCGACGCAATATCGATGCCGGATACAGCCACAGTTCCGCTTTGCGGGGTGATCGTACCACAGATCAGCGACAACAACGTCGACTTGCCCGAACCGCTTTCACCCAAAAGCAAAACGCTTTCGGTCTTGGCGATGGAAAACTCTGGAACATCCAGAGCAAAGCCCGCTTGACCCGACCAGCGATACTGGACGTCTTTTAATGATAGGATAGGGGTGTCTGAGCCCATGACCGGCATTGGCCTTAGAACATATCGCGCAGATCAAGCGTTGGCGCGGCACGCTCAACCTCGAAAGCGGTGGCCCCCTGATCAGAAATCACCTGAACCTCAAGTTCCAGCGCATTTGGGAATGTGTCGAAATAAGCAAAGGTGATGAGGGTCGCCTGTGTAGGATCGGCGCAGGTCAACGTATATTTTGCGTGAAACTCAGTATGGCTGGCCTCATTCGCATGATCTTCATCATTGTGCCCTTCATCAGCATGTTCCGCGTGATCGTGGTTTTCTTCTTTGTGCGCATCATGATCGTCGTGCTCACTTTCTTCATGCGCGTGTTCATCATGCTCTTCTTCGCTTTCCAAAGAGGCGCTTGCTTCAACAACACTGCATCCCGCAGCCGCAGGCAGGGAAAACAGATCAAGCGGGCGTGCCAGTGTCGCAACCGCCGCGTCTACGGCTGCACGGTCTTCGGCAGTTGTCGCGGCGTATTCAAACCCCACAATATCGGCACCCGGCGCATGTAGTTGCATCGCGATCCGATCACCATCAAAAGCAACATCGAGCGTTCCCACACCATGTTCATGGGCGTCAAGTTGGCGGGTTTCTTGGGCCGTGACAGCAGTTGCAGCAAGGATGAAAAACGCAGAGGAAACATGTCTGAGCATGGTGAACTATCCTTATTATATGAGTTAAATCGCGCAGGTTTGGCAGCGACCGTGAATTTCGACAATGTGACGCGTGGCCGTAAATGCCGACTGCATCGACAGAGATTCAAGTTTTGGCAAAAGTTCAGTTCCGTCATGTTCTTCGACGATGCCACAGGTTTCGCAAACGGCCAGAACTGGAACCGATGCAGCGTGGTCACAGCGACAGGGCACAAACGCTTTGATAGATTCCAGTTTGTGCGCGCGCCCTTGTTCGGTCAGTGCGGCCAATGTGCGGTAGATAGTTGGTGGCGCAAGACCTGGCTCGCCCAGCTTCATTTCATCCAAAATGGCATAAGCAGTCATGGGCTTATCGTGCATTTCAAGCACCTTCAGCACATCCGATTGTCGCGTCGCCGCCTGCTTTCGCATGGTGCACATTCCCTCATAACGGTTCATTTGTTATTTTATAAAGTAATTTCAATCCCGGCCACAATGCAATGGTTGATTTGCCCAAAAGCAGTCTGGTGTAGGATCCCAATGGTTGGTCCTAGGCGCGTTCTTGCGATCAAATACGTGAAGCCCCGCAATAAGTGAGGCTACTCTGACGCTTTAGATGGGGAAGCAATGTGTGAGGCAATTACGCTTGACGCATTACCTTTATGCACCGGGATTTTCCACCTGTATCCCTTATTGCATTGGCAGCTTGGAAGGGCATCACCACGTAAGACCGCTCATCACCTCACGTGTCTCTGCGGTGAGCCTTGCAATGAGTTGCTCGGCCGTCAGTTCACGATTAAGCGCGGCAGCTTGGCCATAAAGAAGGAACTGGTAATTCAAATCGTCGCGGTCAATTCCAGACCGTTTCAGGGGGCCGCTGTAATTGTACATCAGTGGAAAGTCTTGCAGTTTGGGGCGTGTACTGGCCATTTTTTCTGAGTAGGGCGTGCGTTTGGCACGGCAAGGGCGACCAGAAAACGCCCGTGACAGATGTGTGTCTTCATCACGTGCAGCGCCCAGTGATTTGCGGTGCAGTGCTGTGATTGGCGTTTCTAGGCAGGACAAAAATGCCGTCCCCATCCACACGCCGCTGGCACCTAGGGCGCGTGCTGCTGCGATGCCACGGCCATCAGCAATGCCCCCGGCTGCGACAACCGGAACATCAACAGCGTCCACAATTTGCGGCACCAGTGCAAGCGTGCCAATGCCGGTATCTTCGAAATTGGTCTCAAACGAACCACGATGGCCACCTGCCTCCCAGCCTTGGGCGACAACGATGTCTATACCTGCTGACTGCAAAGCGAGCGCCTCACGTACCGTTGTTGCGCTGGCAGCTGTCACAATCCCCGCACTCCTTAAGGCGTCGATGACATCCACCGCCGGGCACCCAAAATGGAAACTTACCATCGCGGGTTTCTCTTGTACCAACAAAGCTAGCCGTTCGCTGTCGAACGCGTCCAACCCATTTGGCGTCGTATCATGGGGGAGTTGTAGCCCAAGTTCTTCGTAGAATGGCGCAATCAAGCTTTTGATTTTCACATCCAAATCCTCGTCATAGCGAGGGGGCTGATGTAAAAAGAAATTCAAGTTGAATGGTTTGTCGGTCGCCACCCGCATTTCATGAATGCGTTGTTCCAGCTCTTTGACAGACATTTCAGCGCACCCCAAAGAGCCAAGACCACCAGCATTGCTAACTGCGGCTGCCAATGGGACCAAAGGTTTCTGGACAATCATCGGCGCTTGAATGATCGGGACGCGAATGCCCAAGATTGAAGTCAGGTTTACTTTGGATATCATGTCTATCTCCGAACAAAGAATTTCGCGCTGTAGCGCCTTATGTTCAAGAGAAGCCTAAAAGCGGACATTTAGGCAAGTGCCGCGAGGCTGGATATTCGATCTACCTCCCGGTTTGGCGCGTCTTGCACAGTATCTTTGGCCAGTTGGTTGCGTGAAGGTCAACGTTTTCTAATACCAATCGTCACCGGATGCGGGCGATGTCAGTGCCGAACAAACACCGAGGAAAGAAAGGATAAGTATTCGTTGCAAAATATACATAGCGCCCGTCGGACATGGCCCCGTTGCATTGGTCCAAATTCCCGGAGCCACTGACAAAAGTCCAATCCTCATTATAGGTCCCGTCATGCGCACCGCCCGGTGCCGTGGCCCGCGTGCCGGGCAATAACATGTAGCTAGAGCGGGCATTTGATCCGACATAATGGATTTCAAACCCGTCCGCCGCATAGCCCATTAACGTGTCCTGTGACGTTGTCACCAAAGCCGGAGGCATACCGTGATAGTGATAATCCCCTTCAGGACCAACATGGGCGTTTTGAATGTCTAAACCCAGCGTTTGGCGTGCACCCATCCCGTCCAAGTTCCAGCCCGAGCGTGGGTCGCGTGAATGCCCGCGTGGGGTCGAGGCGTCATAAAAGTCAGCAGTGCCAGGACGGATCTTGATCCCGTTTATTGCGATGCCGGGTACCCGGACGTCTACGGCTTTGGTTCCGCGTTTGGGGGTTGCCGTCACGCAGACAGAAACATCTTGTGCCGTGATGCGATGTGGATTGTTGCGGTTTGGGAAAGTACCCGTGGCGTGGTCAGGCAGCCATCAGATGCAATGCAGCGTTTGTTGCCACTTTCAGTGATGTCTACAGCGGCAGTGGCCATCATGGTCGCGCCGCCAAGTGCGATCAAAGTTGCTGTGATGGTGAGCGGGGCTGAAAATGGAATGCGCATGGAACCTCAACCTGTTTGTGTGAGGGTTCAACGGATCACCGTCAGGTTTCCGTCGCGTATCTTTATTCTAGATAGTCGGCATCGCTTACCTGTTCCATCCATTCGACGGCTTTGCCATCCAGTTCTTCTTGTAGGGCAATATGGGTCATTGCGCATTCTGGCGCGGCCCCATGCCAGTGTTTTTCGCCCGGTGCAAACCACACAACATCGCCGGGCCGTATGGTTTGGATGGGTTCCCCCTGCTTTTGGGCGCGGCCAATACCAGCGGTGACAATCAGCGTTTGCCCCAAAGGATGGGTGTGCCATGCAGTGCGCGCACCCGGTTCAAAAGTGACAGAAACGCCCCGTAGGCGCGCGGGGTCCGGCGTTGAGATCAGCGGATCGATACGGACCGCGCCCGTAAAGTAATCAACAGGACCCGTTTCAGAAGGGCGTGACCCGGCGTGATGAATTTTCATCTGTCTGTCTTTCTACGTCAGTGATGCGTGTCGCACATTATTTTCGAAACTCTGCACCCCATGCACCCAAAGCGTCAATGACCGTGCGTAGGCTGCGCCCCTTATTCGTCAGGCTATAATCCACCCGTGGTGGCACCACGGCAAAGACTTTGCGATGCACAATGCCATCCGCTTCAAGTTCGCGTAACTGCTTGGTCAGACTGCGTTGCGTGACATTGCCCACGCGGCGCGCCAGTTCGTTAAAGCGCAGCGTATCTTCCATTAAATGAAAGATAATCAGACCTTTCCACTTGCCAGCGATCTGTTCCAGGGCCGCTTCAACCGGGCATCCCTCGTTGCAATCATAGCTGTCGAACCGTTGGGCAGATGTCTGTCTTACAGTATCCATTGTGTACCTATATGCAGATATAGTGCGTACTTGCGTATTTGTTCTTAGGCTCGCATATGCCTGTTAAGTTCAAATTTGTCAAAAGGAGACAGCATGATGCCCCTGACCATTCTTGCTCAGATCACTGCAACCCCCGGAAAAGAAGCATTCTTGCGCACAGAGTTGGAAAAGCTTGTTGCGCCGACCCGCGTCGAGGATGGGTGCATTCAATATGATCTGCATGTGGACAATGACGCGCCGGGCTTCTTTGTGTTCTACGAAAACTGGGAAACACGCGAACTGTGGCAAGCGCATATGAATGCCCCGCATCTGGCGACCTACATGAAGGCGACGGACGGCGCCGTTGCCAGTTTTGTTTTGAATGAAATGACACTAATCGCCTAAAGCGAAGGAAGAAAGAAATGAAAGCTGTTGGATATAAAACACCCGGCGCAATTAGCCGCGCAGATGCGTTGATTGATGTAGAATTGGAGCGGCCAAGTGCGAAGGGGCACGACCTATTGGTGCAGGTACAGGCCGTTTCGGTGAACCCTGTGGATACAAAAATCCGCCAAAACCGCCCTGCTGAGGGTGATGAAATTGCGGTTTTGGGCTGGGATGCGGTTGGTGAAGTGGTTGAGGTCGGCGAGCACGTAACCTTGTTCAAAACTGGTGATATGGTTTGGTATGCGGGCGCAATCAATCGTTCGGGGACCAATGCAGAGTTCCATCTGGTGGATGAACGCATCGTTGGCCGCGCGCCGCTATCTGAATCAGCGTCACAGGCCGCCGCACTGCCGCTGACCACACTGACCGCCTATGAAATGTTGTTTGACCGCTTGCGTGTCAATGATCCGGTGCCGGGTGCTGCCCCAGCGGTTGTGATCATTGGTGGGTCGGGTGGTGTTGGATCAATCGCCATCCAACTGCTGCGCGCGTTGACCGATATGACGGTGATTGCAACGGCGTCCCGCCCTGAGACAAAAGATTGGGTGCGCGAATTAGGCGCACATCACGTAATCGATCACAGCCAACCCTTGGCGGCACAGGTTAAGGCGCTGGGCATTGGCCAGCCCGGATATGTGTTTTCCACAAACCAGACGGGCACCTACATCGAACAGATTGCTGAATTGATCGCACCGCAAGGTCGCTTTGGTTTGATTGATGATCCGACAAGCCTGAACATTATGCCCTTCAAGGCCAAAAGCATCTCGACCCATTGGGAATTGATGTACACACGATCCTTGTTTCAGACGCCTGATATGACGCGGCAGCACGATATTTTGAATGAAGTGTCTGCGCTGCTGGATGCTGGCAAGATCAAGTCCACTGCAACTGAAACCTTGGGCAAGATCAATGCGGCGAACCTTAAGAAAGCGCATGAGATTTTGGAGAGCAATACCGCGAAGGGTAAGTTGGTGTTGGTCGGGTTCTAACCTAAACACCAGCAGACCCCGAAAAAGAAAGGCCCCGTGCATCTCTGCCGGGGCCGATTTTATGAGTTTTGAAATACTACCCTTAGAGGTTTGGATACATCGGGAAGCGTTTTGTCATTTCTGCGACTTCGGCTCTCACCTTGGCTTCAACCGCTTCGTTGCCATCCGGGCCATTCGCGGCCAAACCATCGACCACTTCGACAATCCAATCTGCGATCTGGCGGAATTCGGCCTCACCAAACCCGCGTGTTGTACCCGCAGGTGATCCAAGGCGAATGCCAGAGGTCACGGTTGGCTTTTCCGGATCAAATGGAACACCGTTTTTGTTACAGGTGATATGGGCGCGGCCCAATGCCTTGTCCACAATGTTGCCTGTCACACCTTTGGGCCGCAGATCGACCAGCACCACATGGGTGTCGGTGCCATGCGTCACCGTATCAAGGCCACCTTTGATCAATTGATCAGACAGCGCTTGGGCGTTGGTGATAACCTGTTTGATGTAGGTTTTGAATTCGGGGCGCAGCGCCTCACCAAAGGCAACAGCTTTGCCCGCGATGACATGCATCAATGGGCCGCCTTGGATGCCGGGGAAGATGGCGGAGTTGAATTTCTTAGCCAAGGCTTCGTCATTGGTCAGGATCATACCGCCGCGTGGACCGCGCAGGGTTTTATGTGTTGTGGTGGTCGCAACATGGGCGTGCGGGAAGGGGCTGGGGTGTTCACCAGCTGCCACAAGGCCAGCAAAGTGCGCCATGTCGACGTGCAGATAGGCACCAACCATATCAGCAATTTCGCGCATGCGTTTGAAATCGATCTGGCGCGGAATGGCGGAACCACCTGCGATGATCATTTTTGGATTATGTTCTTTGGCCAATGCTTCGACCTGATCATAATCCAGCAGGTTGTCTTCGCGGCGTACGCCGTATTGGATCGCATTAAACCATTTGCCTGATTGGTTTGGGGCCGCACCGTGGGTCAGGTGGCCGCCTGCGTCCAATGACATGCCAAGGATGGTATCACCGGGCTGCAATAGCGCCTGAAACACACCTTGATTTGCCTGAGAGCCTGAGTTCGGCTGCACGTTTGCAAAGCCGCAATCAAACAACTTGCACGCACGCTCAATCGCCAAATTCTCAGCCACATCAACGTATTGACAGCCACCGTAATAGCGACGCCCCGGATACCCTTCGGCGTATTTGTTGGTCATCACCGACCCCTGCGCCTCCATCACAGCGGCGGAAACGATGTTTTCGGAGGCGATCAGCTCGATCTCGTCGCGCTGGCGGCCCAATTCATCAGTGATGGAGGCCAAAATTTCGGGGTCTGATGTTGCAAGCGTATCTGTGAAAAAACCGGACATGGTATTGTTCCCTTTGGGCAGCTTTGAGTCTCGTGTTTCGTATCGGAAACCACGCGGGTCAGGAAGGCTGAATTCCGACGAGTCGCATCAATTGTGCGGCAATGCTGGTAGCGCGAGGAATAATGTGGTTGTTTCGGGCATAAATGCGTCCCATCGGAAACTTTGACCTATGACTTTTAAAATCGCCTTTGCCGCCAGCCGTGCGCCTGTTGCACAAACGGCGCGCGCTGCGTTGATTGGGCGCTATGGCAATACCCCCGTGGAAAAGGCACAGGTGGTTGTCGCGCTGGGCGGCGATGGGTTTATGTTGCAAACAATGCACGACACGCAACACCTTGGCGTCCCTGTATATGGGATGAACCGGGGCACCATTGGGTTCTTGATGAATGTCTATGGTGAATCTGATTTGCAGGAACGTCTGGGTACCGCTGAAGAAGCTGTGATCAATCCCTTAGCGATGGAGGCGACCCATATGAACGGGGATGTGTCCAAGGCGTTGGCGATCAATGAGGTGGCATTGCTGCGCGAGGGACCGCAGGCTGCTAAATTGCAAATCACCGTTGATGGGCGGTTGCGGATGCAGGAACTGGTCTGTGACGGTGCGTTGGTGGCAACGCCTGCAGGGTCAACGGCGTATAATTATTCCGCACACGGTCCGATCTTGCCGATTGGGGCGGACGTGTTGGCACTGACCGCGATGGCCGCATTTCGGCCACGTCGCTGGCGTGGTGCCTTGTTACCCAAGGTCGCACAGGTCCGTTTTGACGTTTTGGAGCCTGAGAAACGTCCAGTGATGGCGGACGCAGACGGTAAATCGCACCGGGATGTGGTGCGTGTTGATATCCGCTCGGAACCAAGTGTTGAACACCGGATATTGTTTGACCCGGGTCATGGGCTTGAGGAACGGCTGATCAGTGAACAATTTAACTGAGCACTGCGACAGCCAGCGCTTCAGCGCGGATGCTGTCTTGGCGCGGGTTAATCAAGTGTGAACAATTCTTGGCGGTCCGTCACGCCACGTAAACGATATTGCCCCAAAGAAACCAATTCAGGCCGTTCAGACAGCAATGGGGCCGCGATTTTAGAGGAATATGATGATTGTCTGATCCAGCGCGCCTGTCATGCCTAACATCCGCGCGGTGGTGTTGACGGCAGGACCGATGACTGTGAAATCCAGCCGTGTTTTGCCACCGATATTGCCATACAGAACATCACCCGCATGCAGCGCCAAGGTGAAACCGGTTGTCGGCAAACCATCGGCCATACGTTGTTCATTCAAGGTGACAAAGCGGGTGCGCAGTTCAAGCGCGGCATCAATGGCAATACGCCGGGCATCGGGAATTTCATCCAGATCAAAGATCGCAAGCATGCCATCGCCCATGAACTTTAGAACGTTGCCACCATTGCGTTCAACGGCGTCAACGGCTTCGGCAAAGTAGTCATTCAACAATGCGATGATCGAAGCGCCGGGCAGTGTTTCGGACAGCTTGGTGAAACCTTGCAAGTCAAAGTACCAAATCACGGCGGAAATGGTTTCGCACGATCCCCGTGAAATTGCGCCGGACAGCACACGCTTGCTGGCGTCGCGGCCAAGGTAAGCTGCGGTGATATCCTCTGCCATCAAACGGTTCGCGCCACTTTTCAGGGTCAAGCATATTGGCGGAAGCAGGTCACGCAAGCCGTTCAATTGTGCTTTGGTAAAGCCACCTGCTGCGTCGGTGGTTATGGAAATCGTCATGTTTTCTTCTCTTTTTTCGGGATCAGCAGGCGTTGCATGATCCTGGCGCAGAAAAAAACGTTTGGCGGCGTAATATTCGGTACAGCCGCGTGCGCTCAGTTCATCAAACATCGGAAAATCCAGTTCTGGGTCTGGATCTGTCAGATCTTGTCGCATTTCCGAGATGTTATTGGTCATCAAATGGTAAAGCGGGCTTTGAAGGTAATCCACCGGGGTATCGGCACTGCGCTGATAGTCAAACCTTTCGCTTTGGCCATCACGGTGCCAGCGAAAGGCGACGGCACCAATTTCGGGATGGTGACCGCGCGTTGACATGTTGACCCGTTGTATCGGAATGCCCGCCGCCAAGATTTTGCGACAGCAGTCGTCCAGCCAGGTTTCAACAGGGGTGTTTTCCAACCCCTGCTGGATCAACCAAGTTGTGAGGTCTGCCAAAGCCGATGTCATCTCAAAGTTGTCGAGGGTTGGAGCCGCCATAAAGCCCTCCTTTGCCGAGTTTCAGCCCTTAGCGTAGCCGATTTCTTGAAGTGCTGCTTTTATTTCATCCAAGATAGCGGGATCATCAATGGTGGCGGGCATTTTGAATTCCGCACTGTCCGCAATCTTGACCATCGTCGCGCGCAAGATTTTGCCAGAGCGTGTTTTTGGTAAACGATCCACGACAAGTGCCAGTTTAAACGCCGCCACCGGACCAATCTGATCGCGGATGCGTTTGACGCACTCGGCTGTGATGTCGCCATGCGGGCGGTTCACGCCTTTGGACAGGCAGACAAACCCGATGGGAGATTGTCCTTTAAGCGCGTCACTAACGCCAACGACCGCACATTCGGCAACATCTGGGTGACCCGCGAGGACTTCTTCCATGGCACCTGTCGACAGGCGGTGACCTGCGACATTGATCACATCATCGGTGCGCGCCATGATATAGAGGTATCCATCGGCGTCCATCATGCCCGCATCGCCAGTCTCGTAATAGCCGGGGAAGGTGGTGAGGTACGATTTCTTGAACCGATCTTCGGCGTTCCAAAGCGTTGGCAATGTACCCGGGGGCAGGGGGAGTTTGATCGCAATTGCACCCAATTCGCCGGGCTTTTGCGGGTGGCCTGCCTCGTCCAGAATATGCACATCGTATCCGGGCATCGGCACGGTGGGGGACCCAATTTTGACTGGCAACGCCTCAAGACCTGCTGGATTTCCAGCGATGGTGTAGCCTGTTTCGGTCTGCCACCAGTGATCATAGACCGGTTTGCCCAGTTTTTCCTGCGCCCATTCGATGGTGTCAGGATCAGCGCGTTCACCTGCAAGGTACAAGGCACGCAACCGGCTAAGGTCGTATTTCTTGATGAACTCGCCCTTGGGGTCTTCGCGTTTGACGGCGCGAATTGCAGTGGGTGCGGTAAAGAAACTGCGCACGTCATGTTCTTCGATAACCCGCCAGAATGTCCCTGCGTCGGGCGTGCCAATCGGCTTACCTTCAAACACCACAGTGGTGTTGCCGTGGATCAGGGGGCCATAGCAAATATAGCTGTGTCCCACGACCCAACCCACATCTGATGCCGCCCAGAACACATCACCGGGATCAACATCATAGATGTTTTTCATGGTCCAGTTCAGCGCAACGAGGTGACCCGCAGTATGGCGCACAACGCCTTTTGGCGCGCCCGTGGTGCCCGATGTATAAAGAATATAGGCCGGGTGATTGCCCTCAACCGGGACACATGGCGCAGGCTCAACGCCGTCCTGCGCTGTATGCCAATCCAAATCGCGGCCCGGGATCAGATCGCAAGGGTGGGCGTCGCGCTGCAAAATGATGCAGGTGTCGACCTTGTGGTCGGCCATTTCAATCGCGCCGTCGAGCAGGGGTTTATATTCAACCACACGGCCCGGCTCTAGGCCGCAAGAGGCCGCAATGATCGCTTTGGGTGTGCAATCGTTGATCCGAACAGCCAATTCGTTGGCAGCAAAGCCACCAAATACCACGGAATGTACCGCACCGATGCGCGCGCAAGCCAGCATTGCCTCTAATGCTTGGGGGACCATTGGCATGTAAATAATAACACGATCCCCTTTGGTCACGCCTTGGGACACCAGCGCACCAGCAAGGGATGCAACGCGGGTCTGCAATTCGGCATAGGTAATCTTGGTCTGCGTTCCGGTGATGGGGCTGTCATGGATAATCGCGACCTGATCCGCACGGCCATTTTCGACGTGGCGGTCTACGGCGTTGTAACATCCGTTTACCTTTGCATCCGCATACCATTCAAACAGGTCTTCCCCGAGATCAAACAATGCCTTTGATGGGGCTTTATCCCAGTCAATCGCCTTGGCTTGATCCATCCAATAGGCTTCGGGGTTTTCTTGCCAGTTTTGATAGGTATCACGGTAGCTCATTATCAGTCCTCCACTCTTGCTTATGTGTTAAGTAGCCTTTGCAATCTGGGCAAGCCCTGCACGCAGCGACAGGCGGTATCAGGAAAGAAAATTTACAGCCGTTTACACGGAATTGTGCACAAATTAACTGCACTAGATCTACTAATTTCGCTGTTAGCGGGATCATAAGGTGATAAGGGAGAGCCTAATTGGTCAGTTTCCCTTTCTAATGGAGCACGAGTCCTATGCGTACCGGTGTTTTTGTTGCCCTCTCCCTTTCAACTGCTTTGGCCATGCCTGCCTATGCAGAAGGAAATTCGTTTAACTTTTCCTTGCGCGGTGGCGTTGGAACAGCGCCTGACTATCCGGGTGCCAACAGCTATGGGGCGCAACCTGATCTGGGTTTCACCTTTGGTGGGTTGAAAGTTGGGAATGTAAGCATTGGCAGTGGCATTGGGGAACTTCCCGCAACTGGTTTGTCCTTTCGCGGTGCGTTTCGCGTCATCGGATCACGCAAAGCATCTGACAATGCTGAACTGGCTGGCTTGAACGATATCAGCACAGCCGTTGAATTGGGTTTTGGCCTGATTTACCGCGAAGATGACTGGCAGGTCTTTGGTGACGTGCGGCACGGGTTTGGCGGGCATCATGGCGTGACAGGTACTGTCGGCTTTGACTCGATTTTCCGCCCCAATGACCGGTTGACCATCAAAATGGGTCCACGGATTAACTTTGGCAACTCTGAATATGCCTCGACGTATTTTGGCGTGAGTGCCGCAGAAGCCGCAGCATCCAGCTATTCCGCATATGCGCCTGACGGCGGTGTGCTGGGTGGTGGCGTTGCCCTTGAGGCAACATATCGCCTTGACGACAAATGGGCCGTTGAGGGTTTGTTGAGCTATGAAAAGCTGCTGAATGATGCGCGCCTAAGCCCCATCACACAAGCCGGATCAGATGATCAGTGGACACTGCGGATCGGACTAAGCCGGTCATTTAACCTTCAGTTCTAAAATAACAAACGGGCTATATCCTCAAGACAGAATGGGGATATAGCCTGTCGCAGACGTTAAATGATGGCCGTTCAGTAACCTGTACAGCTGCATTTTCAAATATAGTTTAGCGTTAAACTATATTTTGCTGCGACCTAGAAATCCCGCATAATTTGGACGAACATGTCGCAAGGGGAAACTCGGCTGCGTTTTGCCGCTCGTATCTTGGGGCAGAGTTTTTTATAGATGAAGGACTGTTCTTTACAGATAAGGAACTGGGGAGGAAACATGTCATCCAATTTGCGACCTGCTGCGCTCACTGTTCGGGAAAATGCCCATGCGCCCTATTCCAATTTTAAGGTGGGGGCGGCAATCCGTGCGGCGTCTGGGACGCTCTATGTTGGATGTAATGTTGAAAACGTCGCCTACCCCGAAGGCACCTGTGCAGAAGCCGGTGCAATTGCCGCGATGGTGGCCGCTGGGGAAACCGAAGTGCATGAAGTATACGTTGTTGCAGGCAGTGATGTGCCAGTGACACCTTGCGGCGGGTGTCGTCAAAAGCTGGCTGAATTTGGCGCAGGCGATGTACCTGTAACGATGGCGACAACAGGCGGCGTTGAACAGCATACGACGCTGGCCGAATTATTGCCGGGGGCCTTTGGTGCCGCCCATATGAAAGGGTAGCGCGATGAATACCGCAGTAAACGCCCGCACAATACTTGGCAAATTGCGCCACCGTCAGACCCCCAATCGGGATGAATTGGCGTGGATCGCACAGTCATTGGCCGACGGTACTCTCAGCGATGCACAGGCTGGGGCCTTTGCCATGGGTGTTTGTCTGAATGGCCTTAGCGATATTGGGCGTGTGGCGCTTACACTGGCCATGCGGGATTCAGGGCGCGTGCTGAATTGGGATTTGGATGGCCCTATATTGGACAAACACTCTACCGGCGGTGTCGGGGATTGCGTGTCCTTGATCCTTGCGCCTGCGCTGGCGGCCTGTGGGGCCTATGTGCCAATGATATCGGGCCGCGGTTTGGGTCATACAGGCGGCACGCTTGATAAATTGGAATCGATCCCCGGCGTGACCACCGATCTGAATGAGGATCGTTTTCGTGATGTTGTTGGGCAAGTGGGCTGCGCGATTGTAAGTGCAAATGCCGACATCGCGCCTGCCGACAGACGCCTTTATGCGGTGCGCGACGTATCATCGACCGTGGACTCGCTTGATTTGATCACGGCGTCGATCTTGTCGAAAAAACTGGCGGCGGGTCTGAATGGTCTGGTGCTGGACGTCAAAGTCGGCAGCGGTGCCTTTATGAAAAACATTAAGGAAGCGCAGGCATTGGCCGAGGCGCTGACCAAAACGGCCAATGCCGCCAAGTGCCGGACCACAGCTGTGATCAGCGACATGAGCCAGCCGTTGGTGCCTAGCCTGGGCAACGCATTGGAAGTGGCCGAGGTGATGCGCGTTCTCACTGGATCAGGGCGTGGCCCAATTGTGGATGTCGCCGCAGCGCTGGGCGGTGTGTTGTTGGCCAATGGCGGTCTGGCCGATGATGTGCAGGTTGGGGCTGATGCAATTGTCAGGGCCATTCACAAAGGTGCCGCAGCAGAACGCTTTGGCGCGATGCTGGCTGGCATGGGTGGTCCGGTTTCATTTGTTGAGAACTGGCGTCGATTTTTGCCAGAAGCCACGGTGATCCGCGAAGTCACCGCACCGAGCGACGGATATGTCACAACGATTGATGGTGAAGCATTGGGCCTTGCGGTGGTGGCCCTTGGCGGTGGGCGCAATGTTGAGGGTGATCGGATCAATCCAGCTGTAGGGCTGTCAGATGTGACACGTCTGGGCGCAAAGGTTAACCGGGGTCAGACGCTTGCGGTGGTTCACGCGACCCGGTCGGATGAAGCTGATCGCGCGGCCCAAGCGGTTAAAACGGCAATAACGCTTGGGTCAAGCAAGCCAAAAATACCAGAATTGATTATTGAAAGGGTGGGCTGATGCCACGCGCCTTTCTTGTGGTGATGGATTCCGTTGGGATTGGCGGTGCCTCTGATGCGGACACATTTTTCAACGGGAATGTGCCGGATACGGGGGCGAATACCTTGGGGCATATTGCGCAGGCCTGTGCCGCAGGACAGGCCGAAGACGGGCGCAGCGGCCCGTTAAAGGTGCCGCATTTGTCGGCGTTGGGGTTGGGCAATGCGCTGAACCTTGCAAGTGATTTGGCGATTTCCGATCTGATGGCACCGGTTCGGGGCACTTGGGGTGCGGCAACTGAGGTATCCAGGGGCAAAGATACCCCGTCGGGCCATTGGGAATTGGCGGGCCTGCCAGTGCCATGGGAGTGGCATTACTTTAAAGAGACTGAAAATTCCTTTCCTGCTGATCTGGTGCAATATGTGGCGGATGCGGCAGGCACCGATGGGATATTAGGCAATTGCCACGCCCCCGGAACGGCTATTATTGAGCGGCTGGGGGCAGAGCATTGCAAAAGTGGATGGCCGATCTGCTATACTTCAGCGGATTCCGTGTTTCAGATTGCGGCGCATGAGGACCATTTTGGGCTGGAGCGTCTTTTGGCACTTTGCCAAACCATTGCGCCACGCTTGCATGAGATGAAAGTTGGTCGCGTTATTGCGCGCCCTTTTGTCGGTGACGC